>JANQNU010000042.1 GCA_028279405.1 Phycisphaerae bacterium
AGTTGATGTCGCCGACCGTGATCGAGCCATCGTCGTTGCAGTCACCATTCAAGGCGTTGCAATCCGGGAACTGGGCGCGGTAGGCGTCCGTATCCGTCAACGCCAGGACGAACGGGTTGATATCGCCGACACCGACGACACCGTCGCAATTCATGTCACCCGGGAGTTCCGGCGCCGCGCTCGGCACCATCGCCGTCACGAAGACCGAGTTCGGCGTGCCCGGCTTGAACAGCCCGAGCTCGACCTGACCCTCTTCCGGCGCATGCGGCGAGTCGAATCGGAAGTTGTACATCGTGCTCCAGCGAATCGCGTTCGCATTCGCATCGGTCGCGAACGAGGTCGTCGCCCAGGTGAGGTCGCCCGCACCGGAAGCGACCGTGCCCGTCCAGTCAGTCCCGTCGTAGGGCTCGCCACTGTGATAGTGCACATCATGGAAGCCGATATTGGTCGCATCGTCACCATTCGGCACCGAGAACGAACCGACCGAGCGGTCGCTGTTCTGGTTGTGGACCGCGTACTCGTAGTGCCACGTGCCGTTGCCGTTGTCGCTGACCTTGTAACCCAAGTGCAGCAGGCCCTCATTCGGCACCATCACTTCGACAACCGTAGCGCCCGGATCGAAATCGGCCCAGGCCTGGATCGCCGGCTTCTCGCGCTGCGTCTGGCCGAGCATGCTCATGTTGTAGCCGCCCGTCGGCGAACCGCTACCGACAACGAACTGGCGATAGGAGGCGTTGTTGAACTGCGTGCCCCAGGCAGCCTCGTCCGTAGTGACGTAGTGGCCTTCGCCAAAGTACAAGGCGCCGCTGTTGAGCGCCGGATTCACGTCCTCGACCGGCACCTGCGCCCGCTTGTAGATCGCGTCACCCGACTGGTTGCGGGCCGTGTGCGGCCAAGGGTACGCACCCGTGAACGGATTGACCTCGAACTTCGGCCCGAGCCGGCGCTGGCCGCCGTTCAGCGACGTGCCGTACGGGTCGGAGCAACCGATGCCGAGCACCTGACCGAGCTGACCGTCGCAAGCGCCGCAGATTCCGTTGTTGATGGTGGCGAAGGAGTGCTTCAGCCACGACTGGCCGATCTGCTCCATGACACCGTCCTTCAGACGGTACAGGTTCTGGGCGATGACCGGGTGCCGATTGGTGCCATCGAACCAATCCGCTCGGAAGTCACCGATGTTGCACGAGGTGGTCCCGATGGAGTACGCGGACATGTAGACGCCCGGCTCGACCTCGAGGGCGCCGTAATGCCGAACACCATTCAGGTCGCCGACGATGACGTCCGGCCCGATCTCAATGCCGAGCGCTGCGCCCTCGGACCGTGCAGCCGCGGTCGCCATGTCGCCGGCAGTCTCCTGCTGCCCATCGGCCTTGGTAACCGCAACCTGCGGCGTGACCGCCGACAGCCCATAAAAACACAGAATCATTCCCGCTGGAACCACTAGCCAATTTCGCATGCAGTAACCCTCCAAGGTCACAAAGAGCCTCAAACCTGACGCTGAAAAAGAGACTGGATCTATCCAGTATACTCAAACGAGGGGCCAAACCAAGAAACAAATACGAGACCGCGTGTCCGCTACGCAGCAGCGCCCGACGAGCCGCACAGACGACCGATAACTATTTGCTGAGGAAACCGTCGGTCTGGGCACAGAGCTCCTTCACGTGCTCGACGCTGGAGTGGAACATCTCCTTCTCGCGACTGTCCAGCTCGATCTCGAGGACCTTCTCCACGCCGGCCTTGCCCAGCACGCACGGCACACCGACGAAAAAGCCGCCGACGCCGTACTCCTTGTCGCAATGTGCCGCACACGGGAATACCCGCTTCTTGTCGCGAATGATCGACTCTGCCATCGCGACAGTGGCCGCTGACGGAGCATAGTAGGCGCTGCCCGACTTGAGCAGGTTGACGATTTCGGCACCGCCGTTGCGGGTCCGCAGCACGATCTCGTCCAGCTTGCCCGCCGAAACCAGCTGCATCACGGGAATCCCCGCCACGGTCGTGTATCGCGGCAGCGGGACCATGTCGTCGCCGTGCCCGCCCATCAGCATCGCCGAGATGTCCTCGACACTGCAGCCGATCTCCATCGCCAGGAACGCCCGATAACGCGCGGCGTCGAGTACGCCGGCCTGGCCGACGACGCGATTGGTCGGGAAGCCGGAGACTTTGTGCGCGGTATAGACCATTGCATCCAGCGGATTGGAGACGATGATCAGGACTGCATCGGGGCTTTTCTGAACCACCTGCTCGGTGACGGACGAGACGATCTTGACGTTGGTTTCGAGCAATTCGTCGCGGCTCATACCGGGTTTGCGAGCGATGCCGGAGGTGATGATCACGATATCGCTGCCGGCGGTGTCATCGTAGCTGTTGGTGCCCACGATCGCGGCGTCGTACCCCTCCACCGGCGAGGCTTCGAAGAGGTCGAGGGCCTTGCCTTGCGGCATGCCGTCGACGATATCCAGGAGCACGATGTCGCCGAGCTCTTTGGCAGCGGCCCAGTGGGCACAGGTCGCTCCGACGTTTCCGGCTCCGATAATGGTGATCTTTGCGCGCCTCATGAGTTGGTGCTCCGCATGGTTTGGACAAACATGACACGCCCAGCGTCGACCCGCCGTCGATCACCGACGCGAAGCGCGGAGTTTACACCGAACCGTCGACCTTCGCGAGACGCCCGGCGACACCTCAGCCATCGCCGTCGAGGAGGTCGCCGAGACCGCCGAGGATACTGCCTTCGCCTTTGTGCGACGTGCGGGCGGCGGCCATTCGGCCGGCGAGCCGCGAGAATGGAAGTGATTGCAGCCAGACGGAACCGGGGCCGGTCAACTCCGCGAAGAAAAGCCCCTCGCCGCCAAACAACGTGTTCTTGAAGCCGCCGACGAAACGGATGTCATAGTTGACGGTCGGCTGGAACGCCACGAGACAGCCGGTATCGACCTTCAGGGATTGACCGGCCGCGAGATCGTGCTGACAGAGCGTGCCGCCGGCGTGGACAAACGCGAGCCCATCGCCGCGCAAACGCTGCAGAATGAAACCCTCGCCGCCAAACAAACCGGCCCCGAAACGCTTGGTGAATGCGATGCCGATCTCGACGCCGCGGGCTGCACACAAGAATGAATCCTTCTGGCAGAGCATCTCGCCGCCGAGTTGCGCGAGGTCCATCGGAACGATCTTGCCGGGATAAGGAGCGGCGAACGCGACCTGCTGCTTCGCGGGACCGGTTCCGGTGAAGACGGTCATGAACAACGACTCGCCGGTCAGGACGCGCTTGCCGGCCGAGAGCATCTTGCCGAAGATCCCGCTCTCCTGCCGACTCGGATCGCCGAACTTGGTCTCCATCTTGATGCCGGGCGTCATGTACATCATCGCGCCTGCTTCGGCGATGACCATCTCGCCGGGGTCGAGTTCGACCTCGACAAACTGCATATCGTCGCCGGTGATCTCGTAGTCAATCTCGTCGGATCGACGACTGACCGGCGTCGGAGGCGGCGCCTGGCTCGTCGGACCACCTGCGGTGCGCAGCGCGGAGACGTGTCCCGCGGCAATCCAGGAACTCATCCCGGGACCGAAGACCAGCGTCTGATCGCCTTCCAGACCCGGCAAGCGCGTGATCAGATCGTCACGCGTGATCGGACCGCGCGATTCGCCATTCTCGACATAGTACCACTCGGCAGCCATTGGATGCTCCTCCCGTGCGGGCGCCCCTTCCAACGTTCCCCCGTGGATTGTAGCGAACCGGACTACTCGCTCGGACGCATTTCACCGACCTCGCCCGCGGGCGGCGGCGAATCCTGCGTCTGCTCCGGAATATAGACCGGTACGTAGCCCGCCTGATCCGGCGCGCCGTCGTCACCGGGCAGATCCCGTGTTCGAACGATCGTGTTGCCGTGACCAATGATCGATCGACGGATCACCAAGTACGCCGGCACCGTGATCGTGTTCTCTTCGCCCCAGATCTCGACCTTCCCGAGCGTGCAGCCCGCGTCGAACTTGATCTGGTTGCGGTCCCCGATGATCGATAGTCGACGCACCTGCGAGCCCCGGAGGACATGGATGTTGTTCTCGTGGCCGGTGATGCCGAGGTCGCCGTAGAACTGCTCGGCGCGCGTCACGCCGCTGCCGACCGTCGCCGCCCCACCCGCACACCCGGTTGCCAATGCCGCAATCGAGCACCAACATACGATGGAGATCCGAGTAAACATGCCAACCTCTGGGAGCCGAAAGACCTTCCGTGGATCGTCGCCGCCAGCGACGCGTGCCAAAACCCAAGACTCGATATTACCGCGTTCGCGCAGCGCTGACCAGTCGTGTCAGGACCGGGTTAAGGTCTAAGGCGCGCCACTCGCGCTCGCGGCTCGTTCGTCCGATCAGGCGTCGCGCGCGACCACGGGCTGGGTCGCGGCGGCAGCGGCGTCGCCAACGAAGAACTCGCGGGCAGCCGAGACCAGCGACATCGCGGCCGGAACGACAACGAGCGTACCAATCGTCGAAACCAGCATCCCGCCCAACATGACAGCGGCCAGACCGCGATAGAGTTCGCTACCCGCACCGGGGATCACCGCGAGCGGAAGCTGACCGACGAACGTCGTCAGGCTGGTCATCAACACCGGCCGGGCGCGGACGCGCACCGCTTCGCGGATCGCATCGATTGGGGCCATGCCGTGGCTGCGCATGTGCGTCAGCGATTGGTGTACCAGCAGAATCGCGTTGTTCACCACGATACCGATCAGGATCACGAACCCGAGAAAAGTGAGCACGTCCAGCTGCTGCACGGGCTGCGTGTTTGTCAGCAACGTTCCGATCCGGGCCAGCGTCAGTCCGAGGAACCCGCCGAGAATCGCCATCGGCACGCTGAACATGATCACGAACGGATAGAGCCAGCTCTCGAACAGCGCCGCCATCAACAGATAGACGATCAGGATACTGAGAAAGAAGCGGCTCGAGACGATGTTCACGACACTGTCGAAGTTCCACCCGACCCACTCGCCGACCATCGTGTTCCGTGCCTCGACCAGTTTGTCGGCGTTGCCCGTGAAGCTGATCAGCACGCCGGGCCTGATGGCACCGGCATCGCGAAGCTGAGGGACGATCTCGTCCTCGAGCAGGTTCATCAGTGTTTCCAGTGCCATCGTCTCCGCCGGCTGGACGCTGAGCGTGACGGCTCGCTGACGCTCGATATGGTTGATCTGCTCGAGCGAGGTCGTGTCCAGCAAGTCGACGGCGGCTGACAACGGTGCGATCTGACCGCTCGGTGTGAAGATCGGAACCTGGCCGATCGCGCGCGTCGGCCGGTCACGCTGCCCGGCAACGAGCAGAACGAGATCGACGATATCGCCGTCCGTTTCGCGGTAGTCGCCGACGTAGGCGCCATCGCCACAGGCTTCGACGATGAAGCCGACGTCACGCACGGACATCCCGACGTCCGCCGCCCTTTCGCGATTCGGTCGGATCTGCAACTCGGGACGCCCCATCGCAAAATTGGTCGGGCTCGCTTGCGGGTACTGCGTAAACCGGCGCATGCACTCCCCCTGCAGCGCGGCGGCGGCCTGCGTGACCGCTTCCAGATCGTCGCCGCGCACCTGCACCTCGATGTTGTTCCCGCCGCCAAACCGGAACAGGCTGCTCTGCTCGAACCCGCCGAACACACCCGGAAGCTGCATCACCGAGCTTGTCAACAACCGCGTCAGCGGCGCGACCTTCGCATCATCCTGGCTGGTCGCGCCCATGAAACACGTGTTCCCGAACGCTACGTAGAAAAAGTTCGCGATCGCCGGCGGCGGCGTGTACCACTCGCGGCGCAGCCGATCGCGCTCGAGCGCCGCCCAAAAGCCGCCCGGCGACTCCTCACTGACCGCCAGCTCGGGAATCCTTCCTTGCGACTCGAGTTCCTTGACGGTCTCGATCCAATGCTGATCGAGCGGTCGCTTGCCCGGACTACCCTCGTCGACTTCCCAATACGGAGCTACCACCTGCTCCACGATGGCGCCCATCCGCTGGTACTCGGGAATGCTATACCCCGGAGGGGTCGCAAGCCCGCCGAAGATCAGGTTGCGATTGCCCGCGGGAAGGTAACTCTTCGGCGGCACCAGCCACGGCGTCAGCACGACAACCGCGGCCACCATCCCGACCACCACCACCAATGAAGCAACGCGACTGCGAACAACGACGCCAACCAGCGTGGCGACGATGCCGCGGCGCTGACCGCCACCCGACGCCGACTCAGAAACGGACGGCACGCGCGTTCCAAGAATGCGCGCCGCGACCGTCGGAATCACGGTGATCGATACGATCAGCGAGAGCGCCACGGCAGCCACCGTCGCAACGCTGATATCGCGGAAGAGCTGGCCGGCCTCTTCCCGAACGAAAATCACCGGCACGAAGACGGCAACGGTGGTCAACGTGCTCGCCAGCACAGCCGACCAGACTTCGTTCGTGCCATCCAACGCCGCCCGGTCCGAGGACTTGCCCAGCTGCTTGTGCCGGAAGATGTTCTCGAGCACGACCACCGCATTGTCGACGACCATCCCTACCGCGAACGCCATACCGGCAAGCGAGATGACGTTGATCGTGCGCCCGAGCAGCGTGACGACCAGAAACGTCCCGATCACCGAAATCGGAATCGACGCCGCGACGATCAACGTCGCGCGTATGTTACGCAGAAAGAGCAGCAGCACGACGATCGCCAGCGCGCCGCCGTACATGATGTTGTTCTGCACCATATCGATGGCCTGGGTGATGTAGATCGTCTCGTCATACACCTGCTTGAGCTCGAGTTTCAGACCACGGCCCTGCAGCACTTCCTCGTTGATCTGCCGGATCGCCGCGCGCAGCCCTTCCATGACCTGCATGACGTTGGTGCCGGTCTCACGCCGTACCGGAAACGCCAGCACATACTGTCCCATACTGCGAACGAACGACCGCGGCCGTTGATGGGTACGCTCTACGTCAGCGACGTCGCGAACGTAAGTCGGCCCCGCCGCCGTGTCCGAGACCACCGTATCGAGAATTTCCTCCGCCGACGTGTATTGCCCGACCGTACGGATCGCGACATCACGCTTGCCCTGGACACGCGTGCCCGCGGAGATGTTCGCGTTCTGGCCGCGCAACGCGTCCTCCAGCTGACGGAACGTGAGGCCGCGGGCCGCAAGCCGACCGGCATCGACGCGCACCTGCACCTCACGCTCGCGACCGCCGTAGATGTCGGTCGAGCCGATGCCGTAGACCCGGTCCAGATAGGGCTTGATCTCGTCCCAGGCAAAATCGCGCAGGGTCGCGACATCGCGATCTTTCCCTTTCTCCGTGTAGAGAATCAGCCACGCGATTTCGGAATCGCGCGCTGTGTCCGCGGCGGCGACGCTGGGCTCGTCCATGTCGAGGGGGTAGCCGCTGACGCGGTTGAGCTTGTCGACCACGTCCCGGAGCGCTTCGTTCTTTTCGATATCGGGGTAGAACTCCAGCACGACGGTAGCGGTGTTGTCGCTGGACGTGCTGGTCATCTTGCGCAGCCCCTTCACGCTGCGCAGCTGTTCCTCCTGGCGATCAACGATTTCGCGTTCGACTTCCTGGGGATTCGCGCCGCGCCAATTCGTGGTGATCGTCACGATCGGCGTATCGACGTTCGGCGTGAGCTGGACCGGGATGGCCAACAACGCCAACAGCCCGAAGAGTACCATGAGGGCCACGCCGACCGACACCCCGACGGGCCGCGTAATACAGAGTCTGATCAGATTCACGCCTTCGATTCCTCGTACCGTATGCCCCACCCGTTTCCACGCCGACCCACGGCGACGTACCGCCGACCGAGCCGCGCGCTGGGTCATCATAACCGCCTTTCGGGCACGGCGGAGCGCGCACAACATTCAACATTTTGGATTTCTCTACAGGTTACATTTTCGTTGTGGATCGGGAACAACGGCGCTAAGGTGCGTACTTCTGCGGACGATCGGTCATCTTGAAGGAGGAACACATGACCCGGGCTTCTCTCCGCAATTCACTCCGCTCCGGATTCACGCTCATCGAACTTCTTGTCGTGGTCGGGATCATATCGCTGCTGATCGCGATTCTGCTGCCTTCCCTGCGTGGGGCGCGCGAGCAGGCGCGCTCGGTCACTTGCCTTTCCAACCTCCGGCAAATCGCCCATGGCTGGCACATGTACGCCGACGAGAATCGCGACATCTCGGTCCCCGGGCGCTATGCCAACGCCGGCGGCGGGACGTCGAACCCGGCGAACTGGTACGAGGTCGGTAACGGATTGAAGTACCGGCCGCGCTGGATCGCGACGATGGGCAAGTATGTCGGACTGTTCGCGTTCAACATGCCCAGGACCGACTTCGACCGACAGGACTACGATGGCGGCTCCTACATGTGCCCGACGGTCCCCGACCGGATCGACGAGCGTAACCACGCTTACGGATACAACTACCAGTTCCTCGGGAACGCGCGCCGCGCCGCCGGCCGGTTCATCAACTTCCCGGTCAATCGGACGCGGATCAAGATCTTCGGCACGACCGTGATGGCCGGCGACAGCTTCGGCACTGCCGCCGGCGTGCCCACAAACCAACGCCTCCCGTACGAGAACGATGGCACCATGTTCGAAGCCAATGGCAATCACGCCTGGTCGCTCGACCCGCCGCGACTGACGGACAACTCCGACCGCGGCTCCGGCGACGCCGCCAGCCCGCGAACCGCGGTCGACCCGCGGCATCGCGGTCGGGCCAACGTTGTCTTCTGCGATGGGCATGGCGAATCCAAGAAGCCGCAAGCACTCGGTTATCGACTGCTGCCCGATGGCGCGTTCGCTACCACCGAGGTGTTTCCCGATCCGACCTTCAATATGCTCTTCAGCGGCAGCGGGCGCGACGATGATCCGCCCGTACGACCGGGCTCGTAGCACGATGGCCCACGAACCGCACAATCGGCTCGGCATCGACTACCGAACAGCACCGACGCGCAAGGTCGCGGTCGGGATCACCGACATCCACTCGCACGTTCGCGACGTCGCGGGCGGCCGACGGTTCTTCGAAGCCGCCGACCTGTACGGTGTGCAACGGGTTTACACGATGTCGCCGTTGGACGCAGTCGATGACCTGAGCGCCGCGTTCGGCGATCGACTGCGCTTCATCGCCGTGCCGCGCTGGGACCGGATGCGCGATTCCGCCGACGACGTCCTTGCGCAATGGCCGCATGATCTTGCCGCGTTTCGCGAGCGCGGCGCTACCATCTGCAAGTTCTGGATGGCGCCGCCCATGCGCGCCCGCTTCGACCTTACGCTGGAGCATCCGTCGGTGCGTCCGGTGATCGACGCGGCGCTCGACCTCGGCTACGAGTTCATGACGCACATTGCCGACCCCACGATCTGGTGGAAACCCGGAGGGCGCTACGCCGACGAAGCCACCTGGGGCAGCAAACGCGACCAATACGATCAGCTTGCCTGGTTTCTAGAGTACGTTCAGCCGCGACGGGTGATCGGCGCGCATTTCGGCGGCAATGTCGAAGATCCCGGGTTTCTGGCAGACTGGCTCGAGCGATATCCCAACTACTACCTCGATACCAGCGCAACCAAATGGATCGTGCGCGAGGTGGCGGCCCGCACGACAGCGGTGCGCGACCTGGTCGTCGCGCACGCGGACCGCATACTGTTCGGTAGCGATCTCGTCACCGCCCCGCACCATCCCTTCGAGCACTACGCCAGCCGCTATTGGGCACACCAGCAGATGTGGGAAACCGACTACGTGGGAGAGAGCCCGATCGAAGACCCGGACGCCGATCCGCCACGACTCGGCGGCATCGATCTCCCGGCGGATGTGCTCCGCAAAATCTACCGCGAAAACGCGGACCGCTTCGCGTCAACGTAAACCGGCGCGCGGGGTCAGGCCTTCGGCACAGATACTTCGTAGGGCTCCGTCACATCGGCATAGTAAGGTCCGCCCAGCCGACCGACGGTCCGCAACTTGTGTGGATCAACGACCTTTTCGTCGGTCAGGATCGCATCGTCGACGTGAATGGCAACGATTGTGCCGAAGATGACGGACGACGAGCCCGGTTCCTCGCCGGTCTCTACGATCTGCCGGAGCGTACATTCGATGTTGACCGGCGATTCCGCCACGAGTGACGGCGCGACGCGGGTAGCCGGCCTCTTCGTCAGGCCGCTGAAGACGAACTCACTCTCTCCGTACGCCAACTCGGCGGCACAGCGGGCCATCGGCTCGACGATCTCGCGCGTCACCGTCGCGACCACGAAGTCGCTTGTCTGTTTGACGTTGCGCAGCGTGTCTTTTTCCTCGCGATTCCGATTCAGACCGGGACAGACGATCACGACGGGCGGGTTTGCGGATACCATGTTATAGAAACTGAAGGGAGCGAGATTCTCCCGCCCGTCGCTGGAAACCGTCGAAACCAGCGCGATCGGCCGCGGGTTGATGAAACCGATGCAAAGCCGGTACACATCGACCCAGGTTGCGTCGTTCGTTGTAAGGTCCAGGTACATTCGCTATCCAGTCTTCCTGATGGCTCTCGAGGCGCTCATGTTCGATGATCGTATGCACATGGTGTCCGCTACAACAGCTTCCGACAAGCGCGGCGGACGAACGACTACCCGACACTTGCTGACCCTCACGCTTCTGCTCCTCGTCGGGATGCCGGTCGGCTGGTCCGACACGCCCCCGACAACCACGCTCGATGCCGCTCCGGCTGCCGAAGCGACCGCTGAAAGCGCGACGTCCGGCGCCGTCGAGCCGTTCGCGTTCATCCATATCTCCGACACACACTTTGGCCCGCACCAGGCCTCGGCGCCACCCCCGCAACGACTGCGCGGCGAGCCGGCCATCAACTGGCTGGCATCCGCGACGCTCGAGCCGCAGCGATTCCCCGGTATGACCCAACCATCGCCGCGGCCTGCCTTTGCGCTCCTGACCGGCGACATCTTCGAGTACGGCGTGATTGACGACACCTTCGCGTTGTTCGAGCGCGCGTTCCGATCGATCCCGTACCCGATCTACCTCACGACGGGCAACCACGACAACACCTGGGGCGCCATCTATCCGCTGATGCGCGCCCGTCATGGCGACGAGAACTACTCGTTCGACCGCTTCGGCTGCCACTTTATCGTGCTCTCGTCGGCATCGCCGCAGGAACCGTTGCCGACTTTCGACGGAAAGACCCGCGCGTGGCTCCAGCGCGACCTGGCCGCGCAACGCCGCGATACGCCGATCTTCGTCGCGTTTCACCATCCGCCCTACGGCGGCGAGTTCGCAAACCCGATTGAAGCCGACACGTTTATCGACCTGCTCCGGGACTACAACGTCGTGCTGCTGCTCTACGGCCACGGGCACGGCGTCGCGCACCGTACCATCGACGGAATCGACGGCGTCATGGGCGGTTCCACCTTCGGCAAGAACGCAGGCTACGGGCTCGTCACGGCGCGCGACGACAAGCTCCACGTCATGTATCGCTATCATCGACCGAACCAGGCGCCGAATCAGTCAACTTTGGAGCGCGGTTGGCGGCGTCTGCTGGAAAAGCCCATTACGCGGACCGCGCCGACCCGATTGTTCACGATCGAATCTCCGACGCAAGACGCGGTGCTGCCACGAAGCGGATTCACGATCAAGACGCGCTTCGCGGAGGGCTACGACCCACTCGAACTGGTAGGAACGATCTCGATCGACGGTCGCGGGGTGCCACACGACCCGTCGCCGAACCCGTCGGGAGAATGGCGGGTGAAGCCGCGCGGACTCGCCCCGGGTTGGCATGTGCTCTCCATGCGCGTCCTGTGCAAGCGAGACGGCGCGTCGGACCTGCGAACGCTCATCTTCCAGATCGACGCCGACCGCGAGCGCGTCGCGTGGCGCCGCGCGGTCCCCGCAGGCATCAAGGCGGCACCGCTGGTCGTCGGCGACACGCTTTATGTCGCCGGCACGGACGGCGTGGTGTACGCGTTCGATCGCGCCTCGGGCGCTCCACGATGGACGTTCTCGACGAAAGGCGAGATCCTCGGCGGCCCGGCCTGGACCGGTCGACTACTGGTCTTCGGTAGCGGCGACGGCCACGTATACGGACTCCAGCCGAACGGTGAACAGGCGTGGAAGACCGCGATCGGGACCGCTGTTTACAGCCCACCTGCATTGTATGCTGACGTCGCATACATTGGCGACAACGAGGGGCGTCTGCATGCAATCGATGTCAAGCATGGCACGCTGCTGTGGACATTTCGACGGGCCGGCTTCGCGATCGAGAGCCAACCTACCGTCACTGACGCGCTCGTCATCTTCGGCGCATGGGACGGGCACCTGTACGCGGTGCATCGCGCGACCGGCGAGCTGGCCTGGAAGACGTTGGGACCCAAGTCGAGTGAAGGCGGAGCGGCGCGCTACTACGCGCCTGCCGACTGTGGGCCACTGGTCGCGAACGAAACGCTGCTCGTCTGCGACCGCGGCTACTACCTCGGTAGCTACGACCTGAGCGGAACAACGATCAACAGCAAGCTTGCGGAGAAAGTGACGGCAATCGTCGCGGCTACGACACGGACGACCCGCCAGCCGCCGCTCCATCGCACCACCGAAACGCCAACCCCGCCAGGCTCCGCTACTGGCGCAGTCGGCTCCGTCACTGATGATGTGATCGTTCGATTCACGGACAATCGCGTCGCACGGCTCGGCACCGACGGGACCGTCCGCTGGCAGACGCAAGTCTCCGCCGGCCGCTTTCCCGTGCCACCGACCGTACGCGGCGAGACGGTGCTGGTCTGTTCGAACACGGGGCAGCTCACGACGCTCGATGCCAACACCGGCAGCGCCAAGTCCGTCTTCCAGTGCACTCCGGGCTACTACGTGATGGCCGCGGTCGCCGCCACGGATGACGTCGCGTACGTCTGCGGGATGGACGGCAGTATTACCGCCGTGCGGTACGAGTAGGACGAATTGGCGCGCCTCTTACGATGACGCAGGGTGCGCCCCACCCTTCTAGGGTGGGGGACGTGCGCCTTCTTCTCAAGCGACAGGCCCGTCGCCTCGCGCCCCCTGATCCCCTCGCTGGCGCTCGGGGCTCGTTGTGGGTGGCACTGGCGGCTTGTCCGCCAGTGTTCGGAGCGTGTTGGTCAGGTCGCCGCGCGGTGGCAAAAAGCGGGGGCACCGCCCCGACATGGACGGTGCCCCAGCCACAGAGGTGGTCGCGTGCGCCCTTCGCGGAACGCAGCACGCCACAGATCCAACTAGCTGCCGGTCACGAGCGCGACGAAGCAGTTGATGTCGCCCACCGAGACCTGGCCGTCACCGGAGCAATCGCCATTCAACAGACGGCAATCCGGGAACTGTGCCGCATACGCGGCCGGATCGGTCAGCGCCAGCACGAACGGGTTGATGTCACCGACCGAGACGACGCCGTCGCAGTTCATGTCACCTGGCAAACCGAGCGAGACGACGAACAGTCCATCGCCACCGCCCGGCGACGGGATGAGCGCCGTGTTGCGCGCGGCGTTGTACACCAACTGTGCCGGCTGGGCGCCGGCCGCGAAGTTGATCGTGCGGGCAATCGTGTTGGTCGTCGTATCGATGACGTGCAGATCGCCGCCCGTTGCAGCCACGTAAACCTCGGGTGCCGCCGCCGCGGCTTGGACACCGGCGGGGTTGCCCGACGTCGAGGTTTGCGGCAACGGAATCGTGGTGATGACGTTGTTTGTGCCGGTGTCGATCACCGAGACGGACTTGTCGAGATAGTTGGCGACGTACAGGCGCGTACCATCGCTGGTGGTGTCCGAGACGAACGGGAAGTCACCGACGTTGATCGTGTCGAGCAGCGCCGAAGCCACACCGGCGTTGGACAGCACCGAGACGGTGTCGTTGTTGCGGTTGCTGACATAGAGCGTGCTATCGTCCGGCGAGAATGTCGCACGGGTCGGAAGCGCCCCGGCACCGACGCCGACGCGCGCCACTTCCGTCCAGCTCGCCGTGTCGATGAACGAGATGTCGTCGGTGAAGCTGCCGCAGACGGCCAGCGTCGCGCCGTCGTGACTGAGCGTCATACCGCTTGCCATGTCGAGGAGGTAGCCCACGCCGCCCATGTTGCCGGTCAGAATCTTCGGGCCATCCTGCGCCAACGTATTCAGGTTGATGCGAAAGACGCCATCACCACTGGCCACGACCGGAATGTATGCGAACATCCCGTCCGGCGAGATCTCAACCTGGCTGCCGCGGCGCCCCATCGGAACGTTGGTCGCGGTCTCGGCCACGAGATCGATGACCGTGCAGAAGAACGAATCGAGGTTCGCAACAACCGCCTTGGTCCCGTCCGGCGTCAGCGCGACGGCACCAGGTCGGTCGCCGGTATCGTAGGCCGCGACGAAAGTGTTGGTGTTCAGGTCGAGGACGGTCGCGTTGCGACTGTGATTGTTGATCACCACGGCAAGGCTGCCGTCCGCGGTCACTGCCACGTTGCGAGCCTTATCGCCCTCCGGCCGCGGACCGGTCGGCTCATCGGCCTCCTGAACGCTGGCCGCACCGTTCAGACCGATCACCTCCATCGATTCCTTCCGCAGCAGATGCGCGGTCGCCGCACGATCGCCCGTTGGTGAGACCGCCAGCATGTCCGGAATCGTCGTGCTGAGCGTGTTCGCAACGATCGACTCGCTCGCAAAGCTGATGATGCTGCCGATGAAATTGTTGACGACCACGAACTGGCCGTCGGGGGTGGTTTCCAACCCGCCAACGCCACTGGTCGAGAGGTTCGGCGTCGTCGCACCTGTGGTGAGGTTCATGATCCGCACCGCGTTCGAGACTTCGATCGCGGCCTTGGCTCCATCACCGCTGATTGCGATCGACGGAATCGAAGTCGCACCGGCCCCCGTCAGGAACGTATTGATCACATTCGGCCCGAGCACGTTCATGGTCGTCACACGCGATTCGGGGAAGTTGTGCGCAACGGCCGCGAGCGTACCGTCCGCACTGATGTCCAGCGTGACCGGCTGGTCTGCGGTCGGCACCGCCGTGAGCACGCCGGTCGCGATGTCAATGAACTTGACCTGATTCGCAAACCGGTCCGGAAAGACGACCGTCTGACCGTCGGGGGTAATCTCAATGCTGGTGAAGCTGAAGCCGCCGGCCCAGGCCCCAAAGCTCGTCGTCTGCCAGAAGCCCACCGGGCCAAGGTCGCGATCGACCGTTCCCGTCGCGATATCGATGACGGAGATATTGCTGTCGACCGTGTTGCCGACGAGCGCCTTGGTGCCGTCAGGCGTAATCGCCACGGCGCCGGGCTGATCGTTGACGTCGACCACAAAATCCTCGGTGCCGGCGACCAGATCGATGATCGACGCCGTATCCTCGAAGATATTGGCCGTGACCGCCGTCGTGCCGGTCACCGCCAGTGCGTTCGGCGAGCCGCTGACCGGAATGGTGCGCAGCACGTTGCGCGTCGACGCATCAAAGACAACCACGTTTTGCGAATCGCGATGCGCAATCGCGATCAGCGTCCCGTCCGAACTGAAGGCGATTCCGCCGGGCGCATCCCCTTCCTCCGGAACGCCAACCGGAAGGAAATCGAAGTCCAGCACGCCGCCACGCGGCCCCGCGGTTACCGCCGCCCGCGCCGTGGGCGTCAACACCTGCACTTCCGTGACAACTTGTGTCGCTGTCGAATCCGGACGGTCCCCGTCCGCGGCGCTGACATCGATCGTCGTCGAAGCCCGGCCCGTGGTGAGCGTGAGCAGCACCATCGTGGTGGCGGCTGTCGAACGCCACAGTGCGCACTGATCAAAGAATCGCTGCATGTTCCACTCCTTCGATTTGGTCCCCCGGTACCACCAAAAAACACTCTCAGAACATTCTCAGAGTGTACCGGTCACCCACTGAAGCGATCAAGACGATCTGCCCGAAACCTGATCGGACCTTCCGAATTCCGCGGTCGGACGACCGAATCCCCGAGAAATCGACGCCGACGGCAATCGCGGGCATCGCTCGAGCGTTGATGCCACATGAGGCCAATATACACGGAGTTACCGATGCGACCTGCATTACTCGCCGGAATCATGGTGACGCTCATTTCGGCGTCGGCGTCGTTTGCCCAGCCGTACGATTTTTCGGAGGCCGACCTGCTTTTGGCGGAAGCACTCCCGGACCTAAGCGATCACGTGGCCGTTCTGGTCCGCCAGGACGGCGTCGAACTGTACCGGTTCCAGGCCGGCGACATCGATTACGACACGAAACGTCGCCTGGCATCCTTCACAAAAACGATTTCGGGCGCGGTCATCCTTTCGCTCGCGGACGACGGGTTGCTGGCCCTCGACGAGCGGATCGGTACCGCGTTGCCGTTCTTCGACAACAACGGACTGGGCGAAGCGACCGTCCTGGATGCGTGGGCGATGCGTCATGGGATCGACTCGTTGATCGCTTACGAGCGTGATTCGCGATTCACGTTGGCTGAGTCGGTCGTGCGGATCGGGCTCAACGGATTCCAGCGGTTTCCAGCCGGGACACAACTCTGGTACGACGGCGCCGGGATGCAGACGGTTGGTTGGATCGCGGAACTTCGAACCGGGCAACCGTGGGAAGCGATCGCGCGCGCCCGCATCTTCGATCCCTGCCAGATGCCCGAGGCCGACTACGGCCAATTCGATCCCAACCCGGCGGTCGCCGGCGGCATGCGCAGCAGCGCGCTGGAGACGATCGACTTCGCTCAGATGATCATCGACCGCGGCTGGTTTGCCGGGCAACGGGTGCTCTCGAACACCGCGATTGAACAGATGTTCACCAATCACACCCTCGACCTGCCCATCGGGTCCGCACCCTGGCCCGACCAGCACCCGCTCTATCCGTACGGCGTACGGCCGACGTATAGCTTCGGTGCCTGGGTGTTGGCCGAGAACCCCACAACCGGGCATGTTGAAGAGATTGTCGGCGCGGGCGCCTGGGGCAGCTTCATCTGGATCGATCGACGGCGCGGCGTGACTGCCGTGCTGATCACCGACATCCCCGCCGGCACCCAAGCGTCCATTGATGCGATGCTCGGCCTGCTGGATATCACGCGGCAACAAACGGACGAACACCAGGCGAGCGGGCTCAGCGCGGTCGTACTCGGCGGACAAGGATGTATTCGCTGGCAACCCGGCCCTTCCTCGACCGCGACGCGCGTCTACGGCTCGACGACGCCGATCCGCAATCTATTCGACCTGCGCGCCGCAACACTGCTGACCGAAACCGCCACCAGTCGCGCAACGGTACCACCGTACGACTACTACGCGCTCACCGCACGATACGGCGCTCTGGAGAACACGGCGCTGACGCCGATCGGCAACACCGCCACGTCGCCCACCGTACGCCCCGACCTGAACCATGACGGCTTCGTCGACGCCGACGATTTCGAGGTGCTCGCGGAAGTGCTAGGTAGTCCGGGCCCGAACGGCACGGGCGACGTCGATCGTGATGGTGACAGCGATCTGGCGGACGTTGCCCGATTTCAGCAGTTCTTCGGCGTAGCCGGCTGCTGATCAGGTGTCGTTTGACGGGTCGTCAGCGGTCAGCCGATCGACCTGCGCGCGAAGCGCTTCCAGCTGACGCCGAAGCGCATCGATCGTTTCGGCACGATCGTCGGCGGTCGGCGACGGCTCGGTCGGGACCTCTTCCGACGACGTCGATCGCGGGGCACCGGACGCCATCGCCTCCCACCACTGTCGCGAAACGCCCCACGGATCGAAAACGCTCGTTGCCCCCTCGGGCGCCGACGTGGGTGGAACGCTTGGGTGCCCCGCGCCAGGTGTCGGGGCTCGGAAGAGAGATCCCATCAGGTTCATCCAACGCTGTTGCGAGGCGCGTTGCGTATCCAGCCATTGCCGAAAGAAGTCCTCCATCACCGAGCCCAGGAACTGCTGCTGGGTCCGGATCACTTGATGCAGGATCGCGCTGGGGAACAGGTCGAGCTTGGGAGGGTCGTGTTCGAGAATGATCTGCGTCAATACGATGTTGGTGATGTCCTCGTCGGTCTTCGAGTCGATGATCTGTAGATCGAAGCCCTCGCAAATCAGGTCGCGCATCTCGCTCAGGGTAACGTGCGTGCTGCGCGACGCGTCGTAGAAGCGTCGATTCGCGTACTTCTTGATCTTCAGCCGATTATCAGACGGCTCAGTCATACCTGACCCTCGCTTCGCAAAATGCACACCAACGACGCAAACACGAACCAACGGGCATTCCGACCCAAGACAGAATAGGCAATAAACCCATCAAAAACAACGCCTTATGCTCGCTTGTCGATCTTTTTGCATTTGCACAAAATCTTGTTGACGGTGGACGGATCGGACGATATGCTCCTGTAGAGACTGAACGATAACCCGACATCGCTTCGGAGAAGGAGCCTGACATGACCGCGACGATGACCGACGCCTACACGAACGCGTGGAAGACCGCGATGGAGAGCTTTCAGGACACGCTCAAGGCCGGCGTGAAGTTTCACGAGGAGACGGCGCGTTTCTGGACCGATAACGCGAACCGCAACCTGGAGACGTTCCAGACCAAGACGCAGCAGTTCGTGAACGACACGACGCCGTTCGGCAAGAAGAACGTCGAGCAGTTCAACAAGACGTTCGAGCAGAATGTGCAGCGGACGATGGATCTCTATCGGGATGCCTGGAAGCAGGGCATGCCGGCCAATCCGGCGGAGATGAGCGAGCACATGGCGTCGATGTGGAAGAACACGTTCGAAACGATGCGTGAGTCGGTCGACGCGTTGGCGAAGGCCAACACCGACATGCTCAACCGCTGGGTGGACGTTGCCGGGACGAATGGGAACGGCGCGACCAAGCCTGCCGGCAAGCCCGGAAAGTAAGGTTTCAGCGATCGGGTCGGGATTGCGTCTGAGATGACGTGGGTAGGTCCCGATTCGGTTTCTTACGGACCGGTGCGCCGGTCGCTTGTCCCAGCACTGGCGGCGCCGGTCTACCTCTCTGAGGGCGCAGGTCTTATGCCGGCGATGGATCGTCGGCGGCGCGCCGGCCGCTGGACTCAGCGGATCAGGAAGAAGGTCGAGTCATGTCGATGAATGGCGGTTTCCCGCAACCCGGTTCGGATCCCTTCACGCAATTCTGGACTGATTTCTCGCAGAAGATGATGTCGGCGGGTATGCCGACGCCGGCGCCGAGCCCGACCGAGGAGGCTTTCGGGAAGGTCCGGCAGCTCTTCTTCGAGTCGATGTCGCAGCATGCCGAGCAGTTCATGCGCAGTGAGGCGTTCCTGTCAGCGATGAAGCAGGCCATGGACAACGGGCTGGCGTGGCAGCAGATGATGAATCAGACGCTGCAGAAGTCGCTCGCGGGGGCGCAGATGCCGACGCGCGAGGATGCGAACCAGATCACCGTGCTGATTCGGGGCATGGAGGACCGCATCCTCGATCGGCTGGAAGATGTTTGTCGGCGGGTCGAGGTTCTCGAAGGTAAGCGCACGAGCGGTAAGAACGGGTAGTTCGGATCACGACGCGACTGGAGCGCGGTCCCTGGTGGAGGTCAGCGGATGAGCACGGCGACGAGCGGAATGGGAAGCGGTTGGATGCCGACGCCGGAACAATGGATGGGGTGGTGGCAGCAGGCCGGGCAGAAGATGCTCGCGTGGCCGAAGATCATGGAAGCGGCCCAGAAGGTGCGCGTCGGGATCACCCCGTCGCGACCCGTTTATCGCGAGGATCGATTGCGGCTGCTGCAGTACGAGACGGATGTCGAGAAGGCCCACAAGACGCCGGTGATGGTGGTGTTCGCGCTCGTGAACCGGCCGTACATTCTCGACCTGAGCCCGGGCAAGAGCGTCGTCAGTCACTTCGTCAATCGCGGTTTCGAGACGTACAACATCGACTGGGGTGTGCCGAGCGACGGTGATTGCGACCTGGGGTTGCGCGACTATGTGCTGCGCTACATGGATCATTGCGTCGACACCGTTCGTGAACGGGCGGGCGTCGATCGGATCAACCTGCTCGGCTATTGCATGGGCGGGTCGATGAGCGCGATGTACGCGGCGTTGCGACCCGAGAAGATCAAGAATCTGATTCTGATGGCGGCGCCGGTCGACTGGTCGGGCGACGACAGCCTGCTGCAGGTGTGGACGCAGCCTGAGTACTTCGACGTCGACAAGATGATCGAGGTCCACGGCAACGCGCCGGCATTCTGGCTGCAGAGCTCGTTCATGCTGCTGAAGCCGGTCCAGAACATGATCGAGAAGCACATCAACTTCTACGAGAACATGGAGAACGAGAAGTTCGTGCAGAACTTCCTCGCGATGGAGACCTGGCTGAACGACAACATTCCGGTCGCCGGCGAGACGTTTCGCGAGTTCGTGAAGTACTGCTTCCAGCGCAATCTGCTGATTCAGGGCAAGTTGGAGGTCGGCAACGAAAAGGTCGACCTGCAGAACATCACCTGTCCGATCCTGAATCTGGTGGCGCAGAACGATCACCTCGTTCCGCCGAGCCAGAGCCTGCCGTTCAACGATGCGGTCGGATCGACGGACCGCAAGACGATTACTTTTCCCGCCGGTCATATCGGTCTGGCGGTCGGGAGCCGGGCGCACCGCGAGTTATGGCCGAAGGTGTGCGACTGGCTCCAGGAACGCTCCGAATCGATCTGAACCGGCTCGATTGCGCCGCGGATAGTCCGGCGCCTAGAAAGGTCGGCCATGAGTAACGACAGCCTGCCAACGAACGGAAACGGTCACGAGGAAGACTTCGGCTGGGATGACCGCCGACTGGATCTGAGCACCAAGGTGGCAGTCGTCACCGGTGCACATCGCGGGATCGGACGTGCCACCTGCATTGGGCTGGCACGTGAGGGAGTCAAGGCCGTTGCCGCGGTCGATATGGCCGACGATCTGCCACGCAGCGTGGAGCAGATCAACAAGAAGCTGGGACGCGAAGCGCTGATCCCCTTCGTCGGCGACGTCACCGACGCGACGTTTCGGCAATCCGTGTTCGAGCAGATGAAGGAGCGCGTCGGACCGATCTCCATCTGCGTGCCGGCCGCCGGCATCACGCGGGACTACCTCGCGGTCAAAGTGAATCGCGAATCGAACAACATCGAGTTGTACAGCGAAGAAGACTTTCGGCGTGTGCTCGACATCGATCTGACGGCACCGGTGTACTGGGCGCTCGAAACGATTCGCAGCGTCGCCCAGGATCGAATGGCCCGCGACCTCAAGCGCTGGGATCCGAACGAGCGGGTACAAGGTGCCATCATCTTCATCGGCTCAGTCTCATCGACCGGCAACAAGGGGCAGATTTCGTACGCGACCGCGAAGGCGGGCCTGGAAGGCGCGCAAGCGACACTCGCGTCCGAGGCGGTCTTCCATGGTGTTCGCTCCGCCATCATCCATCCCGGCTACACCGACACGGCGATGGTTCGGACGCTGGGCGCGGACTTCATCGAAAACAACATCATTCCGCAGACGCAACTACGGCGACTGATCTTGCCGGAAGAGATCGCGCACGCGATCTGTTTCCTGATTCGCAACTCGGCCGTCAGCGGAAAGCTGTGGGCGGACGCCGGCTGGCACCCCCGCAGCTAGGGGAGCAAGCTCCCTTTGCGAGGCCCGTGTCTACGCCACGGGCCCCGGCACGAATCAGGCGCTCAACACAACGAGCCCCGAGCGCAAGCGAGGGGATCTGACGGCGTCCCGACTCAATGGGCCAGGGCGCAAGTCCTGGAAGGAACTCATCCAAACGCAGAACGTCCCGAACACTGGCGGACAAGCCACCAGTGCCACCCACAACGAGCCCCGAGCGCAAGCGAGGGGATCTGACGGCGCCCCGACTCAATGGGCCACGGCGCAAGTCCTGGAAGGAACTCATCCAAACACAGGACGTCCCGAACACTGGCGGACAAGCCGCCAGTGCCACCCACAACGAGCCCCGGCGCCGGCTACCCACTGATTTGCAACCGGACACCAGTTGTTCCATAATCCGTCGACGGCAGGACCCATCGCTTCTGCGACGTACAGGAAACCCATGGCGAAGCCCATTCCCGCTCCGTACCGTGACCGGCTCGGCCGGCTGCGCGCAGTGCTCTCTCGAAAGAAACTCGATGCCTACGTCGTGCTCAGCCGACCGGATCAGTACTGGTTGACCGGCTTCACCGGCGAAGACGGAGGCCTGATCGTGACGCCGCGTTCGGTGGTGGCACTGACGGACGGGCGGTTCCGCGAGACCGCGGAGCGCGAGATCCCGTGGGCACGGGCAGTGGTGCGCAAGACGCGCGGCCCTGATACGATTGTTCGCGAATTGAAGCGGACACGCGCGGTGCGAGTGGGGTTTGACCCGGACCGTACGACCGTCAGCATGCACGACGAGATTCGCAAGGATCTGCGTCCCGCGAAGCTGGTGAAGGCGGCACGGGTGGTGGCCGACCTGCGGGTGTGCAAGTCCGCTGAGGAAATCGAGCGGATTCGCGAAGCGGTGCGTTGCGCCGAGTCGGCGTTTCGGGCCGTGTGCGTCTGGCTGCAGCCTGGGGTGACGGAGCAGGAGGTTGCAGCGCGCTTGGTCTATGAAATGGCCCAGCGCGGTTCAGAGGGGCCTTCGTTCCCGCCGATCGTTGCCGCGGGGGCCAACGGCTCGCTCCCGCACTATTCGCCGGGCCGGGTGTCGATCCGGGCGAATGAGCCGATCCTGATCGACTGGGGCGCGCGGGTCGGGGGTTATGCGAGTGACTTGACCCGGGTCATATGCCTCGGTAGCATCCCCCCGCGCATTGGCGCGATCCACGAGATCGTGCGGACGGCGCAACGGGCTGCGGTCGGCGCAGTGCGGCCGGGTATCACAGCGGGTCAGCTCGATGAAGTGGCCCGTGCGATCATCCGAAAAGCCGGCTACGGGCCACAGTTCGCACACTCGCTGGGTCATGGGCTGGGTCTGGACGTGCACGAGGCGCCGACCCTGCGGTCGAAGAGCGCGGTTTCGCTTGAACCGGGAATGGTGGTGACCATTGAGCCGGGGATTTATCTGCCGGGTGCGGGCGGCGTTCGCCTGGAGGACGACGTACTGGTCACCGAGCAAGGACACGAAGTGCTATCATCGCTATCGTTGGGGCACGAAGTGGCGGGACGTTCGTAGTGCGTCCCGGTGTCGCGTTGTCGGGACACGCGACGTCAATCGAGTCCGTAGGACCTCAGAACCCGTGATCGAGACGTGGGCATGAATATTGAAGAGATTCGCGAGCTCGTGCAGCTGATGGTCGACAACGACATGAGCCGCATCGAGATTCAGGAAGGTGAGACGCACATCCTGCTGCGACGTGGGCAGCCGATGGTGGGCGGAATGACGATGCCCGCGGTGCCGATGGCGGCATCCGCGCCGGCTCCCGCCGTTCCGGTTGCGGCGTCGGCGGGACCGAGCGACGCGCCGGCCGAGGCGCCGGCTTCGGGCCCTGCGGCCGATGGCGGCTCGGGCGCAGTGATTCGGTCGCCGATGGTGGGTACGTTCTACACCGCATCCGACCCAGACTCGCCGCCATTCGTCAAGGTCGGCGACACAGTCGGGCCGGACACCACAGTGTGCCTGATCGAGGCGATGAAGGTGTTCAACGAAATCAAGGCTGAGATCAGCGGGCGAATCGCGAAGATCCTGATCCAGAACGGGCAAGCGGTCGAGTTCGACCAGCCGCTATTCGAGATCGAGCCGGCCTGAGGCTGCGCGTAAGGGTATCCCTCCATGTTTCAACGTATCCTGGTGGCCAATCGGGGCGAGATTGCACTGCGCGTGATTCGTGCTTGCCGCGACCTGGGGATCGAAGCGGTCGCGGTATACAGCACGGCGGATCGCGACGCGGCGTACCTGAGGCTGGCACACGACGCGATCTGCATCGGTGGTCCGACCCCTGCTCAGTCTTATCTGAACGCGCCGGCGATCCTCTCGGCTGCGGAAATCGCCGACGTCGAGGCGATCCACCCGGGGTACGGATTCCTATCCGAGAATGCGACCTTTGCGCAGATGTGCCGGGACTGCAAGATCGAGTTCATCGGGCCCAGTGTCGAAGCGATGCACAAGCTCGGAAACAAGGTTGAGGCGCGCAAGCTGGCGAAGACGGCGCGCGTCCCGCTGATTCCCGGCAGCACGGGCAAGGTCGAGAACGAGGAAGAGGCGATCGAGATCGCCGAGCGGATCGGCTATCCGGTGATGATCAAGGCGGCGGCCGGCGGTGGCGGGCGCGGAATGCGTCCGGCTCACAACGAAGTCACGTTGCGGACGAATTTCCGAAACGCGCGGGCCGAAGCGGAAGCGGCGTTCAAGGACGGGACGCTGTACATCGAGAAGTTGATCGAGCGGCCGCGGCACGTCGAGGTGCAGTTGCTCGGTGACCGAACGGGTCACGTGATTCACTTGTGGGAGCGTGACTGTTCGATCCAGCGCCGGCACCAGAAACTGATCGAGGAGTCGCCGTCGCCGCACATCAGCAACCGGACGCGCCGCAAGCTTTGTACGGCCGCGGTGCGCCTCGCGAAGGAGGCGGGCTACTACTCGGCAGGAACCTGCGAATTCCTGGTCGACCCCGACGAGAACTTCTACTTCATCGAGGTGAACGCTCGGATCCAGGTGGAGCATCCGGTCACGGAGCTGGTGACGGGGATTGATCTGGTCAAATGGCAGATCCAGATTGCGGCCGGGGAGCCGCTCAAGATCCGGCAGGATGACGTTCCGCAGCGCGGGCACGCGATTGAGTGCCGGATCAACGCCGAGTCGGTGGAAGACGGCTTTCGACCGAGCCCGGGCCCGATTGACGAACTGATCCTTCCGGGTGGCCCTGGTGTGCGGATCGACTCCCATGCGTACGCCGGCTATACGGTCAGCCCGTACTACGATTCGATGATCGCCAAGTTGCTCGTGCACCGCGATACGCGCGAGGAGGCGATCGCCGCCGCGCGCCGTGCGCTCTCCGAGTTGCACGTCCATCCGATCAAGACCACCGTACCGATTCACAGCACGGTTCTGGCCCACGCGGACTTCGTGCGGGGGGATGTCGACACTCACTTCGTCGAGCGATCGCTGCTGCCCGGACGCACGCCGGCGGCCGTGTGAGCCGTCGCGGAGACTACCGACTCGCCAGCATCTTCCATCCATACTCGGTAAACCAGCGCTCGACGAAACGCGTGTGACGAGCGGGAACGGCCGCCCGGAACGGCTTGAGTGCGTCTTCAGTCGGCGGTGACGCCGGCTTGGCAACGAGCACGTTCCGCGCTTCGGAGAACGATGGAACTTCGTCGCCAAATGAGATTACAAGCGAATCGGCGGCGGTACATGCTTCGCAGTTGGCGGCCATGCTCGAAATCACGCACGCATCGAAGATGCAGCCATTCATCGGGCCCCGGTTGATCGTCAGCGCATCGAGAATACAACGTTCAAAGCGCACGCCCACAAACTCGGCATGTTGAACATTCGCGCCGCGAAAGTCGACATCGGTGATCGTCGCATTGCGGACGTCGACGAAGTCCAGCCGTGCCCCGCGAAGCCGCAATAGGTTTTCGTCTTGACGTGCGTTTAGGGCGACCAGCTCGAGCAGCGCTTCAGTGCGTGTCCGCGCGTCTGCTACCGGTCCGATGACAACGGGCCGCTTCGATCCGCTTACCGGGTCAATGGACACCTTCTCTTCGACATGTTCTTCAAAGAGGTATCGAGTCAGCTCCGTCCGTCGGCGACGAGTAGCATCCTCATGGAATTGATCGAGTTGCTGGCGGAACAACGCGTTCTGGTCCGCCAGCAGTTGTATCTGCCAGAAAAGCAGGACCACCGTGACAATTCCGACGATGCCCGCCCCGGCCGCGACCGTCGCAGGACTGAAGAACAGTCTCATGGTGATCGCGAGGCGCAGCGCCGGCAGGCGTGGATCGGCCGCGTCCCACCGCCGCGAATCGTAGAACCAGAGCTTGAGCAGGGTCAGGATCCGGTGATCCTGCGCGATCAGCCGCGATTCCAAATCGCGATCAAGGTCACGATCCTTCGGGTGATTCATACGGGCTCCGGCAACGACGTTTGTTGGACAGGGCGCCGACTTATCCCTGGATCGTATTGTACGCCGAACCGCCCCGGTGAGTGCTACCGCGGACGCGATCTGTTCGGAGTGTCGGTCGCGCTTCGGCATTCTTGTCCGGCCAGAATCCTTGGGGTATCGTGCGCTGCGTGCTGATGAAGATCCGCGTGCGGGGGCCTGTCGCGGGAAACTACGGACGCTCGAGGGACCCGGCGTTCGGCGCTGGTGGCGCCGATTGAAAAAGGACTTGACCATGCCTGGCATTCTGTGTGAGCACTGCACGGCGGCCTGCTGCCGTTACGTCGCGTTGCCGATCGACGAACCCGAGTCGTTCGAGGACTACGAGGATATCCGTTGGTATCTCCTGCACGAGGGGATGAGCGTTTTTGTCGAGGACGGAGAGTGGTTCCTCAACATGGCCACGCCGTGCCGTCATATTCAGGCCGACTACCGTTGCGGGATCTACGAGACCCGCCCGCAAATCTGCCGCGACTATACGACCGACAACTGCGACTACCACTCCGGCGACTACGGCTGGGAACAGCATTTCACCTGCGCCGAGCACCTTGACGCCTACCGGGTACAGCACTTGCCCGGCAAGCGCAAGTCCGCCAAACAGCGTGAAAAGCCGCGCAAGAACGGGCGTGCCGGCTTGCGAGCGAACCTCAAGCGTCGCCGAAAGCAGCAGGTGCCGCGCGAGCAGGTGCCGCTGGTCGATCGCGACATGCACGGGATCGCGTTGCCGGTATTGAGGTTGCCGGCATGAAACTCGCCCCACCGCCGGGGATGCGCGATTTCTACCCGGAGGATATGCGCCGACAGAACTGGCTGTTCGACGCCTGGCGGAATGTGTCATTGCGGTTCGGCTTCGAGGAGTACGAAGGGCCGATCTTCGAAACGCTCGAGTTGTACACCATCAAGAGCGGCGAGGAGATCGTCGATCAGCTCTTTCATTTCGCGGATCGCGGCGGCCGTGAGTTCGCGATCCGGCCGGAGATGACCCCGACGCTCGCCCGTCTCGTAGCCGCCCGTGCCAACGCGTTGCCGCGCCCCATCAAATGGTTCAGCATCCCGCGGATGTGTCGCGCGGAACGGCCGCAACGCGGCCGGCTTCGCGAGTTCTTTCAGTGGAACGTCGACATCCTCGGCGTCGACGATCCGCTGGCCGATGCGGAAGTGATCGCGGTAGCCGCCGAGTTATTCCGCGCGATCGGCGTCACGTCGGATGAGGTAGTGATTCGATACAGCAGCCGGCGACTCGCTGCGGCCGTGCTGCAGGACTTCGGCATCACGCCGGATGCCTGCGAACGCGCGTTTCAACTCATCGATCGGATGGAGAAACGCGGCGGCGAATCATTCGTCGAGGAATGGGATCGGCAGTACAAGGAAGTCGTATCGGGCGCTACCGTGCTCGATTTTCTGGCAAGCGCCGACATCGACACCTGTCTGAAGATGATCACCCGCACCGCCGGCGATGCAGCCCACGCGACGGCACACGAGTTCAGCCAGCTGCAGCGACACCTCGAGCACCTCAATGTCGCTGACTATTGTGCGTTCGACATGAAAGTCGTGCGCGGGCTGGCCTACTACACCGGAACGATCTTCGAAGCGTTCCCCCGTACGCTCGACATGCGCGCCCTGCTCGGCGGCGGCCGCTATGACAGCCTGACGGAACTCGTCGGGGGGCCGCGCGTTCCCGGGGTCGGCTTCGGCGCCGGCGACGCGCCATTGTTTGAGTTCCTGCGCGAACTCAAACGCTGGCCTGAGACCGGCTCGAAAATCGACGTGTTCGTGATCGACGCCGATACCGAGTTGTTTCCCGCAGCGCAGCGTGTGGCCAGTGCGCTCCGCGCAGCCGGACTGACCGTGGACTATTCGTACAAACGCCAGAATGTCGGCAAACAGTTCAAGCAAGCCGCCAACCGCAACGCGCGATTCGCGGTCGTCGTGGGGCAAGAGTATCGCGATCGGCAGCAACTCGTGGTGAAGAACTTCGCGACCGGCGCACAAGAGGTGCACCTCGAACGTGAGCTGCTCGCCGATACCGCCCGATATCTCGGCCGGTAGAGAACGCGCTGCGCACTCCAGTCCGTCAATTCATCCAAATCCTCGATCTATTGCGTGCAACCTGCCTCTGCGCATCGCCTACAAGGCGGACTGAAAAGCATCCAAACCGAGGCGGTTCCCAGGAGATCGATAAATGAACGGAAATCGAAGATCCCGGCCTGGCGTACAGGTCGGCGGGTGGTTGACGCTGAGTTGCCTGATGGCGCTGCTGGCGGGCGGCTGCCCGACCGAGATGGTAGACCCGATCGACGCCGGCCAGACGGCACCGGGCGTCGAAGGTCCGCGCGGCCCACAAGGCGAACCTGGCCCGATCGGCCCGGAAGGTGCGCCGGGCACGCCAGGCGAACGCGGCGAGGCGGGCATACCCGGAGCGAACGGCGCGCCCGGCCTACCTGGCGACCAGGGCCCCCAAGGTGAGCAGGGCGCCCCAGGCGAACCCGGCGAACGGGGCCCGCAGGGAGCACAGGGCCCCATCGGTCCGCAAGGCGAAGCCGGGCCGGCCGGCCAGGACGCTTCGCGCCTGGTCTACGGCGATGGCTCCGCGGGTGCGAAGACGTTTCCGCCGGGAGAACTCTGGGGCGAACGCCTCAACTTGCAGTTCACCGACTTCGAGGTCGAGACCGGCGCTGCAATCACGATCCCGAGCGGCATGGTTATTCGCTGCACCGGTGACTTCATCAACAACGGCAGTATCGTCGTATCCAGGGCCGCCGGCGGCGGCTTCTCAGCAGAGGCCCCGAGGCTGCGACCGGCGCATCCAGGATGGTCCTGGGAACATCCCACACCTGGCGCCAAAGCCCTGGCTTCCCGTGCCGCACTCGGTGGCAAGGGCGGCCGCGGGCACGTCGCGTGGACCGCTCGTTGGCTGCTCGCACCCGGACTGTACGGCGGCGGTGGCGGCGCCTCCACCTCGTCCTTCGACGGCGGTGACGGGGGCGGCGCGCTCGTCATCATCGTAGAGGGTACTTTCACCAACAACGGCGTGATTCGCGCGTCCGGCGGCGACGCCCGCGGACTTACCGCAGGCGGTGGCGCGGGCGGCATCGTGATCATCGCGGCCAAGGGCGCAGCCCGCAACAACGGCATCATCGAAGCACGCGGCGGTAATGGCCACGATGCCCAAGGAGGTTTCACCGTCGGCTACGGTGGCGGCGGCGGCGGCAGCGGCGGTATCGTCCACTTCCTGTCGCCGATCGTTCAAACCGGACTGGTTGACTTGGCGGGAGGCACTGGCGGCGACGAGGCGCCGGGTTCGTTTGCCGCAGAAAGCCGTTCGGCCGGGGCGGGCGGCGGCGCTTGCGCCGGCAGCGGAGGAGACGGCGGCACCATCACCGGCGGGGGCACAACGCGGATCCTCGGCGGGGACGACGGCGACGACGGACTGCTGCTGACCGATGAAGTCAACCCGACAGCGTTCTTCTGATCAACGCCCTACCATGATCGACACGCGACCCGTCACGCGCTCCGGCGCTGGGCGGGTCGCTTTGTTATGGCGTTCGTCAGCCCCCGGCGAACGAATCACACGCAGGCGAGTTCAACGCTCCCCGGACACGTCGAGATCAATGGTCGAATACACCGGCAGATGGTCCGAAAGCGTCGTGCGGATTGACGCGAGATTCTCGGCAACACACTGATCGTTGACGAGAATCCAGTCGATGGCCCGCATGGGTGTCCGCGAGGGCACGGTGTACGGTGCCGACGCCGACGTCGGCCGCGCGCCGGACGACAGGCCACCCGGCCCCACCAGGTACGCGATCGCGTTGCGCCCCTTCGGATCGAGCGGCGCACCGGGCGAATCGGGATGGTGCGAGTTGAGATCCCCAGCGAGCACGAGCGGACCGTCGTACATCGCGCAGACCGCAGCGATGCGCCGTGCCGCTGCCACGCGGATCGCTTCGCCACGATGATCGAGGTGGACCGCGATCACGGTCAGCGTCCGACCGGGTGTGATCTCGATCGACGACACGACCCCCTGCTTGCTCCCGGCCACCAACGCCTCTACCGCCGAATAACGCGGAAGTTCCAGAGGCTCGGCCTTCGCAATCGGAAATCGGCTCAGGATCGCGTTGCCGGTTCGAACGGTGAAGAACGGCAACGATACATCGATGTTGCACTGCGCAACGAGGTGCCGCAGCCCCGATCGTTCCGCCAGATACGCGGCCTGATCGACGCGGTGGCTCCACGGCGCGTCGAAGTCGACCTCGTTCAGGACGACGATGTCCGCGTCAGACGCGCGCAGCAATGCTGCGATCTGGTCGAGCCGGTCGCGCCGCTCGGACCGTGTACCACCGTCCCAGTTGGACGCGCCCAAGCCGCGGCCGTGCGCGATGTTGAACGTCAGCACACGCAGCCGTGATCCGCCCAGTTGCGCGCTGTCCGCGCCCGGGTCGTTGGCGATCGCCACGGCACGCTCCGCTGCACCGGAGCGGTACGCCGCGTGTTGCATCAGGATCCCGGCCAAGAGCGCGCACCCGATGTAGAAGACGATCCGCGGGCAACGCTGGAGCGATCCTCCGGATTCCGCCGCGCGCCGCATCACACCCTTCTCGCGTTGGAGCGTGTGCCTTCCGGCGGCATCACGAGTTGCGCCATCTGCCCGGCAACCGTGATCGTCGCGATTGCGCCGCTGTTGAACTCCAGGAAATCGGTCTCCATACCATCTGAGAAGATGACGCCGTGCTTGGGCATCAACGACTCGAGGATCAGTTGCTCTTCGCGCACCAGGGCGCCGGCTACGAGATTGGCCCCGCTGACGCGGCTTCGAAACGGTTCCCGCACAACCCAGAACAACCGTCGATCCGCGCGGCCCAACGGCGGCACATCGGGTGCGGGGGTGCCCGTCAGCCGAGCGATCCCGGCGGCCATATTGAACACGGAGGATAGCCAACCGGTCGCTCCGGCACCGGTCGCGACGAGCACGCCGCTGGAGGATTGCGCCTCGGAGCCTTCGGCGACTTCGATGGTATACCGCGCCGATGCGTGCGATCGACACCCGATAAAGAGATCATTGAATGCCAACAGCCGCTGCCCGTCGTTGAGCCGAGCTTCGGCCATGGTGACCGTCGCGCTCCGGTGTCGACCCTCGAGGACGCGTTGAACGGCGTTTCGCACATTCGCCGACCGGAATGGCAGGAGTACGCCGTCGAGCCGCCCCGGATCCGGGTTGACCCCGACGATCGGCGTTTCGCCGACGTACTTCGCTGTGTTCGCCACCAACCCGTCCTGGCCGACCACGACGACGACTGCTGTGTTCCAGAAATCGAACGTCGGCAGCAGCGCACGATCCAGGACTTTCACTGGCAACCCAAGGTCCACCGCGGAGCGCACGTCGCCGATGGCGTCTTCGTAGGTCTGGTCTTCGTCCGCGTACTCGTCGAAATGCACGGCCGCCTTGACGCCCGCGGCGCGGCGCTGCTCGGATCCGAGCCCGGCCCGACGGGCGCGCTCGTGCTCGTGTGCGCTGGCCAGGCGGAACTTAGCCATCGCCGGAGAAACCCAACGCGCCTTGAGGTCACGATATCTAGTTTCTCTTCTGACTACGACGATCTTTGGCTTTGACGGCTGCATGATCGATGATCGTCTCCGCAGAGGGCGTCGACCCGTTTCCCTCGAGCAAGCTTGAAAGCAGGTCGGGCGTGATGTTCAACGTGCCGATCTTCTCGGCGCGCTCGGCGAGTTCACGGAACGCGATCGCGATATGGTCGCCGGCGCCCGCGCCACCGGTCGCCATCAGGGTTCGCCAGTCGGCGTCGCGCATCGCTTCCACTACTGCCTTGATGGCCTCGGCGCGCGCGCCGGACTCGAGCCGCTGATTAGCGACCTTGCGCTCGACGAGTGTCGACCGCTGCTGCTCGATCGCGATCTCCGCCTCCATCTGTTTCTCGCGCACGTTCCGTTTCTTGCGCGCGACCGCGATCTCTGTCTCCAGTTCGTTTTCCTTGATCTGGCGCTCCAGCTCGACAGCAGCGTTACGCCGCGCGTAGACCGCCTCGTCCGCCTTTCGCAACAGTTCCTCGCGCGCGCCGGCCTGGATCGCTTTGCCCATCTCGGGCGTCGGCGCCAGCGAGAGCACGTTGAATGCCATCACTTCGACCCCGAGGTCGCCGACCACCTGCGACGTGCGCAGCCCGGCCAGGACATGCTCGGCGAGGGACGCGGAATGAAGCAGCAGCGCATCGAGCGGGTGTTCGTGCGTGAACGAACGGGTCAGGGCCTGCGCCGGCGGAACAAGGCGGTCGTTGAGCTTGGTCGGATCGTCGGAGAGATAGCGGCCGGCGCCATCGACGCTGAAGTCGAGAATGTGGGCGACCCGTTCGGGGTCCGTGATGCGGTAGGTCAACTCGCCCTGGACCGTCACTTCCTGGTAGTCCGCCGTCATCTCGGTAAAGGCGTATGGCACATCGACGCTCGTCAGTGGAATACGGACGATTTCCGCGCTGAATCGCAGATAGAAGAAACTCAGGCCGGCCCCGCTCCGTCTGCGCTTTCCGTTCACGAAATGAATGACGTGCGTCGTCGGGGGCGCTTTTACGTAGCCGAATCCAAGCATCGTCGGTCCTCCCTTTCGACTTCGATTCACATACGCTACCACCGGAGCCCGGCGGAGTCGAACCGCGCACAAGCAGCTGCATGTGCCATCCCATTTCCAGCAGGCGGCCGGCACCACGCCGACATCGGGCTCCCGAACCGGAGCGCAGAGGGCACGATCCCCAGACACGATGGTCCCACCTGTTTTCGAAACAGGGGCGGCGCCGACCGCCGCTTTACGCTCCTCGAGTTGTCAACGGACGGCAGAGGAGTCGAACCTCACGCCCCCGAAGGGGCGCCATCTCCTTAGCAGGGAGTGGCGGGCCCACGCCCGCGTTACCATCCCGGTCCATTTCTGCGAACCCCCATCTCGTCGGCCCCTGGCCATGCCGGCAGGATCGACCTCAGCATGAACGCGCATGAAAAAAGCCGACCGACCTCGCGGGGCCGACCGGCTGGGATCACATGGCGATCATCAAACGGTTACCCGCTCGCGCGCGACCTCCCCGGACGGCCCACCTGGGACCAACTCATAGATGAATTCCGTTCTTGCGCGGCAAATCGTTTCATGACGAGCGGCAATATCTCATTCGGCAAACGAGTTGTCAAGAGCGATCTAAGCAATCCACCACCTCCGTCACACGCATGTGACGTGTGGGTGAGGAAGTGCCGCCGCGCTATAATGTGCGTCATGGAGCGGTTCCACATGGAGTCCGAAGATGATCGAAACCACTTTCCGGTCGTTCTCACTGGTGGTCCTTCTCGCGACAGCAGCCACGGCGTCAGAAGTCAGCTGGCTGACGAATTGGGAGGAGGCGGTGACCGCATCGAGGGCGCAACGTAAGCCAATCTTCGTTGACGTGTTCACGACGTGGTGTCCGCCGTGCAAGCAGCTCGACGCCGAGACCTTCTCCGACAAGCAGTTCGCGACCTTGGCCGCCGACGTCGTGCTGCTCAAACAGGACGCCGAAAAGGGTGGCCGGGAGCTGGCCAAGCGGTATGGCGTCCGCGGTTACCCCACGCTACTGCTGTTGGATGCCGACGGGAAACTGATGGCGCGAATGGTGGGGTTCCAGCCGCCCGACCGGCTGGTTCGGCAAACCCGCCGGCTGATCGAGTTGAGCGCGCGCCTGCCCAAGATCGAAGCCGGGCTGAAGCAGCGGCCCACCGATCCGCAGCTGAACATGCAGCTGGCCGAACTGCTGTTCGCCCGCGATCGATCGATGGAGGCATTGAAGATCGTTGAAACGCTGGACAAGGCGGCGGTTCGAGAGCCCGCGATGGCACCGTTGTGTCTACGAGCGGCGCGAACACTGTTCGAACAGACCCCGCCCGTCGAACAGCAGCAGCCCGTGCTCGAACGGATCGCGAACCTGCTCAAGAAGGCCGACACGCTCGCAAAGGATGTCTATGTCGCGGCCGAGGCGAAGCTGATGCTGGCCCAGTCGCACATGATCCGTGGCGAGCTCGACGTCGCACAGGACTACGCACGCGCGGTGACGGCGTTGGACGATGCCCCTCCACACATGCGTGACTTTGCTCGACAGCTACTGCGATCGCTGAAGTAGGCCGATCCACCCACGGACTTGCACCCGGCGCGACAAGGGCCCCGGCCTCCGCCCCCCCCTCACTTGGCATCCTTCGTCGCCGACCTTCAAGCGACAAATCGTAAGCCACCCTCCCGCGCCGCAACATGTTGCGGCGCGGCGGATGCGGATTCGTGGCCATCCGGGAAGCTGCGCCTTTGCCGGCGCCATCAAAACCGCCCTTCCCGACGCCCGATCGGCGTTTTTGACAACGCGCGCTCTGTTTGGCACGCCGCCTGTAATGACGCGTCGACAGCGCCAGCGAGTGCGAGTTGCCAAGGAGCGCTGAAGCGATGCGTGACATCGAGATGGAAGTTCGTCAATGGGGCAAGACCAGCTGTGCCGTGATTGGAGCGCTGGCAGTCGTCGTCGGCTGCGTCGTGCCAGTCGTCGGCGAGACGGCGACGTTAGTCGCGGCGCGCGACAACACGCTATACGAAAGCGGTCCCGGTGACGTCAGCAATGGCGCCGGCGACCATCTATTCGTCGGCCGGGTCGGGGGTGGTGGTGGCGGCGCCCGGCGGCGCGCACTGCTCTACTTCGATCTGCAAGCCGCGATTCCAACGGGCGCGACCGTCGACAGTGCGGTGCTCCGTTTGAATCTGTCGCGAACCGTTTCCGGCAACCAGTCCGTCTCATTGCATCGGGTGGACGCAGATTGGGGCGCCGCGGGCTCCGACGCGGGCGGTGGCGAGGGCATGGGCGCTGCGGCCGAGACCGGTGACGCTACCTGGGTCCACCGCTTCTTCGCCTCGGCCAACTGGCAGAACGTCGGCGGCGACTTTCGCGACGCCGCCAGCGCTACAGCTGTCGTCGCCGGACCGGGGCCCTACCAATGGCAATCGACCGCAGATCTCGTCGCGGACGTGCAGGCGTGGACTGATGACCCCGCTTCCAATTTCGGCTGGATATTGGTTGGCAACGAAGCGTCCACGAGCACGGCGAAACGATTCGACAGTCGCGACAACGACAACGCCGACGTACGCCCGCGCCTGATTGTCGAGTTCACGCCGATCACCGACTGCAACGGCAACGGCACCGACGACCCTGAAGATATTGCGAACGGCACGAGCGAAGATTGCAACGAAGACGGTGTCCCGGACGAGTGTCAGGTCGATACCGACAACGACGGCCAAATCGACGCCTGCGACGACTGCCCGCAGGATCCGAACAAAACCGCCGCGGGTGAATGCGGCTGCGGCAATCCTGACATCGACACCGATGGCGACAGCGTGCTCGACTGCCGTGATCGCTGCCCGGGTGCCGACGACCTGCTCGACACGGACGGCGACGAAACCCCGGACTGCCGCGACGGCTGCCCGGAGGACCCCGACAAGACCGATCCGGGTCTGCTCGGATGCGGGATCGCCGAGGACGACAGCGATGCGGACGGCGTGCCCGATGGGACCGACCGCTGCCCTGGCGCCGACGACAACGAGGATCGAGACGGCGACGGTACGCCTGACTGTCTCGACGACTGCCCGGACGATCCGGACAAGACCGCGCCTGGCGCTTGTGGTTGCGGTACGAACGAAGACGACGCCGACGGCGACGGTACGCCTGACTGCCTCGACGACTGCCCAGACGATCCAACGAAGACGGCCGCGGGCGATTGCGGCTGCGGAACGCCGAACGACGACGCAGACAACGACGGTGTCCCGGACTGCATCGACAATTGCCCGGATACAGCGAACGCCATGCAAGTCGACTCCGACAACGATGGCGTGGGAGATGCGTGTACGCCGGCGACCGTCGACGATGACATGCCGCCGACGAACGATTCGGACGACCCCAACGACCCGACCCAGCCGATCCCGACCGACCCCCTTCCCGACTGCGGCCCGCTATGCGGCATGGGAATGATGCCGATGGTGCCGCTGACGTTCGCGGGAATCGGCTTGCTGAAGAGGCGCCATCGGCCACGAAACCGCCGACTGCGCAGCTCGAACGGTTCAAACACGGAAACAACGCCGAGCAACCAGAGCCGCTGAAAGGAATCATTGTTATGCTGGATCGCGCGACAACGAGAACCATTGGTGCCGCCATGTGCGGCGGAGCGCTCATGCTGCTGGCAAACGGGATCGGAGCGTGCAGCCCGGATATGCCCTTGCCGGTCGACCCCGGCGATGGAAGCGCCATGACCACCGGCGAGTGCGGCGACCTCACCTTCGAAAACTTCGGTCAGCAGTTCTTTCAGAACTACTGTCTCCGTTGCCACAGCGAAGACCTGGTCGGCGACCTCGCCCGTACCGACGCCCCCGTCGGAATCAACTTCAACACACTGGAAGGCGTGCGTGAGTTTACCAACCGGATCCGATTGCGCGCCGGCGAACTCGGTGACATGCCGCCGACGATCCTGCCCGTGCCGCGTCCGTCCGAAGCCGAGCGTCGCATGCTCATCGAGTGGATCGATTGCAATACGCCAAGCGATACCGACCCGGTCGACAGCTAAGATGCTACCGTATGCCGGAGCCGCGCCAGCGCAGCGACCCTACGATCAGGAGACCGTATCGCCCGCCTGCCACAGTCCGGCACGCAAGCGGTCATCTGCAAGGAGTTGAAAATGAAAGCGGTGAAACCAGTTCTGATCTTGTTGCCGCTACTGGCCGCAATCCTCTGGCTGGTCAGCGGTGCCGAGGTGCTGACCAAGACACAAAAAAGCCAAACCGTCGAAGTCACGGACGACCTGTTCGGCGACACGATCACCCGGCAGGAACTGGTCGACGGCCCCATCCTGGGGTACTACATCGGATTGGATGTCGTTGGCGGCACGACCGGAGCGTCGGTCGTCGCACTGCTGGCGATCCACTGGTTTACTCGTAAGCAACGCGCGGCGAGCGCGGGAAAGGAATCACCCACATGAATGCACGGCACTTGCTGATCGGCGCAGCCTGCCTGATGGCGACGGCGTGCGCAGTGCGGGCCGAAGAGCCTGAACGACGTACAGCGCTCGAAACCAAAGCGTCGGGGACCAAGACGTTCTACGCCGACGCGCGCGCCGGCAATAACCAGGTCTCCTTCTTCAGCGAATCAACGCTCGAAGATTTTACGGGAGTCTGCAACCAGGTCGGTGGTCAATGTCAGTTCGACCCGCAACACCTGGAGAGCTTCAGCGGCAAGTTCCAGATCGCGCTCAAAGACGTCTCGACCGGGATCGCGCTGCGCGACCAACACATGCGCAGCGCCGATTGGCTGGACGCCAAGCAACACCCGCAGATCATTCTCGAGATCGAGAAGGTCGAGAAGGTCAAAAAGACGGCGCCGGCCGCCGCCTCCATGATGCTCGTCGGCAAGCTGGACCTGCACGGCGTTCGCAAGCCGATCCAGATTCCGGCCACGCTCCGTTACCTCGACGAGTCGCCGCAGACAATGCGACGCGTAAAGGGCGACCTTATCCGGATCCGCGCCAAGTTCTCGCTCAGCCTCGCCGACTATGGCGTCAAGGGACCGCAAGGCTCCGACATCATCGGGCTGAAGGTCTCCGACAACATCGACCTCAAGGTGACGGTCTTCGGCTCGACCGAAGTTCCGCCGGACCCGCTCAAGGCCGATACCACCGGTAATGGGAAACGGACGCCGCCAAAACGCAAGCCGCCGCGTCGAAAGTAGGAGTGGAACCGGAAGCAGCCAGGCCGCCGCGCCGTCCGTTGCGGCTGGGCGTCGCGTATCGGCCACGTCGATTTGTGAACAAGGGTTGAGAATGCGGTATGTGAAACCATCATCCTGGCCGGTCATTCTGCTGGCCCCCCTGCTCTGGTCGGGGTGTGCGGCGGACGGGCCGCGGATCAAGCGTGTGTTCCCGCCGGCCCCGACGTTCCCGCAAGACCACCGCTATACGCTCGACGACCTCGTGCAGTTGGCGATTCACAACAACTCCAGCCTGGACGTGGCGCGCTGGGAAGCGGAGGCTGCGCAGGGACTCGTGGATCAGGTCAAAGCGTTGTGGTTGCCCACCCTGCGCTACAATTTCGCGGCGCTGTTCTACGACAACGACAAGAACTACGAAGCTAACGTCTTCGACCTGGCCACGCTCAATGTCCCGATCACCGGTCCCTTCAATCTGACAAACGCGTTTTCGTTCACGCAGATCCTGGGCACCGGCGGCAAGCGGACCTCCGGTCTCAAACAGGCCAAGATGTTCGCGCGGATCAAGGAACTGGATGTATTCCGGATCGAGGACCAGGTCGTCTTCGACGTCGCCAACTTCTACCACCTGGTCTGCCTGACCAACGAAATCGATACGATCCTCGATGACGCCACCCGCCGCCTGCGCGTCTTTCGACAGGTTGCGGAGGAGTTGAACGGGCGCGGCTCGCTTCGGGCCGGCAATGTCGATGCCATGCAGGCCGACTACTTCGTCATGCAACTCGAGCAGTTGCGCGTCGCGGTTCGTGCCGGACGCCACCAAGCCTATCAGGCGCTGCGGACGTTCGTGGGCGTTTCGCGTAACACGCCGCTGCCGCTCGCGAGTGCCAGTCTGCCTGCGGTCGCGACCGACTTCCAGCAGCTCGACATCGCCTCGCAAATCATCCGCGGCTTCCAGCGCAGGCCCGAGAACAATCAGGTCAACCTGTTCACCAAGATCCGCGAGCAGCAGGTCGAATTCGCCAAAGCGGAGTGGCGCCCCAATTTTGCGATCATCGGCACCTATGCGGACATTCGCGGACCGAACAATACAATCATCGATCAGGTCGATGGGCTGCTCGCATCTTTTTTGATCGATCTTCCGCTCTACAACCCGGCGCGCCGCGGCCGATTGCGGGAGGCGCTGGGGATGGAGCATGCATCGAAGGCGTTCCAGAAGCAGGTCGAGGAACTGATCACGCTGGAGATCGAAGTCACGGCTGTAGACGCGCACAGCGCCACGACCAATCTGATCAAGGCCGACCGCGCACAGCACGTCGCGGCGCGTCATTATCAGGCCACGCGACAGGCCTATTCGCGTGAACTGATCGCGGCCTCCAATGTCGTGACAGCGATCGCGCTGGACATGCTGGCGAAAATTCAGCACCAACAGGCACTGTTCAATCACCATACGGCGATGGCCAAGCTGCGCCGCGTCACCGCCGACCGCGACGCGGAATTCGGATATTGAAGCGACGGGCGATAACGCATGAAAACAACGACGGTCAACGGCTGGACATATGGCGCTTCGGGCGTGTTCCGTGGTCATCGAGGACGATCACTAGCGGAATTCGTGCGGCGTACTTCCGCGATCGGCCGCTGGTGCGGATTGATCTTCCTGTTCGTCGGCGCGGGTTGTGCGCAACAGAATCCGCCTGATGCCGCGTCACCGCCGGAAGATCGCGTCGTCTACGACCGCACGCGGCCCAAAACAATTGCGCCGCGCGATCGGCTGGAACGCCGGGCAAACGAGCGCGGCGCAGACCTGCGACTTGTAGATCGACTGATGGACGACCGTACCCGGATCCCGGAGTTCGACCGCCCCCCGTTACCGCCGCCCGCACGGACGATCGCACCGGGTGTCACGCTGCTCGATGACGCCGAGCCGTTTCCGGCACCTGAGCCAACGGCGCCCAAGGAAGAGACGATCCACGTCGCGATCGCACAATCCACCTATCGAACGCGTACAGACGAGGAAGTCCTGGCAGCGGTCCAGCCGTTCGTCGACCTGGTTCATCGCGAGGTCAACGTTCGCGGCGCCGCCGACCTGCAACCCGACGCCGAGTCGGTCTACTTCGGCTTGATCGATGGCGAAACACAGATGGCGATCGCGCACGTCTTCGACTACCTGATGGTCCGAAGTTGGCTCGCCAATGAGGAAAACAACGCAACGATCCTGCTCGCGAGCGCGACGCCGGCCAACGCGCGGAGCACGACGCTCGACGCCGACCTCGCAGGAACGGAGGGTACGTCGATCGAATTGGTGGTGGCGCTCGACAGCGAGATTACGAGCTTCGCGGATTTGCGCGGCAAGAAACTGGCGGTGGCGGCCGCTGTCGAGGCGGGACCCGGGACGTTCCTGACCCAGTTGCTGCTCGACGCCGATCATCCACTCGACGAGCGGTACTTCGAATCGGTTGCATTGCGGCAATATCCCAAGGACGCGGTCATCGACGTGATCAAAGGGTACGCGGACGCGGCCTGCGTCGATCAGGGAACGGTCGGTGCGCTGGCGCGTTTCTACGGCATCGACGGAACCCGGGTCCGCACGATCGCGGTCTCGCCGCGATACAACATGGATGTATTGTTCACGACGATCAACAACCTCGAGACCCATCGAACAGAAATCGAGCTGACGCAAACGCAGTTAACCACCTTGGGCAAGGACCCCGAAGGTGAAGAGGTGTTGTTCTTCTTCGACACTGCGGGCTGGTTCAACTATCGGGACGGCGATATCGCGGTTCCCCTCGAGTATTTCGAGACCTACCTGAAATTCGTAGACGAGACGCCCGCTGACCTGACGATGCTGCGCGACCCGGACGCTCCGGTGAACCGCCGAACGTATGACCGTTTCGGCGACGAATGAGCCACGCCCGTTGCGGCCGACCAACCGAATCCGTTATTATTTGGTCTCAGCCGCCACAAACGCGAGCATTCACGCCAGCGAGAAGGGAGACCTCCCATGTCTCGCAGCCTCGTTTCATATGGTCTGTTATGCCTCGTCGGCACGGCAGTGGCTGACACCGGCCCCACGCTGCTCGTCGCTGGCGGCGAGGGCGGACACGTTCTTCGCTTCCGCCTCGACACGGGAGCGATTGTCAGCCAGTTCGTCGGCCGCGGCGTGAGCGACGTAGACTTCCCGTTCGCAATGACGTTCGCGCCGGACGGGTCCCTCCTGGTACTTGGTTGGCGCAGTAACGCAGTGCATCGGTTTGATCGCCGAACCGGCGAACCGCTGGAGCCGTTCATCTCGCGCGGGTCGGGCGGCCTCGACGGCCCCACCGGCATTCTGTTTCATCCCGACGGCTTCGCCCTGGTGAGCAGTAATCGCACAAACCGAATCCTCAAGTACGACTCGACCACTGGCGAACCGCTCGGAACCTTCGTGAGTCCCGGAAGTGGCGGCCTCTCCGGTCCGCAGGCGATAACGCTTGGACCCGACGGACGAATCTACGTCTCGAGCTACAACAACAGCCAGATCCTCCGTTATGACGGGCAAACCGGCGCGTTCATCGACGTCTTCGTCGCATCCGGCAGCGGCGGTCTCGACAGACCGCAACATACGATCTTTCGCGACGGCCTGCTGCTCGTCGTCTCGGCAGGAGGTGACGGCGTGTTACGGTACGACGCGACCACCGGCGATTTCGTCGATGTCCTGATCCCCTTCCAATCCGGCGGACTGGACTACCCACACTATATGCAGATCGAAGACGATGTCATGTATCTGGCCGGACAGGGCAACAATAACGTGCTCATGTTCGACCCGGACAGCGGCGCATTTCTTGGCCAGCTCGTACCGCCGAACGCCGCCGGGCTGAACGGCCCGCGCGGGCTGCTGATCCTCCCGGCACCGGCCGGCGACTTCGACACGGACAGCGACGCAGACGTGGACCTCGCCGACTTCGCCGCGTTCCAACGAGCCTTCACGGGCGTCGTGCAAGCGACGAAATGAGAGCCGACCGTTGCGACGTCGCGACGTGTCCGTGACGGGTGTCAGGCCCGCCCTATTCGACGTTGGCGGGCTGCACCGTCATGGGCTGCCACTTGAGGTAGGTCAGCGAACGCCACAGCCATTCGAACGGACCATAACGAAACGAACGCAACCAGATCGACGCGAACACCAACAGGAAGGTCCAGATGGCCACCACGGTCCAGAGTTGTTGCCAGCGCTCGAAGTGCCCGAAACGCCCCCATCCGTGCCCGTAGAAGATCGTCGTGGCAATAATCGACTGCAACAGGTAACACGTGAGCGCCATCCGCCCTGCGGCTGCGAACGGCCGCGTCGCACTCCGCAGGCCGCCCGCCTGACAGACGAGCATGACCAGCCCCGTCCAGCCCAGCGCGACGAGGATGCTTCCCCAGTAGTTGTACAACGGCCCGAAATTAAATGAGTACTCCAATGACCAGCCGGCACTCTCGTTGCGATGGATCCCGTACGCGATCACGGGCAGTCCCACCAGGAGCCCGATCGCGAGCAGCGTGACGTAGAAGCGCCAAGACCGCCGCGCGCTAAACACCTCGAGCTTGTACAACGCCATTCCGATCAGCATCATCCCCGCACTGCGCCAGCCGAGAGTGAAAAAGAACAGAAACGTCTCGAAGAAGAACGCCGCTGACATGCGGTGCGGTTGCTGTTGCAGCCATCCGCTTCGATAGATTTCGAGCTCAGCCTGAATCTGCTCGGCGGTCGGCCGCCAGGCGGCGCTCATCTCGGCGCGCATTTCAGGCACATCGGCAGACACGAGCAGCCAGCCAAAGCCGATCGAGACCGCGCAATCGATCAGCAACGGAATGGCAGCGAGCGCCAACAGCGCCCGCGCGGACCACTTCCGGAACAGATAGAGCACCATTCCGCACAGCGCATAGTTGTAGAGGACGTCTCCGTACCAGAGAAGGTGCGCATGAAGCAATCCGAAGAGCAGCAACCAACCCATCCGCCGGTAGTGAACGCCGGCAGGACTGCGGCCCGTAGCTTCGCACCTAGTCGCCATCAGGATGATGCCGGCACCGAAGAGCATGCTGAAGATCGACCAGAATTTCAGGTCGCCCAACAGATGTGTGCAATACCACACCCAGTAGTTCGCACCCTCGAGATCTCCGTATGCGGTCGGATTCATGTAGGCCGCCCCGGGCATCGCGAATGACTGCATGTTGAGCGGCAAGATCCCGAGGACGGCGACGCCGCGCAGGACGTCGATTGACGCAATTCGATCGTCGCGCTGAATCGGCCCCGGGCCGATTGACGGGCTTTGAACGTCTGGCATTCCTCACGCTCCTACAGGTTTCGTCGATCAAGGCGGCCAAATATTAGCATAATAACTAATTGTTACAACCTTGATCGCCGCAGATCGACCCATATTTGCGCGCCAATTGGCGGAAACGAGTGGATTTTAATTAGCGGATCTGCTAAATTTAGCATGACTCACGAGGAGGACTGTCATGGTTACGAGTAATGTGCCGGTCGAGACGTTATGTCGGTATCTGGTCAAGCCGGGCATGGAGCGCGAGTTCCAGTCCATCCTGGCTCGGCATTGGAAGACACTTCATGAAGCTGGACTGGCAACGGAGCAGCCGGCACAACTGTTGCGGGCTGACGACAAGGCCGGCAACGTTGCGTTCATCGAGATCTTTCACTGGCGGACGGCGGACTCGGCCCAGATGGCGCATGAGACCCCCGCGGTCATGCGGCTGTGGGAGCCGATGGGAGCGCTTTGTCGCGATATGGAGTTCTGGCATGTCCAGCCGCTTGGCGAATGAGGCCGAGGCCGTCGCGCCGCTGCACAGCGCCTCGCTCGATGGCGTGTTTAACGCGCTTGCTCATCCTGCGCGCCGCCAGATTCTGGTAAGTCTGTACGCGCGGGGTGGTTCCATGTCGGCCGGTGAGATCGCCGATCGCTTCAAGCACTCTTGGCCGACGACGACGCGGCATCTGGGAGTCCTGGAGCAGGCAGGCATGGTGAGCACGTTCAAACGTGGACGCCATCGCATGTACCAGCTTCGTCGGCGGTTGTTGCTTCGTGCGGCGGATTGGATCTACTCCTGGGCCGAGCCGGTCGATGATACGGTGGTCTCCGACGAACGTCCGACGTGGACCGATCTCCCATTCGCCGACATGCGCAATGCGACGGCGCCGGACGACCCGCAAGGCACAAACCCGAATTGACGGACGCGGGTTGCGCCGACAATGAGTCTCGCGTTTCATGAGCCTGTGCGGGGGAATAATGCCGCGACCGAGCAGACATGGAGGGATATCTGCTCGGTGCGGCCCAAGGAGGGAGAGGAGGTCTAAGTCCCGGTCACCAGTGCGACGAAGCAGTTGATGTCGCCGACGCTGATGTTGCCGTCATCGTTACAGTCGCCGTTCAGGATGTTGCATTCCGGAAACTGGTCGGCGTAGCCCGTCGGATCGGTCAACGCAAGCACGAACGGATTGATATCGCCCACCGAAACGGTGCCGTCGCAGTTCATGTCCGCGAGTCGGGTCTGCGTCGCTCGAGCCCCGGGCCAGAATCCGCCAATCAGCTCGAAGTCGCCACCTGTCAGAGGAACGCCGGCGTCTGCCTGGCCGATCGTTCCCGCCAGCATGAACGCCCCCCCGACACTCGTCCCCCCACCGCCGTCAATCGTGTGCCAATCGATGGCAAACTCCTCGGCGAGCGTCGGCAGCGCGAACAACACCATCCCCAAGACGATGCCCGATACGCGATGTTTCGTCCTTCTCATTACCAGTCTCCTGTCTGCCGGGCTCGGCCTTGCGTCCCGTCTCACCCCCATACACAACCAAGACCGGCCCGACCCGTAACAAAATCCGCCTCTCGCCGCACCTCATCACCAAAACACGTGTTGGACCGCGGGTTGCGGCACTACCAGGGCGTCATGCCCAAGCAGTGCCGCACGCGCGCAGCGACGATAGAACCGACCGGGAACGGTTCCGCGATCTACTTCGCAGCGATCTGTTCGATCATCGCTTCCAGTTTCGCCAGTCGGGCGCGGAGCGCGACGTTTTCCGCGCGCAGCTCCTGAATCGCTGCAGCGGAGTAGATCGTCAGCGGGTAGGTGTCGACCTGCAGGATTTCGGAGCCGTCGGGGAGACGCTCGGCGCTGCTCTTCACGTGATCGGGGAAAACCTGGGCGAACTCTTGCGCGATGACGTTCAGGTAGCGGCCCGTGCCGACGCCGGGATGGTTCGCCTGGTACTCTTCGGTGTACTCGAAGCTGACGAGCCGGACGCGATCCAGCGTGTCGAGCGCGTTGTCGACGGTTTGGATGTCGGTCTTGATGCGTCGGTCGGAGTTGGCGAGCCAGTCGCCGGCCGTTGATTTCGAAGCGTCGCCTTCGACTTCGAGCGCGTTCGCGGCTGGATCTCGGCCGATCCCGACGAGGCCGTCCTTGGTCCAGTTGAGAATGGTCGACTCTCCGCCGTTCGTTGTACCCAAGCCACCGCCGGTCCACCCGTACAGCACTGGCCCGTCATGGCCAAAACCCGTAAAGGGCTTCGAGCCGCCGTACCAGCCCAAACCATGATTCTCGTCCCTCCCGGGTCGCAAGAACACATCGTTGTCATTGAGGCGCGTGGTGCCGGAAACGCTCAAGTTGTCGGCAACGAACAAATCGTCATCGACGGCTGCGCTGCTGACCAGCGCAACGCTATAGAGCGCGCCGGCCGCTACGGCAACGCTCCGCACCCCTGTCGGCGCCCCGCTCACTTGCCCCTCACTGTCCCGTCCCCAACCGACGAGCGTGCCATCCGAGGCGATCGCAATAGTGTGGCTTTGTCCTGCCGCCACGGCGATATACGTTCCGGTTGTCGGCGTGTTGCTCACTTGCCCGTGATCGTCCCGTCCCCAACTGACGAGCGAGCCATCGGAGGCAATCGCGACATTATGTGCTGAGCCTGCGGACACGGTAACGTACGTTCCGGTTGTTGGCGTGTCGCTTACTTGCCCGTGACCGTCCCATCCCCAACTGACGAGCGAACCATCCGAGGCGACCGCGACAGTGTGAGCATGTCCCGCCGAAACGGCGACGTACGCTCCGGTCGACGGCGTGTCGCTCACTTGCCCGAAAAAGTCATCTCCCCAACTGACGATGGATCCGTCTGACGCGATCGCCACGCTATGGGCGCCACCTCCGGCTACGGCGACATAGCTGCCGCTGTCGGGTGTGCCGCTCACTTGGCCCTGAGCATCCCATCCCCAGCTGACCAGCGCGCCGTCCGACGAAATGGCGATGCTGTGTTCGTTCCCCGCGCCGACCGCCGTGTACGTACCCGTCGTTGGCGTCTGGCCAACTTGCCCGTTCGAGTTCAATCCCCAACTGATCAGCGAGCCGTCTGACGCAAGCGCGACGTTGTGGTTCAGTCCCGATGCCACAGCGATGTAATCGCCGCTCGGAGCGCCTCTTACCTGGCCGGCAAATTCGAAACCCCACGCCGAAATGACGTGTATGGAGTTCAGTCCTCCGGCTACGTTCGTCAGTCCCGAGCCATCGCCAACAAATGCGGTGGCGGTGACGGTGCCATCGACGTCCAGCGCCGAATTCGGGTCGTTGGTGCCGATGCCAACGTTGCCGGCGTCGTAGTAGACGTCGTCGCCGCTCTCGTTCCACGGCCCGTCCGCGGTCGGCAAGTTCGTGAGTCCTGAGCCGTCGCCAACGAACGCGCTAGCGGTAACGACGCCGGCCTCATCGACATGGATTCCACGGGTTTGCAGCGCATACGGCGTCGCTGTCATTGGCTGTCGCGGGCTGAGCGTCGTGAACGCTCCGCCGGCGGGACTCGCAACCGCAATCTCCAGCCAGCGGGCGTCCCCATCAAAGGCCATGGTGCCAAAATCGAGTTCAACGGTGAACACGCCGTCGACAATCGTCACATTATCGATAGACAGCGTTGAGCCGATTTGGTTCCCGTCCGCGTCGGCGTCCCAGAGCGTGAACGTAAAGTCCGCTGAGTCGTTGACCGGGCTGCCGCTGAGATTCAGTTGGCCCTGGTACGTGAATCCGGTACCGAGCGCCGTCTGGGCACTCGTCGTGTGTGCAAGGCACACGGCCACCAAGGCGGCGACGATTCGAGGACTGAAGCGCATGATTGCCTCCATTCTTCCATAGTTTGGGTTCAGCCGGCTTGTTATCGCCGGGGTCATCTGTCCCCCTACATTCCCGTCCACGGGAGGATCCCGCCGCCACTGTCAACTTTCTTGTTATTTCTTGACGGTCCGGAAATGAGCAGGGCCGCCCGCATCCGCAGACGGCCCTTACCGTGCAGTCACCAACGATCGGGCGTCACGTGCGCGACGCCGATCGGAAAACGCCTCCGAGCGCTATTTGACGAGCGAAATGCGTGTCACGTTGCTTCGGCTGAAATTCGCCACCCAGATGTTGCTGCCGTCGAACGCCACGCCCACAGGAGCTACACCGACAGGGAACGTCCCGAGGTTCGTTCCGTCGGAGGGCCGCAACTTGACCACGGCGTTGGCATTTCGTTGAGCGACCCAGATGTTGGCCCCATCGAATGCGATCCCCGTCGGCCGGCTATCGACGCTGAACGCGCCCAGATCCGTACCGTCTGCCGCCAGCAGCTTCCTCACGGTGTTGGATTGCTGGTTCGTGACCCAGACGTTGGTACCGTCGAACGCCACGCCAAATGCACCGTCTCCCGTGGGAAACGTGTCGATGGTGGCACCGTCGGAGGCCCGCAGTTTGGTGACGTTGTCATCAAGGCCGCTCGCCACCCAGATGTTCGCGCCGTCGAACGCCAGCCCCCATGGCCCCCCGCCCACGCCGAACGTGTCCACAACGCTACCGTCGGCGGCCACCAGCTTCGTCACGGTATTGTCGAAGTTGTTCGACACCCAAATGTTGGTTCCGTCGAACACCACGTCCGATGGGGCGTCACCAACAGAGATCGTGTCCACCGCGACACCATCCGACGCACGCAGCTTCGTCACCGTATCGTCATTGCTGTTGGCCACCCAAATGTTGGCCCCGTCAAACGCAAGCCCCGACGGACCGCTGCCGACAGGGAACGTTCCCAGCTCGGCGCCATCGGATGGGCGCAGCTTGGTCACCGAGCTGCTGTTCCGGTTGGCCACCCAGACGTTCGCGCCGTCGAAAGCGATGGCGATCGGCGCGGTTCCGACTCGGATGTTCCTGTTGAGCAGATCCCAGCGAAGCATCGCGACATTGGCGAGGTCCACGGTCGTGCCCGCCGGTACCACGCCGGTAAGGCCCGAGCCGTCGCCGACGAACGCCGTAGCGGTCACCGTGCCGTCGATTTCGAGTTCCGTCGTCGGCGTATCCGTGCCGATGCCGACCGCACCGCTGTCGAAGAAGATGTCCGGTCCATTCTCGTTCCACACGCCGACCGGCACGGGGAGATTGGTCAGACCCGAACCATCTCCGACGAACGCCGTCGCCGTAATCGTACCGGCGACATTGAGATCACCGTCTACCTGCAATGTTCCTTCAAATGGAATCACGACAGCCTGTCGAATGCCGAAGCTGTGATTGCCCGCCGCTGCAACCGTCAGAAAACCGTCCACGGTCGGCGTCTGGCTCACTTGTCCGAATTGGTCGCTCCCCCAACTGATCACTGTTCCATCGGTTGCGAGTGCAACGCTATGGCTACTGCCCGCTGCAACGGCCACGTACGATCCGGTTAGCGGCGTATCGCTGACCTGGCCGGCGTCGTCCAAGCCCCAACTGACCAGCGACCCGTCGGCGGCAATCGCCACGCTGTGGAGACCGCCGGCCGCGATCGCGACGTACGACCCGGTCGTCGGCGTCTGGCTGACCTGGCCGGCGCCATCCATGCCCCAGCTGACCAGCGACCCATCCGCGGCGAGGGCGACATTGTGGGTGCCGCGCGCCGCGACCGCAACATACGTCCCGGTAGTCGGCGTGTCACTGACCTGGTTGTCGACATCCCAGCCCCAACTGATCAGAGATCCGTCCGTGGCGAGTGCCACGCTATGCGCCTGCCCCGCCGCGACGGCGATATACGTCCCGGTCGTCGGCGTATCGCTCACTTGGCCTTGGTTGTCGCTGCCCCAGCTGACCAGCGATCCATCAGCGGCGATCGCCACGCTGTGTCCCGAGCCGGCTGCGACGGCCACGTACGTACCGACGGTCGGCGTGTCGCTGACCTGACCGTCGCCGTCCCATCCCCAACTGACGAGGGACCCGTCGTCGGCAATTGCGACCCCATGCGCCAAACCAGCGGCGACAGCCGTGTAGTCACCGGTCATCGTCGGTATCTGGTCGACCTGGCTTTGATCGTCGCGCCCCCAACCGACGATCACCTGCCGCGTCTCCTCCGCGCCCGGAACGTTCAGGTTGGTCAGGCCGGACCCGTCGCCAACGAACGATGTGGCGGCAACAATGCCGTCGACCTCCAACGCGGTAGCCGGGTCGTCGATCCCGATGCCAACATTGCCGTTACTCAGGATGGTCAACCGTACCAACTCCGGGTTGCCCGTTTCAAACGCGATTGCCCCGGGAGACGAATGAGCACGCAGGATGAGATCGCCGTCCGAGTTGGTTCGGATACCGGCGTTGTTCGTGATCGCCCCGCTATCTTCCAGCACGATCTCGCCGTCGGTGACACCTGCCTCACCCGAAATGATGGCATCGACGACATGCAAGAGTGCCTGCGGCGATTCGGTGCCGATGCCAACGCGATGGGCTGCCGAGTCAAGTGACAACACCGTGATCTCGTCTTCATCCTCGAACCGGAGATCGTTGTTGGACATCTGCATCTTCCAGGTAGCCCCGTCCGTATCGTTCAGCGTAAACACGGGTCGGGTATTGGAGATCGTGATCCCGGAACCGTGCGCGCCCGCCAATTCGAGCGTGTCGCTCGGCGCGGTCGTCCCGATGCCGAGCTTCCCCGCGTCATCGACGAACAAACCACGGGTCTGCAGCGCATACGGCGTCGCTGTCAGCGGCTGACGCGGCGCGAGCGTGTTGCCCTCCACCGCGATCTCCAGCCACCGGGCGTCGCCGTCGAACGCGTCGGCACCAAAGTCCAGTTCGACCGTGAATACGCCGTCGATGACCGGCACCAGCGCACCGTTCACGTTTCCGACGGTGTTGCCGCCGACCTCAGCGTCGTAAAGAAAGAAAACCATGTTGGCGTTGCCGGAAAACGGGTTCCCGTCCTGTGTCAGCTGCCCTTGATAGGTAATTGCACCGCCGAGGGGCACCTGGGCAAGCGTGGACGTCGCGGCCAACATCAGAATGACCAGGCGGTATGCGATTTTGCTACGTCTATTGAACACTTCTCGCTCCTCTGTGGCTTGATCGACGCTTGGCGGCGCAACTGCCGCCTTTCTCCTGGAAACAATCAGGCCGCCACGATGCCGTAAGGAAATATTCCGCAAACACCGGCACCCCGCCCTACCCCGGAAAGGGGCATGACGGGGTGTGTTTCGGTCGCGCGAGCGCCGTCGCGACCTGGCGCGAGTCCGCGATTTCCCGCTAGTTCTTGGTCAACTCCGCGACGGCCGTCTCCAACCGGGTTAGACGTTCGATGAGTGCGTCATTCGCCGCCCGTAGTTCTCGGTTCTCGGCGCGTAGCTCCTGAATCGCCGCGGCGGAGTAGATCGTCAGCGGGTAGGTGTCGACCTGGAGGATCTCCGAGCCGTCGGGGAGACGTTCGCCGGAGCTCTTCACGTGGTCCGGGAAGACCTGGGCGAATTCTTGTGCGATGACGTTCAGGTAGCGTCTGTCACCGACGCCGGCATGGGTCGCTTGGTAGTCGGCGGTGTACTCGAAGCTGACGAGTCGCACCTGATCCAATGTGTCGAGTGCGTTCTCGACCGTCTTGATGTCGGTCTTGATCCGACGATCGGAGTTCGCCAACCAAGCGCCGGCGATCGACTTCGACGCGTCACCGGCCACTTCCAGGACGTTCGTTGAAGGGTTACGGCCGATGCCAACGAGGCCGGCCTGGCTGATCTGCACCCGGGTCGCCCCGTCGTAGCGAAAACGCAGGTTCCCATCGCCGGTCCAGTTGAAGTTGGCGTTGCCGCCGCCGTGGTTGAATTCGATGGTCTCGAGCTCATCGGAGGCATGGGCGGCGCGAATCTTGCCCACCACGGTCAGCTCTTCGCCCGGCGTGTCGGTGCCGATGCCGACATTGCCGGCGTTGTAGAAGACGCCCGATCCGTTCTCGCTCCAGGCGGGCGCGGTGATCGGCAGGTTGGTCAGTTGCGACCCGTCGCCGGCGAAGGCCGCTGCCGTCACCGTGCCGTCCGCGATCAGTGCGTCGGCACTGCCGCTCACATACGTTCGAAACAGCATGTCCATGTTGTTGAAGCCGCTGAACTGTCCGCCGGCGTAAGGATCATCAACACGGATGCGGAACGCGTGCGAACTCGCGAATACGATCGAATACTGCTGACCGACGTCAACGGTCGGCGGTACCGCCAATTGAATCGCAACCCATTCGGAAGCGCCCACGGGAAAACCATCGAACGGCTGCGTGGCAAGCAGCATGCCCGAAGTCCCTTGGCCGGTGCGGATCGAAAGCGTGCCTGATGCGTTCTGATTCGACGAATCGATATACACTTCGAATGTCGTCAGCAGCCCGGTCGCGCCGGCCGTGAAGGATTGCCATGCGTTTGGCGGCGAACTCACGCTCTGAAAGGCGCCGTCGTTCACCTGGTCCAGGACAGCCTCCGTGCTGCGGACAGTGACCGTTCCGTCGACGTGAAGCGTCGTTTCGGGCGTCGTCGTGCCGATGCCGACGTTGCCGGCGTCATAGTAGAGATCGGCGGTGTGTTGGTTCCAGACACCCGCCACGTTGGACAACCCCGACCCGTCTCCGACAAATGCCTGAGCCATCACCGTTCCGCTACCGGCTCCGTTCGAGACGTAGGTGCGGAACGCGAGATCATCATCCCTCCCAGACATAATGCCGCCCTCATAGTTGCCCTCTTCGGCGAACAAGAGGTGTTGATTGTTACCCGCGTCGAGTTCCATCGTGTATTGCATACCGTTTGTGACGCTCACCAGGTCCGTGACCGGGATCAGGACCCACGCCTGCGCGCCGGTTGGCAAGCTGTAGGGCTGCGTCGCCAGGATCTGGCCGCCCGTACCTTCGCCGAGATAGAGATTGAGCGTCCCACCGGTCGCGTTGTTGCTGTTCGCAACACGTACCTCGATGCCACTGAGATAGCCGTCGACCCCCGCGGTGAAGGATTGCCAGATGTTGCCCGTGCGAAGATCCGTAACATCTTCCTGAACCTGATCGACGGTGGTTTCGACGTTGACAACCACGTCCCCGCGAACATCGAGCGCCGCGACCGGCATCGTATGACCGATCGCCACGCTCCCGGAGTCGTAGTAAATTTCGTCGGCGTTGTCGGTCCACGGACCGTCCACGACCGGCAGGTTGGTCAGCCCCGAACCATCGCCGACGAACGCCGTCGCGGTAATGGTCCCCTGAACTTCGAGTTCGGTCGCGGGCATCGTCGCGCCGATCCCGACGTTGCCGTCATCGTCGACAATGATGCCGCGCGTCTGCAATGCGTAGGGCGCCGCGGTCATCGGCTGCCGCGGCGAAAGGGTGTTTCCGTCGACGGAAATCTCGAGCCAGCGGGCGTCTCCGTTGAAGGCATCCGGGCCGAAATCGAGGTCGACGGTGAACACGCCGTCGACGACGGGGAGCGCCCCGTTTACATTGCCAACGGGGTTGCCGCCGATCTCGGCGTCGTACAGAAAGAAGACCATGTTGGCATCGCCGGTGACGAGGTTCCCGTCCTGGGTCAGCCGACCTTGGTAGGTAATCGCGTTTCCGAGTGGTGTGCTCGCAAACACGGTGCCAGTCAGCACGAGTGCTGCGAGTGTGAGTCCGGTTGTGTTGAATTTGGCCAACATGTCGCTTCCTCTGGCGAATATGGTTCGGTACGAAGGCGGACCTCGCGCCGCCTCTACCCTGGAAACAACCGAGGCGCGTGGAATCCGTACAGAAATCTGTTGGGATCTTCTGCCGGGACGCCGGCGCTCCGATTCGATTGTTGTCGAATGAGTGAACGATCGCGGCCGAATTGTCTCAGCTCTCGCCGACAGGATCAGCTATAGGCGTCTCTTCCGGAACTTCGACACCCACAGTCCGCAGGAGCCGCCGCACTTCGGGAACGATGACATTGTATTCTTCCGGAAAGAAATGGAGCTCGCTACGACTCAGTTGGTCGAACTGTTCGAGCGCGTATTGGGTGCGATCGGTCTCGCCGGCGTGAATCGCCACAACGCTCCCGAGCGCGCGAGCAAGCATTAGCCTCCAGGGCGCCGGCTCTGGTTCGCCGATCAGATCGAGGGCCTGATTCAAGAATGGCTTGGCTCGGTCGAAGTCTTCCTGCGCAAGAACCGCCCGCGCGATCCACAGTCGGCATTTGGCGAGAGTCGCGGCACCGGCTCCGCGCCGCTCACACCATTCAAGCAGCTCGCGCGCGTTCGATTCCGCCTCTGCCCCTCGACCGAGGGTGATCAGCGCCGAGACGAGCTGGCCCTGCGTACCGGGGACAATCGATACGTCGGGATGGACCCGCTGGCAGATCGGGAGCATCTTGGAAAGGAGTGTCAGCGCCTCCGCGTGCTTTCCCGCGGCGATCAGCGTCTTCGCGAGAAACTGTTGCGAGACGAGCGTTCTCAGGTGCTCCGGACCGTAGACGCGTTGATGGGCGGCGATCGCGCGGTGCCTCCACTCTTCCGCGAGCGCGTACTGACGACTCTTGTGATAGACGAACGACAGATCTGCGAACGCGTTGACGGTCCGGCTATTGTCCTCGCCGAGCGTGCGCCGGGCGATCGCCAACGCCTGGAGCCCCAATGATTCGGCTTCCGGCCAGCGCTGCGTCTTGATCATCAGCCGCAGCGTCGCGCTCAGTGTCGACACCGTCGACGGATGGTCGGGGCCCAGCGTCGCCCGTTGTCGTGCCAACGTGTCTTGCAGGATCGGCTCCGCCTCGGCATAGCGGCCGATCTCGCTGAGCGAATTGGTCAGATCGCGTCGGCTGGCCAGCGTGTCCGGGTGGTCCGCCCCGAGCGTCGCCAACCGCGTATCACTGACACGAGTCAGATGCTCGATCGCGGTGTCGTACTCCAACAGGCGAAAGTGCAGATGCGCTTTGGTCATCAGCACGTCCAGCGTTAGTGCATGATCCGGGCCATAGCGGCTCTCGACGTCTGCGAGCAGGGAGGTGAAAACACCTCTGCATTCGGCGTTTCGGCGTTCCTTATCATAGTGCTCACCGAGCAAACGCCGCGTGCGCAACGACTCCTCGTGCAGCGGACCGACCGTGCGCGTGAGCCCGTCGATGGCGGCCAATATCTCCGCTTCCGCTTCATCTGGACGCGTCAGCTGGACCAAGGAGCTGCCGAGCAACTTCCGGGTCACCAATGTTTGAAGGTGATCGGCCCCCAGGGCCGCTCGCTGGTCGGCCAGCAGCGAGCGCGCCTCGCGCTCACAGGCTTCGAAACTGCCAAGCTGCAAATAGAGTGCGCATATCCGTTGGCGCATCGCGAGCGTCGCGGGCGCTTGGTCTCCGAGCGTCGACCGCAGCGTCGCCAGCGCCGCCTGGGCTTGCGGCAGCGCCTTCTCATCCAGGCCGATCCGGTCATAAACCGACACGAGCGAAGCGCGTAGCTCGGCCTGCAGTTCCGCCTGGTTTGCGAACTCGAGATCGAGCGCAGCCACCGCGGGCGCGACGATCGACGAATCGAGCGCGGCGTTCGCCACCGTTGTCGGATTAACCCGCGAGAGCACCTGCTCGAACGCCGCCAGCTGCGCAGCGACGGTGGCGTCATCATCATTCAGGTTTTCTCGCGCATCACGCCGCATGCCATCCACGATCGCTTGCCCCATCCGGGCGACATCGATTGTCTCGAGCATCGCGGCCTGATACCGAACCACACTCTGCAAACGTTCGTTCGCCGCAACCGCGATACGACGTCGCTCGTCGGCTTGTACCAGTCCGTAGATTGTCGTGATGAGGGTGATGACCAGCATCACGAACGTCGCCAACAATCCGCCGACGAGACCACGGTTACGATTCGCGAACCGCCGCAGTTGATAGAGCGCAGTCGCCGGTCGCGCCTCGATCGGGTGATGAGCCAGAAAACGCCGAATGTCGGTCGCCAACTCGGCCGCCGACGCATAGCGCCGTTCGCGCTCCTTCGCCATGGCTTTCGCGACGATGGTTTCGACATCACCGCGAAGTGACCTGACGCGCGTGCCCAACAGCCGCGGCTCGTCCTCGCGCACAATCCGGACCGCTTCGGGCACCGAGACGCCCGCCATCTCGTGCGGCCGCGCCCTGCCAAGCAACTCGTACAGCATGACGCCGAGTGCGTAGACGTCGCAGCGTGTATCGAGATCGGCGGAATCGCCACTCGCCTGCTCGGGGCTCATGTACGCCAGCGTCCCGACCAGTTGCCCGGCTTGCGTTTGCATAGTGGCGGTCTGCACGTCGGCGTCGGTCACGCGCGCGATGCCGAAGTCGAGCACCTTGGGCTGTCCGATGGCGTCGCCTGTGATGGAGCTCAACACTTTGGCCGCACTCGAGTCTCGATCGGCGCCCCTGGACTCCTGCTGGACGACGAGCACGTTCGACGGCTTCAGGTCGCGGTGAATGACGCCTTTCTGGTGCGCATGCTGGACCGCATCGCAAACGCGCGCGATCAGTTCGAGCCGTTCCTGCGTCGTCAACTCCCGCTGGTCCGCATACTGCCCCAGCGGCAATCCATCGATGAATTCCATCGCGAAGTACGGCTGGCGCCCCAACTGCAAATTGGCCCAGCCCGCTTCATAGATCTGGGCGATGCCGACGTGCTGGAGTTGACCCAGCACGTGAGCTTCATGTTGGAAACGTCGCAACAGTTCGCGGTTGAGCAGTCCGGGGCGCAGTAGTTTCAGCGCAACCCGGCGTCTGGGCGATTCCTGCTCAGCCTCGTAGATGACGCCCATGCCGCCCGCGCCTACCCGCCGCAGCACACGGTAGCGATCGACTTGCTCCGGCAGGGCGTTTTCACCGTCCGGGTCAAACACATCGGCGGCCATCAGATCGAGTCCACGGCCCGGAGCGCTGGCGTCTACAAACGCATCCGATTCGGCGTCAAGTTGAAGCATCGACTCGACTTCGGCGCGAACGTCGGGGTCCGTCGCGTGAGCCAGCAGAAACGTACGGCGTTCCTCAACAGGTAGCTCGCAGGCACTGTCGAACAGTTGGAGCACCAGCTTGTAGCGTTCGGCCGCATTCACCCCGTCGCCCCTCCACCATGCAACGCCGTTTGCGGCCACGTTCGAACGCGATGGGTATGGTCCATGGTCGTCTCCGCTAGCCGCGCAACGGTCGATCGGACTCGCCGCCCCAACGCCCGACACATCCGAAAACAACTGAGACGTCGCCGCCCCGTAAAAAAACTGGAGGATCGGCGCAGCGGCTGCGCAGCCCTATCGGCAAATGGCGAGTTGCGCTGTGCACCGAACAAGAGAAGCGCGGAGCGTCCGGGGCTTGACCCGTGGCACACTGCCGAACGGGCCGGACGTCCGCGCTCCCGGTTGTCTCGACGATTTCCTAGCTGTTGGCAAACGCCAGGTAGTGGCTGTACCAGATACCGAAGTCGGTCATGCCGATAAAGCCATCTCCGTCGTAATCAGCGTTGTCGTCATAGTTCGGGTCGCCGACGGCGCTACCGTAGGCGGCCAGGAACAGGTTGTAGTCGTCGAGGTCGACATCGCTGTCGGCGTCGAGGTCACCTGCCACGTCTGCGGTATCGCAACCGTCCGGGATCCCATCGCCGTCGCTATCCGCGTTGTCATCCGAACCCGGGCAGACGTCGCAGCCATCTGGCACGCCGTCACCATCGGAGTCAACGTTGTCGTCGAAGCCGGGACAGATGTCGGCCGAGTCACAGACGCCGTCCTTGTCACTGTCGCCTTCGGTCGGGCAAGCGTCGAGGTCGTCGCAGACGCCGTCGCCGTCCGAATCGCCGGACGCGTCGTCGCCTTGGCAGATGTCGCAGCCGTCCGCGACACCATCACCGTCGGAATCAGCGTTGTC
>JANQNU010000055.1 GCA_028279405.1 Phycisphaerae bacterium
GTCGGCGGCGTGCTCTTCAATTCCGACGGCAAAATCGGAATTGGTACGGAAACGCCGGAAGCCTTGCTCGATATCAACGGCCGACTCATCGTTCGAACGCCGGCCGCCGTCGATCAAACGCAAGAGTCCTCGAACGGCATTACGGAGGTCAATTCCTGGTGGCAGTCTTTCACTCCGGGAAGAAATGGTGTGTTGGCCAGCGTGGATGTCAGGGTGAACGAAACGAACCCCAACGCGTCCGGGACGCTCGAGATCCGTGAAGGAGAGGGCCCATTCGGATCGTTGCTCGCCACCCAAGCGTTCACCGACCTCCCGGTGGGCGCGACACAGTGGGCGTCGATTCCGATCGACGCCCCGCCGGCACTTCAAGCAGGCCAACAGTACACATTCCGCTTTCTCAACGACCATGCATTCGAAGGGAACACCTCGGACCCGTATCCTGGAGGAATTCTGAGAGGCAATCCGGAAGCCGACATGGCGTTTCGCACGTTCATGGCCGCACCCGGCGTCGGCATCGGCCGAACCCCGACGAACAACACGCTGGAAGTCGCCGGGAGCGCGTCGAAGGCAACTGCCGGCGACTGGCTCGCCAACTCCGATCGCCGAATCAAAACCGACGTTCGCACGATCGAAGATGCGCTCGGCAAACTCGATCGCGTTCGACTGGTGAGCTTCGAATACACCGACGACTACAAGAAGACCCACCCCGGCGTCGGCGATCGACGATACCTGAACGTCATCGCACAGGAGTTCGCACGGATTTTCCCCGACCACGTCAAAGGCAGCGGCGAGTACCTGCCGGACGGCTCCGAGATTCTCCAGGTCGACACCTATCCGCTCACCATCTACACAGCAGCCGCCATTCAGCAACTTCGCGCCGAGAAGGACGTCGAACTCCAAGCGCTCCGCGCAGAAAAGGCCGCCGAACTCCGGGCGCTCCGCGCAGAGAAGGACGCTGAGATCGAGTCGCTTCGGGTCCGCCTAACAAAGCTCGAAGATGTGATCGCAACGCTACATCAGGAGTAACGTCCGTACGGAAATGGACGATCGGGGCTGCACAAGCCACCATTACTGATCCACTACCTCGGCGCCTGCATCCATCCTACGCAGTCGCCACCCCAAGCGCATGGAGTACCGAATGCTTGTCTCACGTTGTTTTAAGAGCGCACAGACACTGCTACTGGCAGGGTTGCTGCTGTTACCCGCCATGTCGCCGCTTGCGGCTGGGCAGACTTTCTCCAGCTCGAATCCGATCTTGATTCCAGACCAGGGCCAGGCGCAGCCCTATCCAAGCACGATCGAGGTCTCGGGGCTGGGACCGATCGAAGGCCTATCCGTGTCCTTGAACGGCCTCACACACAGTCATCCGTCGGACCTGCAAGTCTTGCTTGTGGGGCCGACCGGTGCCAGCGTCGTCTTGATGGCGCGCGCCGGCGGAAGGGACCCCGTTGAAATGGTCGTCCTGACGTTCGTAGATGGCGCACCTCCCATTTCGTCTCAGTCTCAATTGACCAGCGGCTTCTACCGGCCAACGCAAAAGGACGTCATCGATCTTGAGGCTCCCGCGCCCGCTCCTCCCTACGGCACAACCCTCTCCGAATTCGACAATACCGATGGGAACGGTACGTGGGAGCTGTATGTATTCGACCGGTTCGCGCAGGATAGCGGTGTCATCAACGGATGGAGCCTGGAAATCTCGGCGTCGCTCCGCGCTCCCTTGACCTATCAAGGTCGCCTGAGCCAGGACGGCAATCCACTCAACGATCCCGCCGACCTGGAGTTCAGCATCTGGGATGCCGAATTCGACGGAAACCGGATCGGATCGGTGATGTCCGCTGACAACGTCCCGGTCGTCGATGGCTTCTTTACGGTCGAACTACCGATTTCACATTCGGAATTTGATGGATCGCCACGCTGGCTGGAGGTCGCCGCGAGTTCGCCGGCGGGAATCGGCCCGTTCGTCACGCTAACCCCTCGTCAGCGCATCGCCGCAACCCCGGAAGCGACGCACGCAACAACTGCGGATCGAGCGACGATCGCGATGACAGCCGAATCCGCCAACAGCGTCGGCGGCGTGCTCTTCAATTCCAGCGGCAACATCGGCATCGGCCGAACCCCGACGAACAACACGTTGGAAGTCGCCGGGAGCGCGTCGAAGGCAACTGCCGGCGACTGGCTCGCCAACTCCGATCGCCGAATCAAAACCGACGTTCGCACGATCGAGGACGCGCTCGGCAAACTCGATCGCGTTCGACTGGTGAGCTTCGAATACACCGACGACTACAAGAAATCTCATCCTGGCGTCGGCGATGGACGATACCTCAACGTCATCGCACAAGAGTTCGCTCAGGTCTTCCCCGACCATGTCAAAGGCAGCGGCGAGTACCTGCCGGACGGCTCCGAGATTCTCCAGGTCGACACCTATCCGCTCACCATCTACGCGGCAGCCGCCCTTCAAGAGCTACGCGCGCAGCAGAACGCCGAACTCCAGGCGCTCCGCGCAGAGAAGGACACCGAGATCGAATCGCTTCGGGCCCGCCTGGCAAAACTCGAAGAAGTAATCGCAACGCTACTCAAGGAGTAGCGTTCAAACGGACATTGGGCGACCGGGGTTGCCGCGGAGACCGTGCAGCCCCGATGCCGGAAACGGCGCGCGAACGTACAACGATCGCGCCTAGTCCTGAACGAAGTCCTGTTGTTTGAGCTTCACGGTGAACACCGGACACGGCGCGTGCTGCACCACGCGTTCGGCGGTGCTGCCGATCAACGCGTGCGCCAGTCCGGTCCGCCCGTGCGTCGAGAGCACGATCAAGTCGACCTTGTGATCGCGGGCATAGTCGCACACCGCCGTCCAGGGGTTCCCGAACTGCACCTCGCAGGTCATCTTCTCCTGCGTACCGAACAGTTCGTTGACCAGTCGCATCAGATTCTGCCGGCCCGAATCCAGCATCCCCGGATCGGTCACCGGCGACGGCAGCTCCGGCGGAATCGTCGCCGGCACGTGCGGCGCCACAGGCGGCGGGATCACGTGAAGAATGTGGAGTTGGCAGTCGAAGTGCTCCTGAAACGCGCGCGCATAACGCCCGGCGTGCAGCGAGACAGTCGAGAAATCGGTCGGCCACAACACCTGCTGGGGAGTGAGCTTCATCGTACGACTCCTTTCCTCCCTTATTCTAGGTCCGTTTCCGAACGCGGGCACGCCTCAACGGGGCCATTACAACTTGTACCGCGGATTCTACTAGCAACCGTCCCCCGGGGGTTTACACTATTAGGTAAGCCGGCAGGTCGGGCGGACCCGCCCGGTAAATCCCCGGCGTCGGGGTGATGGAGGCACGTATGAATGACACGGTTTGCCCCCGCTGTCACAGCGAAAATCCAGGCATCGCCCGATTCTGTGCCCACTGCGGACTGGCGCTCGATGCGAAGGGAACGGGTGTTCTCGCGGCAGGTCAGGTCCGACATCCGAGCCCCGAGGCGGAACCCGCTGACTTCGAACCGGTCCGTGATGCAGAGAATCTGTTCTTCCGCGCGCGCCCAGCCTGGGGAGACTCCGCCCTGCTCGGAACCGAGCCCTTTGAGATTCACTTGTTCAACGGCGGCTACGACCTGATGGAGATCGTTTGCGAAGCAATCGGGCTCGGGCGCAACGGCCAAACCGTCTATCGTGCCGAACACGAGTGCGACCACCTGCCCCGTGGTGCAAGCAAAATCCTCGAGGTTCCGTCGTACGACGTGAACGAACCGATCAAGCGATTCACGGTTCGGCTGGTCTCTGCGAGTTTCGACTGGTCACCCAATACGCACGACGCGTAGAAAGGAAGCAGAAATGCCAACTTGGATGCTCGTCATCGGGATCCCGCTGGCCATCTTCGCAATGATCGTCATCTTCAGCGGCCTCTTCACGGTCCAGCAGCAGACGCACAAGATCGTGGAGCGGCTTGGCAAGTTTCTTTGTGTCGCCGGCCCGGGACTGCACTTCAAGATCCCCATGATCGACCTGATCGCCGGCGTGGTCACGCACCGCATCCGCGAACTGGAAATCAAGGTCGAGTCCAAGACCAAGGACGACGTCTTCGTCGACCTGCTGATCGCCGTCCAGTACTTCGTCGAAGAGAAAGAGGAAGCCGTTAGCCTGGCGCACTACAAGTTGACCAGCCCGCAACAGCAGATTAGCTCCTACGTCTTCGACACCGTCCGGGCCCTGGTGCCGGACATGCCGATTGACCAGGTCTTCTCCGAGAAGGAGAAGATCGCGGCTGCGGTGAAGGACCGGCTCGAGCACACCATGCGGCAGTTTGGCTACGAAATCCTGCAGTCGCTGGTAAACGACATCCAGCCCGATCACAAGGTCAAGGTCGCAATGAACGAGGTCAACGCGAGCGCGCGTCTCAAGGAAGCCGCCCGCAACGAGGCCGAGGCCAAGAAGATCCGAACGATCGCCGAAGCAGAGGCGGAGGCCCGCGCCAAGGAGCTGCAAGGTGTCGGTATCGCCCGTCAGCGACTCGCGATCGCGAACGGCCTGAAAGAGTCGGTCGAGGCCTGCTCCGAGGCCGGCATCTCCGCCGAGGAGGCAACCCGCATGGTCCTGCTGACCCAGCATTACGACACCGTGACGGCAATCGGCAGTCATGGCCGGGCCACGGTATTGATGATGCCCTACGGACCCAACGGCATGTCCTCGGTCTCGGACCAGATCATGCAGTCACTGATGGTGTCGAACGAGATGCAGACCGATCACAGTTCGCCGTCTCAGCAGCAGACGCCGCCCCGGCCGCACCGTGGCGGCGACGGTCTGGCCTAGTCAGGGACAGTAGGTGCATCAGGCTCGGCAACAGACGGCGCTCGGCTGTATGGAGGTGTTTGGCGGCAACGCCGCCTTTGACGGCGCAATCGCCGTTCCGGGACTGGACGCCTACGTCTACAGTCGACCGTTCGGCAGTTCCACGAGCGGCGGCGACGTTCATTACATCTCCACCTGCGGGCATCGCAATATTGCCCGCTTCGCGGTGGCGGACGTCGCCGGACACGGGGGTCAGGTCGGTCAGATCAGTGCCCGACTGCGGGCGCTGATGCGAAAGCACATCAACACGCTCGACCAGACGCGCTTCGTCCGAACGCTCAATCACGACTTCGCCGAACTGGCGGACGACGGTACGTTCGCCACTGCTCTGCTGACCAGCTACTACGCCCCGACCGACGACCTCGTGATCTGCAATGCAGGCCATCCCCCACCGCTGTGGTACCGGGCCGCGGATACGCGCTGGGACTACCTCACGCACGATTCGAAGGCCGCCGAGCAGCGCGTCGCGAACCTACCGCTGGGCATCATCGAACCCACCGAGTACACACAGTTCGCGGTCCGCCTCGCACGCGGCGACTGCGTACTGCTCTACACCGACTCACTGATCGAGGCGGAGGACGCCAACGGTCAACAGATCGGCTCCGAGGGCCTGCTCAAGCTGGCGAGGACGCTCGATCTCTCCGCCCCGGAGCGAATCCAGACGGACCTCATCGACCGGCTCGACGCCTACCAGGGCGGCCGCGCGTTCGCCGACGATGTGACGCTGATCGTGCTGTACCACAATGCGGCCGATCCGCCGCGCCTATCCGTCGGCGAGTACCTCGGCGTGATCGGCAAGGTATTCCGCCTGATCCGCGTCTGAACGGACCGCATCGCCGCGCAAATATTCTCGTCCGCGCTCCCGAATCCCTGGAGTGGAACCACCCGTCTCCGACAATCCGACCTGTTGCGCAATTCACGTCGGCTGCCCCGCATGCGGGTACGACCTGTTCGGCCAATCTTGGACGGGAAATTGCCCGGAATGCGGCGTCGCGCTCGGCGCTACGGATCTGCGCGGGAGAGTCGCGCCGCTGCTCCACGGGACCAGGCCAGTGCGCTGCGTCGGTTGCGACCGGCCCCTGGAACGGGGAAGTGCCGCCGGGCACTGTCCGATTTGCGACACGCCGCGGGCCCGCAGCCTGGACCTCGACCGCATCGCGCTACTGCCGAGACGCGAGCTGACTCGCCTACTCGTCGCAGCCACCACCTGCCTGACGCTCTTCGGTCTTTCTATTGTGCCGCCTGCACCATTTAGTGCCGCACATCCGCGGGAAGCCGTACAGGGCGCGATGCACATGGCGTTCATTTGGCTCGCCTTCGAACTGATTCTGACGAGTGCCGCACCGCGCGCCCGGCAGCGGACACGCTACGGGGTGGCCGGACTGCTCGTGGTCTCCTTTTCCGCGTTTCTCATCAGGCCCGTAGCAGGACTGACGCTGCCCTTGTATTGGATGCAGGATCGGATTTCACTGCTTCTGTTGATGTGCGTCGCAGCTGGATTGCTCGCTCGCTTTCCTGCACCGCGGATGCGCGTCTGGGCATACGCGACCGTTGCCATCCTGCTGATTAACTTCCCGCTCTACATCTTCGAATCTGAGATCCGCGCATTGGTATCAGTCGATTTGCTTCGCCGACTCCTTGGTCCGCCTCGACTCTTCGTCAACGCTTCCGCCGTACTGATCCTGACGTACATCACAATCCGGCTATTCTTCGCCCGAAAACGCGCAGCGCCGCGCGCCGCCGCCCAACCTACGGCCCCGTCCAGCCGCGAAACGTGATCCCATCGATCGTCGGCGGCTCGATCGTCTCGATCCGCCAATCGCCTGCGATTCTTCGGAACACGATCTCCCAACGGGTCTTCAGGGGACCACCGAACTCGTCCGTCAATAGTTGCGACAGGTAGGTCACCTTCACCCGAAACCGCTCGTCGTCGCCCGGCTCGTACACAAAACGCGTTCGGCGATTCCACAGCACCTTCGTGCGACGCAACTCGTTGCGAACGGCGTCCAGGAACGTTGCCCGATCCATCGGCGGCGCTTCGAAATCCGGCGACAATGTGCCATCCAGCGCAGCGACGCGCCCGAAGCGCACATCAGTCGCGATCGCGTCGAGAATCCGCTTCGCGGTCTCACGGCGAGTCTCCACCGCGAAAGAAACGCTCAGCAACACGACCGATACCAGCAACGTGATCAGCAGCGGCTGCGCCCGACCACTGCGGCGCCAGTGAACGAGCAGCACAAAGTTGACCAGGAAGAGCAGCAGTCCCAGCACCGGGAGCGACTCGACCAATACCCACGCGAACGTTGCCATGATTCACCGAGACGCCTACGGAAACCGACCGCGAATCCCGTACTCCCGTACATCCGCACGGAGTCACTCGGATACCCTGCTGACAGGTTATACATCGGGAGCCGTCCACGGTCGCGGTCCGGAGCTACCAATGTCGTCCACGCCATGTCCTTTGCACCTGGCCTGCGTTTGTTGCGGCTACGACGTCTTCGACCTAGCGACGGACGCGGCCTGCCCCGAATGCCGTACGCCGGCGCTGCGCGACGCGGCTATTGCGCGATCAATCGATCGAACTCCGCCTCATTGAGCACGGTCACGTTGAGCTTCTGCGCCTTCTCGAATTTGCTTCCAGGCGACGCACCAACGACGAGGTAGTCGGTCTTCTTGCTGACGCTGCCGGTCGTCTTGCCGCCAAGGCGTTTGATGAGGGCTTCGATTTCCTTGCGACCGTAGCGTTCCAGCGTACCGGTGACCACGAGTATCTTGCCCTGAAGCGGCTTTTGTCCGCTCGCGGACGTATCGCGCGGTTGGGTCAGATTGACGCCGACCGCACGAAGGGCGCCGATGGTCTGCTGACCGCTGTCGCTGTGGAGCCAGCCGTGCAACGACCGCGCCACCTCGGGGCCGACACCGTCGATCTCCTGAACCGCGTCGGGTTCGGCTTGCACCAGCGCATCGACGTCCCCGAAGTGATTCGCGATCAGTTCGGCGGTGTTCTCGCCGACGAGCGGAATGCTCAGTGCCGCGAGAACGCGCGCCAGCGGCTGCATCTTCGAGGCCGCGATCCCGTTGAGCAGGTTGTCGACACTCTTCTCACCCATTCGCTCCAGTTCCAGCAATCGCTCCCGTTGGTCCGCCAGCCGATAGAGGTCGGCGTATTCAGCGACGAGCGCTTCACGAACCAGGGTCTCGACCAGGACGCTCCCGGCGCCCTCGATGTCCATCTGCCCGCGGCCACAGAAGAACTTGAGCCGTTCGACGAGCTGCGCCGGGCAGCGCGCGTTGGTGCACCGCAGATAGACGCCCCCTTCGTCCTGTACGACCGGCCCGTCACACGCCGGACACTTCGTCGGCGGCTTCACCGGTATGGCGTCCCCGGCACGCTGCGCCGTGTCGACGCCGACGACCTGCGGGATGATCTCTCCTGCCTTCTCGACGTGGACGGTATCGCCGTGATGAAGGTCGAGCCGCTCGACCTGGTCGAAGTTGTGCAAAGTAGCCCGTCGCACCGTGGTCCCGGCGAGCGCGACCGGCTCGAGGTTCGCGACCGGCGTGATCGTTCCCAGCTTACCGACCTGAAAGTCGATCGACGCGATGCGGGTCGTCCCGCGTTCGGCGGCGAACTTGTACGCGATGCACCAGCGAGGCGCCTTGCTGGTCGCGCCGAGTCGTGTTCGCTGCCCCAGATCGTCCACCTTGATCACCAGACCGTCGGTCTCGTATCCCAGTGTCTGCCGCTTCGAATCCCACTGCTCGACGAACGTCAGCACCTCGTCGATCGACGCACACTGCCGGGTATGCGGGCTGGTGGGCACGCCCCAATCACGGAGCCGCTCGAGGAGCTGCACGTACGAACGCACCTCGGCCGGAAACGGCTCGATCTCGCCGAAGCCGTGCATTTGAAACGCGAGCTGCCGCGAGGCAACGATCGTCGTGTCAAGTTGCTTCAGCGTGCCCGCGGTTGCGTTGCGCGGATTGGCAAAGGCCGGCAAATCCTCGGCGACCCGCGCATGATTGACCCGCTCGAAGTCCGCCCGCGGCCAATAGACCTCCCCACGAATCTCGACAACATCGGGAACGTCGTCACCGATCAATCGCAACGGTACGCTACGGATGGGGCGGATGTTCTGGGTGATATCGTCGCCGGTTTCGCCATCACCGCGCGTGGCGCCGCGCTGCAATACCCCCCTCTCGTACTGCAGTGCGACCGCGACGCCATCGATCTTGGGGTCGACGACGAACATCGCCGACTCATCATCTTCGAGGTAGCGCCACAGCTTGTCAGCCCATTCGCGCAACTCGTCGGGCGCATACGTATTGTCGATCGATAACATCGGAACGGTATGTCGAACCTGCTCGAAGCCCTCGATCGGCCGCTCGCCCACGCGTTGCGTCGGCGAATCGGCGGCGCGCAGCTTCGGAAACCGCTCCTCCAGATCGCGCAGCGTACGCATCAATCCGTCGTACTGCTGATCGCTGATGCGGGGGTCGTTCTCGACGAAATAGTGGCGGTCGTGCTCGCGAATCTCGGTGCGCAGCGCGTCGATTCGCGCCCGCGCCGCGCCCTCGGTCATGGGGCGGTACCGGCCTGGACGGCCGGCGCGAGTTCCGAACGCACGCGCATCGTCATGTTCGTCACTTCCAGTCGGGCCTCGCCCCCGCGCTCGTCGCCGGTTGCGACCTGGGTCTGTCCGAAGACGAACACGGACGCGGTGTTGTCGGGTCCGAGCGTGATTTCGAACGACAGCCGCTCACTCGAGGATCGCCGTGCAGACCCATTCGCCGTCGAATGCTGCCCGAAACGAAACTCGCGGACGAGCCGGTTGCGCCCATCGCGAACGTACAACATGAGATCGACAGTCGCCGCCTCGGCGGTCGGCTCGGGCCGCGCCTTCATCTCGTAGCTGTAGTCGAAGTCGACGTCGATGGTCAGGTCCATCTGGCGCCCGGTATCGTTCGCCAGCACATGTCCGAGCTGAAAGGCCCCCGTCGCCTTTCCACCCTTGCTGACGCGCGCCCAGGCGGTCGCATTGCCGTCCTCCTTGGCATTCGCGTCGGCATCCGCCTCGCCGACCAGACCAGCCTCCTTGGTCGCGCTCGGCAGACGAATCGAGAACGCCTTATCCTTCGGAAGCTGCAACGCAGTATCCGCGCCTGACGTCCGGAGCGGCTGGGCAGCCGGCACGCGCGCCAACTCGCTACCGACGCCCGACGACGTACAGCCGTCCAACAACGCAAGCCCCACGAGGCAGGTTGTCAGCAACCCTGCGCTTCGTCCGTACCCCTTTTCCCGCCGGCCGCTCGAAGACGGCGCTCGCATTCGGCTCATGCGTGCTCCTCGATAGCAATTCCTATCCGCCATTGAATCACCCTCGGCCCTTCTCGGCAAGTCACGCCGCACGGTGCCGGCGCCACCGTCACCGCGACGCTACGGAATCCTCCCTCACTCGTCGGGCGGCAGTTCTTCCAGCATGCGCTCGATTGCGTTGAGAACGCTGTCCGGGAAACGCACGACGTCGCCAGCCGGACGTTTCCGGTCAAGTGTCAGGGCCTGCCGGAGGGCCGTCCGTGCCTGTAGCGCGGACTCGCTCAAGCCCGTCTGCCGCCAATGCAGATACGCTACCCGTCCGGCCTGCCGACGCAAATCGGGGTTGGTTGGATAGAGTGCGACTGCCGACTGCCAGTGTTCCGCCGCATCGCTCAGCGCCTGCACGGCTGCGCCGGGCTGATTGGTGTCATAGAGCGGCTCCTCGCGCTGCTCGGCAATACGCGCCAGCAGCCGCACCGCGCCCAGGTTCGCCGGGTTTCGCAAGAGAGCCAACTCGCCGAGTTCGGTCGCGAGTCCCAGCAACTCGAGGCGGTGCTCTGCAGCCAGCTCGGGCGCCGATGCAAGCTGCACCGCGACCATCGACGAGCGTATGGCCCGGTCCGAATCAAACACATCACCGTCCGCGGCCAGGGACGCCGACCTCAAAATCGGCTGCGCACCGTAAACGCTTCCGGACCGGATCGCGCGCTCGAGCAGGAGCCGCGTCTGCTGCTCCCGAAACGCTGCCCGCGTCATTGGCCAAAGCGAGATCAGTCCGTGCAACAGTAACGACCCGCAGATGACGGCAAAAGCGATATAGGGTCGACCGTCGCGCCGTGCGTTCGGCGACGGGCCGCTCGTCGGAGGACGTGGCCACGCCAGGGCGCTCAACAGCACCACGAGTGACAGCCCGGCCGGGTTCAGGAGCGAGAAGCTGACCAGATTATGGACCAGCACTCCGAGCAACGCCGCGACGATCGCCCGACGCAGCCACTCCCATCCGCTCCGTTCCGCCACCAGCCGCCACCCGACCCCGACCGCAACCACGAAAGCTGCTACCCAGATCGCAAGGAACTCGACGCACCACTGCATCAACGTCGCCGGGAGCGTCTCCGGCTGCCCGAACGTCACACGATCCCCCCACGCCAACATCAAGGCCGGCACAGCCACTGCCGGCACCCACAGCCACCCACTCCTCGACGGTGACGGATGGGCATCCGGCCCCGGCCGCAACAGCGCTACCAATACCAGCCCGACCGCCAAGACGCCCCCGGCCAGCCCCGCCGGGCCCAGCTCGACAAGTAGGGCAATCCAAATGTTATGGGGGTTCTGCACGTCCTCGGTCGATTCCGCAACCTTGTAAAGCAGGTACGCCGACCGGAAGTTCTCGCGGCCGACCCCCGTCCACGGATGTGCAGCGATCGCGTCGGCCGCAGCCGACCAATAGAACCAGCGAAACGCCAGCGACGTCGTCGGCAACGTCCCGCGAATCGCCCCCACCGTCAGCAACCCGCCGAGCAGTACGAAATAGCCCACCAACGCGATGACGGCCGCACGTATGGGCCGCCTCTGCAACGCACCGCCCGCGCGCCAGATGATCAGCAGTGCCGCCAAGCCAACGATGAGGCTCAATCGGACGCCCAGGCTGTTCGTGAACCAGACTCCGCCGATCATGACGACCAGGATCACGACGAGCACGACCAGCAGTGCGCTCCGCGACTCCGGCCGGTTGCGGGTGCGAACCACGCCGACCACCGTGCCGACGACCATCAGCGCCCAGGCCATCAGGCACGAGCCCGCGATGTTCGAAAGTGCGAGGTAGCCACTGGCCTCTCCGGCGCGCAGGCGTCGATCGAAATTCTCGAGCATCGCGCCTGTGTATCCGCGAGCTTCGAGCTGGGGTTTCTGAAGCGCCCACTGAGCGCGCAAGTCCGGGAACCAGACGTACACCTGCCACCAGCACTCGACTGCGAACGCCGTGCCGGCGGACACGATCGCGGCCAGCAGCAGAACGCGCATCCACGCCGACCGCATCAGGTGCACCAGCGCAACTCCGGCCACCAGGATCGCGACCAGATCGGTGGACGCGGTCATCGCACTGCGCTTGTCAAACGACACGACCATCGAGATCACGACGCCGCCGAGCAACAGTAGCAGCGCCGCGCACCACAAGGCATTACCGCGCGAGAGCCGCACGCGCCACCACGCGGGCAGACTCGCCAAGAGCAGGAACCCATCGATCCACGCCGTCAGAAGCGGCGTCGCCCCCCCTTCAGCGCCAAGCGCCCCCAGGAAGCTGATCTCGATCGCCTGATACGACTCCGACACGACGAGTCGGGCGGTCAGCAACGTGACGAGCACGACGAACGCGATGCGCTCGAGCACCGTCGTCTCGGCGACTTGCGACGCGCCCGTCGCCGGCTGCACATGGTCTAGTGAAACAGAACGGCTCATGAGACCGGTGGCTTGCGCGGCGGCGTCTCGAGGATACCCACGATCGTCAACACCAGCACGACGATCGCGCCGACAGTCAACGTACCGCGCAGATCGATACCGGGCAGCAGCGTCGCGGCCAGTCCGGTCGTCGCGGTCGCGAGATAGATGGTGAGGACCGCCTGGGCACGGCTGAGTCCGTGGTCGACCAGTCGGTGCGAGAAGTGGCGCTGGTCACCGCGCATCGGGTTGCGGCCCTCGCGCAGCCGAATGGCGACGACTGTCGTACAGTCGTACAGCGGTATCGCGAGGACCACCAGCGGCATCGCCAATGCGTACTGCGTCCCGCCTTCGCCACTCCTGAAGTAGGTGGTGAGCGTGGAGATGACGGCAAGCATGTACCCGACGAGCAAGCTGCCGGCGTCGCCCATGAAGATCCGCGCGGGCGGAAAATTGAAAAGCAGGAAACCGGCCACCGCCCCGACGCACAAGCACGCGAACGCCGGCACGAAGAGCTGATCGGCAAGCAGCCCGCAGATCGAGAAGAAAGCCAGACAGATGGTCGCAACCCCTGCACTCAGCCCGTCCATGTTGTCGAGGAAGTTCATCGCGTTGATGATAATGATGAACCAGCACGCGGTGATCGCGATCGCAATCGGCGGCGAAGCCCACTCGCCGATGCGAACGCCGCCGAACCAGGGCACGAGAATCGCCACCGCGAGCATCACGCTCAGCTTCAGCGGCGCACCGAGCGGCTTGCGGTCGTCCAACAGGCCGAGAAAATGCAGCACAGTACCCCCGCCCCAGACAACCCACGCCGACCCGAGCTGCTCTCGCATTCCACCGAGGTAATGTCGCGCGCTATCGCCGAACGCGCGAGAAATCCAATCAGCGTCGACCAACGACACGGCGACATTGACCAACGCCAGCGGCAACCAGGCTCCAACGAAGATCGCGATTCCACCGCCGTACGCGATCGGGGCCCGATGCGACTTGTGTCCACCCGGATGGTCGATGAAGCCGATGCGCAATGCGACGCGTCGGACCAATAGCGTCGCAACGGCGCTGATGGCGAACGTTACCAGCACGATCGCAGGCAACAGTAACTGGAGCCGCGACGCGCTCATTCCTCCCCCCGAACAGGCGGCGCCGATCCACTATGCCCCGGAACACGGACCCGCTGCTGCTTCAGTCGTTCGCGCACGCGGAGAAAGAACGCATGCGCGGTGTCAGCGCGATAATCAGGATACGTCCATGGCAACGTCCGCCAGCTGCCGGCCTCGAAAGTCAGGGTGACTTCAGCAAAAATCCCGTCCCGCAGGTGTATGCGATGAGCGCGGTCTTTGGTCGTTGCGAGGACGAGCTTGCCCAGATCGACATACCCCGGGTCGATGTTGACCGGACGCTCAGCGACCTCGCTGAACCGACTGGCGAAGTCCGCTTCGATACGATTGCCGGCACACTTGGCGTCGACAATCGCTTCCGGCTCGACGAGCCGTTCAAACGCGAGAAACTGGCGCTGCAGCTGATTGCCCATCGCGCGCTCGTAGTATGCAGTATGCTCGAAAGGACGAATCTCGGTCTCCAGGTCGATCGGCCCGCAAAGCGCCGTCAGTTCCCGACGGGCCGCGTCCAGGCAGATCGGCGCGCGGCTCAGCAGACCGACGATCGGCTTTACGGGGGCGGGCAGCATAATCTCACCCATGGCATCAAGTGTAGCATGCGCGTACGATGGTGGCGATTCGTCGGCGCCGTCGACGCAGCCGGTATGGGTCTATCGGCGAACGGACCCGACGGCTCGGCCTCACGATCGTGCCCCGGGTGCGTCATCAGTGAAGAAGGTACGCCTATGAACATCGGATTGTTCGAGGACAGCGGTTGGAAGCGCCTGCTGCCGCTCACCTGGTTCAAAGCGTCGTTCGAGCTGCGCTGCGGAATCGACAGACTGATCGACAAGGTGCGCACGCTCCACGGCCGAGTCCACGGCGTCTGGGTGCGCCCCTCACTCCGCGAGGTCGTCGTCGAACGTCGCACCCTCTCCCAGCCACAGGCAGGACAGCCGTGGCTGCTGCTCAATTCGCGCGCCCTGCTCCCTCACGATGACATGCCCGACGAAGAGAACGCCGCCTGGGTCCGACAGGGAACGCTCGTCGCGGCTCGGCTGAGCGAGGAACGGGTCCGGGAGTTCGGCGACGATTTCTTCCTCAACGACAGCAATCTAGCACGCCTGATCGATGAGTTGCGCACGTCGGAAGCGCCCGACCACGTCCGGCTCATCGAGTACCCGTGGGATCTGATCGAGGCCAATGGGGACGAAATCCGAAGACAATGCCGGGAAGGAGGCATGCACGCCGGCCGGGTCTACCCGGGCGCCCACCTGCTGAACCCGGCCGAGATTCACATCGGCAGCGGCGCGGTCGTCTATCCCGGCGTCGTTCTCGACGCCGAGAATGGCCCGGTGCACATCGCCGAAAACGCACAGATCCACCCCAACGCCGTGCTGATCGGCCCCTGTCACGTCGGCGAAGGCAGCACCATCCGCCCGGCCACGATCGTCCGCGAAAGCACCACCATCGGCCGCGTCTGCAAGATCGGCGGCGAGATCGAAGCCAGCATCATCCACAGCTACAGCAACAAGCAGCATGACGGATTCTGCGGCCACAGCTACATCGGCGAGTGGGTCAACCTCGGCGCCGGCACGATCACGAGCGACCTCAAGAACACCTACGGCGCGATCCGTGCCCAGATCAACGGCGTCGGCGTCGAAACCGGCCACCACTTCCTCGGGTCCATCATCGGAGACCATAGCAAAACCGGCATCGGCACCATTCTGCCGACCGGCGGCGTCATCGGCGTCATGTCGAACGTCTTCACCCAACGCGTCGTACAAAAGTTCGTTCCTTCGTTCGCCTGGTTGACCGAAGAGGGCATGACCCGCTACCGACTCGAAAAAGCGGTCCACCTCGCACGGGTCGTGATGGGCCGACGTGACGTCGAGTTGACAGACGCGGAGTTGCGACTGCTCGAACACGTCGCCGAAGAGGCCAAGCATGTGGAGGCTGCGGGCTGGCAATGATCGACGCCGACCCGTACTCCTCCGTTGCGCCGCCTGCGCCGGGGAGCGCGACACCGACCGCCCCGCTTACGATCGTCTCCCTCGCCGCCGTCACCTGGGAATTCGCGCTCGTTGGCCGCACGCGAATGCTCACCGAGGCGTGGCTGCGCAACGGCCAACCGACACGATTCGTCCAGGTCCCGTCGCTCCGGACCGGCCTCCAGCGCGTTCTTGCACCGCTCCGGCCGTCCGATCCCGGCGTCATCCGGCCGTGGCCGGCCCCGCCCGTACGCTTCTGGAAGAAGCTTGGCGAACCCGCGCTCAGTGCGGCGATCCGTCCCGCCGCCCGACACTTGCGTCGGGTCCTGTCCGGCCAGATCGACTGGGAGCGCGCCGTCGCCCATGTCATCTCGCCGGTCTGGCTTCCGTGGTTGGAATCGCTTCCGTTTCGGGCCGTCATCTACGATTGCATCGATGACCTCGCCGTCCACGTCCCACGCCCCGATGTCGGTCCGCTGCTGCGACGGTGGGAGGACGCGTTGCTGGAACGCTGCGCGGGCGCCACGGTCACGGCCGAGGTACTGGGCGACGACCTGCAGGAGCGCCGACCGGACCTGCCCGTTCGGTTGATCCGCAACGGCGTCGACGCGGAGCGGTTTCGGTCGCTCGCTCGGCAGCAACCCAGGCCGACAGACGTGCCGCGGCCAGGACCGATCGTCGGCTTCGTCGGCGCGCTGTACGAATGGATCGACTGGCCCCTCATCGGCGAGTGCGTCGCGGCCCTGCCCGATGTTATGTTTGTCCTGGTCGGGCCGGATGATGGGAACCCGGCGATCGAGCCTCTGCGCGCTCGACCGAACGTTCGGTTCCTCGGACCCCGGCCCTACCGCGACGTCCCGGCCTACGTGAACGCATTCGACGTCTGCTGGGTCCCGTTCGCCCAGGATCAGATCTCGGCGGCCGCGAATCCGGTGAAGATCTACGAGTACCTCGCGCTGGGCAAGCCGGTCGTTTCCACGCCGGTCGCAGACACCGACGCGTTTCTCGGCAACGTCGCCGTGGGCGCCTCCGCGGAGGAGGTCATTGCGGCACTGCACGCGGCACTAGCGGACCCGGCGCCGCCGGACGCGGTCGCCCGACGGGTGCAGTTCGCGGAAGCGAACACCTGGGCAGCCCGTGCTCGCGAAACGGTCGACTTCGCCCGTACGCTGGGAACGGACTGACATACCGCACTCACGCTGTACGCCCCTGCGCCGAAGTGCTAAATTACGGAAAGAACACTCAAAAAAAGACGGTTCTGATCGCACCGCGGCGCGCGTCTTGCTTCGAAAACTGTCCGGAGGGTGCTCGCGTCGCCGCGAGTCAATACAACCTGTTTGTAGGAGGTGATCATGTCCACCGTACCGGCCGCCGAGCAAGTGTTCCCACCCCCACAATCCGTAGCGCAACGGGCGTACATCAAGTCGATCGAAGAATACGACCGGATGTACCAGCGCTCGATCGAGCAGCCGGAGGCCTTCTGGAGTGAGATCGCCGAGTCGTTCCACTGGCAGAGCAAGTGGAAGACCGTTCGCGAGCACAGCTTCGAGGGGGACGTCTTCATCCGCTGGTTCGTCGATGGCAAGACGAACATCACCTACAACTGCCTGGACCGACACCTCGAACAGCGCGCCGACCAGCCTGCGATTCTCTGGGAGGGGAACGAGCCGGGCGAGGACAGTCGCCTGACCTACCGTGAGCTGCACGCCGAAGTCTGCAAGTTCGCGAACGTCCTCAAGTCGCACGGCGTCGGGCGCGGCGACCGCGTAAGCATCTACATGCCGATGGTTCCCGAGCTAACGATCGCGATGATGGCCTGTGCCCGCATCGGTGCCGTCCACTCGATCGTCTTCGGCGGCTTCAGCCCCGACTCACTGGCCGACCGGATCGTCGACTCGAAGTGCGAGATCGTGGTGACGACAGACGGCGTGTTCCGCGGCGCCAAACCGATCGACCTCAAGAAGAACGCCGACGACGCGATCGAGATCGCACAGAAACAGGGGGTAACGGTCAAGCACTGCTTCGTGACCCGTCGGCTCGGACCCGACAAATTGCCGGTCACGATGCACGCGGGCCGCGACCACTGGTGGCACGAGGTCATGGCTGACGCGTCGACCGATTGCGAACCGGAGTGGATGGACGCCGAGGACCCGCTCTTCATCCTCTACACGTCCGGCTCGACCGGCAAGCCCAAGGGCGTCCTACACACAACCGGCGGCTACATGGTCTACGTCGCCACGACCTTCAAGTACATCTTCGACTACCACGACGGTGACATCTACTGGTGTACCGCCGACATCGGCTGGGTCACCGGGCACTCCTACATCGTGTACGGCCCGCTCGCTTGCGGCGCCACATCGATCATGTTCGAGGGCATCCCGACCTATCCCGATCCGGGACGCTTCTGGGACGTCGTAGACAAGTACAAGGTGACGCAGTTCTACACAGCTCCCACGGCAATTCGCGCGTTGATCGCGCAGGGTGAGGAACACGTCAACAAACGCGACCTGTCGAGCCTGCGAATCCTGGGCACCGTCGGCGAGCCGATCAACCCTGAGGCCTGGCGCTGGTACCACACACACGTGGGCAAACAACGCTGTCCGATCGTCGATACCTGGTGGCAGACCGAAACCGGCGGCGTCCTCATTACACCGCTCCCAGGCGCAACGCCGTTGAAACCCGGGTCGGCGACCCGCCCGTTCTTCGGCGTAAAGCCCGTAATGCTCGACGCGGAGAAGGGCACGGTCCAGAATGGACCGGGCACGGGTGTGCTCTGCCTCGCCGAGCCGTGGCCCGGCATGATGCGAACCGTCTACGGCGACCACAAACGCTTCGTCGAAACCTACTTCTCCGCCTACAAGGGCTACTACTTCACCGGCGACGGCTGCCGCCACGACGAGGACGGCTACTGGTGGATCACCGGCCGCGTCGACGACGTCATCAACGTCTCCGGCCACCGCATGGGAACGGCCGAGGTCGAGTCGGCGCTGGTCAGCCACCCGAAGGTCGCCGAGGCCGCCGTGTGCGGCTTCCCGCACGACATCAAGGGCCAGGGAATCTACGCCTACGTCACGCTCGGCGTCGGCCAGGATTACACCGACGCACTCAAGAAAGAACTGGTCCAGCACGTCCGACAGCAGATCGGCCCGATCGCGGCTCCGGACGTGATTCATTGGGCGCCGGCCCTGCCCAAGACCCGTAGCGGCAAGATCATGCGCCGCATCCTGCGCAAGATCGCCGGCGGCGAAACATCGAACCTCGGCGATACGACCACCCTGGCAGATCCAGGCGTCGTTCAACAGCTCATCAGCTCACGCTGACGACGAGTGGATCGACGGACCGTGATTCGGGCTTTCTGGGTGGCACTGGCGGCTTGTCCGCCAGTGGGGAGCAAGCTCCCTTTAATGAGGCAGGCGTCTACGCCACCTGCCCTTGCAAGACGCTCACTCTATCCGGGTGGCACTGGCGGCTTGCCCGCCAGTGTATTGGGCGCTCACGACGGTGTGAGTGGAAGCTGGTGACCAATGGCGCGAGGTGCCCCGCCGGTTAAGGGTGGGGCACGCGTCCTGCCTAGCGAGCAAAGCACTTGGGCGCGTTCCCTTCAAAAAACGCATCAACGAAGCTAGCCTGCGTATTCCAAAGCCCCGCCCTCTTTGTAATCAACGCCAATCAACGAAGGCGCCTGAGCAACCCGCGTGTACTCTCTATTAGACTCAAACAAGGGGGTGCATCGATGTTCAACCTGTCGTTACGAATTGCGGACCAACAGCGACCATACGTCTCGAAAGCGCCCATCGGTCGTTTGCGAGCGCGTCGCGCCTTTCGGTATTCTCTCATTGCGACCGCTGGCATGGCAATCTTCGCCGCCGTCGCCGTTGGCCAAGGCGATCCGGCCAACATGCTTTGGACCACTGGTGCATACCTGTACGGTACGGTGCTGATGGGCATCCTGGTCCGCGTCGGCTGGCTCATACTTCCGCTGGTGTTCTTCGGCATGCAGGCCTTTTTCGCGCCCGCATTGGTCATCGTTGGCGTCGTCGGCGCTGTGCGAGGCGTGCTTCACGGTTGGGGCTGGCTCATCCCGATCGCGGGCGTCGTCATGTGGGTCGGCGTCTTCGGCGCCCTCTGGAACGTCATCCTCCTGCTGGGAGAGCACGTCCAGCATGAGGCCGATCGGAAACGGAGGCTGAAGTAGATAGATCGGCCGGATGCCCCACCCCTTCCTGAGGTGGGGCAAAGCCGGCGTAGGAGGCCTGCCGGGGAGGGGCGCACGCCGACCCATCAGGCGCGGCGGCGCCCCTGGAGAAAGGAAACGCGAATGAGAGCGACGAACCGCTCGAATCCGATCGGGAACGCCCCCGTGCATCTGAGAACAAGGCGAGAAAGGGCGGCGGGCACCCCGTCAGTCCACCACCCCTGGAGGGGACGGGATAGAGCACCCGATGCTCCATCCACGTGCGGAGGGGGTGAGGAACCAACGCGGTCGGCAATCCGCGGGCAATTGCAGAGGGTGAAGCCCGCCACCACCAAGACGCCCACGGCTGCCGTCGCGCTCTCGCGGAAGCCCGCGCTTTTCTTATCCTAGCAGCAGCTCAACGAATCCGCCGATGTCCCCGACGGAAACATTCCCATCCTCGTTCAAGTCCGCCCGCTCGTGATCGCAGGTCGGGAACTGGACGCGGTAGGCGTCGAGGTCGGTCAGGGCCATCACGAACGCGTTGATATCACCGACGCTGACCGTGCCGTCACAATTCAGGTCGCCGGGGATCATCGGCGGCAACAGTCGCAACTGAATGCCGTTCAGTGCCCCGCGATCCGAGTTCTTTGCGCCGATGACGATCCCAGAGTGCGAGCCGAGCCGCGTATCGGCCCCGACGTTGACCCGATGAATGGTGTAGGTGACCCCGTCCTCGTGGCTGCCGCTCCAGACCCCGCCGCCGACCTGCACGGCCGGATCAGGCGTATTGTCGATCGTCACGATGCTGACGTTGTCGAGATTCGGAGTGTAGGCGTAGGAAATCACCTCGTAGCGTCCCGGCACCAGGGCCCGGAAGAACAGGCAAACCTCGATGTTGGTGTAGGAGACGATATAGTCATCCAACAGTGCTTCGTCTTCGCCGCTGGTATTGGGATCATCGGAAACGACCAGTTCAGTGCCGCCGATCTGCCGAACGCTGGCGGTGATCGTGTTGTTTTCGATACCGATCAGGGCATAGTCGCCGAAATTGGTTCCGGGCAGGACGTTCCAATAGCCGGGAAGCCCAACCGCTCCGTAGGAGTCCGAGGGCCCGGTCTCCGGGTCGCCGAACTCGATGTTGATGGATTGCGCGGATACGGTGACCGCGAACGCGCAAACGAGACCGATAACTGCCGTGGTTCTCTTCATGGTTTCCTTCCTCTTACTCCCCTGACTTGGATTACGGCTCACACACCCGGGGATAGCTTCCAAGGGCTTGCTTTGTGACGCGTAGCAGGCCAAAAATCGAGTGTCAGGGAAGATTGCCGTCGTCTTTGAGATCTGTACGGGTTTGGCCTACGTTGTCGGCGCGGGTCGGACCTCGCACGCTACACTTGAAGCTGGGGCCGCGCGCGACGGGCAGCCCCGTCGCTTGCGGATCAAGAGGGAGCGGTTCGTGTCGTTACGAGTACGTTGTCAGGGAGCAGGTGTCCGATGGTAGCCCCCACGACGCGCGCAACACTGCTGGAACGAGTCGGGGCTCACGACCCGGGAGCCTGGCGCGAGTTCGACCAGCTCTACGGCGAACTGATCCTCCGCTACGCCCTGCGCTGGGGCCTGCAGCTCGTTGACGCCGAGGACGTTCGGCAGACGGTTCTGCTGAGTCTCTCGAACGCGCTGCCGCGGTTTGCGTACGATCCGCAGCGCGGACGATTTCGCGACTATCTGGCCCGAACGGTACGACACGAGATTTTTCGTCATTTGCGACGTCACAAGTCCGACGCTGGCGGCCTAGCCATGGGTGGCGCGCAGCTCGATGACATGCGCGAGGACCCCGACGACCATGATGGACGCTGGGAGCAGGAGTGGGTCCTCGTGCACTACCGCCGGGCGCTGCGGACCATGCGCGCGACGCACGATCCGCAATCCCTGGCTGTCTTCGAGCGACTAATGGCCGGCGATCCGATCGCCGAGGTCGCGGAAGCGTTCACGCTGACCCCGGAAGCCGTCCGAAAGGTCAAGCAGCGCGTCAAGGAGCGGTTGCGCACGTTGATCGCGGAGCAGATCCGCCGCGAGGAGCAGATGGATGGCGACTCGGTCGAATGACGCCGGGCATGGCGCCGACGTCGTCCCGGCGGTTTTCGCACTCGACGACGACGATGAGCGCTGGCTCGCGTTCGCTCGAGACGCGGATCACGGCGCACCGCTCGGCCAACTCGGTCCGTTCGAGATTCTGGACGAAGTCAATCGGACCCGGCACGCGATCGTCTTTCGCGCGCGGCAGCCGAACACGAACCGCAGCGTCGCGCTCAAACTGCTGCGGTTCGACGAGGCGTACCAGGCCGATCTGGCGCAGCGCTTCGCGCGTGAGATCCAGGCCCTGCTGGCACTCCAGCATCCGAACATCGTACGGGTCTACGAAGTCGGCGGCGACGACCACCGCCCGATGTTGGCGATGGAGTGGATCGACGGCAATCCGCTCGACGAATGGATCGCCGCGACGCACCCGGACACTGCGATGCGTCTTCGTGTCTTCCTGCAAATCGCCGATGCCGTGCACCATGCCCACCTGACTGGCGTCATTCATCGGGACATCAAACCGTCGAACATCCTGGTCGATGCGAGCGGCGCACCGCACGTGCTTGACTTCGGGATCGCGAAGCTGACGCACGAGGACCCTCTGTACGCAACGAACCCGACACAATTCGTCGGCACGCCGGCGTACGCCGCTCCCGAGCAGCTCGGCGCGTTCACCGGACAATCCGATGCGCGTACCGATGTCTATGCGCTGGGCGTTCTGCTCTATCAGACGCTGACCGGAGCGCTCCCCTATACGCTGGAAGGCGGACTCGCACGCACCGTCGAGACGATCACCACGCACGTTCCAAGTCCACCTTCGCGACAGTGTCCCGGGATCACCCGCGAACTCGACCTGATCGTGCTGAAGGCGCTGGCGAAGGACCCGATCGAACGCTACCAGTCGGTCGAATCGTTCGCCGCCGATCTTCGCCGCTATCTCGCCGGCGAAGCGGTACTGGCGCACCCGCCGCGGACACTGTACCTCGCCTCCAAGCTCATCCAGCGCCACAAGCTGTCAACGGCACTGCTCATGGTGCTGCTGACGAGCCTGATTGCGTTTGCGATGGTGACAACGGTATTGCTGTGGCGCGTTGCGGAACAACGACAGGTGGCCTCCACGGCCAGCGCGCTCGCGGAGGAAAACGCCCGTAACGCCGAAGCCCAACGGGCGGCGACCGAGCGGGTCAACCAATTCCTCGGCGAAATCCTCAGTGCCGCGTCCCCGACCCATGCCGGCGCCGATGGTCGACTGCTCGACCTGTTGGACGCCGCCGCTCGTCGCGCCGAGTCGCAATTCGCCGACCGGCCGGAGCTGCTGGCCGAAACGCTCTACACGATCGGCTACACCTACCGCACCCTGTGGCGCTGGCGGTCGGCGGAGCCTCATCTGGAACGGGCGCTTGCCCTGTATCGCGAACGCACCGGCCCTCCGGACGAGCCGCTGGCCCGCTGCATGACCACTCTCGGGACGGTGTACACCGCCCGCAGAAACGCCGAAGCGGTCACCCTGCAACGGTCGGCGTTGAAGCTGCGCGACGAGTTGTACGCGGAGCCGCACCCGCTCCGGGCGCTCAGTCGCCAGAAACTGGCGTATGCCCTGTACATGGTCGAACGACGCTGGGAGGAGGCCGAAGACCTGCTCCAGGAGGCGCTGGCCATGTTTCGTGCGACCCGCGGCGAACTGCACCGCGATGTCGGGTCATGCCTCCACAACCTGGCCTATCTGCATGTCCGTCGACGAAGCTTCGCCGCCGCCGCCGATGTCTACCAGCGAGCCGTGACCATTTTCGAACAGCTCGATGACCCGGACGACCCCTTCTATGCCGAGTGCCTGTTCGGCTTCTGCTTCCAACTCGAACGCCTCGAACGATTTGCGGAAGCGGTCGAAATCGCCGAGCGCGGCGCACCGCTTGTGGACAGACTGTTCGGCCAATCGATGGCGACGCCACTACGCGGGCTTCGCGTGCGGTGTCTGGCGGCGTCCGGCCAGATGGAGCGGGCGCTGACGGCCCAAGCGGACCTGATCGCCCGGCAGGCCGACCCCGTCCCGGAATCGCTCGCTCCGCACGACGGAGCGGCACTCGCCTCGATCCGCCGACATTGTGAAACGCCCGGCGCGCAAACCGCATACGAACCCCACGCGGCCCTGCTCGACGAAATCGCTGCACTGTCATCCGCGCCCGTTCGCTCACGACTGCTGACCGTTTTGTCGAATCGCTTCCATATGCTCACACAAGCGGGCGCCACAACGGCTGCCCAGCAGCTCTGGGAGCGGTTCCGAAAAGAGGTCGCAACCGACGTGACGCTCCACGCGCTGGCACTCGAGGGACTCGCCGAACTGGCCTGGGAGCAACGCGACATCCACACCGCGGCCACTCATTCGTCCGCAGCAGCAAAGACGCTGCTCGCAAGCGGAACGCAGCGAACCGCGATGCTCTGGATCGAAGCCCTCGAGGCGGCGGGCCTGGCCACTGACGACCCGCGGGCAGCGCAAACTGCGTTGGGGCCGAAAGTGGTCGCACTGGCACAGGAGATCGGTGCCGGCGCCGACCAGTCCCGACGGGCGCGACGCATGCTCGAAGTGCTGGCAAAGCGCGAATAGTCGTTCGCTCGCGAGCTGGCGCGCCTGGAAAGGTGCCCCACCCTTTAGGGTGGGGGACGCGTTTCGGCCTCAAGCTTAACTGTCCCCCAGGGTAGAACCCTGGAGCACCGCTCGACTGACCAGTCGTATCCGTCCGCGAGCGAGCGGTCGTGTGGCATGGGCCGGTACGCGAGCGGCTGGAAAATGCAATTCTCCGCTTCGGAGTCGGAAAAACCGCTTCAGCCGGGCGCTACGACCGGTCGAGACAAAAAAGTGGGCCTGATTGCGATTTTTGATGCTACAGTTGTATGATTGATGGGCGTCTTCGAGACGCGCCCGTCGGGATCGGCCGTTCCGGGAACCCGTGAGACGTTGGCCGACCCGACCGTACGTCGCTCCGCATGGATCCGACCCACCGTCGACAACGCGTTGTCGACCGACGTCGTGCCGCACGTCAGCCTTTGCGGAGTGCCAGCAGATACAGGAGTCGTCGATGTTGCGAAACCGCTCGAACAGGTTGCGCGCCTTCACGCTGGTCGAACTGCTGGTCGTCGTGGCCATCATCGCGATCCTGATCGCGATCCTCTTGCCGGCCATGCGCGCCGCTCGGAAGCAGGCCAAGGTGGTCTACTGCGGCACGAATCTGCGGCAGATCGGCCAAGGCTGGCACAACTACCTGGCCGACAACAACGACATGTTCCTCACGCGGGGACTGAACCACCATCTCTACTATGGTGGCAAGAGGGACGTCATCGACGAGCTGTACGATACGAGCCCGCTGACGCGGCTGCGACCGCGACCGTTGAACCGTTACCTGAGCTACGATCCGGACGATAATCCGGATGCGCCCGTTTTCGAGTGCCCCTCTGATGACGGGGCTGTCGGACCGTTCTACCCGGTGGACAACTTGGCGGAGTACTCGGTCTACGACTACTACGGCAACAGCTATGCGCTCAGTACGACGATTGCCTCATTCATTCACGAGCGCGACCCCAATGGCAACATACGAAGGATCAACACGCCGTTGCGGGAGTCGCAAGTCCGTATCCCGACATCGCTGTTTGTTATGGCGGGTGATTTCCCGTACATCCTGGGTAGCATCACCTACCGCGCACTATGGCACGATGAGCGCCGCAAGATGATCAACTTCGTGTTCCTCGACGGCCATGTCGGATACTTCGAAGTCAAGCGCGGCGAAGACAACCCGAACTATCTCTTCTCACTCGACTGGCCGGAACCCGACGACGAGGGATAGGATGATCGCCGCAGGGGTCATGCGTCGCACGTCGCGTCGGAACCGACCCGGTTTCACCTTGATCGAACTGTTGGTCGTTATTGCGATCCTGGCGCTGCTGATCGCGATCCTGCTGCCGGCGCTGCGCGACGCGCGGGAACGCGGTCGACGGGCCGTCTGTCTCAACAACCTGCATCAGATCGGCATCGGGTTGGTGATGTACCTCGAAGGCGAGACCAACGGGATCTTCCCCGCCGGCAACGCCTTCACCTGGTACTACGGCGGCAAGCTCGAGAACAACCCCGACCTGGCCTACGAAGTCGAGATCAAGCCGGTCAACAACTACCTGGGCTACGAACCGCGATCGCCGCAAGTCGCCGAGCTCTTTCACTGCCCGTCGGATCGCGGGTTCCTGCGCAACCTGCTCTCGCCGGAACAGGTGGGCCCCACGACCTATGAGCGCCAGGGGAACAGCTACCCCCTGAATGACCGAATCGGGCGCGATCGGCGAATCGATGAGAACTGTCGTCACTTCCGGGCCCCCGGCAGCCCGCGCCTGCCGCTGCGACTCACGGACATCCGCGTGCCAGAGTCGCTTTTCATGCTGGCCGGCGATCACCATTACCAATTCGCCCGGCAGAACCCGGTCGCGCGTTTCGCGTCCGCTTCGTGGCACGATCGCGCCGAGCAGCGGGTCAACCTCGTCTTCCTCGACGGTCACGCGGCGTACACGCAAATCGTCCCCGAGACCGCTTGGACGACCGATTACGCCTTCGTCCACACCTATTGCGTCCCGCCGCCGGACGATGAGTGACGCTCAGTCGTCCGACCCTAACGCGTCCAGTTGCTCCAGCATCGCCTCCGCGTACGCCGCCGCCCCGCGATTGTTCGGATGCCCGACTGATACGTAGAGACAGAGCAACGAGGGTGACGGGAAGTCGGGGGCAAGGCACAAGTCGACACGCAGCTCCTGAGTATTGTCCTCGGGAAACAGCTCGAACGCGATCTCGCTCGGCGCCAGGTCATCGAAACGCTCGTTGTCGCGCGTCAGCCCCCACAGCCACGGGTCAGACGCCATCACGGCGTTCTCCGGCTGGAAACCGGCATCGACGTATGCGATCCGCCCATCGGTCTCCGCAGCAACCGCGTCCACCGCAGCGCGCAGATTCGCCGTCGACGCCTCGAAGAAAACCCGCGACTGCTCGACCAGCACGTCAATGAAATCCGTCGGCGACAGTTCCGAAACCGCCCCCTCCATGTTTGCGTCGGTCGGCGTCGGAACGTCCTGGACGCTCGCAAGCACGGAGATGCCCGGGATGTCGCTCTCCGGACCGACAATCGGGTAGTACCCCGTCACCAGGATCCGCGCTTGCGGCGCCCGTTCCCGCACTCGACGCAGTAAGGCGGCCATCTCGACCTGACAGAAGCGCTCCGTCAACTCCGCCAGCTCCTCTCCCGTCATCTCCGGATCGAGAATTCGGCTGACGCCAACGTCGTTGATGCAACCATTGACGACCACGAGGTCGAGCAATTCCGGGCGTTCCAGCAACTCGGCCTGCAACCGGATCGACGTTGTAACCGACGGCAACTCACCATTGCAGCCGAGACCGCACACGCCGTCACCCGCGGCCGGGACGATCTCCGCACCATTCTGGGCGAATCGTTGTTGAATAACCGCAGTGCCGTCGCGGCTCTCGATTTGTCGCGCAACCAAGAAAGTGAACTTGTGAGACTCCTCCAACCCGAGGCCCCACATCACGGAATCGCCGATGATCCCGATGTAGTAAAAGTCGCGCACGACAGTCAGCACCGCAGGCTGCAACGCTGACCCGTCGGGTAGCGTTCTCGCGAAGAATTCGAGCCTGACCGGCGCCGACGCCCCCGGAATCATCACCTCATACACGTTCGATCCGTCGGCAGAGGAGTGCAGCCGTCGAAATCGCGCGTTTCCAGTCTGGACCGTCGGCGCACCCGCGTCGGTTGCATCGGGCAGCCGGATCAACTCGGTCACGTTCCCCGTCTCCCGATCAACCACCCGCCCCTGCATCCGATCGGCGTCGCCTGCCAGCGTCACCGTGAACACCTCGACTGCCCCCGCCGAGCGCTCCGATGGCCCGCTCCAGGCAAAGACCGGCGCGCGCGTCGGAATCGCCGGCGTTACGAGCCCATCGACATCGAGCAGAAAGACCGGGGATGTCTCGCGCGACGCCGCCGGCGACGGCGTTGGCGGAATGCACGCCGGCGCCCACATCAACAACCCGACCGCAATCGCCGGAATCGACAGAGATTGTGTCGCCGCATTCCTCAATCCACGATCTCCAGCACGCGCTGCACCTCAACGATCGTCCCGACCTCGCAATCGATGAACAGATCGTTGCGCGTCGCAATCTCGAGCCGGCTGCGAACTCCAGGCGTCGTCGCTCGATCGAAGTCTTCGTTATCGACGCGCGGTGCCTGGAACAAATGGTACGTCACCCCGTTGTCCGCGAACCAAACCAGGCAGGGCCCGGCTTCATCGACAACCGCGGCCGTTCCCGAAACCACGAACGGTTCGCCGCGAACGAACAACGACTGGGGCGAAAGTTCCGGACAGCCGGCCAGACAAACCAGCGGAAGCAACCCCAACACCAATTTACATCTCATCGTCACCTCCGATTTGCGGGACCGCGCCTCATTCACCCAGAATCATAGCCGCCCAAGCAACCGCAGCAGCCACAGCCCGCCAGCGATCAACAGAATCCAGGCCACGACGCGCACGAACCTCGAGTGCGCCGGGCCCGACGCCACGAATTCCCCGCAATTCGGACACCGGTCGGCTAACTCCGCGAACGACGTACCGCAATTGCTGCAACGTACCACATCGACCGAGGACTCGTCCTCTTCGTCAACGAACGCCTCGTCATCATCGAACGCGGCGTAATCGTCATCGGATTCCCAACGGGGCATTGGCTCACTTTACCAGCGGCAGGATGCGCTTGAACAGATCCGTACCCGCCTCGTTCATCAGCTCGTACAACGCCGCCTCGACCGTCGTGATATCCACGCCGGCGTGCCGCATGCGCTCCAGCGCAACGGCGCGATCCGACGATCGTCGCGAGCCGACCGCATCGGCGCAGACGACCGTATCGAAGCCCGCGCGCACCAGATCCAACGCCGTCTGCTGCACGCAGACATGCGTCTCGATCCCCACCAACAACACCTGCTGCCGCTCGCGGGACACAAGCTGCCGACGCGCCGCATCATCCCGCCAGACGCTGAAGGTCATTTTGGTCACCGTCTCGCAGTCGGCCGCGGCCGCGCGCAACATCGGGTGCGTGTGCCCGAGCCCCTGCGGGTACTGCTCCGAAACCGTAACCGGCAGATCCATCTGACGAGCCGCGAGCACCAACCGCTCCGATTGCGCCAGAACCCGCTCATGCTCGCTGATATGCGGCAACAGCCGCTCCTGCACGTCGACCACCACGACCTGCGCCCGGTTGATCCGCAACGACTCATGGATTGGCATCGCTGTCTCCCACTCCGCCAGTTCTCGCGCGCCGCCGACCGTTAAAAGCGCCACGCTCATGATAGTCTCGGACTTCACACGGGTTTCGGCAAACGACGGCGGGCGCCGATTGTTCCATTCCGCTCGGCGGGCCGTTACGCTGACCGGAGAAGGAGGCATTTCCGATGACAGAGTACCTCGTCAATCGACGGCAGCGTGTGGCCGAGGCATGGCAGCTTACGGATCAGCTCGTGCTCGTCGGTGCCGGTCGGCAACTGCCCATCCCCGGCGGCGCCGACCAGGTCTATCCGTTCCGGCCCCATTCCGAGTATCGCTATCTCGCCGATCTCGCCGAGCCCGGCGGAGTCGTCGCGTATGATCCGCAGGACGGTTGGGTCGATTTCCTGCCCACGGTCAGCGAGGCAGAGCAGATCTGGGAGGGCAAGCAGCCGCGACCCGAAGGCGCGGCGCAACCGCTCGAATCGCTCCGAGCCTGGCTCGAACAACGAGCGGGCCGCCCGATCGTCAACCTCGGGTGCGCCGTCGACGGAATCGGCCCCGCCGACGCCTCCGATATCGAATCGCTACGCGAACGGCTCATGCACGCCCGACGACCGAAGGACGCCGTCGAACTCGAGCGAATTCGCGCCGCCGTCCAAGCGACGGACCGGGGCTTCAACACCGCTCGCGAGTTCATTGCGCCCGGCCGGAGCGAGCGCGCGATTCAAATCGAGCTCGAGGCGACGTTCTTCCGCAACGGTGCCAATCGGACCGCATACGACACGATCGTCGGCTCGGGCCCGAACGCCGCCGTACTGCATTTCCCGCCGAGCAGCCGATCCGTCGATGCCGGCGAACTCGTCCTGATCGATGCCGGAGCCGAGATCGATGGCTACGCGGCGGACATCACGCGCACCTACGGAAGTGACGGCGCCATCCCGGGACAGGGCGCGCCAGGCGCCTGTTCGCCGTTCCGCGTCGACCTCTATCAGGCTGTGCTGGCCGTGCAGGTCGAGTGCGTCGCAGCCTGTCGCGCGGGCACCGAATTTCGCGATCTTCATCTGAAAGCGGCCCGGGGCCTTGCCGCCGGCCTCGTCGAACTCGGCATCCTGCGCGGCGACCCCGGCGGGCTGGTCGAACAGGACGTGCATGCGCTCTTCTTCCCGCACGGGCTCGGCCACCTGGTCGGTCTCGGCGTAAGAGATGCAACCGGTTACCTCCCCGGTCGCAAACGCAGCACCCGTTTCGGCCTCAGCGCGCTTCGGCTCGATCTGCCGCTCGAATCGGGTTACCTGGTGACAATCGAGCCCGGACTCTACTTCATCCCCCCGTTGCTGACCGACCCGTCACGCCGGGAGAAGTTCAAGGATGCCGTAAACTGGTCGCGTGTGGACGACCTTCTCGATACCGGTGGCGTCCGTATCGAAGACAACGTACTGATCACCGATGAGGAACCGGAAGTGCTGACCTCGGGGGTTCCCAAATAGCGGCCCATGCGGGCGTTTGCTGGTCTCGCGCACAAAAAACTGGCGAGGAGCCCGCAAGTATGGGCTCCCCGCCGGTCAGGGTGAAGCAGAAGTGCGCCGTGAAGGAGGCTAGCGCAACAGTTGAGGAGGCTTGTCAGCCGATCGGCGAACCGACCGGAGTCGGGTGCACCGGGTTGACGCCGGCATGAGCGTCAACCGCGGGCCACCCGTCGGAGCTTGTCCCAGGAGCCGTCTCAAGATCAGCTCCCATCGTTTGTGCCATTTGTCAGTCACGTCTCGTTTCCTATTGAGCGTCGTTTGTCGTCGACAGTCACTCGGAGCAAAGCCCGTGCCAGAGCCGGAATTGCGTTTCCCGGCAACCAGCCCGCTTTTTTCAGGACCCTGGGGAACCGCGCGGGCCGTTCCCACCCCAATCGGTCGGGGAATTTTCCCCACCTGGAATGAAGCCGACCGATTGCAACCCCGTCGCACGTCCTGATAACCTCGTACCCGGACGGGGCCAGGGTTCACCAGTGAGGAGATTGGGGATGTTTCCAACGAGTGTTTTTTGCGGGCTGTTGATCCTCAGTTGTGCCGCCAGCGACAATCCGAGCAAGACGGACGACCCACCGACGTCCTCGCTTCTTCAAAGCGAGCTCACGAAAACGAAAGACCAGCTCCAAGAATCATGGGAAGGCATCGACGCGAAGTGGCTGACGGACACTTTGGGGGTCGGGCGCGCTCTGGAGCACCTCGAGAACATGGAGGAGATCCTCGAAACGGCGCAGCGCGAGATCCCGGTGCAACCGTCGGTACAACGGGCTATCGAACAGATGAACCGCTCGGACTACGCCGGTGCCTGGAAGACGCTGGAGCAGCGCGATTCGTCAGCCGAAGTTGACCCGCTCGCAGCCTTCTGCCGGGGGATTTGCGCCGCGGAGCAGGGCAACTATTCGCAAGCCGCCGACGCCTTCCGGCAAGCGCACGCGTCAGCCAAACCAACGGCGCGAACCGCCCTGCTGCTGGCCGAGTTCTGTGAGCGGCTCCGCGCGTTCGAGACCCCCGCCCCGGATCGGATGCTTGTCGAAGCGTTCGATCAAGCCTATCACGCCACTTCTCGAATGCTGGGTCTGCAAACTGAAGCGACGCTATTCATGTCGCCGCCATTGATGTTGGATCCACTACTGCTCGTGCTCACCGACGCCGCAGCCACGGCGTCGATCGCGGACGAATCGTGTTTCGATGCAACGATGAAGTGGAATCTCTCGCCGCTCGAACGGTACCTGATCCAGCGTCCGCACTATCCCAACAACGAGCTCGCGCATGCCGCAATGGAGCCTGATGAGCTCGACGGATGGCGCGACGGCGTGGACCTGCTCTGTGACTATTTCGGGAAGGGCGACCGCTATCGCGAGTCACCGAAGGCTGTCGCGAGCGCGATGGACAAGCTGGCGCAATCTCACCCTTCGGAAGGACTCTGGTGGCTGCTCTCGATCCCGCACGACGATGGGTGGGACGAAGCCAAGCTGCGCGCGACGCCCCTGGCGAAAGAGCATCTCGATCGGCTGGAACGAGCACTGGCCGCTCCTACGCTAAGTTCCCCCTTCCACCTGTGGCGAGACGCAATGGAACGTCAACTGTCCGCATTGAGCGTGCCGCATTCGTTGGACATGCTTCGGCCGGAATACGCGATGATGGGATTCGTCCGGGAGATCCACAAGCGCTTGAGATCGTTGACACTGGCGGCGGTGGATGCGGGTGATACAACGCTCGCCCGCCGGGCGCTACGGGCCCAGGAACGGCTAACCCGGTACATCGAACGATCGCACAACACGACAAGGCTCGAACGACTGGTACTCTCGGGCCACTACGGATTGTTGATCGAAAGCACGTTGGCAATCTCCGACATCCCACCGCAACGGCTAAACGCCACTTTTCGCCGCTACGCCGAGCTGCTACAGGAGAACGAACAAACCAGCGCCAACTTTGGACACTCTAGCTGGCACTTTGTTCCGCTCCCCTCCGTGTCGCATGCATTCGGCGCGTTGCTCGACGATCACGGACCATGGGCACGAACGCGGGCGCGACGAAGTGCGCTCGGAGAGATCGACGATCTGGTGGAAAAACTCAACCGTGCGAACGACTGCAAGAACCGACGGGTTCGGGCCTCCACTTTTCTCGAGGCCACCATCGTCAACGGGCCGCAGATCATCGGCGCCATGAACAACGTGTGCCTCGATGCGCTCGATGACAAAACGCTCTACGCCTTCATCTGGGCCGTCGGTGAACTGGGCGCGCGCGACCTGCGCCCGAAGCTGGAAGCGCTCGCCGACGACCGGCGTCCCTGGGTGCGCCTGGCGGTCGAGGAAGCGCTCGCGCAACTCGACTAGGTGTCGCGCTTAACGGTGCTCGGGGTTCGGGAAGTCGAACCGGCAGCCGGCGGTCCACTTCGAGCGCTGGTTGCCGTGCGCCGGAATTCCGCCCGCGTCCTTGAGCATCCGCGCCACGTGCATCAGATTCCAGGTCATGAAGGTCGTGTTGCGATTGGTGAAGTCGTTCTCGGGTCCGCCGGAGCCGGGATCGCGATAGGATGGGCCGGGGCCGGCCTCTCCCAACCATGCCGCATCCGCCTGCGGCGGAATCACGTACCCCAAGTGCTGCAGGGAATAGAGCACGTTCATGGCACAGTGCTTGGCACCGTCTTCGTTGCCGGTAACCAGGCAGCCGCCGACCTTGCCGTAGTAGGCATACTGACCCTCGTCGTTCAACTCCGACGAGTTGGCGTAGAGCCGCTCGATGACCTTCGTGCAGACCGACGATTTCTCGCCCAGCCAGATCGGCGTCGTGAGCACGAGGATGTCCGCCTGCTGCACCTTTTCATAGAGCTGTGGCCAGTCGTCGCGTTCCCAGCCGTGCGCGGTCATATCGCCGTACACACCCGACGCGATCTCGTAGTCGACCGCCCGAAACGCCTCGACCTGCACGCGGTTACGTTCGAGGATCGCCCGCGAGATCTCGACCAGTCCGTCCGTGTGCGACATCTCCGGCGATTTCTTCAGCGTGCAGTTGATGAACAACGCCCGAAGGCCGGAGAAATCCCACCGACTCTCGCTGCAAAGCTGCTCCTGCTGCTCGTTCAAGGCCATGGCGTTCACTCCTTCCAGTGATGATCGGCACGTGAACTCGAATTGTAGCGCGATGCGCCTCCCCTTCCAGAGGGCACGACACGGACGCGAGCCGACTGTGCCGGCCCGGCCTCTACTCTCGCGGCTTCAGCTCGAGATAGAGCTGGTCGAGCTGGTCCACCATCGTCTGCCAATCGAAGCGCGTCCGACACAGCTCGCGACCGGCGCGGCCCAACTCCCCCCGAAGGTCCGCGTTCGCCGCCAATTCCTGGATGGCAGTCGCGAACTGCCCCTCAGCTCCAAGCGGGATCAGTCGACCGGTCTTCGGGGTTACGACTTCCGGCGTGCCATCGATATCGAACGCGACCACCGGCTTCTGCATCAGCAGCGCCTGCACGACGACGCGCGGCAGGCCCTCCCACTGGGAGGTGTGCGCGAGCAGATCGAACCCGGCAATCAACTCCGGAACTGCCGTCGGCGGCACCAGTCCGGTCAATACCGTACGATCCTCCAGCCCCCGCTGACGCAGGTCCGCGACGTAATCCGCCCGCTGGGCGCCATCGCCGACCCAGACGAAGCGTAACCGCTCATCCACGCGCGCCGCCTCCGTCATGATCGGGATCAGCTGCTCGTAGCCCTTACGCCGGAACAGCCGAGCGACGGTACCAACGACGATCGCGTCCTCCGGGAAGCCCCACGCTCGACGGACAGCCGCTCGGTCGTAACGCGTCGGCGTGAACTGTTCGATCTCCATCCCGGAATAGACCGTCAGCAGCTTTCGACGCGGCGCCACCCGTGCCGCGACCGTCTGTTCGATCATCGCGTCAGCGACGGTAACGATCCGATCGCTGATCCGGGCCGCCCGGCGCTCCAACCATTGGTAAAGCCAGCGAACCGGCGCCGACTGCGTGCGATTGAAGCTCATGCCGTGGATGGTGTGCACGATCCGCGGCACACGCGCGTCCGCCGCGGCAAAACGGCCCACGATACCGGCCTTGCTGCTATGCGTGTGAACGACCTGCGGACGATACTGGCGGAACTCGATCTCGAGCAACCTGCGGGCGCGCGCATCCAGCCAGGGATTAACGGCCCGCACCAGCTCGGGAATCTCGACGAAGCGATACCCGCCGGCCCGTGCGCGCTCGACGAGGCTGCCTTCCGGACCACGGGTCGGTCCGCTGATCAACGTTACGTCGTGTCCGCGTTGATGGAGCCCTTCGCAGGTGAGAATCGTGTTCTCCTGCGCACCGCCAACAATCAGCCGCGTAATGACGTGCGCGATTCGCATCGCGGCCATTATCGGTGCGGATCCGAAAAACGCCAACGGTCACGGTACTCGATGCCGACATCACCCCGCCGACGGGATGATCTCGCGGACCGCGCAGGCAAATGCCCCGGAGGCACGTTCCGGGGCATTGCACGGTGGTGGTGGGATGGAGATTCAGTATGGCAGGCGCTTGCGGAGCCTTACTCCGTTTCGCCGCCGTCGGTCTCGTTCTTACCGCCTTCGGTATCCTGCTCGAGCATCTTACGCAGGTAGGCGTTCTCACGACGGGTCGCCTCGAGGTCAAACATCAGGTACTTGATCCCGAGTCGCAGGAAATCGATGCTCTCCTGCAGCGTTTTGAAGTTCTGTTTCATTTGTTCGTGACGTTCTTTCGTTTCCTTGGCCATCTGCCGCAGTCGATCGCGCTCGCTCTCAGGCAGCGTCTCGATCTGCTCGACCAGTTCCGAAAGCTTCTTCTGGAAGGCAGCTTCGTCCATTGCTCCGACTCCTCCTGCGGGTCGACGGGCCACCCAGTAGCCCGCTGTTCGGCGAATTCTACGCCGCCCGCAACACGATCAAGCGACACCACGCCAGCTCGCGGAGCGAAGTCCGTCCGACCATAATCGATCGTGATTGTCGGAGTCCCCTCACACTTATTATCAGCGCCGCCCGAGCACGGAGAGCGAGATATCCGCCGAATCCCGATAATGGTTGCAGGGGTCACGCGGTTCGATGTCCGCGCCAACCGTGCACGGCCGCGCAATAAGGTCCGGATCTACGCCGGTCTCAACTCCGCGAGCTTGCGCTCGATCAGATCGCCGGCAACCTTCGGGTCCGCCTGTCCCCCGGAGATCTTCATCACCTGCCCGGTGAGAAAGCCGCGCGCCCGTTGCAGCTTCTTGGGATTGTCCAGTGCATCGCGCACGGCGTCCGGATTGTTGCGTAGCGCTTCGGCGACCCACGTCTCGACCGCACCCGCGTCCGATACCTGAACAAGCCCCATTTCTTCGGCCAGCACACCGGCAGGTTCCGATCGCGTCAGCATTGCCTCACTGATCCGGGCAGCCGCCGTCGCGCTGACCGTTCCGTCCCGAACCAGGTTCGCGAGACCGGCCAGTCGCTCGGGGGAAAGCCCGAGTCGCGCGATGGTCGTCTCGCGCGCATTGGCGTGCATCGCCCAAAAACCCAGAAACTGCCGGGCCAGCGTCGCCTTGTCACCACCCGCCGCAGCAGCATCATCCAGGAGATCAGCAGTCGCACGGTCGTCGACGAGCGCGGGTGCATCCTTCGGACCGACCTTGTACTCGCTGATGAACCGCTCCGTTCGCGGGATGGGCAACTCGGGCATGTGCTCGCTGACATCCGCCACCCACGCAGCGTCCGGCTCGTACGGAATCAAATCGGGCTCCGGAAAGTACCGATAGTCATGGGCTTCTTCCTTCTCGCGCTGCGGCACCGTCACCAGCCGATCATCATCCCAGCCTCGATTGGACTTATTGCCTGACGCCAGCGTCACCCCCGTTTCGAGGAATACTTCTTGCTGCCGCTGCACCTCGTACTCAATCGCACCCTGCAACGACCGGAACGAGTTCAGGTTCTTCACTTCAACGATCGGCGTTAGATACACCTCCCCATCCCGCTCGATCCGCAGATTGATGTTCGGCTCGAACCGCATCTGCCCCAGCTGCATGTTCGCTTCGCTGACACCCAGGTAGTGCACGAGCCGATGAAGCTGGACGGCGAACTCGCGCGCCTCATCCGCCGAGCTCAGATCGGGCTCCGTAACGATCTCGAGCAACGGACTGCCCGCACGGTTGAGGTCCACCCCGGAGAAGCCGGTCAAATGCGTGTTCTTGCCGGCATCCTCTTCGAGATGCGCCCGCCGAACGCGGACCTTCGCGATCCGCCCGTCGTGCGGAAACTCGAGGTGCCCCGCTTCGCACAGCGGTAGATCATATTGCGAGATCTGGTAGTTCTTGGGCAAGTCCGGGTAGTAGTAGCTTTTGCGGTCCCATTTCGTGAACGAACGAATCGTACACCGCAGGGCCAATCCCACCCGCATCGCGAGTTCGATCGCCAGCTGATTGGCGACCGGGAGGGCTCCCGGCAGACCAAGACACACCGGACAAGTGCGCGAATTGGGCGCCGCTCCGTACTCCAGCGCGCAACCACACCACATCTTGGTCCGCGTCGCTAGATGCACGTGGATTTCGAGACCGATGATCGGCGTTACCACCATAGAGCGCGCCTCTTCCTTCCCGGACCCGGCGCGCGACCCGGGACGAACCGGCCGGCGCCACCATCAAGTATAGGAGAAGTCCATTGAGAATTGCAGCCGGGCCACGGCCTTTGTCACGGCCGAAGTCATCAGCGCGTGCGCCTTCCGCTCCCGCTCGGCTATCATCGACCGACGGCGACCAAACAAACGTCGCCGTTCGGTCCCGGAGTGAATCGAATGCACTGGATGCTGTTGATCTGGATGACCGGCCCTGCCGTGGATCCGCTCACGCCGGCGATGATCCAGGACGCGCGAATCGTCGAAGCGTCCGGCATCGTCGCGAGCCATCGGCATCCGAACTGCTTCTATGTCCACAACGATTCCGGCGATTCCGCCCGCGTCTTTCTCGTACATCGGACCGGTCGCACGCGCTGCGAGATCGTGATCCGCAACGCCGTACACGTCGACTGGGAAGACATCGCACTCGTACCCGGCGCCGAGGGGGCCTTCGACGTCTGCGTGGCGGATATTGGTGATAACAAGGCCCGGCGAGCGGAAGTGACGTTCTACCGCTTCCCGGAACCCGCGATCCCAAACGACACCGCTCGCATCACTGTCGACGCCACACGATATCGAGCCCGCTACGCCGACGGTCCGGTTAATGCCGAAGGATTCGTCGTACACCCGCGAACGAGCGACGGGTATCTCTTTTCGAAACACCCGGACGGTCACGCCGACATCTTTCGGCTCGAGGCACCTTGGAGCACGAAACGAGTCAACCTGCTGAAACGAGTCGCAACGTTGCGCGAACCACCGCCGGCGGGGTTCGTCACGACGGTAACCGGGGCCGATATCTCCCTCGACGGACGACGGCTCGTTACACGCAGCTATCTGTGCGGCTGGGAGCGGATCCTGCCGGCAAACGTCGCCGATGAGCGGTTTGTAACGATTTTTGCGCAGCCCGCACGGCGCATTCCGCTGACCATCGAACGACAGGCCGAAGCGATCTGCTACGACCGGGACACGCGTACGTTCGTGACGATCAGCGAGAAGACACCGACCCAGCTGAACTTCCACCCCGTCGATTGAAGCACCGAACCAGCCCGTCGGCTGAAGCACCGCCCCCCCTCTTCCTCCGGGCCAACAAAGTGTAGGGTGGGACGGGCGTCTCGCCGGGTGGGGCGGGCGTCTCGCCCGCCATTGACCGCTCGCTTGCGCTCGCGGCTCGCATCGGCGGCACAGGCCGGCCGCGCACGGCACCCCCACACAACGAGCCCCGAGCGCGAGCGAGGAGTCAATGGGCGCCGGGTGCCCCACCCCGCCGCTTGCACGCGAGCCGCGAGCGCAAGCGAGCGGTCAAGACGCATGGCGCCTGTCCGTCGCCAACCGATCGACGAAATCGCTCGACGCGTGGCGTCCCGACCGGGTACCCTACGGGCACGATACGGCGAGCCCCCTGACAGCTTTTCGAGGACGACCATGAGTCTGGCACATAAGCGATGTGCGGCGCTACTGAGCGCCGGCTACCTATTATTGGCGGTGTCGACCGCGCTCGCGGCCGATGCATCGAATGCGGACCGGGCATGGATGAGTTGGCGCGGCCCGCGCGACACCGGCGTCGCACCGCGCGGCAAGCCGCCGACCGAATGGAGTGAAGAGAAGAACGTTCGCTGGAAAGTCGCGATCCCGGGCCACGGGCACTCGACGCCGATCGTCTACCGAGACCTGGTCATCATCCAGGCCGCGATCCCGATGGCCGCACCGGAGACGACGCCGAGTGCGGACACCGAGGGTGCTTCCGGCCCCCAGCAGCAGCAAGAGCGACCGCGCGCCGAGCGTCGACGGGGCCGCCGGGGCCGCCGACGCAATCCGGCGCCGGACAAGCCGTACCGGTTCACGCTGATGGCATTCGACCGTGACTCCGGCGATCAGCGGTGGAAAACCGTACTCCGCAAGCAGATCCCGCACGAAGGCAGCCACCGTGACGGCAGCCTGGCACCCGCCTCCCCAATCACGGACGGCGAACATATCTACGCGTGTTTCGGCTCGCGCGGCCTCTACTGCGTCACTTTTGACGGCAAACAGGTATGGGAGAAGGATCTCGGCGACATGCAGACCCGCAACGGCTTCGGCGAAGGGGCCTCGCCGGTTCTCCACGGGGATACCCTCTTGATGACCTGGGACCACGAGGGGGCCTCGTTCATCGTCGCGCTGGACAAACGCACCGGTAAGGAACAATGGCGCCGACCGCGCGACGAGCCCACATCCTGGGCCACTCCGCTGATCGTGACCGATCAGGGCCGCGCCCAGGCAATCGTCCCCGGCAGCAACCGCGTCCGCAGCTATGACATTGCCAGTGGGGACCTCATCTGGGAATGTGCCGGCCTCGGCCTCAATTGCGCCCCGACGCCGGTGGCCGCGGACGGCGTGGTGTATGCGATGACCGGCTATCGCGATCCGATGCTGCTCGCGATCCGGTATGGGGGCCAGCGTGGCGACATCACGGCATCCGCCATCGTCTGGTCGACCGACGAGGGGACGTCCTATGTGCCGTCGCCGCTGCTGTACGACGACACGCTCTACTTCCTTCGACGAAACAACGGCATTCTCTCCTGCGTCAACCCGAAGACGGGCAAGCGGCACTACGAGCCCCAGCGCCTGACCGACGTCCCCGGGATCTATGCCTCGCCGGTCGGAGCGGATGGCCGCGTCTACATTGTCGGTCGCAACGGCAAGACGCTGGTGCTGAAACGCGGCCCGCAGTTCGAGGTCCTGGCCACCAACCAGCTCGACGACGAATTCACAGCCTCTCCGGCGATCGTCGACGACGCATTGTTCCTTCGTGGCGCCAAGAATCTCTACTGCATCGCGAGATAAGACGTAGCGACCCGCAGCCCGACCCAATGGTGCCCCATCCGGGACATTGGGTGGGGCAGCGTCTCGCCCGCCGTTGACCGCTCGCTTGCGCTCGCGGCTCGCATCGGCGCCGCAGGCCGGCCGCCCACGGCACCCGCACATAACGAGCCCCGAGCGCGAGCGAGGGGGTCAATCGGCGCCCGGTTTCGAGGGGGGCAGCGAAGTCGGGCGGGTTTGACGGTGGAACGGATCGCCGCCAGCCGGTAGTCTATGTGTTTACCTGACCGCCGACGGGATCTTTCCGTTGGGATAATCATCTGGCATCGAGGAGCATATGGCCGAGGCGCAGTTACTGGAGCTGGCTCAACAGGGGGATCTGGATCAATTCGAGTCAACCTGCCTGGAGGTGCTGGGCGGTGGCGGCAGTCTCACCGCGCTCGTGCGGCCGTTCCACAAACTCGAACGATCTCCGTCCGGGGAACGGGTGGTCGAGTTGGCCCAGCTCGTGCTCGATAACGCAGGCGACGACGCCGACAATCGAGCGGCACTTGCCATCGCCCGTTCGGCGCTGATGGTCGCGCCCAAGAACGACGGGCTGCGGCAACGTCTGACGGCGCTGTACAAGCTCGTGTACGCGGATAATCCGGGCTTTGCCCAGGCGCTCGAAGCGTCCGGCCTCGAGGCCGAGCGGCCGGCCCGCGCCGCGATCAAGCTGCTCGACGTTTACCTCGAGCTCAAGCCCGGCGACACGCTCATCGGCCGAATGGACGACCGCGCCGTCGAGATCATCGAGATCGACCGTGCCAACGGGATCGTGAATCTCCGCCGACAGGACCGCAGTGTGACGGTCCCGGCGTCGGAATTGGCGCGCGAGTACGACCGGGTCGACCACACCGATTTCCGTGTACTCCGCCAGCTCTGGCCGGAGAAACTGACCGATCTGATCAAGAACAAGCCGGTCGACCTGGTCATCGGCCTGATTCACGCCCACGGCGAATCGATCGACGCCGAGCAGCTCAAGGATGAACTCGTTCCACGCTACATCGAGCCGGGCACCTGGTCGAAGTGGTGGACCAAGGCCCGCACGCAACTCAAGAAATCTCCGTATGTGCTGATGGAGGGACGCTCGCCGATCATCCTCAGCTATGTCGACGGCGGAGCGCGACTTGAGGATGAGGCCTGGCGGCGCTTCGAGGAGAAATCCGACCCGCTTCACTGGTCGGCAGTGATCGAGCAGTACGTCCGCGACAAGGGATCGCTCAACGAGCCGCTCGACGAAGAGCTGCTCCAACGCTGCGGGGACGGGATCCTGAAATACGCGCAGACGATTCGCGACAAGCGCTCGAGTGAGGCGTTGGCGTGTACGCTGTTGTTCGGGCAGAGTAATGGATTGCCGGCGCGCGACGAGGCGGCCGCGCTCGCGACCGATCTGCTCCGCTCGAGCAAGAACCCGATCGGGCTGATCAGCGGTCAACCGAGCGACGTGCTTTGGGGGAGCGCGCTATCCGTGCTGCGCGCGGCGCGACCCGACGATTGGGTCGACTTCTTCCTGCAACTCATCCCGCTCGCGCCGTCGACCCAGCTCGACATGCTCAGCGAGGGCGCGATCGAAGCTGGTCGCGCGGAGGCGGTGCAGGAGTTCATCGACCAGTCGATGTCCGATCCGTTGCACCATGCCGAAATTCTCTATTGGCTTTGGAAGGGACCGCGTCAGACCGGATCGCTGAAGCTCCCGAGCGACCTTAAGCTGCTCACGAACGTGCTCCAGCTGTGGACCGGTTTGAACCGGACCACCGGCAAAGACGAGCAGGTGATCCGCCATTTCCGTCATCGGATGCGGACGGCGTTCGGATTGCGTGATTACGGACGCGTTGCCTCCGCGATGAAGGAAGTCGGCGAGGCCGCGGCGATCACGCTCAAGCGTCAGCTCGAGTTGATCGAAGGCGTCGGCGACACCGTTCGGGGCAAGATGCTCGACATCCTCCGGGACGTGCACCCGCGGCTCTGGCTCATCAAGCGCCGCCAGATCCAGCCTTGGGAGGACAAGGACACGCTCTATTCGACCCAGGGCGGCATCGGACGACGGGTCGCGGAGCGCGACGAAATCGAGAACGTGCAGATGCGCGAGAACGCGAAACGCATCGGCGAAGCCGCTTCCCACGGCGACCTCAGCGAGAACTCGGAGTACAAGTTCGCGCTCGAAGAACGGGATCTGCTGCGGGCCCGCCTGGCACGTATCAATGACGAGTTGAGCAAAGCACGCCCCATCGACGTCGCCGGCGTCCCGACCGACCATGTCGCGATCGGGACGTACGTCATCTTCCGACGGGTCAGCGACGGTGGGCAGCGTGAAATGACCTTCCTCGGGCCGTTTGACGGCGACGTCGATCAGGGCATCTTCAGCTATCTCGCTCCGTTCGCCCAGCGCGTCATGGGCCTGCATATCGGCGACCACGTTACCGTGACGCTCGACGGCGTGGAGCAGGAGTTCGAGGTGCTCTCGATCGCCAACGCGCTAGAACCCGGCTAACGACCGATGGCCCGAAGGCCTTTCGATCCCACGCGAATCCGCAAGCCGGCGGCGCCGGCACCTGACCTCTTCGAACACCAGACCATCAGCGTTCGGGCGCTCAACGAGCGCGTCCGCGGCGCTATTCGTCAGTATTTGCCTGGTACATTGCACGTCGTCGGCGAGATCAGCGATCTGGCACGTCCCCGAAGCGGTCACCTCTACTTCACGCTCAAGGATCGCGAGAGCGAGCTGCGTTGCGTCCTGTGGAAAAGCGACGTCGCTCGGCTGAAATTCGCGGCAGAGGCCGGAATGGAGGTAGTCGCGACCGGCGCGCTCGAGGTCTATACCCCTCGCGGCACGTATCAGCTCATCGTTCGTCGGTTGGAGCCACGCGGCGTCGGCGCGCTCGAGGTCGCGTTGCGTCAGCTTCGCGAAAAGCTGGAGCGAGAGGGGCTGTTCGATCCGGCCCGCAAGCGACCGCTTCCGCAGCTTCCTCGACGCATCGGGCTCGTCACCAGTCCGCGCGGCGCTGCAATCCGCGACATCCTCCAGACGCTCCGCGAGCGGTTTGCGATCGCGGATGTCGTTGTTGCCCCCGCGCGCGTCCAGGGTGAGGGCGCCGCTGCCGAGATCGTGACGGCCATTCAGCTCCTCAATGAGAACCGCGACGCGCTCGATGGCATCGACGTGCTGATCGTCGGCCGCGGTGGTGGATCGCTCGAAGACCTCTGGGCGTTCAACGACGAAACGCTCGTGCGAGCGGTCGCAACCAGCTCGATTCCGGTGGTGAGTGCGGTCGGGCACGAAGTCGACGTTTCGCTGTGCGATCTCGCCGCCGACGCGCGCGCCGCAACACCCACGGCGGCCGCCCAGTTGGTGACGCCGCATTGGAGTGCGCTGGACGACGAGCTTGACCGGGCGGGGCGCACCGCGCACCGCGGGTTTCAACAGCGACTGTCGCTCGCAAAGACGCGCCTGACCGCTATTCTCGCAAGCGATCCGCTCACGCGCCCAACACGCCGCGTTCACGAGCACATGCAGCGCACCGACGAGTTGGTTCAGCGTTTGGCGAGTACTGTCCGGCATCGGTACGAGGTGGCCGCTGGCGCCTTGGCGCGGTCCGAGGCGGATTTGGACCGCCAACCGCATCGAAGCCGCGTCGAGCAAGCCCGCCGCTGGCTCACGGACGTGCTCGGGGCCCTCGACCGTAGCCTCCGCGACCGCTTGGACTCACGCCGACGGGCGCTGGACGACACGATCCGACGGCTCGCGACGCGCGGTCCGCAGCCGCAATTGGCGCGCTACGATGAGCGACTCGACCAGGTGACCCGCAACCTGCTACCGGCGGTCCAGCGAAGCATGGAGCGTCGCAGCACCGAACTCGCTCGACTGGAGGAGATCGTCGCCGTCTGTGACCCGCGACGGGTCCTCGATCGCGGCTTCAGCATCACGCGCGACGCCCGCACGCGGAAGATCATTCGCACGCATGCGAAGATCCGGGACGGCCAGCGGCTGGTCACCGAGTTGCCGGACGGAGAGGTCCGCTCGACCGCCGACGATCCCCGCCAGCCGCGGTTGTTTGAGTGACCGTCCGGCCTGGCCCTTGAGCAATTCCTCCACTTACGATACACACAACTGTTTCGGTCTCGCTGAGCAGAGGAATGGGATATGGAGCTTTCGCGGAACGAACATCGGGTCCTGCAGACGCTGGCGGAGATCGCCGAACCGGTCGCGATCGGCACGCTCGCGGAGCGCCTGGAACTCGACCAGTCGCCGGTGACGGCGGCCTGCACGCAGTTGTCGCAAGCGGGACTCGTCCAACTCGACGAGACGCCGTTCCGGGAGTTCCGCCTCGGTGCCGAGGGACAGCCGTTCACAGAGGCGCCATTGCCCGAGCGCTCGATCCTCGCGGCGCTGGCCGACGCTGGCGGCACGCTTCCCTTTCCAACCGTTGGCGACAAGACCGGGCTCGGCTCGAGCGTGGTGGGTCAGACGCTTCGCTGGCTCACGCAGCGCGGGTGGGCTCGCAAGGACAAGGGGGACCTCGTCCTGACCGCCGCGGAAGGTGCGGATGCCGAACAGCCGGACGAGGTCATGATCCATGCGCTGGCCAAGGGCCGGGTCGCGACCGATCGGGAGCTGGTCGACGAAGGCATCGATCTCGGGGCAGCACTGGCAATCCTCGAAAAGCGCAAGGGATTTCTGGTGGTCAAGGAACGGGTCGAGCGTGTGGCGTCCATTGCCGACCAGGGCCGCGCGTTGCTGCGCGAAGGTGTCACCAGCCGCGAGACGGTGACCCAACTGACACCTGAATTGCTCACCGACGGCAAGTGGCGCGACGTCGAGTTGCAGCCCTACGATGTTCGGCACGCGGCCAAGCGCATGCTGCCGGGCAAGGAGCATCCGTTCCAGCGGACGCTCGATCGGGTCCGACGGGTTTTCCTCGAAATGGGGTTCACCGAGATCGTCAGCCCGTGGGTCGAGTCGAGCTTCTGGGACTTCGATGCATTGTTTCAGCCGCAGGATCACCCGGCCCGTGACATGCAGGATACGTTCTACGTAGCGCGGCCGGAGTCGTCGCGATTGCCGGAGGATGCGCTGGTCGAGCGGATTCAAGCGGTACACGAGACCGGCGGCGATACGGGCTCGACCGGCTGGCAGTACCGCTGGAGCCGTGACCGGGCTCACAAGCCGGTTCTGAGAACGCATACGACCGCGGCGACCATTCGTGCGCTGGCAAAGCACTCGGCGGGCAAGCCTGGCAAGTACTTCGTGATCGGTCCCGTCTTCCGACGTGAAACGGTCGACTTCAAGCATCTGCCGATCTTCCATCAGGTCGACGGGATCATCGTCGATCCGCAGGCCAGCCTCGCGACGCTCAAGGGCACGCTGACCGCGTTCTACCAGAAGATGGGCTTCCCGGCGGTCCGTTTCGCGCCGAGCTTCTTCCCGTACACCGAGCCGTCGGCCGAGGTCTTCGCGTTGTTCGAACGGCGCAACGAGTTTGTCGAGATGGGCGGCTCGGGCATCTTTCGGCCGGAGGTCACGATCCCGCTGGGAATCCATGACCGGGTATTGGCGTGGGGCCTGGGACTCGAGCGCCTGGCGATGATGCTGCACGACCTCGAAGCGATCGGAGATATCTACTTCGCCAGCATGCCCTGGCTGCGGGAGGCGCCGCTATGCCAATCGTAGGAATGTCGGTCGAGCTGCTGATGCAGCAGATCAACCGCGGCGTGGACGGTGCCAGACCGCTCACCGACGAGCATCTCCGCGACACGATCACCCAGATCGGCAGCGAGGTCGAGGAGTTCGCGGACATGCAGCAGTTCCGCTGCGACCGCTGCGGCCGAATCATCGAACGCACCGACAAGCAAGGCGATCCCGTCGAATGCCCCCAGTGCGGCGTCGACTTCCGGACCACGCCGGACGGGTTCGAACGAACGGGGACCAACCATGTCGTGCGGGTCGACATGCTCGCCGACCGGCCCGATGTCTACGATCCCGGCGGAATGGGCCGTTGCATCCGCGGCTATCTCGGCGTCGAGAAGGGCTTCCCGCAAATCGAGATGACCGACTCGGACTATGTCGTGACGATCGACCCGAAGTTGTCGCAGCCGTCGAGCTTCCGACCATACATCGTCTGCGCAGTGCTGCGCAACCTCGAGCTCGACAACGAGCTGGTCAAGATCCTGATGAACATGCAGGAGAACCTGCATTGGGCCCTGGGACGCGACCGCAAGCTGGCGGCGATCGGGGCGCACAATCTCGATGTGCTCCAGGGCACGCAATTCCGCTACGCGGCGCTCGCCCCCGATGCACTCCGCTTCGTCCCGCTCGGCTTCTCGCAGGACGATCCGGGTAGCGCGATGACGCCGGGTGAGGTCCTCGAGCGGCACGGCACGGGCAAAAAGTATGCTCGGCTGCTGGCGGGCTTCGACAAGTACCCGATCCTGACCGACGAGAGCGATGCCGTGCTCTCGATGCCGCCGATCATCAACGGGGAGCTGACCCGTGTCACCGAGGAGACGCGCAACATCTTCCTGGATATCACCGGACAGTCGATGCGCGTGATCGACCGGGCGCTGAACGTCATGGTGACCAACCTCAAGGAGCTGATCCCCCAAATGACGGTCGAGCGGGTGCGAATCAAACTCCCGGACCGCGAGTTGCAGACGCCTGACCTGACGCCGAGCCGGATGGCGCTGAGTGTCCGCGAAGCCGCCGAGACCATCGGCGTGCCGCTGGAACGCGATGCACTGGTCGACCTGCTCCGTCGCATGGGGCACGAGATCGAACCGGCCAGCACGTCCGACCTGACTGTCCTGAGCCCGGCTTACCGCAACGACATCATGCACCCGATCGATCTGATCGAGGACGCCGCCGTGGCCTTCGGCTATGACAACCTGCCGGCGGACCTCGTCCCGACATTCACAGTGGGAGCGCCGCGCGAGATCGAGGAACGCAGCGCGATCGCGCGTCGGGCCCTGACCGGGCTCGGCTTCCACCAGGTCATGACACTCGGACTGACCTCGGAGGAGGCATCGTTCGACAAATGGCGCATCGATGTCGGCGATCCCGTCCGCGACCGGGCAGTACGGATCGAGAATCCGATCAGCGTCGAGCAGACGATCACGCGCGTCTCGTTGCTCCCGGGCCTGCTCGAGACATTCGCGATCAACAAGCAGCACGACCTGCCACAACAACTGTTCGAGCTCGGCGATTGCTGTTTCGTAGACCGCGAAGCGGAAACGGGCGCTTCCGAGCGGCGTTTGCTGGCGGTGGCGCTGATTGGTCCGCACGTGGGCTACGCGGACATCCGAGCAGCGTTCGACGCGTTCGCGCACGAGGTGGGCGCAACGCTCGATATCCAGCCCACGGAGCACGCGAGCTTCGTCCCGGGCCGCGTGGCGTCAATTCGATTGAGAGCGATCAGCGGACCGACCGACGGCACGAAAGCCAGGGCCGTCGGTACTGACGGCGAGATCGGCCGAATGGGCGAGGTCCATCCCGAGGTGATCGAGGCGTACGGCCTGCGGCATGCGATCGCCGTACTGGAACTCGACTTCGGCGCAATGCTCGGACTGGAATAAGGGCCGTGGTGGCAAGGTGCCCCACCCTTCTAGGGTGGGGGACACGCCACTTGCCCCGGCGCGGCACGTCCTCTCGAGCAGGGTGGAGCGTGCATCTCGTCCGCCGATCGACCGAGCCAAATCACTTATGACACAGTCTCCCGTCACCGATTCCGTTTGCCACCGCTCACGGCTCTCGCTACCCTCAATCTATGCAAAAGCCCGCAACCACGACGAACGAGGGGGCATCCAACCGGACGGATGATGCGGCACTGGTCGAACGGCTCCGTGCCGGCGAAGAACGGGCCTACGAGGAGATGGTCCGCGAGTACAGCGGCCAGATGCTCGCCGTCGCCCGGCGATTTCTGCGCAGCGAAGAGGACGCGCTCGACACCGTGCAGGAGGCGTTCATCTCGGCGTTCCGTGCCCTCGATCGCTTCGAGGGCCAGTCGAAGCTATCGACTTGGCTGCATCGAATCGTCGTCAACTCGGCCCTGATGCGACTGCGAAAGAAGTCGCGACGCGCCGAACGTTCGATCGAGGAACTGTTACCGCAGTTCCGCAGCGACGGTCATCCGGCACGGCCGATGAACCCGTGGCGTGAGGATGTCGCCGTCGCACTCGAGGCACAGGAAGCCCGTGCGCTCGTTCGCGAGAAGATCGATGAGTTACCGGATCCCTATCGAACCGTGCTGCTGCTGCGCGATATCGAGGAATACGACACTCGTGAGACAGCTGAACTGCTGGAGATTACGGAAAACGCGGTCAAGACGCGGCTCCACCGTGCCCGGCTGGCGTTGCGCAACTTGCTCGATCCCTATTTCCGAGGCGAGGTAGCATGACCTGTCAGGAGATCGCCGAGTTTCTGCTGGCCTATCTGGAGCGCGAGCTGCCCGAACCGCAGCGCGACGTGTTCCAGGCACACCTGGACGAATGCCCGGCCTGTGTCACCTTCCTGCGAACGTACGAAAGTACGATTCGCCTCGGCAAGGCGGCGTGCCGCGATTGTCCGGAAGCGACGAAGGCCAAGGTGCCCGACGCGCTGATCCAGGCCATCCTGGCCGCCCGCACAACAGGCCACGAACAGCCGCAGAACGAAACCTCCGATGACTCGTGACCTGCTCGATGACGCGCACGCCCTGACGGAGACCCTGCGCGCGTGGCGCCGTCACCTGCACAAACATCCTGAACTCAGTGGCCAGGAGGCGGCCACCGCGGCTTACGTGGCAGAACAGCTCCGTGCAATCGGGCTCGACCCGACCGTCGGCGTCGGCGGCACGCACGGCGTCGTGGCCGAAATCGATGCCGGCTCGGGCCCGGTCGTGGCGCTGCGGGCCGATATGGACGCGTTGCCGATCCAGGAAGAGAGCGAAGTCGACTATCGCTCGCAAAACGCCGGCGTCATGCACGCCTGTGGCCACGATGCACACACAGCGATGCTGCTGGGCGCTGCAAAGCTGCTGTTCGAGCGACGCGGCGCGCTGCCGCGGCCGGTGCGACTGCTGTTTCAGCCGCACGAGGAGGTCTTCCCTGGCGGCGCCGCGGCGCTGATTTCGGCGGGCGCCCTCGAAGACGTCGAACGCGTCTTCGGCATTCATATCACCTGCATACTGGAGAAGGGTCAGCTTGGAACGCGACCGGGAGCCTTCATGGCCGCGGTCAACAACATCGACATCACCGTCCAGGGAATCGGCGGTCACGCCGCAATGCCCCATGATTCCGTCGACCCGATCCTGATCGGGTCCAAGATCGTCCAGGCGCTGCAATCGATTGTCAGTCGTGAGCTGGCACCGACGGACACCGCGGTGGTCAGCATCACCCAGTTTCAGGCTGGCACGACAGATAACGTGATCCCGTCGACCGCCCGACTGCGCGGCACGATCCGCACTTTCGATCCGCAGGTGCGCGAAACGGTCGCCACGCGCGTGCGCGCGATTGCCGAAAGCATCGCTCAGACGCACCGCGCGACCGCGGATGCGCGGGTTCTGCCCGGCTACCCGGTCCTGGTGAACGATGAAGCAGTCGTCGAAGAAGTGCTTTCAGCCGCCGACGCGGTCGGCATCGCTCCCGATCAGCGGGTAATGATGGCCCCGATGGGCGGCGCCGAAGACTTCGCGTACTACTGCCAGGAGCGCCCGGGCGCGTTCGTCTTCCTCGGCGCGCGCAACGCTGAACGCGACTGCTGCCATCCCCATCACCACCCGCGTTTCAACGTAGATGAGGACGTGCTACCGCTGGGCGCCGCACTGCACGCGCAATTTGCACTGGCGCGCCACTCCTGACGATATCGGAGACCCCGTTGCCGTTTCCCGATCTGCAGACGTTCGTGGCTGAGCTGGAAAAACGCGGCTGGCTGACCCGCATCAAGGCCGAAGTGGATCCGCTGCTCGAAATCGCGGAGATCACCGACCGTGTAACGAAGGCCGGCGGACCCGCACTGCTGTTCGAACGCGTCCGTGGACACGCGTATCCGGTTCTGATCAACACGTTCGGCACGAAAGAGCGCATGTGCCTGGCGCTTGGCGTCAATGACTTCCAGGAGCTGGCCGACGAAGTTCAGACGCTGATCAAGCCCGAGATTCCGACCACGCTGTTGGACAAGATCAAGAAACTGCCGCAGCTTGCCCGATTGGGTAGCCTGCCACCCAAGGTCGTCAAACGCGGCATGTGTCAGGAAGTGGTCCATCGCGATCGAGACGCGGACGTGACGACCCTCCCCGCCATCAAGTGCTGGCCACAGGACGGCGACGTCACCGGCCCCAACGTCTACGCTCACGCGCGACCGCATGCGGAGACCCGACCGCCAACCGAAGGGCGTTACATCACGCTCGGCGGCATCTATACGATCGATCCCGAAACGCAGGACCGCAACGTCGGCATGTACCGCGTCCAGGTGTTCGAGCCGCGACTCTGCGGCATGCACTGGCACATGCACCATGACGGCGCCCGGCACTTTCGCAAGTACCAGCGTCGAAAGGAACGCATGCCGGTTGCGGTCGCGCTTGGCGGACCGGCCATCATGCCCTACGCGGCAACCTGTCCGCTCCCGCCGGACCTGAGTGAACTGCTGTTCGCCGGTTTTCTCAACCGCGGCGCGATCGAGCTGGTGCCTTGCGTGACGCAACCAGCGATCCACGTGCCGACGACGGCCGAGTTCGTCATCGAGGGTTACATCGACCCGGATGAAGAGCCGCTGCTGGAGGGCCCCTTCGGCGATCACACCGGTTTCTACTCAATGGCCGACCTGTTCCCGCGACTGCACGTTACAGCCGTCACCCATCGCCGCAATCCGCTCTACCCCACGACGATCGTCGGCAAGCCGCCCCAGGAGGACTTCTGGCTGGGCAAGGCGACGGAGCGGATCTTCCTGCCGTTGCTGCGCGTGATCATCCCGGACATCATCGACTATAACCTCCCGCGTTTCGGCTGCTTCCACAATTGCGCCTTCGTCAAGATTCGCAAGGAATACCCGCTGCAAGCCCGGCGCGTGATGAGCGCCATCTGGGGAGCCGGTCAGATGGCGTTCACCAAGATCATCGTGGTCGTTGATGAGCACGTAGACGTACAGGACGAAGAACAGGTTTGGTTTCAGGTGTGCGCCAATATCGACCCGAAGCGTGACATCATGTTGGTCGACGGACCGCTGGACATCCTCGACCACGCCTCGCGCGGACTGGGCGTCGGCAGCAAAATGGGCATCGACGCCACGCGCAAGATCCCCGGTGAAGGCGAGATCCGGGACTGGCCGGACGAGATCGAGATGAGCACCGAGATGCGTGCACAGGTCACCCGCCGCTGGCATGAATACGGGATTCCGATCCCGGGCTGACGCCGCCAGTGCGACCCTGAGCAAGCCCGCTAGCGTAGCGGCTTCGCCATCGGCGCCGGACCACCGAACCGCGCACGAAGGTGGTCGATCACGTTCATAAAATTGATGTATGCGTCATACGGCGAGTCGTACGGGTTGAAGTACGCATGGACCTGGCCGTCATTGAACGACTTGGTGCTCATGTAGTAGTAATGGTCCGATGTCTGGAGTCGGCGCCAGTCGTGCAGGAGCGACGGATCGGCGCTCTCCTTGACCGCGTTCTCGATGTTGTACAACTCGTGCAGGGCATTGGCCTGCATCGGGTTTCCCAACCACGCCGAGAGGTCGCGCTCTGTATCGGCCCATGACGTCATGTGCGGCGCGTCGTACGCCTGATGCGCGTCCAACGACCGACGGCATTCGGCGGGCGTCAGGAACTCGAGCCCGACCTTCAGTGCCTCGGGCCCCAAGTGTGCCAGGAACTCGAGAATGCCCGTGTCGGCCCATTGGTGTTCGCCGAACGTCTCGAAGTCCATGAACAGGTTGACGACCGAACCATCCGCCACGGTCTCGCGCAATTTGGCGGCGAAGCGGTCGGCTGTCAGCGGCCATTCAGACCAATCCCGATTGCTGAACCGAAACGCTACATCGTCCGACAATTCGCGGTGCCGTAACAACAAGCCCGTCTCGGCGGCGCCCGGCGGATGGAAGAGCGCCAGCGGATTACGCCCCGCCAGGATCGAATCCACGCCTTCTGCCAGCACCAGTCGGTAGCCCGCTTCACGCGCCGCCCGCGCCACATCATTGTTGTACATCAGCTCGGTGTTGCGAAACGTCGTGGGCGTGACGCCAAACACGCGCTGCATCAGCTTGCGATGCGCCGTCACCTGCTCCTGCCATTCCTCGCGCGAATAGAGGAAACTGAGCGAGTGGTAGTACGTTTCCGCCAGCAGCTCGACGCTCCCGCTCTGCACCAATGCCCGAAAAACGTCCAGCGCGGCGGGCGAGTAACGCTCCATCTGTTCGACGACGACGCCGCTCAGACTGAACGCGCATCGAAACCCCCCGTCGGTTCGGCGAATCATATCCAGCAGCGTGCGTCCTGCGGGGACATAGCACTTTTGCGCTACACGCAGCAAGACGTCCACATTGGTCGCATCGTCGAAGTAATGTGCGGCGCGATCGAAGACGCTGAATCGCCGCAGGCGATACGGCTGGTGGACCTGAAAATAGCAGCAGACGGCACCCATTTCAGCCCGACAGTACTCTCTGGTACACCTCGACGCAATTCGCCGCCGCATCCTGCCAGCTCAGCCGACGAACCTCGATGCTGCCGTGGTCCCGCAACGTCGCCTGGAGCGGCGGATGACGCAGGACCGCGACGATTTTGTTCGCCATCTCATCCACGTCCCAGAAGTCGACCTTCAGCGCATGCCGGATGACCTCGGCAACGCCGCTCTGTTTGGAGATCAACACCGGAACGTCGTTGACCAGCGCCTCGAGCGGTGCGATCCCGAACGGCTCCGAAACGGACGGCATCACGTACAAATCCGCCATACGAAAGACACGCTTGACGTCGTCACCCCGCAGAAACCCGGTAAACAGCACCTTGTCGCCGATGCCCATGCGCGTCGCGAGAGCGATCATCTGCTTAATCATGTCGCCACTGCCGGCCATGATGAACCGAACGTTGTCCATCACCTCCAGCACGCGCTTCGCCGCCGCGAGAAAGAACTCCGGCCCCTTCTGCATGGTGATCCGCCCCAGGAACAGGACGATCTTCTCGTCCCGGCGAATGTCCGAAAGCGCCGCATCCTTCGGCGGCCCGTTGTCGTCGATTGCGTTGTAGACCACGTCAACTTTGCGGGCATCGATGCCGTAGTGCTTCGTGACGATGCTCTTCGTCAGATAGCTGACGGCCACGATCCGATCGGCGCGATGCATACCCGCGCGCTCGATGTCGTAAATCCGCTGATCGACGTGCACCCCCGAACGATCGAACTCGGTCGAGTGAACGTGCACGACCAGCGGCTTGCCCGATACTTCGGCAGCATTGATCGCCGCCAGATAGGTCATCCAATCGTGGGCGTGGATCAGGTCGTAGTCCTGCTCGGTCGCGATCTCGCGGGCCAAGTCGGCATACCGTACGACTTGTGCGAACAGATTGCCGGCATAGTCCGTCCCGCCCGTGACATCGAACGCCGTCAGAACCCGCTTGAGTTTCTCGCGCACTTCCTCGCTCGATACCGTCAGATCCGGACCCGGCACATCCACCAGTTCTTCCGTCGTCGCATCGGGCCGGTCGTACGGCCGCAGATCGGCATCCACCTGATGAAACGTGACGTTCTCGAGCAGCTGCGTGAACGTCTCGAGTGTATGTGACCGCCGCGCAACCGAGCGCATTGCGCTGACCGAAAGCTGCGCAGGCGAGATCAGACGTACATGGGATGTATGCGAGGCCTCGACCGACTTCGGCAGCACGAACAGAACCTCGACCCCGAGCTGATCGAGACCGCGCGTCAACCCATAGCAAGCCGTTCCGAGACCGCCACTGATGTACGGCGGAAACTCCCATCCGAGCATGAAGACGCGCATGACCTCACCCGACGATCGATGACGATCCCAATGTGCCTCTCGAGTTCACTCCAAAGCGCAGGCCCCGCGCACCGACATCAAGGACGCAGTCGAAAATGCGCAGCGCACTCCAAAACAGAACGGGCCGCAACCGCAGACCGGCGCCTGCGCATGCTTGCTTACGTGCGATCCAGGCGATGAACACGCCCAACCTGGACGGAAACCGCTCCTGTACTGTTCGAGCGTAGCGCCCGCGTCAACCGCTGTCAATTGCGATGCGGACCGGTTTGCGCCGCCTGACCGACGTGCTACATTCCAATCATGAGTGATCACCTGAACCGCGACATCGCCTACCTGCAAGAGCTGCTGCACCGCGTCGTCGTCCGCCACAGCGGTGAAACGACCCTGCAGCTGCGACAAGAACTCCTCGAAAGTTGCGGCAGCGTAGCGTCCGACCAGACCGGTGGCCATGACCAGGCCGCCCGACTGGTGGCCGAGCGGCCAGGGCCAGCGCTCCACGAACTGCTGAAACTGCTCACGATCCGCTTCCACCTGACGAACAAGGCCGAACAGGTGGCAATCGCGCGAATCAACCGCGAGCGCGAGGCCAACGCCGGCAAGGAAGCACCACGGCCGGAATCGATCGCCGAGGCCGTCGCAACCCTCCACGCCCGCGGCGCGCCCCTCGAAGAGGTGCTAAGCGTGCTCCAGAAGCTGGATATCCAGCCCACGCTGACGGCGCACCCCACCGAAGCGCGACGACGAAGTATCCTCCACCAGCAAAACCATGTGGCGGACGCGCTGGTTGATCGACACCAGCGCACCCTGACACCGATCGAAACCGAGGGCATCGAGGAATCTCTTCTCCGCGGCATCTGGCTCATGATTGGCACGGACGAGGTTCGCGCCGCACGCCCCGACGTCCTCGACGAGGTCCGCGAAGGCCTGTACTTCCTCCGCAACGCGATCTGGGAATCCATCCCCGGAATCTATCGCGATCTGCAACAGGCCCTGAAGACCTACTACGACTATGACGCTCCGGAATTGCCCACTGTGCTTCGCTATCGCACCTGGATCGGCGGCGATCGCGACGGGAACCCGAACGTCACCGCCAAAGTGACGCAACGAACGCTCCAGGAGTTGCGTAACGCGGCGATCGACATGCACATCCGCGGGCTCGACGAACTGCGCCAGGAGCTTTCCTTCTCGGTTCGGAGGATTCCCGCGCTGCAATCGCTCCAGGACGCCATCGAGCAGGATGAATCGGACGAGCCCCTCACTGAACGGGAACGGACCGCGGTTCAATACGAACCGTTGCGTTGGCGCTGCCGGCAACTCATCCGCAAGCTGAACGCTGCGCGATCCGACCCAGGCGCCTACTCACAGTCGGCGTTCGTCCGCGACCTCGGCCACATGCGTCAGGTCCTGCGCGACGCCCAACTGGAAGCCTTCATGCACTCCGGGCGTCTGGCCGACCTGTTCGACCAAGCCCGCACATTCGGATTTCATTTTGCGGCCCTCGACATCCGCCAACATAGCCGCGTTCACGAACAAGCGGTTGCAGAACTCCTGTCGCATGCCGGCGTCCAAGAGAACTACGCGGCCCTGGACGAAACAGCGCGGATCAAGCTACTGCGGGCCGAGTTGGAGAACCCGCGTCCCCTGCTCCCGGCCGACGCCGTGCTTTCTGACGACACCCGCGACCTGCTGGAAAACCTGCGCGGGATCCGCGCCGCGCGCGGCCAATGTCCGGAATCGATCGGCAGCTACATCGTGAGCATGACCCACGCCGTCAGCGACCTGCTGGAAGTGCTGGTCCTGATGAAGGAAACCGGGCTCTGGCGACGGCGTCCCGAAGGCGTAGCCGCCGACCTGGACCTGGTCCCCCTGTTTGAAACGGTGGACGACCTCGAGCGTGGTGCGGCGCTGATGGAGACGCTGTTCGCCGACCCGCTCTACGGCCAGCATCTCGATGCCCGCCACCGACTACAGGAGATCATGCTCGGGTACTCCGACAGCAACAAGGACGGCGGCTACTGCATGTCCAACTGGAAGCTCCAAGAGGCCCAGGCCAGCCTCGCCGACGTCTGCCACGAGCACCGGGTCGATCTACGGCTCTTCCACGGCCGTGGGGGCACGGTCGGCCGCGGCGGCGGACGTGCCAACCGCGCGATCCTGGCCACCCCACGACGCAGCCGCAATGGCCGAATCCGCTTTACCGAGCAAGGCGAGGTCATCACATTCCGCTACGCGCTGCCCGCAATCACGAAACGGCACCTGGAACAGATCGTTTCGGCCATGATCATCGCCACCCACGACGCCGGATCGGCGGCACCGGCACCGACACCAAAGAGCGCGCAACGCGCCGCATTGATGACCCGTCTGTCCGAAACGTCGATGAACGCGTACCGCGATCTCGTGCACCATCCCGCATTCTGGAACTGGTACTCGACGATTTCGCCGATCGAGTACATCAGCCACTTGCCCATCGCGTCGCGTCCTGTTGCGCGCACCTCCGGCGAGGTCGCACTCGACAACCTCCGCGCGATCCCCTGGGTGTTCGCGTGGACCCAGATGCGATTCAACGTTCCCGGCTGGTACGGCCTCGGCGCCGCGATCGCTGCCGAGACGGAGCGTGACCCGACGATATCCACGACGCTTCAAGCGCTCTATCGCGAATGGAGCTTCTTCGGAACGCTGATCGACAATGCCCAGCAGGAACTGGCCCGCGCCCGACTGCCCATCGCTCAACTGTACGCCCGCGACACGGACGCCACGATCACCGAGACGATCGTTCGCGAGTACGAGCGGACCGAGGCGGCGGTGCTCGCGATCACCGGCCAACAGCGGCTGCTCGACAACAACCGCGTGATCCAACGTGCCATCGATGCCCGCAACCCCGATACGGACCTGCTCAATCTCGTCCAATGCGAGTTGCACCGGCGCTACCGGTCGGCGGACGAACCCACCCGGGAGTCGCTGTTGCCGACGATCTTCCTCAGCATCAACGGTATCGCCGCCGCCATGCAAAGCACCGGCTGAATTAGCCAGCGCTTGATCCGTCGGGAACGGCGCTAGTCGGTGCAGGTCGGCGGATCACCCGTGCTCTCCGACAGCACAACGTACCGGGCTGCGGCTACTTTTTTCCGACGCGACGTGCACATCTCGTGGTTTGAATCGGCCACACCCCCTGCCGGTTGCGGTGGCGCCGGAGTGTGGTTTGCCGCCCTGAAAATCGTTCACGTTTCGGCTAGGATTCGACCGATAAGTCAGGGGCCTGGGGTTCGGGAGACGGTAATGGCGCCGCGCGCTTCGTGGAAAGGGCAGCTCAAGCTCTCACTGGTCACGCTCCCGGTCCGTCTCTACAACGCGACCACCTCTACCAGCAAGATCACGCTCAACCAGCTCAATCGCGAGACGAACAACCGTCTGCGACAACAGATGATCGACCCCGAAACCGGCCCCGTGAACCGTCAGGACGTCGTCAAGGGCTACGAGTACGAGAAGGGCAAGTATGTGCTCGTCGAGGCCGAAGAGCTGGACAAGATCAAGCTCGAGACCGACAAGACGATCGACCTGATCCAGTTCTGCGACGCGGCCGAGCTCAACCCGTTGTACTTGAGTTCGCCGTACTTCCTCGCTCCGGATGGCCCGATGGGCGAGGAAGCGTTCCGCGTCATTCGCGACGCGATGCGGAAGACCAATAAGGTCGGCATCGGTCGCGTGGTCATCGCGAACCGCGAGCACATCGTGGCTTTGCAGGTCTGGCAGCAGGGATTCCTGCTGACGACGTTGCGGTATGCCAACGAGGTGCGGTCGGCGACACCCTACTTCAGCGAGATCACCGAGAAGGAGGTCCGCGCTGACCAGCTCAGTCTGGCAGAACAGTTGATCGACAATATCGCCGCCCCTTTCGACCCTTCCCTGTTTGAGGACCGCTATCAGGATGCGCTGCTGGCCCTGGTCAAAGCAAAGATCGAAGGCTCCGAACCGGTGTACGCACAGGAGGCTGAGGTCGGGCAGGTCATCAATCTGATGGAGGCCCTGAAGGCCAGCGTCGAGAACATGCCGAAAAAGAAGCCGGCTGCTCAGAGCGTAAAATCCCCGAAGAAGTCGGCTGCCAAGACGAAGAAGTCCAAACGGGCCTAGTACCGCTACCGGCCTCGCCTCCCATCATTGCGCACAACGCCCATCAGCCGCCCATCCGTAGATTGCGATTCCGCACGAACGCCGCCAACACCGCTATGGCCGTCACGGCAGTGATGAGTGCCAGCAAGTGCAACGTGATAGCGATGATGTCATCGTTGCGACCGAAATGGATCTCGTTGAGCAGTGTCAGACCCAGACTGCTGACGCCCGGGGGGATGACAAGCTGCGCCGCCGACACTTCGGCGAGCGTCAACAGTCCGCAAACCCCGCTCGCGGCTGCGAGCGGCAATCTCCCACTCGCGAGCACGACGCGAAAGTAGGCTGCCGTGTGGGTGGCACCGTCGGCCCGGGCCATTGCTGCGAGCGTCGGACCAGACGCCAGCCGAACGGCATACAGCGCGAAGATTGGAATCACGCCGAAGCGGGCGAGCCCCACAAACACGATGGGCAACGACGTGTCGCGAACGGCGGGCAGGTGCTGCCAGGTAAGCAGGGTCGCCTCTCCGACCAGTACCGGCGGACTCAGGGCGGCGCCAACGGCCAGCAGCGTGAGGATCATTGCAACACCAGCGCTGAGTACGCCGACCCGCGATCGCTTGACGGCGACGAATCGAAGGTAGTCCAGCGCGAGCGCGACCAGTCCCGCCAGTATCGCGGTACCGAGAGCCGCCGTCAGACTGTCGATCCATGCCTCGCGATAGAGCGCCCAGGAGGTACGAAAGGCGTCGGACGAGCGAAGGTTCGAAACGAGGAAAAGCCAGGGCAGCGCGAGCACGGCCAGTCCAGAAAGCGTCGCGAACAGGCTCGGACCGCCGCGACCCGCGGACCGGCCGCGATCGAATCTCAGTTCGCCGACGACGAGTAGCAGCGCTCGCATCCGCTGGCGCAGCGGATAGGCCAGCACCAGCAGGATCAGCAACCAGACGTAAAGCGGGACGGCCAGCATGAACGCGCGGCCGTCGCTAGCCTGGAGCGCCGCCAGAATCTCCGTGTTCCACGTATAGGCCTGACAGAGATGCGGGATCGTGAACTCGGTCGACGCCAGCACCATCGTAAGCAGCAGTGAGAGCGCCATCCACGGCCACATGACCGGCAGCCCAACCCGCAGCGTGGCGCAGACCCCCTTGGCATCCAGCGCAGCGAGGTCCACAACCGCTCGGGCAGATCGTTGCCAACCGATCGCAAGCACACATGCCGCGAGGGGGGCCAACCAGGTCGCGAGACAGGCGATGGCCCGACCCTCCCGGACCACCCATGACGGCCAGGTCATGGCAGCCGCGTCTCCGACCAACACGCCCTCCGGGAGCAGGCGCAGGCTCCACGCGTACGCAAACACGTACGGCGGCGTCAGCAGCGTCGTCAACAGGAACACCACCAGCAGAGGTCGCCACCACCGTCTCCCGACAAGCCCGGCGGCGAGCAGCGCTCCGATCCCCTGGGCCAGGATTCCCGCGCCGACGAACAGCACTACCCCTCGAAGCAGCAATCCCAGCTGTCTCTGACCGAAAAACGCCGACTCCGTCGGAACCGATACCGCTTCCCACCCAATCGCAACCAGAGGCAGCGCCAAGCCGACGAACGCGCCAACCAGACCGCAGAGAACAAGCACAGAAACGGTAAGATTCTTCATGGAAAGCACTTACGGAGCCACTCGGACCGATGCACGCCACCTGCCGGGTAATCGCAACCCCATTCCTCCGATTACGCAAGGTCGCGCCCGATCCCGCCGACGATTTTTCACGCACAATCCGCCGAAAACTATTGATAACTGATAATGAGTTAGCAATAATAACGACTCGAAGGGAACGATGAGCGAGTCCGATGGGGGCCGTCGCTCACTGCTGGGCGTGTTCGGGCTGAATCGATCGCTCTTCGACAACGAACTTCTCCACGCGGTGTGGAGGAGGATTGGCAGGATGAATGATCGGCTCGCCCTTCTTGCCAATCTGGACCGGGCCCGTTTCCAGGTCGGAGGAAACGGGCCGTTTTTTTGCGCTCATTCCGGGGTCGCGCGCAAGCCGACCATGCCGCACTTCAACCGAACCTGAGAGGCGCGACCGATCGGTCAGTAGCCGTTTCGTGAGGCTCTCGGAAACGCTATGCTGGTTGTTCGCGGGGGCTACGAGATGGATTCGAAGAGGTGTCCGATGCGCGCGATTCTGGTTGTTCTCGTTGCAGGTATGGTGGCTGCCGCCCAGGCTCAGTTCACGTTTTCCGTCGATGATGTTCTGGACGATGGCTTCTTCAACAACCCGACGTCCACGCGCGTCGATCGCTCGGGGGTCGTCCACACGGTCTTCATGAAGCAGTTCGATACGGACAGCAGCACCAAGGAGATCTGGTACGGCAACAACGCCGCCGGAAGCTGGACCTTTACGCGCATTACGAACAACGCCGTCCGCGAGGAATTCCCGGCGTTGCACCTCGATGACGCCGACAACGTGCACATCGCCTTTCATACCGGGGTCACGACCACCAACAAGATCCGCTACGTGAACAACGTCGGCGGATCCTTCGGCGAGATTCGCGACATCACCGGGCCCGGTTTCGTCGTTGTCGAGTTCGACATCGACAGCCAGGGGACCGTCCATTTCGTGTTCGAGTCGCAGCCCGCGTTCCCGGCCCGATCAGACATCTTCTATACGACCTGGTCGCCGATGAGCGGGACCGGTCCGCTGGTCAACATTTCCAATACGGCCACGACGAGCGAGGCCCGTCCCTTCATCCGCCTCGGCCCCGACGACGTCGCACACGTGGTCTACTTCACCAACCTGCTCGGCGGCGCGCTCGTCTACCAGAACAATCGCAGCGGCGCCTTCGCCCCGGTCAATACCGGCATAGCAGGCTCCGTTCAGGACCCGATCCCGGTCGTCGATCGCACCGGCCGCGTGAGCATCTTTTATTGCCAGGGTGACATCCTCTACGTGACCGACGACGCCGGGAGCGGCACGTTCGGCCCTGCGGAGCCGTTGCTCGTCGGTGCCTGGCGACCGGCATTCATCGAGGGCGCCGTCGTCGATCCACTCGGGAGACGGTACATCGGTTTCGCGTCCAACAGCGGCCAGCGCGGGGTCTATTTCCTAGCCGAAACGTCCAGCGGATTCTCCGCTCCCGTTGAGATCCTGGCGTCCGACGCCACAAACCTCGGCGCATCCGTTTCGATCAACGACCATGGACGATTGGCCCTCACGTTCCAAACCGGCGGCGTTCGGGATGGTAACGTGTTCGCCAAGATCTTTGTCGCCAGCACGCAAGTCTACGGCGACATGAACTGCGACGGAGTGATCAGCGTCGGCGATATCAACGGCTTCGTGCTCGCGCTCACCGATCCCGACGGCTATGCCGCCGCGTTCCCGGATTGTGACGCCGCACGCGCTGATCTCACGTTCGACGGCAATGTCAGCGTCGCGGACATCAATCCGTTCGTCGACGCACTCGTCGGCAGCTGACGGTCGGCGGGCAACTATCTCGCTCCCCGTAACGTCAACTATCGACCTGGATCGACACAGACCGTGTCAATGAGTTCATGGAACGACTGCAAAACGACCAGCGCTTCGGTTTCATGGCCGTGAATCTCGGCTATTTCGACACGCTGCTGTCCTGCTCAGCACGGTCTACTGCCAGCGAGATGCCGTCCGACAGCTTGGCCACAGCTCGCATCTCCCCCCCCGGGTTGGTGCGGATGTCCGTGGGCTATATGGACCGCGTCGAGCAACGCTGGCGACAACTCGATCTAGTGCTGACCGCGATGTCGCTGTGACGCTGGCGCCGGAACCGCCACCGGCAAATACCGGCCTGACGTCGTGGCCGCTACTCAGGCGGCAACGATACCGGCTTCGGCTTCGGGATCACCAGGTCGTCATCGACGTTGCCCGCCTTCGAAGACTTGGCCGGCTTCGGAGATTTGACGGGCTTCTTGGGGGTCGAACGCGGGCGCTCCGCGGGTGTCGGCGCGCTCGGCTTCCCGGCTTCGGGCCGTTCCGCGGCTGGACGGGC
>JANQNU010000011.1 GCA_028279405.1 Phycisphaerae bacterium
TGGCGCGCACGCCGGGTGGCGAGTGTAGCGCAATCGAAGTTGCCGAAGGATAAGGAAGAAACAATGAAACCGATCATCAATTTGGACGAACTCGAGTTCGCGGAGTTCGGTAAGGGGAAGAAGTTCGGAGCGGCGCGGGCACCGGTATCGACGGAGATCGGTGCGTCCCGGCTGGGTTACGCAGTGGTCAGACTGGAGCCTGGCAAACGCGCCTGGCCGTATCATTCACACTACGTCATCGAAGAGATGTTCTACGTCCTGGAAGGCGAGGGCACGCTGCGACACGCGGATGAGGAATATCCGATCCGTGCCGGAGATTTCATCTGCTCGCCGGCCGATCCCAATCAGCCGCATCAGATCATCAACACCTCGGATGCGCCGCTCAGCTACATAGCACTCGGTACGGAAGACCGCGCCGACGTCTTTCTGTATCCCGACTCCGGCAAGTACGGCGTCTGGCATGGTACGAAGAAAGACCTCGATGCGCCGGACAGCTTCATGGTCTTCGCGCGCAAGGAAACCGCGGTCGATTACTGGGACGGAGAAGCCGAGGACGAAGACGAAGGCTGAGGCGTCGCAGCATCGATCTGCCGGATCATGCTCGTTACCCGCTTCACGTTCGCGTAACGATCAGCGATCAGGATCGAACGCGACCCCGGGTGAGCGGACATGTGTCCCGCCTGAGGTAGCAGCGGGCGCATGATCGGAACGAGTTGCCGGGAATCAGCATTTCGCAAGATGATCACACGCGTGACCCACTCGTCGTCGGCGATCGAATCGTCGTCTTCGTGCACGATGGGAAGCGCGTGCTGACGCACCATCTGCACCGGCATGATCGAAATGTTGTCGCCGTTCGATACGGCGGCGAGATCGTTGTTACGCAGTATCGTCAGTAGTGTCGGATAGTCGATGTCGCGTGGCCGCCGGTGACCGACCACGACTTCTGGATCAACGCGATGATAGATCAGGAAGTTTTTTCCGGACCTGCGTGCGACGACCTCGGTGATGTCGGCCAAGTCTATCGTCGGCAGACTGCGTCCTGAATCCTCATCAGACTCGCTTTGGGCCGCGGCGTCTCCAGCAAACGCGACGACCAGAAGTAACGACAAAAAGTAGAAAGCGTACAGATTGCGGCAGGTCACGATTTTTCTCCCCGAGAAGCACTTTGCTCGCTGAACTAACGGTTGTCGCCGCTCTTGGGGGTTAAACGTCGGCAACCGTGTTTGGGCCGATCGGCAAAAGCACGCTCCGAGATACATCATCCGCTACAATTCGGGGTACTTCGCGTGAGCGCTTCAACGCCTTCGGCCGAACCGATCGCGTAAGCAGGAGTCCGACGGTGCACATTGTCCTCGCCATTCTCGGTTCGATCGTTACGATCCTTTACATGTTGGATCGATTGGGTATCGATCTCGGAGGATTGAACCCCTGGGCATGGCGCAGGCGCCGGGCATGGTCAAACCGCTATCACGGCGACCCGATCCATTCCGTCGAAGATCCCATGCAGATCGCCGCCATTCTGGTGGCCGGGGTTGCGAGGCTGGAAGGGGACCTCGGCGCCGAGCAAAGGCAGGAACTGCTGTCTCAGTTCCAGACCACCTTCTCGCTCGACGCCAAGGCGGCCTCTGATCTGCTCGGCTCTGTGGCGTTCCTGCTGGGCGCGCCGCAAGTCGTTGGGACCCAGCTCGAAGGCGTTGTGGAGCGCAACAAAGAGCAGTTTTCGCGCGAGCAGTCGGAATCGATTGTGGAAATGGCGGAAGCGGTGGCGAGCTCGGCTGGAGACGCCACTGCCAGCCAACGGGAATATCTTTCCGCGCTCCGCGAGAAGATCGTGCCGCCGGCACCCGCGGGCGCGGGCAACTGGGCGCAATAGCGGCTAGCCCGGATATCTCACCGATTGCGCGCGGTTTCTCGCTTGCCCCTTGTCCGCGAATCGGTGAGACATCCGGGCTAGCGCAACTCGACGATTCCGTCTGGAGTCTCGATCGCCGCGATCAGTGCGGCGGATTGTGCTTCCACGACTTCCAGAACGATACCGAGTTTCTCGAGAGCAGTTTCCACGCGGCGCGCTTCCGGATGTTTGAGGACCAGACGACGTAACTCTCCGGCGCGCGGTGCGGAAGCGGCCGGGTGCGGTGTCGCGCCCCAACTGATGACAAAAGGGATGGTTCCGCCCAGCGGCATGGCGTAAGGGTCGGTCAGTCGCCAGGACAGTGTTGTCCCGTCGGGAGTCTCGCGCGACCCTTCGCCGATCGGACCAAGACCGATACCGGCAGCGCCTGCCGTCGCCGCTTCGATTTCTTCTGCTCTTAACACCCAGGTCTGCAGCCTGGAGCTTTCTCCCTCCACAACGTCTATCCATGGCCCTCGTTGCGGGCTGGGAAGGTCGGGGTCGCGCGCGACGATCTCCAGATAGGTGGCTGGGCCCAGGGAAAGCAGTGCGTTGTGGGTCCCGTACAGGGCATGCCGGCCACCAATGGCAGGCTGGACACCCAGAAGCCCCCGCACCTCCCGAATGCCCGCATCGAGGTTCGCACACGCGTAGACCAGATGATCGACGCGGGAGAGACTCGTGTTGTTCGAAACCGCGAGTTCCACCATCCGATCGCACGCTCCCGTTGCGGGTCCAGTTGCCAATCAGCCGTTGAGCGCCGCTCTAGTCGTTCAGCGATCCCGGTTCCGCGCCAGTGACCATCGGATTGGACGGGTCAGCTGCCCACTCCTGCAACGACGACGTGTAAACCGCAACGTCCTCGTAGCCCAGCCGCGTCATCGCGAATGCAAGCGACGAAGCTGCAATGCCGCCGCCGCAGTAGGTGATCGTGCGCTGATCGGTGGGTGTGCTGAAGCTCGCCGCCAGGTCTTCCGCGGATTTGTACCGGCCATTCTCATCGAGCAGCGAGAACACCGGCACGTTCGAGGCGCTGGTGATGTGCCCCGGACGCGCATACATCTGGGTTTCGCCCCGGTATTGCGCTTCCGGCAGCGCATCGATGATCTCGATGTCTGCTTGATCGATCGCGGCAAGTACCTCATCGCGGTCCACGATCAGCTCGGGCCGCACATTCGGCGTAAGCGTCCGCACCGGCTCGTTGGAGGGCTCTGTCGATAGCTCGTAGCCCGCATCCGTCCAGGCTTGCAATCCACCGTCGAGCAACGCCGCGTTGTCGAATCCGGCCCAGCGCAGCATCCACCACACGCGGGCGGCCCAGGAGGAGGTATAAGCGTCGTAGATCACCACCCGGGTGTCGTCACCGACCCCGAGTGCGCCCATCGCGGCAGCGAAATCCTCGGGGGACGGAACGGTATAGGCATACGGGCTGTCGCCATCCGACAGATCGCCCATGAGGTCCGCGAAACCGGCGGTCGGAATGTGGCCAGCCTCGTAGTTCGGCCGCCCGTTCACGGTGCGGAAGCCGCCGTCCTCGTCCTGCTCGATAAGCACGGTGGCATCCAGAACCACGAGATCCGGATCGTTGAGATGTTCGGCGAGCCATTCGGCGGTGACGAGTGAATCCATCGGAGCGGGTGCCTCATTGTCGGTTTCCGCGGCTCTGTTGGACGGGGAACAGGCCGTCAACACGAACGCCAGCGCCGCAAGCGGGGTCAAGTTTGTGAGGGTACGCATCATTGCCTCCCTGTAGGGGACACGTATCGGGGAGCGCGATTCTAACTCGGCGGACC
>JANQNU010000085.1 GCA_028279405.1 Phycisphaerae bacterium
CGGCCCATCCAGGCTGTTGAGCACGCTGATCATCTGTTCGCCCTTGTATTGACGGCTCAGCAGAGACGGGAACAGAAGATCGCCGCCATGCATCACGAGAAGATCCGGGTACTGTTCTTCCAGCTGTTTTCTCAGTGTGCGGACACGCGCCAGACCGCCTTGCCCGGACTGCAGGCCCTCGATCCGGTACACATCGTTGATTGCCAGGATCGCGAACGTGCGTGACTGCACCTCGTCGCCGGAACCGGTTGGCTCGGCACATCCGAAAAGAACGAACAGTGAGGCCAAGAGTGGCCATTGCGTGCGCTTGAACATCATTTCACGAACTCTGCACTGTAGTGACGAATGCCATGGTAGCTGATCCACGGCATTTCCCTCGCACCGACTGTCGCCAACTCCCTACACCCTGCATTCTTCCTTATTCCAAAGCCAACGCTTATCCTGAGAAGCCTTGGTTCACGCGGTTTCGACTTGGGCCTCTTCCGCGATGAAAAGACAGGAAGTTCATTCGGCGGTGCTGCTCGCCATCGGAGTGTTCGCGGTCGCGGATGTTTCGGCCGGCACGAAATACGGCATCTATGACGCACGCACGCTCGCGATGGGCGGTGCATCCGTTGCTTCAGCCGTCAACGATAACGCGCAGTTCTATAACGCAGCGCTGCTCGCTTTCAATGAGGAGTTCGAGGAAAAGACACTCGACTCCCGCCTCTTGCTGCCGATCATCGCACCGCAACTCTCCGAATCTGCGTTCGATGTCGAAGACGTATCGACTCGCGACTTGCCCGGTGACTTACAGCGCTCGATCAGCGCGTTCAACGCGAGCCCCGATGCGAACACCGCGCAAGCCGTAGCAGACGCAGCCACTGACCTCGACGCGCTAGCCACCGATCTTACCGGCGAAGACCTGTTCGGCGACGTCTATGTCGGTTTTGCGATCAGCGAGCCCGGCAAGTATCAGGGCGCCGGCTTCTTCTTCGGCACGCGGCTGCTGGGCGGCGGCGCGACCGGTGTCACCGACAACGATCTTGCACTGCTCGACGACTATCAGGAGGGGTTGCTGTTCGTCGCGTCCGGTGGCACGCAGGGCGCCGCGCATCCCGAGCTGTTCGATGCCGGTGGCGCGCTGATCGATCCGACGGACAACTTCGATTCGACCGTCGAGGCGACCGGCGTTGCCATCATCGAAGTCGGCGTGGCGATGTCGATGCAGACACAACTGTTCGGCCGCGATGTCGCCATCGGAACGGCGCTTAAGATGCAGCAGGTCGAGACGTTCGAGGACATCGAACGGCTCGTCGACGATCGCATCGAGGTCGATCGCGATGACGCCTCCGAAGTTGACTTCAATATCGACCTCGGGCTCGCGATGGACGTGGGCGAGCACTGGCGTCTCGGCCTCGCGATCAAAGACGCGATCCCGTATGACTACGAGACGGACCTCGGTACGCGGGTGCGGTTGCGCCCGCGGCCGCGTTTCGGTGCCGCGTACCGGCGCGGCTCGTTGCAGCTGGCGGTCGATGCGGACCTGATCGGCAACGAACCGCTCGGCAGTGAAGCCGAGACCCAGGAGCTTGCGGCCGGTGCCGAATGGTCGTTTGGGCAGGCTTTTCGGGTGCGCGGCGGCTATCGGCTCGACCTGCTCGGCGAACGCGACGGCATCGCATCAGCCGGGCTCGGCTTCGTCTGGAAACGGCTCGCCGTCGACGTCGCATACGCCCAGGGAGCCGATACGCGTGCCGCTGCTTTGCAGCTGGGGCTGGTGTTCTGACTCTGACCCGAACCTGGCACCCGGATTCCGCACAGACCAAGACGGTCCGGCCTCATACCGAAGTGGCGTTGAGCGGCCGTTGACATCAGCCCGAGAGCATCGAACATTGCCGGAACCGCCGGGCAACGACGAGTGTTCTTTCCGCTATGAGATTCCACGACCGCTACCCCCTGAGAGCGTTTCAGGAACGGGACACAGAAAAGCTGAAGCACGTAATCACGGCGTACCCGCTCGCGACGCTCATCTCGCAGGGTGAGTCGTTCCCGACCGTCAGCCAGATTCCGCTGCTGATCGACAGTCCCGGCAAAAACCTCCGCGGCCATCTCGACAGGAACAATCCGCACTGCGCGCATATTCTTGCAGGCGGTGACATCTACTGTCTCTTCCACGGGCCGAACCACTACATGTCGCCGACCATCTATCCCGACCCGCATTTCCCGGGGTGGAACTACGTTACCGTGCACGTGCGCGGTACGGTACGGCCGATCGAGGACATCGAGTGGCTCACCGAACTGTTGCTGGATACCGCGCGGGCGAACGAGCCGCCCGGCTCCGGTTACCGGCTCACGCCTTCGCAGGAGAATTTCGATGTCTTCATCAAGTACATCCTGGGTTTCGAGATCGAAGTCGCCGACATGAAAGGCGTAGTGAAACTGGCGCAGGACAAAGGCAGTGAGAACGCGGAACGCGCCCGCCAGCATCTCGCGGACGTGATGAAAGAGGACATTGGTGGTTTTCTTGGCGAGCTGCTCGCAGACGACCGCCATCCAAAAGGTACGTAGGAGCGGCTTTAGCCGCGACCGATGCAGCAATTGCCTCGGCGGCTTCGTCCTTCGCAACGACGAATGGCCGTCGGTGGCCACGATGGGGCAGGATCGGATCGCCCGCCGGGGCGGGCTCCTACGTTGCGTGCGATAACCTTGCTCTACTGCCCTATTCGATATCGCAGTCCGGAAGCCGCGCCGACAGTCCCCAACCACCAAAACGGTCGGCAACGAACGCGCGCACGGCGTTATCCCCCGCGCGCAGCGGGACGTAGGCGATTACCTGATCGCCGTGCATGACGCCTTCCTGCCTACGGTCGTCAAAGCGGTAACTCGCATCCTGATAGAGGATAGGCTGCCCGTTGACGAACAGCGTGATCTCATCGCTGAAACCGAGATGCAACGCGCAGGTTTGCGCCTCGGGCGAACGCAGCGTCGTATCGGCCGCAATCGCCCACCGACGCGATCCGTCCGGTACCTTGCGCCAGCGAAGGAACTCGATGGAGCCATTTGACTGCGTCGGCGGCACGGACCAGCCGCTCTCGGCTACCGTCTCCGGCAGCGACACGACCGGCCCGGCTGGCGCGTCGAATGCCGGCGATACCCGCCAGTCGACGATCTGTCCGGTCGCAAGCTCGGGATCCATGTCCGCCACGTCGAACACGGCGTCGTCCGGCGTCACACGCAGATTGCTGAAGTACGCCGAGTACTCCGCGGTGCCGTTCCTCGGCACGAAACCGCGAAACGCGATCCACCCGGGGGCCGGTTCGCGCCCCAGTTCTTCCACCACCATGGCCGGCTCGTCACCTTCGCCCACCCACACTTCGGCCCGCGGGCCGTTGAGCTCGAGCCGCACCGGCACCCATTGTTCATACGCGATGGGCGTATTGGCCGTGCCGCGCTCACCGTGATAGAGCTGCCACGCCGAACGGCGCTGGAATACCGGTGAATACTGCAGCGCGTCGGACAGCCCGGACTTGTGCGGCCGCAGGTAGAAATCCTCGTATTCGTCTTCCGACTGGCCGCGGAACAGGAGGTAGACGAATGCGCGCTCGCCGGACATGTAAACGTCGAACTCGACCGTCCCGTTCTCGAGCGCCACCTCGTCCAGGAAAGCGACACCGCTCTTGATGCGGATCGCTTCACGCCCAGCGAATTCCACGACCGACACCTGATCGTTCGAGAAACGCCAGCCCGGGTCGTCCGGGGCAACCGGCTCCGCGGAGGCCGCGAACGGCAAAATGAGGCTGAGAAAGAGCGTCGGAATCGCGCGCAGACGGATGGCCATGGCCGGCACCTCCAGTACTGGTACAAATCGATGAGTCTATTGATCCGTCACTAATGAGATGAATGGATCAAACGGGGCGATTCTGGTACTTTTCGACGATCCTTATTCCGGTCTGCTCTCGCTCGCGGATGCGCGTGGACGTCCAAACCGAACCCGTTTTCCGTCATGTACCGATGGTCGAGTTCTCGCGCGAGAAATACGGCCGCCCGCTGCTCGTGGATGTCGCGTGGATCCACGAGATGCCGCCGTTCGACCGCCAGGACAATCCGTAC
>JANQNU010000004.1 GCA_028279405.1 Phycisphaerae bacterium
GCAGGCAGCCGACGGATCGAGATCGACCACCGTCCCCATCAGCACCGACGCGTTCCGCTGCCGCTCCAGAACGCTCCGCAACGGGGCGGCGATGTTCGCCGGCGAGAGGCCCCCCGTGGCGACCTGGTACAAGAGCGGCTGAAACAGATGATGGTTGCGCCTGTCGATGAGCGTGATGCGGACCGGGCTGCGCCGGAGCGATTTGGCCGCGTAGAGTCCTCCGAATCCTCCACCAACAATGACGACGTGATGCAACGCCTCGGAGCTCGTTCTAGATCGCGCGTTCATTCCTCAGGCTTATGGTAGCGACCACGGAACTCGTCAGCCGGGTACTTGCGAGCGCTGCGGGCGAGCTTGTCGCGGAAGATAGTGGCCAAGTCCAACTCAAGCACGTTGATGAGCGCCAGCACGTAGCAGGTTACGTCCGCGATCTCGTCAGCGATCTCACCCCGCCGACGGTCGTCGGCCAGCACATCGTCGAGTTGCTCGGACCGCACCCACTGGAAATGCTCCATCAACTCCGCCGCCTCGATCGCTACGGACATCGCAAGGTTCTTGGGGTCGTGGAACTGCCGCCAATCGCGCTCGTCGACGAACCGCGCAATGTCCTCGCGCAATTGCCGGATGGTTGTGTCCGCGTCACTCATGACGTCCCCTTGACTGCTAGGCCTCATTTCGGAAACCGACGGATTCTATCGCAATCCGCTCGAATCGCCGTCGTGTCCGGGGGTGGCGATATCCGGGGTTGCTCATAAACGCCGATCCTCCGGTGGCCATCGTCGCGGGCCAAGGCCCCGGTGCGAGCCCGCAGCGCAAGCGACGGGTCAATGGCGGGCGAGACGCCCGCCCCACCCTGCAGGGATTTTCCTGCGACGGACCGCGGCGCAGACGCGGGCCTCATCAAGGGAGCTTGCTCCCCTTGCAATGCGAGCAGGCTCGCGTACACTGTGTCGGTACCAGCGCACTCGTTACGAGGAATGCCCTTCGCATGTCCGCTGTGGCCGTAATTCCCGCCCGTTACGGCGCGACTCGCTTCCCAGGAAAACCTCTCGCCAAAGAGACCGGCAAGTTCCTCGTTCAGCATGTCTATGAACGGGTGTCTGAAGCCCGTCGGATTTCGGCCGCGGTCGTGGCGACGGATGACGATCGCATCGCCGATGCAGTCCGCGCCTTTGGTGGGCAGGTATCGATGACCCGTGCGGATCACCCGTCCGGGACGGATCGGGTCGCCGAGGTTGCGCGGGGGCTCCCTGAAGACGCGATCATTCTGAACGTTCAAGGGGACGAGCCCGAGGTGGACCCGGCCGCGCTGGACCAGCTGGTGGACCGGATGGAGCGAGAACCGCAGCGCGGCATGGCGACCATCGCGGCACCGATGCCGGCGGGTGACCCTGCTGACCCCAGCCGAGTGAAGGTGGTGGTCAACCCGCGCGGTGAGGCGCTCTATTTCTCCAGAGCACTGATCCCCTACCATCGCGACCTTGATGGGAGGGCTCCCGCGAGCACTTACTTGTTGCACTTGGGCGTCTACGCATATCGTCGAGCGTTCTTGTTTGCGTTCGCCGCGCTGCCCGCGACGCCGCTCGAGCAGGCTGAGCGACTCGAGCAACTCCGCGCCCTGGAGCATGGCCATTCGATCGCCGTGGAGATCGTCGACCGGGCTTCGACCGGAATCGACACCCCGGAAGAATATAAGCAGTTCGTCGCGCGGTATCGTTCCGGAATGGAGGCGGACCGCGTCGGCGCCGGATGATGGCGGCGGTTGATCCGCTGACATCGGCTCCCAGCAGATGGCCTGCTGACAGGCTTGTCGGGTAAGGTTTACGCTTGCGGCTGGACATTAACAAAAGGCACAACGCAAGGCATGGATAGTCACTCGCTGTTTCAGAGCATCCGCGATCGATCCGCGGAATCCGAACAAAACGTCCCGTTCCCGCCCGGCTATGAGCCTGGCCGCACGCGGTACGTCGTCGTTTTCGGTACGGTGATGAGCGGTCTCGGCAAGGGGATCTTCAGCTCCTCGCTGGCCAAGTGCCTTCAGGACAAGGGCCTCACGATCTCGCCGATCAAGCTCGAGGGCTATCTCAACATCGACTCCGGGACGCTCAACCCATTCCGGCACGGCGAGGTGTTCGTGCTGGATGACGGTACCGAGTGTGACATGGACCTGGGGACCTACGAGCGGGCGCTCGATCTCGACCTGACGGCGCAGAACTTCTGCACGAGCGGGCAGATCTATCGCCGGGTGCTGGAGCGCGAACGGACCGGAGGTTACCTCGGGCGCGACGTGCAGATGATCCCGCACGTGACCGGGGAGGTGAAGAACCGGTTGCGCGAGCTGGCCATGGGAACGCGCGCCGATGTCGTCTTCGTCGAGATCGGCGGCACGGTCGGCGACGTTGAAAACGCCTACTACATCGAAGCCATGCGACAGTTGGCGTTCGAAGAGGGGCCGAACAGTGTGTGTTTCGTGGCCCTGACATATGTGATGGAACCGGCGATTCTGGGCGAACAGAAGAGCAAGGCAGCCCAGCTAGGCATTCGACGGCTGATGGAATGCGGTATTCAGCCGCACATTATCGCCTGTCGGGCACAGAATCCGGTGGAGCGACAGGTCCGCGAGAAGATCGCATTGTTCTCGAACGTGCCCTCCAGCCGGGTCTTCAGCATGCACGACTGCGAGAGTGTCTATCAGATCCCGGAGATGCTCCGCGGCGCCGGCTACGACAAGGCGGTGATCGACTATCTCGGTCTCGACGAGGACGTCGACCTTGACGCCGAGCGCGCGGCGCGCGACGTGTGGACCGGGTACCTGTCGCGAATGCGCGCCCCCTCGCGTCAGGTGCGCATCGGAATCACGGGGAAATACACTTCGGTCCGCGATGCCTATGCAAGCATCATCAAGTCGCTCGAACATGCCGGCGTGCATCTGAATTGCAAGGTACTGCTCGAATGGGTCGATGTCTCCGAACTGACGGACGATACGGCCGCTGAAGCGTTATCCTCGCTCAACGGCATCATCGTGCCGGGCGCGTTCGGGACGCGTGGGGCCGAAGGCAAGATTGCGTGCCTGAAGCACGTCCGAATCAACCGCATCCCGTGCCTGGGCATCTGCTACGGGTTCCAGATGGCCGTGATCGAATTCGCGCGGAATGCGTGCAGCATGGAGGACGCCAACTCCACCGAAATCGACAACGAGTGTCGCTATCCGGTGATCAACCTGCTTCCCGAACAAAAGAAGATCGAAGGGCTCGGCGGCACCATGCGGCTCGGCGGACAGGACGTCCGTGTTCGCTCGGGTACGCGCGCCTTCGACATGTTCGGCGAGCGCACCCGGTTGCGTTTCCGCCATCGCTACGAGGTCGATCCGCAGTACATCGAGACGTTGGAACGAGCTGGAATGGTCTTTTCGGGGCGCTCACCGCGGGCAGAGATCATGAACATCCTCGAACTCCCGGCCGACATGCACCCCTACTATGTCGGCACCCAAGCTCACCCGGAACTGACCAGTCGTCCGCTACGACCACAGCCCTTCTTCCTGGGACTGGTGCATGCCGCCATCGGCCATGCCTACCCGGACTACGCGGAGGCGCTTTGCTACCCAAAGTCGGTGGCGCCGGCCGGCGTTGACGTCGAGGATGCCGTACGCGACGTCAGTTCGTCGCGCCTCTGAAACCGACCGGCGCTAAGGTCGGCAGGTCTTGCGCTCCGATAATCGGGATTGTCGGGAGCGCGCGTTGACTCGCGCCGGTCTCGGATGGTAAAAGATCATAGCGTAAAGGGTTACGAGCAAACCCGCCCGCCGCGGCAGGGTGTGGGACAAGGCCTCGAAATCAGAAGTATGAACATCAGATCGATCGCAATTCTCGTAACGGTAAGTTGCCTTTTCGGAACGACCGGCTGCGCCTGGAACCGCGCGAACGCGCAGAACCACCTCACGGCCGGCGATCTCGCGATGGCCAACGAGGACTTCAAGGCGGCGCTCGCCGAGTATCAAAAAGCGGTTGAGCTCGATCCGCGCTTTGCGGACGCGCATACGCGCCTGGGCGTTGCGTACAAGGAGTCCGGCGAACTCGACAAGGCCGAACAGGCGCTGCAGAGCGCCGTCAAGCTGGCGCCGGCCGCGTTCACCCCCGTGTTCGAGCTGGGCGAGGTCTATCGTTTGCTGGACAAGGTCAAGCAAGCGATCCGCGCCTACGTGATCGCGTGCGACCTGGACCCGTCGAACTTCTTCGCTCGTTTTCGTCTGGCGTCGTGCTATCATCGCGAAGGCGACCTCGACGGCGCGATCGAGAGTTACCAGCAAGCGATCACCATTAACCCCCGCAACCCCTACGCGTGGAGCAACCTCGGCGCCGTATACGACACGCGCGGCGATTCCTATCAGGCGATCAACGCATACAAGCGCTCGCTCGAGTGCAACACGAACCAGCCAATCGTGCTGGTCAATCTTGCCACGGTGTACATCAACCAGGAGCGCTACATCGCGGCTCGCAAGGCGTTGCTCGCGGCGTTGAAGATGGACGAGAACGTCGCTGTGGCACACGAGCGGCTCGGGTATTGTCATTGGCGCGAAGGGGCGCTGGACAAGGCGGCCCAAAGCTACTTGCGAGCCATCGCGCTCGACCGCAACAACGGCGCGGCCCACGCAGGCTACGGCGTGGTCCGCATGACGCAGTACCTTCGCGAGCCGGACAAGCTCGCGTTTCGGAACGAGGCGATCGAGTCGTGGCACCGCAGCCTCGAAATCAACCCGGAACAGCCCAAGCTCCGTAGCCTCATTCAGAAGTACCGCCCGCGTACCGACGAACCCATCCTGGACCTGGGCGGCTAGTCGCCGAACCGGGCGCCAACTGAAACCTGCCTGTCTCTAATGATCCCCGGTTGTCGGTCTGAGTCCCTGCTGCGCGGGGGTCCGCCCTACTAAGGGGTGCGCAAGCATCCGAACGCCTCCCTCGGCGAGCGGACCCCGTCCCAGCGCAGTGTTGTCATTATAGATCGAGCCCAAGTGACCCGGCGCCGATTGTCTGGCTTTCTGAAAACCACATCCAGACGCGCCATGCTGCCGGAACCGCTCACGGAAAACGATGCGGGTCATATGGGCGCGGCCAAGAAGCCCCCGTCCCGGACCACTACGATCCAGGACGGGGTCGAGGCAGAGGGTCTCGGTCAACGGGCGGCGGAACATGCCGTACGCTGGCGCCGACAAAGTGACAGCAGACCAACGCACACGAGCAGCGCCGTGGTCGGCTCCGGCACCGCAGCGAAGGCGCCGGTCCCGAACGGCAGGGTCCCGAGCAGCGGGCTTGCGAGGCCGGTCGTGACGTCGACGGAGAAGATCTTGCCGATGCCCGTCGCCATATAGAGCCCGGAGCCATCGAGCGCGAAATCAAGCTCGCCGGCGCCGATCGCGAAGATTCCGAGACCGGTTCCGATACGGCTCGCCGCGCCGGTCTCGGTGTCGATCTCGATCAGGCTGTTCGTTCGGTTGTCGAGGCCATAGAGCCGTCCGGTGTCCGGATCCATTGCGATTCCCGCGATATCGGCGCTGCCCGAGCCGGCGACGATGATCGGAGCGATCCCGGTGAACGTGCCGTCGAGTTCGATCCGGAACAGCGCCGTGATTCCGTCTGGCGGATTCAGGGCTGCGTACATCGCGGTCTCATCCTGGTTGAAGGTGAGTCCACCGATTGCCGTCGCGGTGAAGGGAACGTCACGTACGAGCGTGGATGCGCCGTTCTCCAGCCGAAAGAACCCGGTGGGGGATCCGTCCGTCGAGGCCATCGAGACATAGTAGCCCGTCAGCCGATCCGTCAGATCGATTCCGCGAACAAACGTGCCCGCGACCGCGCCGACCGCGGGGCTCGGGTTTTCCGGATCCGCGCTGTCGAAAAAGTGGATGTCATTCGGGTTGTTGCCGTTGGCGACCACCGCAAATTCGGCCGCGGATGCCGTCGCCAGTAGTCCCAGCACGCCGCTCAGTGTTCCCAATCCCATCAATTGCTTCATTCCGTGAACTCTCCTTTTTGGCCCGCCGCCCACACTTCACCAAGTGTTTCAGGCGACAGTGCCTCGGAGCATTCACGATCCCCCCTACGCAAAATTTGGGGCCACCGGTCGCAGAGAGGCGCCGCCGTTGTGTATCAAACTGCCGATCGGCGGCTCCTCTCGGGTGGCTACTGCCACAACAGCGAAGAAACCCTTGCGAGCAAGGTCACGAAAGGAGACTCGACATGACCCTCCGTAAGATGGCGGCGATTCTCGGCACAGCTACTTGCACGACGGGCATCGCACTGGCTGCTGGCGAATCGATCACCGTCACGACGCTCAACGACCGCACGGATGTTCCGACGTCCGCCACCGTCGACGACCTGCCCGGTCCGGACGGCCTGGTCTCGTTCCGGGAGGCGTGCTACGCCGTCAACAACACTGCCGGCCCGCAACGGATCGAGTTCGCGATTCCGCAAAGCGAGTGGTGGTTGCTCGCGGACGTCGCGGTCCTGCGGCTCGAGCGCGGGACGTTCTCGCTAACCGACGACGGCACGGTCGTCGACTTTACCACCCAGACGATTTTCACCGGCGATACCAATCCCGACGGCAACGAAGTCGGGATCTACGGCCTGCAGCCCAACGGCTGGGGTGCCCCCGCGATCCACATCAGCGGAAACGACTGCACCGTCGTCGGGCTCGATCGCGTCATGCAACGCGGCTATGGGGTTCAGATTGCCGGCAACTTCAACCGCGTTGTTGGCTGCACGATCAGCGGTCCACTCTACGCAGGAGTCGCCATCAACGGCTACTTCGGTGGCCTGCCGGCGACCGGCAACATCGTCGGCGGAACCCTGCCCGGCGAAAGAAACATCCTCAGCGGCGGAAACAGCGGCGTCCGCATCGACGGCCCATCCCTCGACAACGTCGTGATCGGCAATCAGCTCTCCGGCCCCGCCGCCGGCATCGAACTGCGCGGTGCCTTCGACAACGACCCGATCGGCACGCGCATCGGCGGCTACCTGCCAGAAGAGCGAAACGTCATTGCCGGGGCCGGCCGCTACGGCCAAGAAGGCTTCCCCACCGGCGCCCAGATCGCACTCGTCAGCGCCCACGGAACCGAAGTCATCGGTAACTATGTCGGAACGAACGCGGAGGGCAGCGCCCGTGTTACGCAACGCAGCCCGGTCGGCATCTCAATCCGCAACAGCACCGACACACTGATCGAAGACAATCTCGTCAGCGGCATCCACGTGGTCGGTATCAACCACGCCGCCGGCAACATCTACGGCACCGGAGTGGCGATCGCCGCCTCCACCGGAACGGTCATGCTTGGAAACCGAATCGGCACGGACGCCACCGGCACCCTTCCGATCCCGAATCGCGCAGGCGTCGGAATCGGCTCGTTCCCTGGTCAGGGAACGACCACCGACCTCGTCTTCGGAACCACCGACCTTGGCGCCGGCAACATCGTCGCGTTCAACGAGTTGGAGGGCGTATCGCTGGGAAGCGACGTCAGCGGAATCACGATCTCCGGTAATGCCATCTTCAGCAACGGAGGCCTCGGCATCGAGCTACAAGGCAACGCCAATCACAGGCAACTCCCGCCCGTCATTGTCAGCGCTGTGTTGACCGGCGGCCGCCTCGCTGTCCAAGGCGAAATCGTGGGCCCCGCCGGCACCTACACCGTCGAGCTCTTCGGTAACCGCGGTTGCGACAACCCCGGTGAAGGCCAAACGTACCTCGGCTCGCTCGTCGTCGACGGCACCGGCAATCCGACCGCCTTCAGCGCGACCATCGAGGTCGTCACTGATGATGTCGCTGCTGTCACGGCAACCGCCACGCGCGACCTCACCGCCGAAAGCTCCGCGTTCTCCGAGTGCATCCTGGTCGAAGCCAGTCTGGCCCTCGGCGACCTGAACTGCGACGGCGCCGTCACCGTGAGCGACATCAACCCGTTCGTCTCGGCCCTGACCGATATGCACGGCTACAAAGCGGCCTTTCCCGGCTGCGACCCGATGAGCGCCGATATCAACAACGACGGCACCGTCTCCGTCGCAGACATCAACGGCTTCGTCGAGATGCTGACTGCCCAATAGGCGGGGCAACCTCCACGGCATCTCGACACGCACCAGCGGGCAGTGCTGCGAAGGCACTGTTCGCCGTGTTCGCGTACCAACTAGGGTTCGATCCGCAGATGCGGCTCGGCGAGTGACGGCTGGAGAATCAGGTCGCGAATCTCGTTGATCGCGTGGCGCTGGCCCGGCCACATGAACACCTCATCGATCTGCTCGAGCGACACCCAACGATGATCCGTATGCGAATCGTCGAGAACGGGCTCGAGGTCCGCGGGCACCTCCGCTGCAAAGCCCGGGCACATCTGGATCGTGTCGCGCTGCCACGTGTAGAAGGTGTTGACGAACTCGAGCTGCCAAAATCGCGTCGGCGTGTATCCGGTCTCCTCCTGCAACTCGCGCAACGCCGCCTGCCAAGCGGATTCGCCGACCTCGATGTGACCGTGCACCGCTTGCCACGTCGCAGCCATGTACGAACCGGGACGGCGCAGCAACTGCAGAAAGAGCGTCGTAGGCCCCACCCGTCGAAACGGATAGCAGTCGATGATATCCGTCAGGATCTTCGGCACGTAACGGCTCCCGTCGACGATTGGCCGACGACCTGTTGACCCGCGACCCACACCGCCGCCGGGCGGACACACGTTGCACGAAACAACGCATCAATGGGCTCGTCCGTCGGCGCGTCGAGTTCGAACACCGCCAGATCCGCGCACTTGCCGACGGCCAACGAGCCAATCCGCTCCGCAAGCCCCAGCGCCGCGGCCGAATCGAGGGTAATCATCCGCAACAGCGAAGCCCCGTCAACCACCGGATCATGCGCCGCCACGAAACGCGCCTCGTCCAGTGGCGACAACGTCGTGCTGCAGGGTAGCCCGTCAGTACCCAGCACGACTCGCAGCCCGGCATCGAGCAGCATTCGGAGCGGGTAGTCCGTGTGACCGAAGTACGCGTGCGCACGCGGGCAGTAGATGACCGTCGGTTCGACGGTACGCAGCGCCGCGAGATCGGTCGGCGTCAGGTAGTTTCCGTGCACCAGTAATCCAGGGCGACAAGCGGTGGCAAACTCTGCGAAGTAAGCACCCGCCGACGTCCGCGGCGACGCGATCCCGCAGTTTGCCATCCGCTCCCGTAACGACGCGGTCAGGCCACGATCATCGCCGGCGAGGAACGCGACCTCCTCGCGCGTTTCCGCAAAGTGAACGCACCAGGGCCGATCGAGTGTTGTCGCGTACGCCGCCGATCCGTACAGATCCGCGCTCGACACCGAATAGGGTGCGTGCGGCGACACTCCCACGGTCAACAACGCGTCCTCGTCAACCGCCTCCACACCGGCGCGCAATTCCGCCAACGTCCGCGCCGGCTCGAGCGCAAACGCCAGTAGCTCCACGAAACACACCTTGCGAATCGGTGACTGCCTGAGGATCGGCCAGTGCAGGTTGCTACGGGAGATATCGCCGACACAGGTCACGCCGGCTTCCAACGAGAGCCGAGCCCCGCGTGCTACACCAGTCGCCGCTACGTCATGCGCTCCCGGTTCGCCCCGCCGAGCGACCAGCGCCCGCGCCCAGGTCCAAAAATCGCTGCGCGGCAAAGCCAGATCCGTCAGCTCCAGATGAGTGTGCGGGTTGACCAGGCCAGGCGTCAGAACACCCCGCGGGAATGCATGCTCGACCGGAAGCGCCCCCAACTCTTTCGCGGACCCGACGCGAACAATGCGATCGTCCCGAAACTCCACAAAGCCGTCGGGAATCGCCGGCCCCTCCACCGGCACCACCCAACCTGCCCGAACGATCATTGCAAGGCTTCAGATGACCGCGCATCTTCAGTCGGCGACGAATCGAACCAAGTGCGCCACTCGGGTCCGATCTGTCCGCTGGCAATATGCGGCGCCATCGAACTCGCGCACGAACACATCTCCGGCGTGCGATCCAAGACATCGCACAGCCGCTCCAGCAAGCGCGGCAACCGTTCGACCGCCCGGCGGGCACGGTCGCGCTCGACGTCTTCGGTCAGCACCCGACCGGCTTCGAAGGGGCGATAATTGCTGCCGTTCTCAGCGTAGCTGGCGACATAACAGATGCTCGCATAGCACATCTGCAGCTCGCGCGCCAGGAAGACCTCCGGCGCCAGCGACTGACCGAGCAACTCGCCACCGAGCATCGCGTACATCCGCGATTCGGCCGCCGTCTCCTGCCGTGGTCCTTCAACGCAGACATACACGGCGCGCTGATCGAAGCAGCACGACTCTTCGGAAAGCGTGGTCTGCAACGCGTTCCGCAGGCTCGGGCAGAGCAGCGGCCACTGCCGAACGCGACCGAGCCCCTGGTGTTCGAAGAACGTATGCGCCCGCGCGTGGGTCTGGTCCAGGACGTCATCCACGAGGACGTACTGCCCGATCTTGAAGTTGTGGCTGATCGCGCGCGTTTCGCTCCACGAAACGACCGCCCGAACGCCGAGATCCTTGAGCGCGTAAATGTTGGCCCGATAGTTCACAAAGCTGGGCGCAAGGTCGTAACCGGTTTCACCGTGTCGGGAGAGGAAGTAGAAATCGCCGAAGCGCGAGTTACACAGGAAAATCGGCTGCGAATGCCCGAACGGCGTTCGGATCGATCCGACGCGCTTCGCCACCAATGCCCCCGCCTGCAGGAGATCGTACGCTGCAGTTCCGCCGATGCAGGCCAGTCCCGGATCGCTCGCCGACTCATACGAGTACATTCGCGCACTCGGCACCGACTGATGGCCGTTCCGTTCCGCCTCAGGCATTGGGCGTGCTCCCGAAATTCTGGCTAACGTTGAATGTGCGCCGCGTCAAAGATCGGTAAACTACTGGTGCGCTCAGTATAGGCGACGAATCGCCGACTGGCTATTTTTTTTTTGGGTCGCGTCGGTAGATTGCCGCACATCAGGGCCAACGATCGTGGAACTGCCGCATACGCACATCGAGGCCTCCGGCCTCACCGGCAATTCGCGCGCTGCGGGGCTCCCAGCCGGCCTCGGCGCGGACTGGTCGTTTGCGCATGACCTGCCGTGTCCGCGCTGCCGCTACAATCTACGCTCGTTGCGCAAACCCGTTTGCCCGGAGTGCGGTTTCGCGTTTCGATGGCAGGCACTACTGAGTATCATCTGCCCGCGATGCAGCACGTCCCTGGATGAGGTTGACGAGCACCTGTGCCCGCACTGTTTCCTGACGCTGGACTGGACCGAGTTGTTCGCCAGCGCCGATCCCCGTCGACGCATCGACTACGAGTACACGAGCCGCCCCGGCTTCCGCGTCGCGGTGCAAACATGGGCCGTTGCGCTCAACCCGTGGACCTTCTGGCGTGGTAAACGGCTCGACTCGGTTCCGATCGAACCGCGGCTGAAACGCCTGGCCACGCAGGCACTGATGCTGATGCTCGCCGGCCTCCTGTTCCCTCTCCTCCTGCATGCCCTCAACTGGTCTCTGATCGAACTCCGCGATTGGCTCAGCTTGTTGATTCTCACGGCGGTTCCACCGGCAACGATGATCGGCGGTCTTTCGCTGTTGCGCAACACCTGGCGCCGGACTGGTGTCTCGCCGCTATCGGTCGGCCGACTCCAGGCGTACGCATGTGCCAGTCCGGCGTTGTCGGGCGCCCTGCTGTTGATCGCGGCCAGCGCCGCGGCGGCGGCCAACCATGCAGTCGCATACTTGTTCGGGGGTCGGTTCGGCGGTTCCAGCAGCGCACTGTACTTCGATCCCGACTTCTTCTTTCAATACATCGTAACCGGCGATCTGCTCTGGGCATGGCACCCGGTGGAGGCGTGGTTCAATATCAGTCTCGTCGCCACCCTGCTCGTGCTCAATCTGATCTGGCTCGACACCTTCCTGTTGATCGGCGCGCGACGCCTGCTGCGCCTGAGCGTCTGGCGGATCATTCCAATCTACCTCGCCGTGAAAGTCGTTACGCTGCTGGCGCTGGCGGTGCTGCTCTTTCGAGCCAAGCTCCAGGCCCCGTGGGTCCGGTTCCTGGTCTATCCGGAGGGCCCCTGGTAGGGTGCCCGGCGTGCCACGGGATCGCTGCGGTCCGCGGCGCGCCGGATGCGGACGGCGGGGCTCGAACCCGCACACCTTTCGGTACAGGATCCTAAATCCTGCGCGTCTGCCAATTCCGCCACGTCCGCGCGCGTTGGATCATACCCAGGGGAACCGCGAACCACAAAAGGGGCCAACGCAAGCCGACAACGTTTCGCGCTCCAACCGCTCGCTCGCGCTCGCGGCTCGTTGCGTTTGGTGTCTGGCTCGCGCCGGGGCCTGTGGCGTAGACACAGGCCTCGCAAAGGGAGCTTGCTCCCC
>JANQNU010000006.1 GCA_028279405.1 Phycisphaerae bacterium
GGTGTCGGCGCCCCAGGTGATTTCCTGTGCGTAGCCGGTGGCATCCGGATGGAGGAAGATAGCGCCGCCTTTTCCTTGTCCGTCGTTTCCGCCGGTTCCTCCCGTGGCGGTGTTCTTGGTGAAGGTGCAGTTGAAGAGCGTGAGCGTGCCGTTGCGCGCGAAGATGGCGCCGCCGAGCCCGGCTCCGCCTCCGCCGGCGTTATTGGAATTGGAACCATCACCGCCAAACGTTCCGCCGTCGCCGCTGAAGCCGCTAAAGTCCCCGGATCCGAAGCCGCCTCCGCCGCCGCCGTAGCCTCCGTCGCCGCCATCTCCTGCTGTGGCTCCGGTTCCGGCTCCCTCGCCTCCGCCTGCTCCTCCTCCTCCGAAGCCGCCGCTGGCCCCATTGGCGCCGGAGGAGGGAGAGCCGTTCCCGCCCCCGCCTCCGGCGCCAGCGCCGCCGGCAGTTCCCGGGTCTCCTCCGGTGCCGGCAGCGCCGCCCAGGAATCCGCCGTCGCCGCCATCCGTGCCTGCGGTCGTCGTGGAATTGACGGCGTCGGATCCGACACCGCCGCCGCCGCCGCCGCCACCGACGCCGGCTCCAAAACTAATACCGGCGTCACCGCCGATTACGTCGTTCCCGTCGAAGCGGACATCCTCGCAGCGTAGGGTGCCATCATTCATGAATACCGCAGCGCCCATTCCGGCGCCACCGCCGCCACGACCCCCGCCGCTCAGCGCGTTGGCGCCGTTCCCGCCTTTGGCGCGACAATTCTCAATCGAGAAGTCCTGGAAGATGACGTCGGTCGCGCCGCCCATGATGACGAACGCCCGGTAGGTGTCGACGCCGTCGATGGTGAGATCGTCGATACCGGGACCGATAATCGAAAGACTCTCGGTGATGTTCGGCAATCGGTTGGTGAGCGTGATGGTGCCGGTGACGGAGAAGTTGATCGTGTCGGCGCCGGCGTTGCCGTTGGCGGCATTGATCGCGTCGCGCAAGGAGACGCCGCCGGTTCCGATTCCGTCGTTCTCGTCCACCAGCGTGTCGACAGTGTATGTTGTTGCGGTGGTCGCAGCGGCCGTCAACGCGACGAGCCCCAGCGTGAGGACTTGGGATCGAAACAGCCGAGAAATTCCCTCGCCCACCCAGTGGACAAGAACGGTCATCGCTTGAACTCCTGAAAAAAGCGGCACGAGGTTTTCAGAGCATGCCGATTGGATCGGATGCCGGACTGGTATTGGTGCCGGACTGCTTCACCGAGTGCGCAATCTTGGCCGGGTGCCCGGTGTCATGCTGACGCGTAGCGTTCGGCATGCGTTGGGGGTGATTTGCTCAGGCACGTCGAGCGCTGCGCGTCGGCGTGGCACCCGCCCGTCAGTACAAGGGTGGGCAGGCGTCTCGCCCGCCATTGGCCGCTCGCTAGCGCTCGCGGCTCGCATTGGCGCCCAACTGTCCCATGCGAACCGGCCCACCCGAACGAGCCCCGAGCGCCAGCGAGGGGATCTGTGGGCGTGGGACAATAAACCCCGTCACTTGCCAAGAAGGCGCACGAAGGTGCTGTCCGACTAGTGTGGCGCCCCACCCTTCTAGGGTGGGGACGTGTTTCGCGCAGCAAATCAAGGTGTCCCCCAGGGCAGAACCCTGGGGCACCAAAACATCTACCATCCGTGTCCAGAACGCCCGTCGATCGCGGTCCTCATGCGCCATCGTCGCGCGCTCCGGTCTCGTTCCGGACTGATGATGGCTGGACTATTGGTCGGCGAGCGCGTCCGACACGTCGGTTGCCAGATCGCTCCGGAGCACCTCGCAACCAGTTTCGGTGATGATGACGACGTCTTCGATGCGCACGCCGAACTGGGCGGGAAGGTAGATTCCCGGTTCGATGGTGACGCAGGCGCCGCTGACGAGCGGCTCGTCGTTGCCGGCGTTGAGATAGGGCGGTTCGTGGCATTCGATGCCGATGCCGTGTCCGAGTCGGTGAAGGAAGTGTGGACCATAGCCGGCGTCGGTGATGATCCGCCGTGCGATGTGGTCGAGTTCGCGGCAAGTCGCGCCAGGTCGCGCCGCCTCGATGGCAGCTGCTTGCGCCGCGCGGACGATGCCGTAGACCCGCTGGGCTGTCTCAGACGGCGCACCCAGCGCGAAAGTCCGCGTGATATCGCTGAAATAGCCGTCGACGTTGACCACGCTGTCGACGACGACGAGGTCGCCGTCTTGCAAGACGCGTTCGCCGGTGGGGTTGTGGGGGACGGCGCCATTCGGGCCGGACTGGATCATCGGGTTCACGGTCAGTCCGCGTGGTGCGAACTGCTCGACGAGCGCGCGATGCACATCGATTTCGCGGACACCGGGTTCGAGCAGATCGCGGATTGCGAAGAAGAGTTGCTGACCAGCCTGTTGCGCGGCGCGGAGTCGGTTCAGTTCGTCGGCCGATTTCTGAATTCGCACAGTGCGAACAACGGACTCCGCGTTTTCAAATGTCACGCCGGGCATTGCCGCTCGAAACCGCTCGAACGCGTCCAGCCAGATGCGTCCGTCGCAGCCGAGTCGTTGCAGCCCCGGCGCCAGTTCGCGCAGCGCGTCCGCGAAGACCTGGTACGGGTCGTCCGTTTCCTGGCAGGTGACGATGCGCGCGTGTCGTTCAGCGCCGAGAACCGATGGCCGTTCGAAGGCCGGACACACAAGTAGTACCTGGCCGTCGTGCGTGACAGCGGCACAAGTCAATCGGTCCCACGCGGCATGGGGTGTACCGGTGAACGCGAGCATGTTGGCGGGGTCGAACAACAGCAGCGCATCGAGCGACGCGTCGCGCAGTTGCCGCGCAAGCGCGTCGATGTTCCCTTGGACGATCGAGTCCGGTATCTGCCGCCCGACGGGTACCAATTGGCGATCTCCCAATGGAAGCGGCCGTCGACAATGACGCCGAAAACGGCCCATGACGTTGTTGTCGTCGAGCGCAAGCGGACAAAATCGCCAGGCGCTCGAATCCATCCTAAGCCGTCGGATTCATGTGGCAATTGGCGCTCGGTATGATTCCGGTTACACCTTCCGACAACCTGAAATCGACACGGGACCGGAATCGTGTTGATAATCCTAGAGGGCGAATGCCGGTCCCTGACGACCGGTAGCGAGCGGCGTAACTGAGGTATGGACCGATGATTCGAAACCGCGGCGCATGGATGTTCGTATTGCTTGTGTCCGGCATGCTCGGCACGGCCCGCGGTGCCGACGGCATCAAACGCGCGTTATCGCTCGTGCCCGATAATCCGTCGTTGGTGCTGGTGATTCCCTCCATCGAGCAGCTGGCAGCGAAGATTTCGACCTACGGTCGTGCCGCAGGTGCAGACGATGTGCGAATCGACCCGCAGTCCGTGCTCGAGCGCTTCGGACTTTCGGGGATCGAAGAGCTGGACCTGGCGGGTCCGATGGTGGTCGTGGTGCACCCGCATTCCGGGGAGGGCGTCATCTGTTGCCTGCGCAACGGCGGCGCTTTTGTTGAGAAGCGGTCCGGGAAACCGGGCCAGGTGATGACGGTTCAGCAACGCGGCATTACCTGTCGTGCCGCAGTTTCGGGGCGGATGCTGGTGATTTCCGAGGACGAGGAGTTCATTCGGTCGTCGCTCGTTTCCGACCGTCCCCTGAGCAAGCCGCTCGCGCGACTGGCCGACGGTGCCGACGCGGACCTGTTCTTGATCGCGAGTGCGGAGAACTGGAAGCCGTACCTGGACAACGTGATGATGCTGGCGCAAATGTCGATGCGCGCCGGTGCGATGCAGTACGGCGGCCAGATCGAAGCCGGCGTCGAATTCTGGAACGTGCTGTTCGAGGGGCTCGCGGTCGTCATTCGCGAGTTGGACGGCGTTTCACTCGCGATCGATGTCGACAAAGATCGCGTCACGGCGCGGGCGCGGGCTGAGTTTGTCGACGGTCGCGTGGTGGATTACCTCAAGGCGGTCAAGCCGGTGAAGGGCGTACCGCTCGATTCGCTACCCGCGACGGATTGTGCGGCGGCGTTCGGCGTCGACTGGCGGCTTCCCGAAGGCGGCAAGAACCTGCAAGTGCTGTTTTCGAATGCGATGATGCAAACCGCAGTGCAGGACAAGTTGTCGACCGAAGTATTCGAACGCGTCAAAACGCTCAATGCCGAGATACAGCGCGACATCCACGGCATCACCGCGATGATCATCGCCCCCAAAAAGCCGGCGACAGGCGGCATGTGTGTCGTCGGGAGCTACCTGACGGACAAGCCGACCGCGGTGCGCAAGGCCATGAGCAAGATGCACGAGTTGAGTCCGGAGTTGATGAACGCTTATCTGACGGGATCGGCGACGAGCGTGAAGCATGAGGTCGTCACCTTGGCCGGCATGCAGTGTGACGAGTATCGGTTTGATTTTGGCGGACTCGAGCCGCATCTGCTGGAGATGTTCAAACGGATTTACGGCGAGGATGCCGCTTTCATCATTGGGCAGCGCGACGAAGCAGTTGCGTATGCCATGGGACCGCAGCAACTGGCGCGCGACCAGTTGCTTCGCTTGCTGCAGGCCGACGATCGCATGGGGGCGCAGGCGCCGGTTCGAGCGGTGTTGGATGGGCTCTCGCCGAACCCGCAGTTCTGTGTGCTGGTGGATACCGGAAACTTCCTCGGGATGACCCTGGGATTCGCGCAGATGTTTTCGCCGATGCAGGCGATGCCGGCCTGGCAGTTCTCTGAACGACCAACGGCACTCGTGGCGCTCAACGGCTATCTGGAGCCGAACGCGATTCGGTTCGAGTTGAACCTTCCGGCCGCATCGGTCAAGGTGGTCACGCAGACAATCCTGGAGTTGCAGGTCCAGCAGGGACTCAAGTAGTCGTCAGTACCGCTCGTTCATCAGCGGGGCCAGGCGGGGGCCAGGCACTTGTTAGATTCAGGCAACATAACAAAAGCGGCCCGACAGGGACGCTGTCGAGCCGCTGAAGAGCGCTGAGTGTGAGAAGTGGAATCAGTGCGGCAACGGCTCGCCGAGGATCCAGGCGGCGATCGCTGTCACCAGCGCCACGTTCCATATCCAGGCGCCGGCTGCCACACACGCGCCGATCTTGCGTTCCCGGGGGGTGAACTCGCTGGCGGGCATCGTCAGCCCTCCACCCCGAGAATCACAAAGTCGACCATCCCATTCATGATGCGCCAGACTTCAGGCATGAACATGTTGAGTAGGAACGCAAACATAGGCAACCTCGCTTCCTTCCCATTACCAGGTAGGAAACCATTAACGCCGATATCAAGTTCGGCGGTTTTCCCACACTTCTTAAGTTTTCCATATTCACAGCCGAAAAGCACTATTCCGGCCACAACGAATCAGAATCCCACTTCTTGCGTTAACACCTTTTCACGAATAGACTTATGAGATCGTCCCGCCGCCGGACAACTTTTGCGCGATTGCTCGGTCCAGCACGCGGGGGCTGAATCTCGGACTGGGGCATCGGCAGGCAGGGGAGCACGACGATGAGCATGCAAAAAGGACTATGTCGGTGGGTGGCAGCGGCGTTTGCCGTGATGACTGGTTTGGGCTGCAAGCAAGCCGACGACTGGCCAGAGCCTACGACGCCGGTGGTGTTTACGCGGCTGGTATGGGAGGTGGAAGGCGCCCGGCTCGGAAACTACGTATTAAGCTTCCCCCGCGAAGAGGCAGTGTCTGTGCGTTGGGTCAGAGGCACGACCGAATACACCAGAATGCTCGAAGTTACCGGATTGCAGATGGCGGCGCTGGAGAACGCGCTTGGGCGGACCCGCTTCCTTGAGCTACCGGAAGTGCTGGGAAAGCCTGTCCCGGACGCTGCCGTTCGACACATCAGGGTCCATACGGACGCCGGAATCAAGCCGGTCACGCTCTACTTCCCTGCCAACATCCAGGACCCTGATGAACGCTCGTCGGCGGCGCGATTCCTACGGATCTGGCTGCTCGGGCGCGACCTGCTCGGAGATCAACCCGAAGTCATCGATGACCGGCGGTGGTTGCGTAAGTATCTGTCCGATAACGAATAACGATCTATTTGGCCTAGTCGTGCCTTTCTTCGCGCGCGTCGCGGCGCTCGTCCGTGCCGGTATCCTTTCCTCAGCTTGGCTTTGACGCAAATATGCCCGATTGCGGGCAGAATACCCTTGTGAAGCGTCCGATCGATGGGTTCCCTTTCCGTGAATTGCCCATCTCGAGCACTGAGGATGATTGATGTTTGGTCGCAACTATCTGCATACGCGAATCCGGGCGGCTGAAAAAGCGCTGGCGGCGGGACGTGTCGACGACGCGTTGGAGGCCGCGATGCGGCCGGACGTCCGGGCCAATCCCCGTGGGGAACAGCTCGCGCAACAGCTTCGACGACCGTTGCTGGCCCACGCTCGGCTGGAGGCCGAAGGCGGCAACTACGCTCGCGCGCTTGATCGGCTCGACCAACTGGCCGCACTGGGGTTCGCGGACCCGGAGTCGAAGGCACTGCGGCAGCGCGTCCAACGCGAACTGGTCAGTCGACATCAGGACCGCGCGGCCTCGCGCGAGGCGTATGACCGCGCGGCGCGGAAGCTGAACGAAGGTCGGCTGGAGTCCGGACGCCATGAGATTCCGCGGGTACCCGACCCCGAGCAGCGCGAGTCCTTGCAGAACGAACTCGACATCCGGATGCGCCGCAGCGCCGAGCTGCTGGAGCAGGCCGGTCAGGCGTTGGATAACGGGGATCTGGCGAGCGCGGCGCGGGTCTGGCAGGAAGTGGTTTCGCGATACGGACGCACGACAGCGAGCGATCAGCTCGCGGCGCGCGTTGCTCGTCGGCTCCATGATGCACTGCAGGATGATCTGCGCAACGGCCAGCTCGATCGGTTGGTGGCACGCCAGGCGTCGGTCACGCCTTTGGTGCCGTTCCTGCCCGAACTGGGTCATCTGGAGCGGATCGTGCAGATGTGCGTGGGCGCAGGGCGGCAGCTCAGTTCGGGCGACTGGCCGGGCCTGCGGCAAACGCTGGTGCAGTTGCGGTCGGTGACCGGGGAAGCTGCGTGGGTCGACGAAACGCTCGACGCGCTGCGCAACATCCTGAACGAACAGGAGCGGCTGTTGATGTCGCCGATCGGTTTGATCGCGATGACCAACCCCGCATCACAGGCTGAGGCGCTGACCCGCGGACCGGCGACGATCCCGTCTCCCGCCGCGGCGCCGGTGATGCGTCGGCCCGTCGGATCGGCCCCGTGGCACCTGATGGTCGACGGCGGTTCGAGCAGCATCCTGTTGATGTCGGGGCTCGTGCGGATCGGCCGTAGCGGCAGTGCCGCGGAGTCGGTCGACGTCGCGATTCCGAGTGATCTGCAGCCGCACCATGCCGACATCTTGCGAGAAGGCGACGACTATTTTCTGCACGCGCATGCGCCGACCTGGGTCAACCGACAGCGCGTGACGCGGCACTTGCTGCGCGACGGCGACCGGATCACCTTTTCGCGCAATGCCAAACTGACTTTCAGCCGACCGGCGGCGCGCAGCGGATCGGCAGTGTTGCGCCTGTCGCATCGGTGCCGCCTGGCGCACGATGTGAGTGACGTCGTGCTGTTTCGAGATACGTGCCTGGTGGGACCGCAGCCCAGTTGTCATCTGCGGGCGCCCAGCGCCCAGAACCAGGTTGTGGTGTTCCATCGCGACGGCAAGCTTCTCGGTCGCGAAGCGCCGGCGGGCCGGCGCGGACACCTCGGCGACGCGCGACCATTGGACGAGAATCGGTCGGCCGATTTCGGCGACCTGCGCATAACGCTGAAGCGCTACCTGCTGTAGTGCTTCCCGAGACGGTTGAGTTGAGGCAAGTTTGAATACGAAGTGATCACGCGGGCCGCGGCTCGCGAACGACCGGGTGGAGCAGGAACGTGGCATATACGTATCGACATGGCGATCGACCGCTGGAAGGCGTCACGATCCAACGCGCCGTCGGGCGCGGCGGATTCGGCGAGGTCTACTACGCGGTCAGCGATTCGGGCAAGCAGCTTGCGCTGAAGTACCTCCGGGAAAACCCGGAGGTGGAGCTGCGCGGCATCTCGCACGTGATGAACCTCAAGAGCCCGCACCTCGTTACCGTCTACGACGTCAAGCGCGACCCGAACAACGAACCGTGGGTGATCATGGAGTACATCACCGGGCCTTCGTTGCGCGATATCATGACTGCCGAGGAGCGCATGGGGGCGCAGAAGGCCGCGTTCTTCCTGTGCGGCATCGCGGACGGTCTTTCGTATCTGCACGAACGGGGCATCGTGCATCGGGACTTGAAGCCGGGCAACATCTTCTATGATGACGGCTACGTCAAGATTGGCGACTACGGTCTTAGCAAGCACATCTCCGTCAGCCAGCACAGCGGAAACACGGTCAGCGTCGGAACGGTGCACTACATGGCCCCGGAGATCGGCTCCGGCAGTTACACGCGTGCAATCGACATCTACGCGCTCGGCGTGATCCTTTATGAGATGCTGACGGGCCAACTCCCGTTCACCGGCTCCAGCATGGGTGAGATCCTCATGCGACACCTGAGCGAGCGGCCGGACGTATCGGGACTGCCCGAGCCGTTCGCTAGCGTCATCGCCAAGGCGCTCGCGAAGGACCCCAACGACCGTTTCCAGGACGTGAACGAAATGGTCGACATCATCAAGGCATCGGAAACGGTCAACGAGAGCATGCGGACGTTCGACCCGAAATCGTTTCACGATGTGCCGCGGACCGAGGAGGCTGACGGGCGCACGCTGACGACGCCGCCGCGCGTTCCGCCGCCACCGCCGTTGGACGTCCGTCGGGCTGACGAAGACCCGGTCCCGCTGCCGCCGAAGATGCAAAAGAAGATGGATCGACTCGAGCAGAAGCTGGCCAAGAAACGGGCCAAGCTCTCGGGCAAAATGGGCATTCCGCGACCGGCCAAGCCGCGGAAGCCCCGCGCGGCATCCGCCAAGCGCGGTCGGGGATTCCGTTGGGGCCATCTATTCGTCATTCTTGCGGTGCTGGTCGCCGTCTCGATCGCGATGGGAGCCGCAACCGGCAATCGCCAAATGCCGGAGCACGTCTTTACGTATTTGTTCTTCCTCGTGGGTGGCACGGTCGGGACCCTCGTGACGTACTTCGTCTTCCTGCGGCCACTGCCCGGCGAGGAGCGCTCGATATTCGATCGGCTAGCTTACGCCAGCGTTGCCGCGTTGTGCATGCTGCTCGGGTTGGCGCCGGCGAGTGGAGCGCACGGAAACGACTTGCCGGCGGTTTACTTCGCGCCACTCGCAGCGTTGCTCTTGTGCAACTGGACGCGTCGCATCGAAAGCGGTCGGCGTGGCGAGATCAGCGGTTGGGATGCGTTCATGCCGGCGGTCATCGGCATGTTCGCTGCCGCGATCGCTGACGCGGACGAACTGGTCTTCGCAGCAGCGGCGCTCACGGCCACGATGACGCTACTGATTCAGGCCGCCGCAGGACTTTGGCCGCTTCCGGCAGTTCTCGAAAGCTATCCCTATGTACCGCCCGGTGGTGGCGATCCGTTGCGCGATGACGACGCTCCCGCGTCCCCATCGCCGTCGGATGGGCCAGACCTGGACGAGACGTTGCCGGCTGGAAAGGCCCTCGCCCCGGAAGCAGTTCCGGCGATTCCGCCCGCACCTGACGGGCCGTCGCCGCCGCGGGCGCAGACCCGGCACGAGGAGATGTACGAAGCCCCGTCGTTCGTGGGTCGCACCGCGAACGCGGGTCTGTCCTTTCTTGGCAAGCTGTTGCTGCTGTTCGGTCTCGCGTGGGCGGCGTTGTACACGACGCGGATGGACATGGTGAACCTCGACAACCGTGTACGCGTCGGGGCGACGCGCGTTGAGGTGCACGACCATGGCCATAAGAAACTCAGTGTCGAAGTGCCGCGAATCGCGATCATGGCGCCGCTCGCGCTGGGTGGGCTGTTCCTGCTGCTTTCCCGTCGAAATGCAACGGTGGGGCATTTTCTACGCGGGTGCGCGTCGACGGCGCTCATCCTGGGAGCGACGCTGATTCTGCTGCTCAGTGAAACGACGCCGAAACTCGCAGCGCTGTTCGGCGATGGAGAGCGGCCGCGGTTGAAAGACGACGATGTCGCAACAATCGTATTCATGGGCATCATGCTGTTTGTGGCTGCCGTGTTGTTACTCTGGCCCAACCCGCGCCGTCGGCGTCGGACGATTGTTGTTTGAGCGGGGAGCTGTCATGCCGTTGTTTCCGATACCCATCATTCTGGTGCTTGTTGCCGGGCCGCACTCGACCGTGATCGAAGGCCATCCGCAGTCCCAACATACGAACGCACAGCTCATTTTGATGACCGCGGGCGGGGGCCCGGCGATTCCATGTGTTGTGGCGGCGTGCGACACCGTGCGCGCCGCGTCCGAATCGCGCGGCGGGGAGGATGGGCAGGTCGTTTCCGTCGCGATGCGCCAGACATCCGTGCAGCGCGGTCATGTGCGACACCGTGCGGACACGTCATTGCCGGGGCAGACCATGCTGTTCACCGGTCTGGCGCTGGTTGGCGCCTATGTCATCCTGAAAGGCGTGAGCCGACACGGGAGATCCTCGACGCGGACGCGTGGGGATGTCGCCGATGGTGATCCGCTGTCCGATTCGAGTGCCCGGGGCGGATGACCGGACGTGCCGCCTGGAGCGAATGGCGATTCGGCGTCGTCAGATTCTGTCGGGTCGAGGTGCTCTCGCGCGGCTAATCGACCATAATAGGGTTTGGTCGTAACATCGATTCCGTGCGCTGATCGTCGCACCACCCGGAAGCCGGCATTTCACATGGGCGAGTCGCAAGACGCCGAAGTTTTCTTGATCGAACAGGTTCGGGCTGGAAGCGAGTCCGCTTGGGAAGAGATCATCGTGCGCTTCCAGGGTCGACTGGTGGCGTTCGCGCGCCGCCGACTGTCCGACCCGAGCGAGTGCGAGGACATTGTGCAGGAGACCTTCATCGGTCTGTTGCGAAGCCTGGCGAACTACGACAAGCGTCGATCGCTCGAGACCTACCTGTTTGCTATCCTGCGCAACAAGCTCAGCGACCATTTCCGGAAGCGCGACCGCGGTCGGCGGCAGGGGCTCGATTCACTGGAGTTGGACGAGGCGCCGGCTGCCTGGCTCGATCGGGATTCGCCGAGCGTTCGTCTCGCTGCGGCGGAGCAAGTCGATGCGCAGCGACACGCGCTGGTCGAGACGTTGCGCCGTTGGGTCGAGCATTGTCGAACACAGGGGCGTTTTCAGGACCTGATCGTGGTCGAGATGCTGGTAGTGATGGGATTGCGGAACAAGGAGGTCGCCGAGGACTTGGGCCTGACCGAAACTGCCGTTGCGGGCATCAAGTTTCGCGTCGTAGAGCAATGGCGCAAGTCGACGCTGGCTGATTCGCACGCGCCGGAATGGACCGAGGCTGACCTGGCGCGTGACAGTACCGCTGGCACGATCTGGCAGGAGGAGGGGATTTCGTGTCTGAAGCGTTCAACGCTGGGGAAGTACCTGCTCGGCGTCCTCGAAGAGGAGATGGGCGCTTACGTTGATTTCCATGCCGAGCAGGCGGGGTGTGAGCGCTGCGCCGCCAACCTGACCGACCTGCAGCAGGAGGACGAGCGGGATCTCGTCTGGTCTGATGAGTTCCGGCAGCGCTGCTTCACGTCGAGCGTCGGATTCCTCTCGCGCCGCCCCGAGGGCTGATCGCGCTGGCTCGTCATTGACCCGTCGCTTGCGAAGAAGTCGCACGAACACTGATCTGCTCGGCGAAAGGCGTCCCCCACCCTCGAAGGGTGGGGCACCGCGCCAGCGCTAGCGAGCGTGTGGGTGGCACTGGTAGCGTGCTACCAGTGTGCTAGAGGTTCCTCGGGTCAGAACCGCACGATTCACAATCACACCCGATGGAAGGCAAGCTCCCAGCACTGGCGTCCCGCGCGCCTGCCCCGACAAGATCGTCTATCGAGACCGCGGTGGGGCGGGCGTCTCGCCCGCTGATGGTGTTATCCGCCGGTGACGAGTGCGACGAAGCAGTTGATGTCGCCGACGGTGATCGCGCCGTCGTTGCTGCAATCGCCGTTGAGTGCGTCACAATCGGGGAACATCTTGCGGTAGCCGTCGGAGTCGGTCAGGGCGAGCACGAACGGGTTGATGTCGCCGACGCTGACGGTGCCGTCGCAGTTCATGTCGCCGGGCAGGGCGCAGGAGGCCGCCGGCACACCGTCGGGCACGATCTTGAAGACCTCACCGCCGTTGTAGTCGCACATGTACAACTCGCCCTGGGCGTCTTCGCCGAACGAGGCGACGTTGCGCACCAGGATTCCCTCCAGTTCCAGCGTCCGGTCCTGGACGTCGGAGACCACGCCTTTTTCGTAACGCAGCGAGAAGAGTTTGCTGAGTTGGTACTCCGCGAAGAAGTAGGTCCCCTGCAGGTCCGGGATGGCGCAGCCGCGGTAGACGTACCCGCCGGTGATTGAGACGCCGACGGTGCGATCGTACTCGTAGATTGGCGCGGTGAGCGTCGGGCCGTTGCAGATGCAGCCGCTGAGTCCGGTGCAGGTCGTTCCTTCGGTGCAGCGCCAGCCGTAGTTTTCGCCGCCCATGGAGGTCGACGGCTGGACGTTGATTTCCTCCCGCGCGTTTTGTCCGACGTCAGCGATCCAGAAGTCGCCAGTAGCGCGGTCGAATGAGCAGCGCCACGGATTCCGCAAGCCGTAGCACCAGATCTCGGGAAGCCCGCCGCCGTCAGCGAACGGGTTGTCGGCGGGGATTCCATAGTTGCGATCGGGTTCGAGCGGAAAGTCATCCGTGTGGACGTCGATTCGCAGGATGCTACCTTGCAGGAGGTTGAGATTCTGAGCGCGACCGTTGGGATCGCCTTGGCCGCCGCCGTCGCCGAAGGGGACGTAGAGGTAGCCGTCGGGCCCGAAGCCGAGCCAGCCGCCGCGGTGGTTCGTGTTTGGCTGGTCCACGATCAGGATCGTCATGCCGCTATCCGGATCGATGACGTTCGGATCGTCCTGTGACACGGTGTACCGGGCGATTACACAGTCGGCGTCTGGTCGTCGGCTATAGTGCACGTAGAGGTAGCCATTGTTGGCGTAGTCGGGGTCGAAGGTGAGCCCGAGCAGGCCCCATTCGAGCCAACCGGTGTTGACCAATGCCGTGATGTCCAGGAACGGCGTCGGCAGGATGCTTCCGTCCGAGATGATCCGGATGCGTCCGGCGCGCTCGGCGATGAACAGACGGTCGTTGTCGCCAGGCACATGCCCGATCGCGATCGGCTGACTGAAGCCGGACGCTACCAGCTCGGAAGTCAACGGCGTGTCGCCGGCGGGTGCGCTTGCGACGGCTGCCAGCAGCGCGCAGGGAATGATCGTGAAGCTCAGTCGATGGGTCATCTTGGCTCGCCCTCCAGTGAGTACCAACAGAACAATGGACTTGCGGCCATTCTAGCCAACGCGTCCGCAAATCGGAAAGGAATCGGTCGGCGTCGATTTCGGACGTGCATTGTCGCCCGATATGCGCGCCCCCTATTGTCCCACCCTTAGAAAGGAATACGCGGTTCCACACTCGGGGCAGGTGCCGGTCTGGCCTGTCCCGGTAAGTTCGTAGCCGCATTCGTGGCAATAGGGACGGTTCGACGGAATCAGCCGATTGACGACCCATTTGCCGCCGAACACGAAGTACAGGCCGATGAAAAGCTGCAGGACGAACGTAGCCTGCGATTGGATGAGATACCAGATCGGGATCGCCACGAGTGATGGCTGCGCGGTTGGGTTCCATCCTTGGATGACTCTTAGGACGAGATCAACCGTTCCCGACACGAAATGGGGGATTGCGAGAGCAATTAGGTAGACCCCCAGCAACTTGAGCAGAATCCGGGCGAGCGTTTTGTACCGCATGGGTCACCTCCCTAGACCGCAACGTTGCGGCCCCCGTAGCACGCAGCGTCGTGATTACCGACCGTTGCCGTCCGATCTGCGATGCGAGCGGAACAACAACCGCATCGGCACTTCGGCGAACGGCAGGATCTCGCGCAGCCGATTCTCCATGAACCGACGATAGTTCGTCGTGACCGCGGTCGGAGTATTGCACGAGAACACGATCGTCGGCGGACCGGTCGCGACCTGTGTGGCGTAGTAGATCTTGACCTGCTTGGTGCCGCGCTTGGCGGACGGTCCGCGCAGTTCCAGGATCGACTGCAGCGCGTTGTTGAGCTGCGATGTGGGGACGCGCGTGTGCGCCTGCCGATGAAGGCCGAGCGCGACGTCGATTGCGGTATCGACGTTGCGATTGTCCTTGGCGGTGACGAAGACGATCGGCGCGTACGAGACCATCGGCATGACTTGCGAGAGATAGTCGCCGTAGTCCTGCGACGCTGCCCGGTCCTTGGCCAGGTCCCACTTGTTGATGACCAGCGCCAGCGGCCGTTCCCGTTCGAGCACCGCGCCCGCCAGTTTCAGGTCCACTTCGCTGATTGCCACCGTCGAGTCGATCAGATGTAGCACGACGTCGGCGCGCTCGATCGAACGCACGGCACGGGTGTACGAGTAGAAGTCGATGTCGTTCATGCTCTTCTTGCGCCGGACACCGGCGGTATCGATCGCGATGAACTGTCGACCGTCTTTCTCGAACGTGACGTCGACCGCGTCGCGCGTCGTGCCCGGCACTTCGCTGACGATCATCCGGTTGTCACGGGCCAGGGCATTGACCAGCGTGCTCTTGCCGGCGTTGCGCTTGCCGACGATCGCGACTTTCATCACCGGGATTGCCGGCTCGGTGCTCGTATCGGGCAGGTGCTCCGCGATGCGCTCGAGCAGCGCGTCGCAGCCGAACCCGTGGGCCGCGGAAACGCACAGCGGCTCGCCGAAGCCCAGACGCTCGAACTCGGCCGCCTGCGGCTCATGGGCGGGCACATCCGCCTTGTTCGCGACCGGGATCACCGGCGTCTCAATGCGGCGCAAGCGTTGCGCGACCTCGTCGTCGAGCGGCACCAGCCCCTGCTGGACATCAACCACGAACAGGACCAGTCGCGCCCGGCGGATCGCGAAGTCGATCTGCTCGTGCACGTGAGCGTCAAGCTGGTCGTCGTCGACCATGCCAATGCCGCCGGTGTCGATCAGTTCGAAGTAGCGGTCATCGATCTCGGTCACCGCCGAGACGCGATCGCGCGTAATCCCCGCCCGCGGATCGACGATGCTGATCCGCTCGCCCGTCAGCGTGTTGAGCAGCGAACTCTTGCCGACGTTCGGACGTCCGACGATGACCACTACCGGTAGCTCCATCCGGGAATAGTAGGGCAGCAGGTGGCAGCCTGTCGAACGGGGGGGAGCAAGCTCCCTCGATGAAGCAGCCAGGTGCCCCACCCCATCTTGGGGTGGGGGACTGCCCCGTCGCTTGCGCTCCGGGCTCGCACTGACGTCCCATGGTAGTCGACTACGAGCCGCGAGCGCAAGCGAGCGGTCCCAGAAACCCGTCCATTACAACGAGCCCCGAGCGCAAGCGAGGGGACCAAGGTGCGTGAGCTGACCAGATCCCGTCGCTTGCGCTCCGGGCTCGCAACCGGCGCCCCTTGGCCAGCACCGCGCCTCCAGACGAGGCACCGGCGCCGGTGGCCCACTCCCCGTCCTGGGGTTGGGACGGAACAAGCAGTCCCTTCAATTCCCTCCCTGGAAGGTATGGGGCACGACCCGTCGTTGGCCCGCTCCCGCCGACGATCCGCGCTTTCCTGAAACCTGGCCGGGCCGTGAGCGTTACAAGGGAATGGACCGACGATACATGGCGTGTTATCGCGCCCCGCGTCGCCCGCCTCGTTCTGCGACGGCGACGACGGAAACGCAAGAGTCTCACAAGAAAAGGAGCCGATCATGTGGCTGATTCCCGTGCATTCGCGAGCCTATCCGCCGCCGGGCAGGCGATTGATCCCTGCGGTAGCCGCCCTGGCACTGTTTGGTGCAGGAGCGACGGTCTGGGCAGACACGGCGCCACAAGAACCGACAACCGGTTGCCTGCGGATCGTGGGTAGTGAGGACCGCGGGTTCTGTCCGTTGCTGCACACCGACGTCGAGGCCAATGTTGCCGGCATGATCGGGCGGGTGCGGGTCAAGCAGATTTTCGCGAACCCCTCGGATTCCAAGATCGAGGCGATTTACGCGTTTCCGCTGCCGGCGGGGGCCGCGGTCGATGCGATGATCATGAACGTCGGTGACCGGCGCATCGTGGGCGATATCAAGGAGCGCTCCGCGGCGCGCGAGATCTACGAGCAGGCCAAGGCTGCCGGGCACGTCGCGAGTCTGCTCGATCAGCAACGGCCCAACATCTTCACGCAGTCGGTCGCCAATATAGAACCCGGCGTGCAGGTAGAGATCGAGATCCACTACGTCGAAACACTCTCGTATGAGGACGGGCGGTTCGAGTGGGTCTTTCCGATGGTCGTCGGTCCGCGGTACATCCCGGGCGGCGGGAGCGCACCGGCACCGATGACAACCGGCCGCGACACGCCGCAGGTGCCGGACGGCAGCCGCATATCGCCGCCCGTGGTGCCGCCGGGCAAACGCGCCGGTCACGATATCAGCCTCGCGGTAACGATCGACGGCGGCTCGGCGGAAAGGCGACCGATCGATCTGGAAAGCACGCTCCACGACATCAGCGTGACGAGCACGCGCTGTCCCGGCGCCACGCGCGTTCAGCTTCGCAACGAGAAGGAGATCCCCAATCGCGACTTCGTACTGCACTATCGTCTGGGTTCCGAGGATCTCGAAGACGCGTACGTCGTACACACGGATGATCGCGGCACCTATTTCATGCTGGCGTTGCAACCTCCGAAACGGGTGCAGGCGGAGCAAGTCGTTCCGCGCGAGCTGATTTTCGTGCTCGACACGTCGGGCTCGATGAGCGGGTTTCCGATCAATAAGGCCAAAGCGGTCATGGCCAAGGCAATCGATACGATGCGGCCCGGGGACACTTTTAATCTGATCACGTTTGCGGGGAGTACGCGGGTGCTATGGGAACGTCCGCGGCCGAATACGGAGGCGAATCGACAAGAGGCACAGGCGTTCCTCGCATCGCGCAGCGGGCGTGGCGGAACCGAGATGATGAAGGCGATCGAGGCCGCGTTGAAGCAGCGTAAGGGCGAAGCGCGATCGGCGTTATCGTTGCTGGCGCTGGCTGACTTGCCGGCCGACGGGCGTTCGGTAATCGTCGACGTGGAGTTCGATCAGGTCGGGGAGGCGCACAACCCGACCGCGGGCGGCTGGGAGTATCGCTTCGACGTCGCGGACGGAATCGCACTTCGCGCTCGGAGCGAAAAGCCGTTGCCGCCGACGCGTACCGATCCGCGCGGTAGCGTTTTTCGTCTGACGGGCGAGTGGCAGACGGTCGGCGGTCGGCGTTTGCTCGCGTTCAGCGACGCGCAGGTCGTTCCGCGCTACGAGCCGGTGTCGGCGATGCGGATCGTCTGTTTCATGACGGACGGCTACGTCGGCAATGACATGGCGATTATCGACGCGGTCAAACGTCATGCCGACACGACGCGCGTATTCAGTTTCGGAATCGGGAACAGCGTCAATCGGTTTCTGCTGGACGGCATGGCGTCCGTCGGGCGCGGGGAGGTCGAGTACGTCACGCTCCAAAGCGATGGAGATGCGGCAGCCCAGCGCTTTCACGAGCGGATTCTGTCGCCGGTACTGACCGATATCGCCGTCGATTGGGGTGGTTTGCCGGTCGAGGACATCTATCCGAAGCGCGTGCCCGATCTGTTTGCCGCGAAGCCGATCATGATTCACGGTCGGCTGCGCCAGCCCGCGAACGGCAGGATCACGCTCCGCGGCCAGACCGGTGCCGGCCCCTTCGAGCGCACGATCGAGGCTCGATCGAGCGTACGCTCGAGCGGCGAGGCGGCGCACCCGTCAGTCGCCACACTATGGGCCCGTCAGAAAGTCGAGAGCCTGCTGGCGCGCGACTATGCCGCTGTCCAGCACGATACGCTTCCCGAGGACCTGCAATCCGCGGTCGTCAATCTCGGGTTGACGTTCAAACTGGTCACACAGTTCACGAGCTTCGTCGCGGTAGAGGAAATGACGGTCACCAGCGGCGGCAAACCCGTCACAGTCCGCGTGCCCGTCGAGATGCCCGACGGCGTGAGTCACGAGGGCGTATTTGGCGGTGCCGGTGGTTTTGGCGCCGGAGCCGGTCGTGGTCAACACTTGTTCAATAATAGTGTGCAGGCCGCTGCCCCGATACCGTCGCCGATGGCTCGGAAGCGCGGGGCGCTCGCACCGCGTGCAACGCCGGCGCCGGCGAGGCTGGCGGCTGGGCAACGGCGCAGTGACGTCGCGGAAACGAAGGCAGAGTCCGCGCGCGATCGTGCTTTGACGCCGACTGAAAAGCTCAGTGACGTGTTGCGGAAAGTTGCCGAGGCCGTGCGAAAGGCGGATTTTGGCGGTGACGCAACGATCGACGGCGTCACCATCACCGGCCATCGCGTCGACGTGATGATTCGACTCACCGACGCGAACGAGGAGACGATCCGCAAGCTCGAAGCGCTCGGTTTCCGGAAGTCCGCGGAAAGCCGAACGATCGCGTTGGTGATTGGTTCGGCCGACGCCCGCCGACTGCTGGAACTCGCCGCGCTGAACGAGGTCACTTCAATCCGGGCGGTCGAGTCCAGGTAATCCCGAAGGTGTTCGGTCTGACGAACGGGCAGTCATCCCCACCCCAACATGGGGTGGGGGAACGCTCGGAGTGCGTTATTCGTCGCGACATCCCACGGCGATTCGATCACCTGCCGATCTTCGGGTCGGCGTCCGCTGGTTTCCACATTCCTTTGTGCTGCATGACGGTCAAAATGACGTCGGCGATCGACTCCGGGTCCATCCGATGTCGGTTGATGACCAGGTCGTGCCGCAACGGATCATTCGCGTCGCGCCCGAAGTGGTTGCGCAAGAACTCGTTCCGTTGCTCGTCGAGGTCGTGCACCGCGCGCCGGGCTTGTGCCGGCGAGACGTCGTTCTGCTCGGCGTACCACCGCGCGCGGTCTTCGATGGGAGCGATGATCCGGACCCGCAAGCCGGACTCGCGCGGCAGGATGTAGTCGATCCCGCGCCCCACGAAGATGGCTGGCGCCTGTTTGGCGAGTGTGACGACCGTCTTTGAGAGTTTTTTGAAATAGTCGTCTCGCTGGACGTTGCCCTCGAAGATCCACTCCAGGACGCTGTCCATCCAGGTCTGGTCGCGTTCGTCGATGTGTTCGTACAACTGCTGCTGTACGGCGTCATCGCCCGCCATGACCTTGAGGATGTCACGATCGAAGACCGGCCAACCGATCTGATCTCCCAGACGCCGGGCAACCGCGCGTCCACCCGCTCCCACATTGCGGGAAATGCAGATGAAGGGCTGCAGCGCCGGTTCGATCGATCGGCCGGCCGGGGCATGTTGTGCTCGGGTTAGCTCCCAGTTCCGCATGGCGCGCTCAGTTAGGCGGCCCAGGTCACGCGACTCGCTTGTTGTCACTGGCATGACACACCTCCTGTTCCGGTTGCACGTGCCGTGCCGGTCCCGTCTGGGAACCTGTCGATAGATCCACCAGCAAGCATTGTGCCAGGCGCTGGGCGGCAGTGGACGGCCGGAGAGCGGGTGGGCCGATGGGCCGGGGGGCTGTATCGGGGGCGCGCGGGGCAAAACACGCACCCTGGGGGAGATCGCGCAGTCGTTGATTCCTGACTTCCGACAAAGGTGGGGCTTGTCGGCAAATGAGCCTGGAACAGGACTTGCTAAGACACTGATCGGAAGCGATGGAACAAGAGATGCATACCCAGTCCCAAGTCCAATCTGGTCTGATACTTACGGGGCGTTCGCGACGAACCCCCGGGCGCCGGGAACTGGCTTACAATAGACGTGTGATCGAGCTTGTCCGAGAAATGCGAACGTACATCGGCCTGACCGACGTCGACCTGGAGCGGGTTCGCGCGTTGGCGGGGCGCCTCGAACCGCGCCTGGACGAGGTCTGCGAGCGGTTTTACGCGGAGATTCTTCGGAATCCGGGAGCGCGGGCGGCCTTTGCGGGCGGTGAGCAGCAAATCCAAACGCAGAAGGTGGCACTGCGTCGCTGGCTGGTCGAGATGTGCAAGGCCGACTTTGGTCCCGAGCAGATCGCACGACGCATTGCGGTAGGTCAGATGCACGTCCGCGTCGATCTTCCACAGCAATACATGTTTGCGGGTATGGAGGTGATCCGCCAGGAACTGACCCGAGTTATCTCCGAGATCGCGCCCGACGAGGCCACCGCGTGCGTCGAATCACTCCAACGATTGCTGAGCGTCGAGTCTTGTGTGATGCTCGAGGCCTACAAACATAGCTACGCCGAACGCATACGTCGACTCGAGCATCGCGCCGTCGAAGAGCGCCTGTCGCGTGCGGAACACCTGGCCGAGCTCGGGCAACTGGCAGCCTCACTTGCCCATGAGATCAAGAACCCGCTGGCCGGCATCAGCGGCGCGATCCAGGTGATTCGCAAGGGACTGCCCGGCGACGACCGTCACGGTCCGATCCTCGATGAAGTGTTGCGGCAGGTGCGGCGCGTCGATCGGACGCTCAAGGACCTGCTCGCGTTTGCCAGGCCGCGTCCGCCCCAGATCGAGCGCTGCGATCTCGGTCTACTCGTCGACCGGACCGTTCGACTCCTCAGCCAGGAAGCGACGTTCGCCGCCATGTCCTTCTCGTGCAAGGGAACCGAGAACCTGCCGGGGATCGACGCGGACGAGAATCAACTGGAACAACTCCTGATGAACTTGCTGATGAATGCCGCTCAGGCGTCGCGACCCGGCGATCAGATCGAACTCGAGGTACATCCCGCCGAGACGGCCGTTCAACTGGTCGTTCGTGATCGCGGAAGTGGGATGGACCCGACCACCATCCAGCGCGTCTTCGAGCCGTTCTTTACCACAAAAGCGCGTGGGACCGGGCTGGGCATGGCCGTCGTGCACCGGATCGTTGAGGCACACGACGGCAACGTGACGATCGACAGCAGGCCCGGAAAGGGTACGAGCGTAACCGTACGTCTGCCGCTGCGGGCGCACGGCATGGAGAACACCGCGTGAGCATTCAGGTACTGCTGGTCGAGGATGAGTCGCTGATTCGCTGGTCGCTGCGCGAGACCTTCGAAGGTCGCAGCTATCAGGTGACTGAAGCCGAAGACGGTGCGGCGGCGTACGCGGCGCTCGAATCCAGTCATTTCGACCTGGTGATCCTGGACTACAAGCTGCCCGATACCACGGGACTCGAGATCCTCCGTAAGCTGCACGCCGACGGGTTCGATGGCGTCGCGATCATGATGACCGCCTTCGGCACGATCGAGAACGCGGTGGAGGCCATCAAGCTCGGCGCCTACGACTATCTGCCGAAGCCGTTCGAAGTGGAAGAGCTGTTGCACATCGTCGACAAGGCGCTGGAACGTACCCGGCTGCGGCGCGAGGTCCACGCGCTGCAACGCCAGATCAAGGACGAACTTGGAACGTTCGACGTCATCGGCGCCCACCCCAGCATGCGACGCGTGCTCGAAATGGTGCAGCGGATCGGGATCTCCGGCGCGTCGACGGTGTTCCTCCGTGGGGAAACCGGGACCGGCAAGGACCTCATCGCACGTGCGGTGCACCAGGCGTCGCCGCGGGCCGAGCACCCTTTCGTCAACATTACGTGCACGGCGCTCTCGGAGACGTTGCTCGAAAGCGAACTGTTCGGGCATGAGCGTGGGGCGTTCACCGATGCGAAGGCGCGCAAGGACGGGCTTTTCTCCCTCGCGGACGGCGGCACGGTCTTCCTCGACGAGATCGGCGACATGCCGGCGAGCCTGCAGGCCAAGATCCTGCGGTTCCTGGAAGACCGCCGCTTCCGACGCGTCGGCGGCACGCACGAGATCAACGTCGACGTCCGGGTCGTCGCCGCCACCAATCGGGATATCGAGAAGGCGATCGAAGAGGGTCGCTTTCGCGAGGACCTGTACTACCGGCTTAACGTCGTCACGATCGATCTGCCGGCGTTGCGGGACCGCGGAGGGGACATCGAACTGCTCGCACAGCACTTCATCGAACGCTATGCGCGCGAGTTCAAGAAGGAAGTCACCGGCATCAGCGAGCAGGCCGTCGCACGATTACACACTTACCGTTGGCCCGGAAATGTCCGTGAACTGCGGAACGTGATCGAGCGTGCCGTGCTGCTGACCGACCACGCCATCGTCGAGGCGGAGGACTTGTCGTTCGGTGCCAAGCAGGCCGAAGCCCGCTCGCCGTTCGAGCAGTTCGCGCTGCCGCCAAGCGGGTTCGATCTTCAGCGGCTCCACGATCTCGAGGCGAACCTGCTACGGCAAGCGCTCGAACTTACCGGACACAATCAGGTGCGGGCCGCCAAGCTCCTGAACGTCTCGCGCGACCTGTTCCGCTACCGCGCCCAGAAATACGGGCTGCTGTAACAGGCGCCGTCACCGAAAGCCGTGCTACGCGTAGGCAGGATCGTCGTAGTCGGCGTCGATGCCCAGCGTCTCGATCGCCTTCCGTACGTGCTTCGCGTCGAACTGCCCGTTGTTTGCCAGCGCCGTCAGCGCCGCCACCGTCAGGTGCTCGGCGTCGACTTCGAAGTGCCGTCGCAGTCCCTCGCGCGTGTCGCTCCGGCCAAAACCCTCCGTCCCGAGCGGCAGCATGCCGGCCGGGGCGTACAGCGACAAACGCTTGGCCAGTACCGCGAGGTAGTCCGACGTTGTCGCGATCGGCCACGGTTCGTCAGCCAGCATCTTGGTGAAGTAGGGGACCCGTGGCTTCTCGTCCGGGTGGAGTCGGTTCCACCGCTCACAAGCGGCGGCATCGCGATAAAGCTCGTTGTAGCTCGTGACGCTCCAGACGTCGGCGGCAACCTTGAACTGGTCACGCAGGATTTCCTGTGCGCGTAGCGCTTCGCGAATCAGCGGACCACTGCCGAACAGGTGGATTCGCGGCAGCTTGCCGGGTTTTTCAGCCGCCTTGAACTTGTAGAAACCGCGCAGGATGCCTTCCTCGACGCCTTCCGGCATCGGCGGCTGCGGGTACGTCTCGTTGTACACCGTGAGGTAGTAGAAGACGTCCTCCTGCTCGACGTACATTCGCCGAATGCCCTCGCGGACGATGACCGCGAGCTCGTGGGCAAACGCGGGGTCATACGCGAGGCAGTTCGGGACCGTACTGGCATGTAGGTGGCTGTGGCCGTCCTGATGTTGAAGGCCCTCGCCGTTCAGGGTTGTGCGCCCCGCTGTCGCCCCTACCAGGAAGCCCTTGCACCGCAGGTCGGCCGCAGCCCAGATACTGTCGCCGATCCGCTGGAAGCCGAACATCGAATAGAACATGAAGAACGGGATCGTATTGAGGCCATGTGCGGCGTACGCGGTCCCCGCGGCGGTGAAGGACGCCATCGATCCGGCTTCGGTGATGCCCTCTTCCAGGATCTGTCCGTCCTTGCGTTCCTCGTAGCGCATGAGCAGGTGGGCATCGACCGGCTCGTACAGCTGACCGGCGTGCGCGTAGATTCCGCATGACCGGAACAACGCTTCCATGCCGAACGTTCGGGCTTCGTCGGGAACGATCGGCACGATCAGCTTACCCAGCTCCGGGTCTTTCAGCAGCCGTGCCAGCATGCGCATGATCGCCATCGTCGTCGCTGCTTCGCGATCGCCGCTACCTTCGAAGAACTCGGCAAAGGCCTTGTCCTCGGGCATCTTGATCGGCTTGGCGCGAACTGTCCGCTTCGGCAGCGGTCCACCAAGGGCATGGCGGCGCTCACGCAGGTACTCGTATTCGATGCTGCCCTCGTCGAACCGACAGAAGGGCACTTCCTTGCGCAGCTGCTTGTCCGTCACCGGGATCTCGAAGCGGTCACGGAATTCCTTGAGTTCTTCCTCGTTGAGTTTCTTCTGCTGGTGGGTGATGTTGCGACCCTCACCGGCCTCGCCCATCCCGTAGCCCTTGATCGTACGGCTGAGGATGACGGTCGGCTGGCCGCGATGTTGGATGGCGGCGTCGTAAGCGGCAAAGACCTTCTCCGGATCATGCCCGCCGAGCCGCAATCGCTGGAGTTGATCATCGCTGTACCCCTCGACGAGCTTCGCGGTACGCGGGTCGCGGTTGAAGAAGTGCTCGCGGATGTAGTCGCCGGACTCGGCCGAGTAGCGCTGCCACTGTCCGTCGACAACCCCTTCCGTCGCCTCGATCAAGGCCCCGTCCGGATCAGCCTCGAAGAGCGGATCCCAGTCGCTGCCCCACAGAACCTTGATGACGTTCCAACCAGCGCCGCGGAAAGCGGCTTCGAGCTCCTGGACGATGCTGCCGTTACCGCGGACCGGGCCGTCGAGCCGCTGGAGATTGCAGTTGATGACCCAGACGAGATTGTCGAGCTGCTCTCGGGCAGCGAGCGTGATGGCGCCGAGACTCTCGGGCTCGTCCATCTCGCCGTCGCCGAGGAACGCCCAGACCTTTCCGGTTCCGTCAAGCAGACCTCGATCGACCAGATAGTGATTGAACCGTGCCTGGTAGATCGACGAGATCGGTCCCAGCCCCATGGAAACCGTTGGATACTCCCAGAACTCCGGCATGAGCCAGGGGTGGGGATACGAAGATAACCCGCCACCCTCGGCGAGTTCACGCCGAAAGTTGATCAGGTGCTCGTCGTTGATTCGACCTTCGAGATAGGCCCGTGCATAGATGCCCGGCGAGCCGTGCCCCTGAATATAGAGCTGGTCTCCGGGGTAGTCGGCCGATTTTGCTCGGAAGAAGTGGTTGAAGCCGACTTCGTAGAGTGTCGCGGAAGATGCGAAAGTCGAGATATGCCCGCCGAGGCCGTCGTAGTTGCGGTTGGCCCAGACGACCATCGCCATCGCGTTCCAGCGCACATAGCTCTTGATTCGGCGTTCGATCTGCCGATCGCCGGGATACTCCGGCTGCTCGTCCACCGCGATCGAGTTGATGTATGGCGTATTGGCGCGGAACGGAACGCTGACGCGGTGATGATCCGCCCAGCGGTGCATCTCGCGGAGTAGAAACTCGATCCGGTCGTGGCCGCCGACGGCCCTGACCGCCTCGAGCGATTCGATCCACTCGGCCGTTTCGACCGGGTCCACATCCTTGAAGTTCTGTTGCAGCATGGCCGTTGGTCCTCATTCTGACGACGCGTTGGTCCGGGCCGAGGGGGGTTTCAGGGGATCGTAGCCGGTGCACCCGGCGATTTCCGTCCCGTTGGGCATCGCGACCTCACGGCCGCGCATCATAGCGCGAATCCCCCCGCGCGCCGAGCGCAATCCTTGCAGGTACAATAAGGTATCGGTTAAATCGACGCGACCGCGTGAGACCGAGCGCAAAACCCGACCATCACCGCCTTCGCGACTCGTGAAATCCGCTCGTGTTCGCTAGGATGCGATCACTTTCCGTCCTCCCCGCCAGAAGCGAGGTGTCGTCATGCGCGTCGTCGTTCCGGTCCTGATCGTCTCCAGCGGCCTGCTCCTTGGCTGCGGATGTAACAGGTGCGAATTCAATACGACGCCTCCGGCCGATACGCGCGAGGCCCTCGCACGCGTGAACGACAATCTCATGCGCCTCGCGCGCCAGCCGACACAGTATCGGGGTACCGTTGGCGTCACATTCCGCGATGAGGGCGGCAAGCGACGTTCGTTTCCGAATAGCGGCGCCACGCTGAATTTCCGTGCACCGCAATGCCTCCGGTTCTCCGTCAAAGGGCTTACTGGTACGGTCGCCGAGTTCGGCTCCAACGACGAGCGCTACTGGATCTGGATCGAACCCGAGATCCGAACGCTCTGGTGGGGGACGTGGGCAGCGAGCGACGGCACCCCGTCGACGATCCCGATTCCGCCCGAGCTGATGCTCGAAGCGCTGCTGCTGCGGCCGATACCGACCGTCGGCGTCGGTGGCCGACCGGTGCTGCGGCGCGACGGAGGCCGGTACTCTCTGGTCTATTGGACCGCCGGCGGGTCGAGCGGCGCCCGGATGCGGGAGTATGTCCTCGATCCGAAGTCCGGGTTTTTCCCCAAGGAGATCATCGATCGTGCCCAGGACGGCCGCATTCTGATGCGCGCCAAGCTCTCGAACTATCGACCGGTCGGGAAGGGCGGCCCGTGCACGCCGCGGCGATATGACGTGCGCTGGCCGGAAAACGACGCCCGGATGACCTTCAGGATTCGGGCGGCGGAGTTTCGACCCGATTTGCCGGAGTGGATCTGCGAATACCCCGAGCGGTGGTCTGGTCGCGTCGAACGGATCGATCAGGCGGCACCGTCGATCGAACAGTAGAGCGGGGGACACTCGCGGTGGAAGTCAGTCCCCCACCCCAGTATGGGGTGGGGCACCGGTTGCACGGCCCGCGTCTACGCCGCGTGTGCCTAGACCAGGACGCTCGCCTTGATGGGTGGCACTGGCGGCTTGTCCGCCAGTGTTTGGGACGTTCGTTTGATCAGGTGTCATAGTGAGTGTAGCGGTTTCGGCTCAGCACCATCTGAACACTGGTAGCAAGCTACCAGTGCCACCCGACCGAGTGCTCAGCGCGTGCCCTGTCGCATTCCGCCGCTGTGGTATGATGTCGCGATGGCTTCCGAATCGGTCCTGAAGGCATTCCTGTTTACGGACATCGTCGGCGCCACCGATCTCAAGCGTCGGATCGGTGACGTCGCTGGCGCGGATGCCATTGCGCGTCACGACGAGATCTTCCGCAACTGCATGACGCAGTTTGGCGGCGAGGAGCACGAGAATCCCGGCGACAGTTTTTTTGCCTCGTTCGACGTTCCCTCGAATGCGTTGCGCTGCGCCATGGAGTTCGTCAACGGCTTGCAGCAACTCGATCTCCCGGATGCGATCTCGGCCCGGATCGGGATCCACATGGGAGAGAGCGTCCGTGTCATCGAGAGCAGTGGCATGCGCAAGTACCGCAAGCTGCTCGGGCTCGCGATCGACACCACAGCGCGAGTAATGGGCCTGGCGCGCGCCGGCCAGATCCTGCTCACGCGGCACGCGTTCGATTCGGTCCGCCAGCAGGTGGTCAAATCGCCCGGCGGGCGCGACGTGCAGTGGTTGGCGCACGGTCCCTACCGTTTGAAGGGGATCGACGATCCGATGGAGATCTTCGAGGCAGGTGTCGAAGGCTCGCCGATGCGGCCGCCACCCGATACCGAGGACGCACGCCGCGCGCTGCAGCCGGGGGAAGAGGAAACGCTCGGATGGCGGCCGGCGGTGGGCCTCGCGGTCCCGGGACGGGAGTCGTGGGAGCTGGAACGGCAACTCGGCGAGGGCGGCTTCGGCGAAGTCTGGCTCGCGCGCCACAAGGAGACGCGCTATGTCCGCGCGTTCAAGTTCTGCTTCAAGGCCGAGGAGCTTCGCTCGCTGAAGCGCGAGATGAAGCTGTTTCGCCTGATGAAGGAAGTGCTCGGCGACCGCGATGACATCGCGCGGCTGTACGAAGTCCGGCTGCTCGAGCCGCCGTACTACTTGGAGATGGAGTACACCGCCGGCGGAAACCTCGCCGAGTGGGCTGACTCACGCGGCGGGTTGGCGCGCGTCCCCCTCGAAACGCGTTTGGAGCTGATTGCACAGGTCGGCGATGCGTTGGCGGCGGCGCACTCGGTCGGAATCATCCACAAGGACCTCAAGCCCGCAAACGTCCTGATCCACGAGGGCCGCGACGGGAGCGTGCAAGTCCGGCTCACTGACTTCGGCATCGGCGAACTCGTCAAGAAGGACAAGCTCCGCGAGTTCGATATGACGATCTCGACCTTCGAGAGCGTCGCGACGCTGAAGACATCGTCGTCGTCTTACACCGGCGGGCATATGTACGTCGCTCCCGAGCTGTTCAGCGGCCAGCCCAGTACAAGTCGAACGGACATTTACGCGCTAGGCGTATTGCTTTACCAGGTCGTACTGGCCGACCTCATGCAGCCGGTTGCTTATGGATGGGAGCGGAACGTCCCGGACGAGTTGCTACAGGAAGATATCGCAGCTTGTGTCGGTGGCGATCCCAAGACCCGACTTCCAACGGCCGAGCAGCTTTCCCAGCGTCTACGCGCGCTCGACCAGCGGCGCGCCGAGCGGCAGGCGCAGCACCGTCGCGAACGCGCCCGTCGGCGGGTGATGCAGGCAGCGACCGGTCTCATGGTACTCCTGGCGCTGGTCGCGGGGGCGGCGGGTGTCGGCTATTGGCGTACGACCGACGCATTGCGGATGACGCAGCGTGCCCAGGAACAGGCGGTACGCGATCATGAGCGCGCCCTGCAAGCCGAACGGCGGGCGCGTGAACAGGCCGACCTGGCGCGCCTCGCGGAGTCTCGTGCGCGAAAAGAGGCGGAGAAAGCCCAGCACGAAGCGGATAAGGCTGCGGCCATCACCGAGTTTCTCCAAAGCCTGTTGATCTCGTCCAGCCCTGCTATCAACCAGGGTGCGGAGCTGACCGTACGCGAGGTGCTGGAGGATGCAGCCTTGCGCCTGGAGGAATCACTTGAAGGCCAACCGGAGGTCGCGGCAGCCGTCCACGAGACGATCGCGCGGACCTTCGAGACGCTCGGCGTCCCGGAGAAGGCACTCCAGCACGCGACGCAGGCCCTGGCCAACGTTCCGACCGACGCTGCCGGTGCAGAGGCGGTGGTGGACCGGCTTCGACTGCGAGGGTATGTCGCCTGGCTGCGGGCACAGATCGGTCAGACGAACGGTGTCGAGGCCGAGTTGCGCACGGTCGTTCGAGCGCTGGAGTCGCGCGTTGCGGAGCACGACCCGCACCTGGCGGCGGCCCGCGTGCATCTCGCGGAATTCCTGGCGCCCCTGAACAAGCTGGAGGAAGCCGAGCGGTTGTACCGTCAGGCGCTTGCCAGTCGACAGAAGACGTTTGGCGACGATGACCCGGCGACGTTCGAGGCCGTCAACAACCTAGCTTCGTTTCTGAAGTCGGCCGGTCGGCTCGATGAATCGTGCGCCTTGCATCAGAAGCTGTACGCGACGCAGCAGAAGGTTCTGGGGGGGCAACACCCGCAGACGCTGATGACCGCTAACAATCTCGCCGGAGCGCTCAAGGATCTCAATCGGTTCAAGGAATCCGAATCGCTCTACCGACTGCTGATCGAACGGCTGCCGGAGGTACTCGGAAACGAACATCCGCACGTTTGTGCATCGTTCAGCAACTACGCTTCGTTGCTGACACGGATGGAGCAGTTCGAAGACGCCGAGGGGCTGTATCGAAAGGCGCTGGACTGCGCCCGGCGTTCGCTCGGCGGCGATCATCCGACGACGCTCGCGCTGACCAACAATCTCGCGGATGTGCTCGGGAAGATGGGGCGCAACGAGGATGCAGCCGTCTTGTTCGGGATGGTCGTGGACACCGCCGACCGTATTCTTCCCGACGGCCATTGGTATCGGGCGGCGTTTGCCGGTCGCTACGGCGAGTGCCTTTACGAACTCGGACGCTATGCAGAGGCGGAGCCGCAGCTATTGGCGGCCTATGAGCAGTTTTCCGATCAGCTCGACACAAAAGACCCGCGAACCCAGGCGGCATTGACGCGGCTCGTCCGATTGTACCGTGCCTGGGACAAGTCCGAGCAGGCCGCTCATTATGAGACATTGCAGTCGGCCGAAGCGCCCTGACGGTGCGGGTACCCGCCTACCGGTATCTGCCGGGGTGCCGAATTGAGCGTTCTGAACGGTCTGACATATGGAACAATTCCGACGTGGGGGTTCGGTCGCCGGCCGGCGCGCGATTATCGGCAGTTTGGCCGCGTCGCGATGCAAGCACAGCGGGGGCCGCGATCACCCGATAGGTCTAGTGCAACATCGTGTCCCTATTGTGGGTGGTCTCTAGCGGAGCGAGCAATGATGCAACCCGGGGCAGCGCCAGCCGTCTGGGTCGTCGATGACGATCCCATGATCGTGCGGGTGCTCAACAAGCGTCTCGAAGCACTCGGGCTCAGCGTTCGGGGTTTTACCGATCCCTGTAATGCGCTGGACGAGTTGCAGGCGTTCCGGCCGCATTTGATGATTCTCGACGTCAACATGCCGAACACCAACGGCTTTGCGATCGCGGAGCGACTGATCCGCGAGTACTCCGACCGGCCGATCCCGGTGATCTTCCTGACGGGTGCGTCCGATGGCGAGACCAAACGCCGAATCACGGAACTCGGTGCCCAGCATGTGGAGAAGAGCGTCGACGCGTGGGGCGAGTTGTTTCCGCTCGTTTGCGCCAGCGTACCGGTCCCGGCGCAGCCGCCGACGAAGGTGCAGGTGCCCGAGCCGCGTTCGGCGCCGGCATTGTTGCTGATCGACGATGACGAGAATCTGACGCGGCTGCTTGCCGTCCGCCTCCGACGTCTCGGCTTCGAGACCTATACCGCGTCCAATGGAATGCAGGGACTCTGGCAGGCAATCAATCGGCGGCCCGATCTGATCATTCTTGACTACTGGATGCCCGGCATCACAGGCAGCTACGTGACCGGGCGCCTGAGCGAACATCCGGCCACGAGCGACATCCCGGTCATCATTTTCACCGGCCACGAGCAGCAGGGAAAAACGGACTACTCGCTGGTGCGTGAGCTGACGGACCTCGGCGCTGCCGCGGTCGTGCAGAAAACCAGCGGTTTCGACGTCCTGCGGCAGCACATCCAAGCATTCCTCGTCGACAAGGCCCCGGTAGCCGACTCGATATAGGCGACTCGCCTCGATCGACATGGCCGCGCCGCCCGGCTCGTCGCGCGACTCCCGCGTCGCAAGTTGTCGGATTGCTGGTGGCCTACCGGTTCATCCGGCTATCATGCGCGCGGTTTCAAGGAACATCGTGCCGATCGGAGCGCCGGAATGTCTACCCCCAATGTTTGCTCGCGGGTCATTGTCGTCTCGTTGGCTGCCGCTGCCGTTTCGTTTGCGGATGGACCGGAGCATTGGCCTTCGTTTCGTGGACCAAACGGCGCCGGATACACGCATGGCCCCACGCCGCCAACGCACTGGAACGTCGAGACCGGCGAGAATGTCCGTTGGTCGACAGCGATCCCGGGATTGGGGCTGTCGAGCCCGATCGCCTGGGGTGATCGGATCTATTTGACAACGGCAGTCCGCGACGGCGCGGAACAGGAGTCACTGCGGGTCGGGCTCTACGGCGACATCGTGCCGGTCAACGACCAGACGCCGCACCGGTGGCAAGTGCTGTGTCTCGACCGCGCCACCGGCCGCATCCTGTGGAACCGTGAAGCGGCCGCCGGGGTTCCGATGGTCAAACGCCATCCAAAGGCAAGTCACGCCAACAGCACGCCCGCAACAGACGGCACACACGTCGTGGCGTTCTTCGGGTCCGAGGGGCTGCACTGTTACGACGTTGACGGGAAGCGGCTTTGGTCGAAGGACTTCGGCTTGCTCGACTCGGGGTTCTTTCGGGTACCTCCGGCGCAGTGGGGGTTTGCGAGTTCGCCGATCATCGTGGACGGCATGGTCATCATCCAGTGCGACGTGCAAAAGGACTCGTTCGTCGCCGCCTACGACGTTGCAACCGGCAAGGAGTTATGGAAGACCGCGCGGGACGAGGTGCCGACCTGGGCCACGCCGACGCTTTACGAGTCGGCCGGCGAGAAGCGGCTCGTGCTCAACGGATTCAAGCACATCGGCGGCTACAAGCTGGCAACCGGCGCACCCGTCTGGTGGATGAAGGGTGGCGGTGACATCCCCGTACCGCGGCCGATTGTCGCGCACGATCTGCTGTTCATCGCGAATGCGCACGGGTCTGCTGCTCCGGTCTATGCCGTTCACGAGCGGGCAGAGGGCCAGCTCACGCCCACCGCCGACGCGCCCGGCCCGCATCTCGCGTGGTTGAAGATGCGTGTGGGGGTCTACATGCAGACCCCGCTGATCGTCGACGATCTGCTCTATCTCTGCCGCGATAACGGCGTGCTGGGCGTCGTCGACGCGCGCAGCGGAAAGCCGAAGTACAAACAGCGACTCGGCAGCGGTCGAACCGGCTTCACCGCATCGATGGTCGGCTGCCGGGATCACTTCTACGTGACCAGTGAAGAAGGCGACGTATTCGTGCTCGCGACCGGGTCCGAGTATCGTCCGCTGGCGCACAATAAAATGAACGAGGTTTGCATGGCCACGCCGGCAATCGCGGACGGCATGCTGCTGATTCGTACTGCCAAGCGGCTCGTCGCAGTGTCGGCTGATGACGGGCTGCGTTAGGACATGCAGGGCACTGGCCGTCAGGTGCCTGATCGTCGGTTGCCCAGTGGATGCCAGGCCAACAGAGCGGGCAGGAACAGCAGGTCGCCGACCAGAGCGGTGGCGAGTGCCAGCATCGAACAGACGGCAAACACAAAAACCCCTTCCATCTCGGTGAGCAGCACCGTTCCGAATCCCGCGATCAACACGGTCGTGGTTGCCACCAGCACCGGCCCGACGGCTTGCAGGCTGTGTCGGACAGCGACGACGCGGTCGTTGCCGTCCGCCCGTTCGCGCTGGTAGCGCACGAGAAAGTGGATGGTATCGTCGACCGCGATACCCAGGCAGATCGTAAACACGATCACGCTGCTGACCTGCAGCGCATGATCGGTCAGCACGAGTAGCGATGCCGTCGCCACCAACGGAAAAGCGTTCGGAATGATGCTGATGAGGCCCAGCGGAACCGAGCGCAGCGTGGCGGTCACGATGATGAACACGACCAGCCCTGCAATCATCAGACTCTGTGCGAGATCTGCGATCATGCCGTTCCCGTTGCGAACTGCGATGTGCATCGTCCCGGTGAGCCGCAGGCGGAAACCCGGATGCTGCGCCGCGAGCCCGGCCAGGTTCCGCTCCAGGCGGTCCACTACCGGCTCGAAGATTCGCGTGCCCGAGTCGCGGATGTGCGCCGTGATCAGGGCGCGACGCCGATCGGACCGATACAAGGCCGCACGGATATCGGCCGGGACGAACGGAAGCAGCGCGGCGCGTGCCGAGCGATCGCCGACAGCCGCGGGCATCGTGTCCAACAGGTTGAGCACCGACACCGGCCGAGCGACCAGGGGCTCGCGATCGAGTAGCTCGGTTGCCTGCTCCAGTACCTCGAGCACGGCGCGCGACTCCACGTCCAGTGGCGCTTCCCATTCGACCAGAACGTACGCCAGCAGCATGCCGTCGAATACATCGTCCAGGTGCTGCAGCGCGACACTCGACTCCCGCCCGGAGGGTAGTGCTTCGTGGATACTGTTGTCGGGAACGAGTTGCGTCGCTTTGTAGGCGAACCACAGGCTGAGCGCGACGGCCCCGATCGAGAGTGGCGCCGCGAATCGCGTCGTCGCCGTTGCCAGGTGCCCAAAAAACCGGCTGCGACGCACGCTCCGCGCCGCGCGAGGTTCGACGTGCGCACCGAGTGGCGTGTTTGCGAGCAACGGGAACACGGTAATCACCGCGAGGAAAGTGAAGAGCGATCCAAGTGCGCACTCCAGACCGAATGCTCGGATCAGTGTTACCCGCGCGGTCGCGAGTGACGCGAAGCCGATCGCCGTCGTTAACGACGTGATCGCGCACGGGAGCATCAGGTGTCGCAATGCTAATTGGGTCGCTTCGCGCACCTGCCGGCCCGCCAGGCGTGACCGGCGCAGGTCGTACATCAGGTGCATGGTGTCGGTGAAGCCGATGACCAGGATCAGCGTCGGCAACACAGTGTTGATGATGTTGAGTTTGGCGCCGAGCCAGCCCAGCGTGCCCAGCGTCCAGAGCACGCCGACCATCGGCGGGATCGCGACGATGATCACTGCTGCCCAACGCCGATAGATCAAGGCCGATACCGTGAAGCCGAACAAGCCGCCGAGCAGTAGGAAGATGCTTTGCTCGCGACCGATCGTTTGAAAAATGTCGACCCGAACGGCGGGGATCCCTGTGAGTTGTACGGTCAGCCCGGAGTCGACCAGACAACTGCGCACGATCGCGCGAGCTTGCGCGACAATCGGAGACAATTCGCGGATTTCGAACGAGCCGCTGCCGAGGCGCAGCAGAATCAGTGCCGTGCTCGCGTCGTCCGACAAGAGCTGCCCCGCGATCAGCGGGTGCTTCAGTGCGGCCTGTCGAGCAGCGGCCAGCGCCGCCCGGTCGTCGGTATCCGTTGGCAGCAAAGCGTGCGGGGTGCCGTCGTCGTCGAACACGACCGCATCCGCCAGGCTCTGGACGACCGCGTCGGGGAAGGTAGCGCGCAGGCGCGCGACGGCGTCCCGAAATGCGGCAACGCCCTCGGGCGTGAAGAGATCCCCCTGCACCACGAGAATGCAGTCGTTCTCATCCGCCCCGAAATCCGTGAAGACTTCTTCCAGCAGCGCGAACGATGGGTCGTCGCCGCGGAAAATGGCGCGCGGCTCGTCATCGAACTGGAGCTGGGCCGCGCCGCCGATCGCGAACAACGTCAAGCCGCAGACACCGACCAGCAGCAGTCGGCGTCGGTCGACCAGGATCGTGGCGAGGGTTTGCATCAAAGGCGCGATCAGTTCGTAAAACGGTCGATTGTCGCTGACCGACCGATGCTCATGGACGCGTTCAGATCATACCGTCGCCGCCGCGAGCGCGTCAGGCCCGTACTCGAGCGGGGCGGAGATTATCGGCTTGGCGTGATTTGTCGCGATGTCGGAAGTTGAAAAAGTGGCCGGTGCGGGATTCTGACGACGAATCCGGGCTAGAATAGCGGAAACCATGAGTCTGGAAGAAACCGTCACGGTAATGTTGACCGTCTGCCCCGACGCGGACCCGACTGCGTTCGAGGTCCCGCGGCGTATCGGCAACGTTCGGCTCGGAGCGCCGCTGGGCAGCGGCTCCAGCGGCGTTGTCTATCAGGGGTTCGACGAGACGCTCCAGCGTCGGGTGGCCGTCAAGGTCCTGGCGCGCCGTGGCGAGGCGGGCGACGCACTGCACGATGTCGAAGGCGTGCGCGCTGCCGCCGCCATCAAGCATCCGCATATCGTCTCCATTTATCACGTCGAAGATCTCGATGCCGTCTCGATTATCGTGATGGAGCACATCGACGGCCTCTCGCTTGCCCAGCTGCTGCGTCGACTCGGACCGCTACCGATGGAGCTGGCGACGTTGATTCTGCTGAACGTGGCCGACGGCGTGGCAACGCTGCACGAAGGACAGGTCGTTCACCGCGACGTCAAGCCGGCGAACGTGCTGTTCGATCGCGCCGGCAACTGTCACGTCTGCGACTTCGGTCTCGCAAGGGAGGCCGGGGCGCACGCGTTTCGCGACGAGGACAAGCGGATCGCCGGCAGCCCGCTGTACATGGCGCCGGAAGCGTTCGAGGGCACGGTCTCCTTCCAGGCGGACGTCTATGCGCTGGGCGTGATGCTCTTCGAGATGCTCAGCGGCTGCGCCCCCTTTCGGGCCGATACGATCGAGGACATGCGTCGCTGCCACGAACAGTCAGAGGTTCCGCTCGAGCGGCTCGCGGAGTGCGGCGTCCCCGAGAAACTGATGGACGTCGTCGAGCGTGCACTGCACAAACGGCGCATCATGCGCTTCAAGACGGCGCGACACCTTCATCGAGCGTTGGCGGCTCACGCCCCGCCGCCCGGGCAGGAGTCCTTGCTGCGGCAGCGCATCGCGAACACGATCAATGCCCCTGCGGACGGTGCGTCGACGGAATCGTCGGTATCGCCGTCCGCTCCGCTACCGGCCAACACGTTCGATCTGGTTGCCCGTCGTGCCCGTCGAAAACGGGACGACCGCGACGACGCCTGAACGGGACGACCAAGTTACGGCCGGTTGAGCACTCCGACCGCCCAACTGCTGGGGTCGACGTTCCAGCCGAACGCTTCGTCCACCGAGAAATGCTGATCCCCGTAGCGCGTATCGCGCACTTTGTAGAAAAGTCCGATCCGCGGGTGCTCGGCCGGGTTCCAGCCGTGGAGGCACTGGAACGGGATCCCGACCTCGAGCACGTAACGATCCTTCTCGACGCTACATCCGATGGCGATCTGGCTCAGGTCGGCGATCGGCGGCGATTCCTTCGCACGGCTCATCTTGTGCAGTCCGGCGATCGGCTGGCGCCCATTCTTCCCACCGCCGGAGGGTAGGGCATAGAAAAGGTGACAATATCGCGTGCCGCGGCGATTGTCGCGCGCATCGCGCGTGTCGATGCAGAGCCGCACGCCGTCGCCGCGCCACCACTGCTTCGGATCGCAGCGCAGCGACCCCTCGTGGTAGATCTCGAACGCCGCCACGAATCCGTCGTCGTTCCAGCCCCAATAGACGTCCGCGAATGGCTCGTCGTCGATCTCGATCAGGTAAGGAGCCAGGTGCGATTCGTCCCAGCCCTTGAGCGTCCCATCGAGTTGCGGCCATGTGGCGAGATAAGGTACGTCCACCTCGAATTGAAAGAGCGATCGGCGACTGATCTGATCGAGCATGCTGGCCTCTCTGCGACGCTTCCACCGTGACGGTCACGCCCTAACGCCGGCGCGATTTGCCTGCCTTCGAACGCTTCGCGACCTTCCCGGCGCGCTTGGCGGATTTCCGCTTCGCGACCTTCTTATTGGCCGTCTTGCGCTTGACCGTCTTTCGTTTCGCTGTCTTCTTGACCTTCTTGCGCGTCGCTTTCTTCTTCGCGGTCTTCCGTTTGGCGGCCTTCTTCACCTTTTTCTTGGCTACTTTCTTCCGTGTCGTCTTCTTGGCCGTCCGCTTCACGGCCTTACGCTTGACCGTCTTCTTTCCGGCGGATTTCTTTTTGGTTGCTTTCTTACGGGTTGTTTTCTTGCGACTGGATTTGGCGGCCGTCTTTTTCTTCGCTGTCTTGCGAGCCGGCTTTGCTGTGACACGTCGGGCTGGTCGTTTCGTGCGTGCGGTTGGGGCTGGTGCCGCCTGTGCTCTTCGTTCGTCACGCGCCGCGCTGAGGGCAGCACGCTGAGCGACCGCTTTCTCGATGTAGTCGGGAGCGTAGGGCGTCTTGCAGTCGGTTTCGCCGTGGTCGACGTCCACTCGTCCGATCCGCTGGCCGGCCTCGATCGCCGCTTCGCGGAAGGTCTCGCGGTCGATGCCGACGGCGCAGAGCGCCATGCACATCGCGTGTCGTGTTCGGTTCTTGCGCTGATGAACTTCGGTCTCGACGGTGCGCACCTTGTCGCGAAAGTAGTCGTCCGGAACGGCCGTATCGCGCGCCAGGTGTGAGATCAGGTTCCACGCGGTCTGGCCGATGTGGTCGCTCTCGGACGCCGCCCATTCGTCTGCCAGCTCGCGCGCCAGCGTCGTCTTGGCGACGAATGCGCTGAACGCATCCGCTACGATATAGTTGTTCAGGTCGGCGGCCCACAACTGTAACGTCGTACGATCGGTCGCTTGCGGGTCGGCGATCATCGTTGCAAGCACACGTGCATCGTGGTTGCCGCTCTCCCATAGTTCCTGCGCCAGCGGCTGGTCCGTCTTGATCTGCTTGGTGAGCGATTTGAGCGCTGCGAAGCTGACGCCGAACATATCGGTATCGACGCCGTGTCGGGCATAGACCTTGCGGTTTTGCTCGGTACCCTCGGCTTCGAGCTGGCTCATCGCTTCGGCAAAGTTCATGGTGGATCTCCGATAGGGGCTCACGGTCCGCGACGAATCGTCTCCCCGGCCGAACCACGACAGCCCGTCGGAAGCACGTTCGAGACGGGCGGCCCAGACGGATCGATCGCGCACACAATACCGTCCGAGCGCCTCTCGCGAAAGGATCATGAAGCTGGTCGACAACGCGTCGGCGATCGCCGCGGAGGGGGCGACCGCCCAGGCGCCGAGCGGCTCCGTGACCGCCTGCCCGCTACGCGGGTCGACGATATGGTGACCGTGCTCGTCGATTCCCGAGCCGGCGACCGCAGCGTCGCGGATCGAAAGAATCTCCAGTGGCGGTCCGGACGGATTGCGCGGATCGCGGATTCCGATCCGCCACGCGTCCCCCGTCGGCGGATCGCCGACCACCCGCACGGTACTCTCCCCGGCGTGCAGCAACGCGCTCGTGACTCCCCAATCGTCCAGGAGGGGCAGCATCTGGTCCAGCGCATAGCCCTTGCCGATGCCGCCGAGATCGATCGTGATCCCTGCCACGCGGCAGGTGAGTGTCCGCTCGCTGCGGTCGATCCACAGGTGCTCCAGGCCGGGGAGCACAACGCCGGGTCCGCGGGCTGGAGCGACGGCAGGACGGATCGCACGCCGACCGCCGCGGGTGACATCGAACGTGCTGTGTGTCTCGACCGACAAACGGCTCGCAAGCTCCAGGCATTCGATTGTCGCGAGCCCCACGCGCGCTGACGCACCGACGGACAGTGCGTTGACGCGGGCTACGTCGCTGTGCTCGATGAAGCGACTCAACTCGCGTTCGAGCCGGTCGATCTCATCGAAGATCGAGCGCGCTACCGCGCGACCGGTTGCCGGCGGCGCATTCGGTATCGTCAGGCCCCAGGTACACGCCATCGCTTCGTGGGAATGCCACTGGATATTACCGGCTGAAACCGTCGAAAGCCGCGATACTTCGCTCATTTCGGATCCGTTCCGTCCGCGAACGATTGGCGACGCGCGAAGCGTTCCCAATACCCGCGTTCGACATACACCTGACAGTGAACGTCGCGGCGCAAACCATAGTGCGAAACCACGTATCCCGGAGCGAACTCCGAACCCGGAAGCGGGACGCAATCGCTGGTGACGATCACGATCGGCGCGCTCGCGGTCCACGTCTCTCCCGCATTTTTCGCAACGGGTGGTTTTTCCCAATAGCCAACCTGCAAGCGACGAAGGTACCAGGGGATCGGCCAAGCGTTCGGCGAGAAGACATGCACCACCGGAGCGGGGGCGCTGGCATCCGACACCTCCGTCACGTACCGCGCGAGATCCTCAACGGCAGGACCCGGGTGGGCATAGACATACGGGCAGGTATCGAACGCATACCGGGCGCGCTGTGTGAACCAGGTTGCGGTACTGCGGTACTGCTGTGACAGCAGCACGCCGACCGTGATGAGGGCCAGCGTCAGGACGGTCAGACGTGGTGTGCCAGGCGGGATACGATCGTGCAGCCACGCGATCCCGATACCGGCCAGCAGCAGCCAGCCCTGCCAGAACGAGAGCAGGGACCACGGCGTCTTATAGGGAATCAGCGCGTAGCCAACGGTCAGCAGCGCGACATAGATCGCCAGGAAGCGACAAAAGGCAGTAGCCGCGGTGACGTTATCATTTGGCTCGACTGCGCTCGGTGCCGCCGATGAAGGGTGGGCATCCGTTTGCCGGATGCGCTCGAACGATCGACGACCGCGCCAGCAGAGGACCACGCCGACCGTTGCGAAGACCATTGCGGGCAGCTCCGTCCAGAGCGGGCCATTTGCGGCACGCCAGCCGACCAGCAGCGACATGTAATAGTGTGCGGGATGCTGGTGGAGCGGATCGCCGGCCCGGTCGACGTAATGCCTGAAAGTCGTCACGGATTCGCGGACGTCGTCCCAATCGCGAAAGCCGTCGGAGAACACCGCTAGCGAAGTAACGCCGGCGGCGATCGAAAATGCGAAAAACCGCGCCGCGCTGCTCAAGCGCCCGGTATTGCGCGGCCGTACCCGAAGCGTGATCACGCCGGCAAGCAACATTGCGCCGAACGCCAGGACGCAGGTCTCCTTCGTCGCGTGCATAAGCCCGGCGAAGATGCCGGCCGCGACCGACCAGCCGAGATGCATGGACCGCGACGCGCGCCAGAAGCACGCGATCGTCGCCAGTGTGAAGCATCCCAGCAACGCCTCGGGAATGTAGTATCGGCTGAAGAACGCAACCGATGGCGACGCAGCCAACAGCAACGCTCCCCATACCGCCGCCGCCGAGCCGACAGCGTCGATCAACAGGATCAGCGTGAGAATCGTCAGCGTCCCGAAAACCACCGGGACGACGCGCAGCAGTACCTTGGATTGGTCGGCAAAGCGCGTGGCACCGCACAGATAGGCAACCGGGGCTGTGGCGTAGTGCAGCGTGGGGCCATGATACTCGGTAGGGTCGTAATCGAATCGGCCTTGTTCCAGCAGCTCATCGAGCTTCCAGGCGTGGACGGCTTCGTCACCGTGGAGCGGTCGGGCATCCAGCTGGGGCAGCCGTGCGAGAAACGCCCCCGCGGCAATGACGGCTATCAGGAGCGCCGACCGACGGGCCGACATCCCGTCACCCCGCAGCCGCGACAGTCGCGCTTGGCTGGGCTACAGGCCGGCGCGCGACATTGACGAGCAATGGGGCGAACACGTTCATCTTCTGCTGACGGATCTCGACGAAGCCGGCCGCCTCGAAAAATCCCTTGAACTCGGTCCAACTCGCGTGGTGAACGTCCTTCTCCACCGATGCGACGCCGAAGTCGAAGACGATCCAGCCAATCACGTTGTCGCGGAAGCCGTCGATCAGGATCAGCAGGCCGCCCGGGCGCAGGACGCGCATGAAGCCGTCCACTGCCGCCGCCTGATTGGGGTAGTGGTGAAACGAGTTGCAACAGGTCAGGACATCGAACGACTCGTCCGCGAACGGCAACCGCTCGGAATCGCCATGAACCACCGCCAGCCGCTCGCCGAACGCCGTCGTCGCGATTCGGTCGGCGAACTGCTGGGCCATCACCGGCGAGTAATCCAACCCGACGAGCAGCTCGGCATCCGGGTCTTGCGCCATCAACGAAAGCAGCGTACCCGTCGCACAGCCAACGTCGAGCATGCGGTAGGGGGCCGTCCCACGCTGCTGCTTCCAGCGCAGAATCTCTTCCTGGCAACGGCGCACGCTCGGAAAGAAGACCAGTTCGTTGAGGCGCGAACGGTCATATGAAAGGGCCCAGTGATCGAACTCACGCCGGGCGGTGGCCTTGGTCCGATCGACCGTGGCCGGATGTGTACCGTCATCAGCCATCGGGCGCATGCTAACGCACGATTCCCGTGACTCCAACACGCCCAGCCGAACGGCGCCGACCTCTTGAAAAAAAAAGCCGCGCTCCCGTTCAGGGCGCGCGGCGCGGCAATCTCTGGGCCTTGACCGTTACGTGGAGCTATCGGCGTCCGAAGATCTCGTCGAACAGTTCGACGGCGTCCTGCATACCGATCGCGCCCTGCGGAATCTCGAACGCACGCAACGGCGAATTGGCGAACGGGAGCATCCCCGTGATCGAGCCGGCGTTCATGATGTCGTTGTCATTGTCCACATGTCGCAGCCCAACGAGGTGGCCGATCTCGTGCGCGGTGACACAGCCGATCAGCATGCCCATCTCCATCGGAGTGGCTGCCGGATTGTCCGTCGCAATGTCGATGGCGCCGACGTAGCCCGTGCCCGTCAGCGTTTCGTTTCGCGGATCGATGTAGTCGGCAATTCCGTACAGCAGCGGCTCACCGAAGATATCGACGTCGGGCGAGCTGCCACCAACGTAGACGGTCATATACGGTGGCGGCGGCGGCGCTCCGTCGTCGCTACTCGTGATGTCGACATTCCACGGGGCAAACAGGTCGCGTACGGTCTGGACGATCTGATTGCGAACAATTGTCGTCTCGGTATCGCCCCACGCCATGTTCAGGTCTACCGCACGCAACTCGGGAACCGAGAACGGCTCGAGGTCCGCTACCTGGAGTCCGGACCGTCCGCGGAAATCGAGGAAGATCCGCTGTAGCCGCTGCTCGGTACCGACACCGCGCTGAATCCGCACGTCGATGCTGTCGCCGGTATCGGAGACGACGTAGTAATGCTGGCTGTTGTGGCCGACGATCAGCCGCGCATCCTCAGTCAACAAGACGGCCCGGTCCTGGTACCAGGCAAAGACCTGCTCGTTCTCGTCAAGGATCATCAGACTGTAGAGGTCGTCACTGTAGCGTTTGTCATATCCCGGCGTCGTCAGCAGGCTGAGGAAGATCCGGTCGCCCGCGCTCAGCGGCCCAAGATCGAAGATCTGCCGCTTCGTCGGGTCGGACTCAACCACGATCGTCGCCTGATCGTTGACCAGCGGTATCGTCGGCGTGAACGCCTCGATGTTTGCCGTGAACGGCGCTGTCACGTTGACGACCACGTCGGAATAGGTCCGAACCGGGTCCGTGCGGTCGGTGTCGACCTCGGCCCACAGGGCATAGTTCCCAGGCGGCACGTCGGAGAGATCGAGCGCGACCGGTACCTGCGAGTTGAGGTCATTGCCGTTGCCCGGGTTCGTATCGAGTTGAATGTCGTTCTTCGCGGCGACGCCGGTCAGAATCGTGCTGCCGTCCGCCGAGAACTGGACCGCACTCACCGTCGACGAGCAGGGCCGCAACGTTCGCATCAGCTCAGCCGTAGCCACGTCCCAGACGCGGGCCGAGCCGTCGAAACTGCCGGTGATGATCTCGAGCCCGGTCGGCGAGAAAGACCCCGACGCGATGCGACCCGTATGGCCGGCGAAGTTGGTGATCTCGGCACCGGTCGTCATGTCCCACAACACGACCCGTCGGTCGTCGCCGCCCGTCAACAGTTGCGTTCCGTCAGGCGATACGGCCACCGTCGTCACGCTGTTGGTGTGGCCGCCGGTGAATGTTCGCAGCAGCGTGCCGCTTGCCGCGTTCCAGGTTCGTGCGGTCTGATCGACGCTGCCGGTCGCCACCCGCGACCCGTCCGGCGAGAACGCGACCGCCGTCACGGAAAACGTATGGCCTGCCAGCTCTGCGACCAACGCACCCGAATTCGCGTTCCAGACGCGGGCCGTGCGATCCTCGCTGGCCGATGCCACGCGATCCCCGGTCGGGGAGAACGCGACCGAATTTACCGCCACGCCGTGTCCGGCGAACTCGCGAAGGATCGAGCCCGTACCCGTGTTGCGCAGCAGCACGCGTCCGTCCAACGTGCCCTGCACGAACAATCCGCCGCCCGGCGAGAACGCCAGACTCGTGACCGCGGCCGAAACGCCGCCAACACTGTAGATCAGCTCGCCAGTATTCGCCGCATACAAACGGACCGTCCGATCGTTGCTGCCGGTCAGCACGAAGTTGCCGTCCGGCGAGATCGCACTCGTGTTGATCTGGTCCGTATGTCCCGTCAACCGAACCAGCTCATCGCCGGTCTGGGCGTTGAACAGTACCGACTGTGCGTTGCAGGGGTCCGCGTCGCCGTCGAGGCCCGCACGGACCATCCGCGAAACGCCAGACGTAACCGTCGTCTCCGTCGCGATCCACAACGGCGAGTCCGGCGAAACGACGATGTTCTCAACCGTTCGCGGCGGTACACGGAACGAAATCCGCGGTCGTGGAATGCCCACTTCGATGATCTGATCGACCGTGTTCGTTACGCCGGTGTTGTCCGTGACCGTCAGCCGAACCCGGAACGTCCCGGAGCGAACGAACGTATGCGCGACCACCGGCAGGAACTCACGCGACCCGTCGCCAAAATCCCAGCGGTACTGGTCGATCTCTCCGTCCGGATCGAACGAGGACGACGCGTCGAACGCGAAGATGGCCGGCGAGGTTGCAGCCGCGGTCCGATCGACCTCGATTACCGCCACCGGCGAACGCGTCACCGAAATCGTGATTGAACGGCTTGCCGACGTCCCGCTGTCATCGGTCAGCGTCAGGGTGACCTGAAACTCCCCGGTACTCTGAAACGTATGTTGCGGCGAGATGTCCGGACTGGACTGACCATCCCCGAAGTCCCACGTTCGCGAGACGATCAGGCCGTCATCGCTGCTGCCCGACGACGTGAATTGCACCGTCAACGGCGCGATTCCGCGAACCAGATCCGCCCCGATCACCACGGTCGGCGGCAGGTTGAACGTCGGCCCGCCGCCCCCGGACGTCGGCGGATTCGGGTTGAATGCCGCCGGGATGCAGCTGCTGAGGTCAAGCTGCAGCAGTACGAGCGGTAGAATGACGGATGTAAGCAGCAGGGGACGTCGAATCCGCATGGAAAACTCCCTGGAACCGGCTGTGTGATGCCGACTGGTCCAACAATGGCGCCGGGGTACGCTGGTCCGATATCGGCCGTGAACGCCTCACGGCCACCCGCCAATCGTCGCGCAGCGGGCGCGCTCCCCGGACTCTCTAAGTATGGACGGGACAAGGAGTCATATCAACCCTCGATTCTCGCCTCTCGGGTGGCCCTTGGTGCCCCATCCCTTCCAGGGATGGGTGACTGACAAAACCCCAGGCAATAACCGTCCCGATCCCAAAATTGGGTGGGGCGGGCGTCTCGCCCGCCGAACACGCGGTCAGATCTGCTCGCCGCAACGAGCCCCGAGCGCGAGCGAGGGGATTACGGTGCGCGAGTTGACCTGATCCCGTCGCTTGCGCTCCGGGCTCGTTTTGTTGGTGGCCGTCCGTGCCCGGGGCAGGCTTCTACTCCGCGGGCCCTGCAATAGCGATCCCAAGAACACAGGGTGGGGCGGGCGTCTCGCCCGCCAGAGCATACTCGGCGGAGACCGAGGCGAGCCGCGAGCGCGAGCGAGCGGTCGGGGTGGCACTGGCATTGCAAAGGGGCGGTGCCCCCTTGTCCGCCAGTGTAGGGCGCGTGCTCCTCAGGATCGCGGCCCGAGCAGGCTGGATGGCCGTCCCAACCACTCGCCCAACCGACTCATTTCCTCCGATTTCTCCAGGGATTCTTGAAAATCGGCTCCCGAAACGGGTCCCGGGCGTCTACGCTATTGGCTTCGCAGAGTGGGCCAGGCGGCCGCGGTATGCGTCGGCGACGGCGTGGACCGAGGAAAGTCCGAACCGGACAGGGCACGGTGGTGGCTAACGGCCACCGAGGGTGACCTCAGGGAAAGTGCCACAGAAAATACACCGCCGATGGAGGCGGCCCTCGAGACCGTCTTACAGGTAAGGGTGAAATGGTGCGGTAAGAGCGCACCGCGCGACGGGCGATCGTCGCGGCACGGCAAACCCCACCGCCAGCAAGCCCAAATATGCCGCGAAGACCGCTCATGGTCGTGGGCTGCCGCACCGTCGTTCGCGACGGAATCGGCTCGACGGCCGGGTCGTACGGGTGACTGTATGGCTTTGAGTGGCCGCGGGCGTGGCGTCGTCATTATTGTGTGACGGTGTCGCTTCGTGCCCGCGACGTACCGGCCCGGTGCGTCCGAGCGGCGGGTAGGGCGCTTGAGCCCGTCGGCAACGGCGGGCCCAGATGAATGGCCGCCACTCGATTGGTTATGGCGGATGATCTGTCGGGGGCCCCTTGCGGGCCGGTCATCTCGCTACCAGCCGAGGACAGGATTCGGCTTACCGGCCCACTCTGCGAAACTTTTGCCTGCCACATGCCCCATCTTGCGCTCGGGACCTGCGGATTACACACGATACTGATAATGATTGGACGCACCGCGCCTGTTCGGTAACAATAAGGGTGCTCGGAGGCAGAGATCGCTGGTCGTCCGGGGAAGGGGTGGAGTGCACATCAGGGTGCGGTCACGAGGATTTGCCATGGAAGGTAAGTCGCCGTTGGATTCGCGGTGGATTGCGTCGTTGTGGAAGCCACTCGACGCACTACAGCATCTCTTCAAGAAGCATCGGTTCCCCGCATTCGGCTTAACGCTCGTTGCGGCGATCCTGATCGTTGCCATCCTGATTACCAACAGTAGCGATGCGGGTGATTCGGATGTTCTTCTGTTGGTCTCGGCGATGCTTACGGCGATCGTCGGGCTCTGCGCCTACCCCGCCGTTAACGAAAAGCACCGCGGGGCCGCGGTCTTGCTCTTGTGCTTCGCACCGGCTCCGACGCTCGTGTTCGGCAAGCGATTGGCTTTCGCATACTCAAAGCTCGTTCCCACCAGGCAGCGAGAGATGGTCGGTCCAGGTGCAGGTCGAGCACCGCGGCCTAGTCCTCGACCGGCTCTGGCCGTGGAAACCGGAGGTGGCGGGCTCGCAGGTGATTTGCGGCAAGTTGCAGACGTTTCCGAGTATCACGAGGATCGCAGCGAGACATCCGTCACCATTCATCACGGCTTCTCGGAGGAGATTGTCGAGAAGCACATCCGCGAGAACGAACGGCTTCGCATCCAACTCGCGGGAAGAAATGCCGAGAACAAGCGATTACAGAGTGAGTTAGCAAGTGCATTGAATCGTGGCGCCGAGGAGGCGTTACTTGGCGATGCGGCCGCCCAAGAAGCGATCGCTGAGGCGCGCGAGTCCGGGGACCTCACCAAGCTCAAGGCACTGCTTGCTGCAGAGTATGAGCGACATGAAGCAGCTCCTGTTGTGCAAACTTTGGCGCAGCGCGCGCTCGAACTGGGAGTAATAGCATACCTGCGCGCGGAGTGGGACGATGCTTGGCATTGGCTCGGTCGCGTTCTATCCCTATCGCCCAAGCACTATGGCGCCAATTGCCTCCTTGGCGAGTTGGAGTTGGAGAGAGGAACGGTGGACCAGGCCGACGTGTACTTCAAGAACGCCCTCGATACTGCAATCAACGCATTCGAGGCGACCCCAGATGATGCCAAGACGCGACGTGATCTTGCGATTGTATGGGATTGTGTCGGAGACGTGCGATTTGCGCGCGGAACATACGCCTTCGCGCTCACTGCGTACGAAAGTGCTTTGGAGCTTTCTACCGATTTGGTATCGGAGGATTCGGAAAACACCCAATTCCGGCGAGATGTTGAGATCCACCTAAACAGGATTGGGAATGTTCGATTTGCAAGGCGCGATATCGAAGGAGCGCTGGTAGCCTATGAGCAATGCCGCAGGATTGCCGAGCGACTCGTTGCGCTTGACCCGAACGATACTAATTTGCAACGTGATTTGTCGGCCAGCTGGCACAAAATCGGCAATTGCCGGTTTAGGCAGGGCGACCTAGAAGGGGCTTTGGCGGCGTATGAAGGTAACCTGGAAATGGCGCAGGAGCTGCAAGCGAATGATGTTGGCCGGTTGGTCCTACAGTCGGATACTTGTGTGAGCTGGATGTACATAGGTGACGTGAAGCTAACCCAACGCGACTGGCGTAGTGCGCTGGCGTGCTATGAGCGATCTGTGGAGATCGGGAAGCAGATTGTCGCACAAGATGCGGGACACAAACTATCGCAATCGAATCTTGCGTTGGCTTGGTTCAAAGTGGGCATGATGAGGGTTGTGGCGCAAGATCGCTGGCGCGGAATCGCTGCGATCGAAAGGGGGCTGTCTATTGCAGAACGACTCAGCTCCCGCGATCAGGGTTGTGCTCGATGGAAAACGGTTCTCGCCAGGATTCAATTCAATCTTGGCCGCGTCATAGAAGACGAGGAACCCAACGCATCACATTCATATTGTGCCACAGCACGACAGATTCTCGAAGATCTGGCGTGCAATACGGATGATCCAGATGTGCCCGAATTGCTTACGGAAGTAGGTGATTGGGCAGAGACGGTTGATAAGACAGATGGCGAACAATAGGCGCGTTTGGCTTCGGTGGCGCCAATATGATCACCAAGGCCCGCAATGGCCAAGCTCCGCTTGGAGTTCGATGAGGTCGTGCACCGAGTACGCACGCCGAGCATGGACTGGCTCGTGTCGAAACGGTCTTTGGTAGCAGCGGTCGCCCATCGGTTCGGTCAGGTCGAGGATTGTGTCGCCGCACTCGACCCATGCGTGAAAACGACAATGCGGTCCGATCCAGGCGTGAACAAGCGTTCCTTCCGTTACGAGCGCCGACAACCACGCCGCGGTCGCGACATCCCGCTCGTTGACCGCCCACTCCAACAGAATCCGCTGCACGACCGCTTGCGCTTGCGTTTTTGGAGTCGGTAAGTACGGACGAAGCTCGGTGATTGGGTCGGTAGTCGTCGTCATGCGGTCCTCCGCTCATGGACGTTCCGAACACTGGCGGACTAGGGGGCACCGCCCCTTGGCGATGCCAGTGCCACCCGGAACTCCGCGGCCTCAGGTGTTTCGAGCGGAAGACTAAGCGAAGTCGGCCGTGCTGCTATATCAGCAGCAAACGCTCCAACGAGCCTGACACTGCACCCAACGAGCC
>JANQNU010000066.1 GCA_028279405.1 Phycisphaerae bacterium
ACGGGCGATGGCCACCATCTGCTGGATTGCGATCGGGTAATCGCCGAGCGGACGGTTGATGTCGAGCGATAGCCCCAGTGCCGCGAGTTGATCGGCCGCCTCCTGCCGTAAGCGACGCCAGTCGACGCCGAACCAGCGCCGCGGCAGTCGGCCGAGGAAGAGGTTCTCTGCCACCGAAAGCGTCGGGACAAGATTCACCTCCTGGTAGACGGTACTGAGGCCGTTGGCCTGGGCCGCTGCCGGGGATGAGGGTCGCCAGGCATGACCGGCAAGACGCATCTCGCCCGCGTCGGGCTGATAGACACCGGTCAGCAGTTTGATCAGGGTGGATTTCCCCGCACCATTTTGTCCGAGAAGTGCCATCACCTGACCGGGGCACAACGTCAGGTCGACGTTGTCGAGCGCCAAGACAGCGGGAAAGCGCTTGGTCAGGCCGGACGCGACCAGGATGGGATCAGTATTTTCGGGAATCGATCAGCTCCGCCGCCACCGATTGGTCGAACAATTCATCCTGGTTCTGGATGAACTTGGGCACGGCCGCGCCGGCCCGGATCTGCTCAATGGTGTCGAAGAGGATCGGTCCCATCAAGGGGTTACACTCGACGGTCGCATTGAGCTTGCCAGCGACCATCGCCACGAAAGCATCGCGGACGGCATCGATGGACACCAGCAGGATATCCTCGCCGGGCCGCAAGCCGGCTTCCTCGATCGCTTGGATCGCACCGATGGCCATGTCGTCATTGTGGGCATAGACGGCGTCGATCTCATCCCCGGCGGCCTTGAGGAAGGCCTCCATCACTTCCTTGCCCTTTGCCCGCGTGAAGTCCGCCGACTGCGTCTTGATGATCTTCAGTCCCGGATGGTTAGCGATCCCCTCGGCAAAACCCCGTTGGCGGTCGATCGCAGGGGCGGACCCGGTCGTGCCCTGAAGCTCGACGATGCGCGCCTTGCCAGCCGTCCGTTCGGCGAGCCAACCGGCCGCCATCCGGCCCTCCTCGACGAAATCGCTCGCAATCAACGTCGCGAACAGCGCGTCGTCGCGCACCTCGATCCCGCGATCGACCAGGACGACCGGAATCCCGGCCTCCTTGGCCTCCGTCAGCACCGCCTCCCAGCCGGTCTCGACGACCGGCGCGATCACGATCACGTCGACGTTCTGAACAATGAACGAACGAACTGCTTTGATCTGGTTGGCGAGCTTCTGCTGCGCGTCGGCGAATTTGAGCGTCGCGCCGCGCTTCGCGGCCTCCTCCTTGATCGATTGCGTCTCGGCGGTGCGCCAGGCGCTCTCGGCCCCGACCTGCGAAAAGCCGACCACCAGCGGCCTGGTACCTGACCCGGACGAGTTCGAGCGATCGCAGCCCTGGATCAGCAGAGCAATGAGGAGCAACAAGGCAGCCGGTACGGAGCGCCGCCGGCGGGTCCGAGCGCGTCCTGGCAAATTCAGTCCGTCCCCCACCCCAAGATGGGGTGGGGCTCCCGGCAGCGCGTCGGCTGCGCTTCCACACGCTACGGCATTCGGTGGCCGACAGGATCTGCTACGCATCCTCGGCCCCCCCTACGCGCCATTCCAGGATGCCACCGGACATCTGGTCCTTGAGCTGCACCTCGATCTTCAGTTGCGTCGTCTTCACGGGCTCGAACTGCACGCGGTTGAACTGGTCCGCTTGCACACCGAACGTGTCGGCTACCGGCACCTCCCACCACGCGCCGTCATCGTGGTAGTAGAGGATCCAGCGCTGCGGTACCCGACAGTGTCCGAAGCCGGTATCGTCGAACCAGTAGACCTCGCACCAGGACACCTCACGCGGCGCTTCGAACTGGTAGGTTACCCATTCGGTCGAGCCGCGCTTCGGCCACCAGGTGAAGCGCGGGATCGCGTGATCGCCGGAGTTCTGCGGCAGCTTGCCGTCGCTCAGCGCCTTGATGTCGTCGCAATAGTAGGACGCCTTGTGCATCAGCTTCGGAGGTGGGCGCCAGCGCTTGGCACTTCGTTCGTCACTGGCCCGTGGAAACGCAGAGACGCGCAATCGGGCGCACCCCATCGGGATCAGCGTGACGTCCTCGATCGGCGCCGTGGTATGGGCCGGTCCCGGCTGTACCTCGTCTATCAGACCGAAGAAGTCCAGCTTCCACTCCGGAATTCGCTTGGCTTTGGCGCGGATCTCGATCGGTGCGCCGGCCACCGTGAACGGCTGTGGCGCGAGCGGGCCGGAGCGTCGTTTGACGGTGAACGCATCTTGCGGACGATCGTCAGTAAGCACGAGGCCATAGTTCCACGGCGAATCCGGGAAGACCTCAAACGCCGGCCACTCGTCTGTGCCGCCGGCGCGTTCCCAACGCTCCGCGATCTTCAACGAGTACCAGAGCGGACCGCGGCGCACAGAGGTGGTGCTGTTGTTGGTGGGCCAGTGACGCAACTCGATTCTGGTGCCGAATGTGACCGTGAGACGCTCCCCGCCGATCCATTCGCGCTCCACGCGCACGAAGCGCGCACCCGGCTCGATACGCGTTTCGTTCCCGTTCGCGAACCGGACCACAACTCCCTGCGCCCAATCAGGGACCCGCAGGTAGAGCGGGAACCAGACCGCGGAATCGGTTTCAACCGTGATGTGAACCGACTCGCCGAAGGGATAGTCGGTCCGTTGCACGAGTCGAATCTCCTTGCCGTTGGCGACCCTTGCGGTTACTTCGCATGGCGCGTATAGCATGGCGGCGAGGCCGTTGTCCTGCGTTGCCAGCCAGAGGTGCTCGGCGAAGTAAGGCCAGCCCATGGCAACGTTATGTTGACAACAGCGGTAGCGGTGCGGACTGAAAGCAAGCATGCAACCGCCGTTCTGGATGCCCGGCGCCTTGTTTTCGCGATCGAGCTGCACCATGTTCGGTGCGGTCAGATAATGCAGCCCGCGGTAGTCCGGCATTGCAGCGGCGGGGAGCGAGTTGAACGCGACGTCCTCGCAACGGTCGGCGTGGACGGGATCGCCGGTGAAGCGCATCAGCAGTTGGAAGCTGTGCATGAACTCGACCATGGAGCAGGTTTCAGCGGCCTGGCGCGGTCCGTGGTAGCCCTGGCGCGCATTCTCGTCGGCACCGAACATCCCGCCGGGAACCTGACCGTACTTGCCCATGACTTCCTGGTAGTTGCGTTCGCTGGCAGCGAGATCCTTCTCGTCATGCGACAGCACCCAGTAGGTCGCCGGCTCACGATATCCCTGACAGATGTTGACGCCGTGCCAGCTCTCGACTTCCTGGTCCCAGCGCGCGGTCGAGCGGTGAACCTTGTGCGCCACGTCCAGCAGCGTCTTGTCGCCAGTCCGGTTGTAGAGCCAAAGGATGCTCTCCAGGTTGTCCCCTCCACGCAGCTTCTGCCAGCTTCCGGGAAGCAGCTGCTCGTCGGGAATCGTGCCCTGCCAATGGAAGTACCGCGTGAGGAAACCGAGCACGCGCTCGTCGTTCGTAGCCTCGTAGTAGGACTGGAGCACGTTGAGGACGATCATGTTCGGCCAGAGGTCGTTCTTGTCGCGATTGGCCTGCGGGCCGAAGTAGCCGTCGGAACGTTGACTGGCCAGGATCCGGTCCACCCACTGCTTCGTCTTTGCGATCAGCGCACGATCCTCAAGCACGAAGCCCAGATCGCAATACCCCTTGAACCAGTACGGAAACTCCTCCCAGCCATTCTCGCCGCTCCCGTCGGGCGTGAGCCAGGAACTCGTCTTGGGGTTACACCACTTGCTGATCTCGGGGAGGTGGCCGACCATCCCGTGGCGCATCGCTTCAAGTTGGTGACGCAGCCAACCGTGCGGGTGGATGGCTCCGATCGGCAGCTTCACCAACGGATCGGGCTTCAACGGTGCCCGGTGGGTGACGTAGTGCTGATTTCCCCGTTGGGCGGGTAACTGTCGAACAGCGGTAACGGAAACGCTTGGCTGGGCGGCCATCGCAAAGGCGCCTGCCAGCAGGACGACGAGAATTGGCGCAGCGTACATCGGACCTCTCTCCCCCACGCATGGACAAACCCAGGCCGTCATGGTAACAAATCTCGAAGAAACGCCAACAAAAACTGTCGAAATTCGCTAAACTGACAGGTAAATGGGTCATTCTGCTTTTCTATCTTCAACACTTTCACGCGCAACGACGCTCCTGCTGCTCGCGATCGGCGGGTGCGGACGCGGCACGCCTGACGATCCAGAGGTCGTCCTGCGGGTCTCCAACTGGGGCAGCCCGGCAACCGAAACCACCTTCATGGCGCTCGAGCGCGAGTTGCGGGAAGCCTTCGAAGCCGAGCACGGCGTCAAGGTCCGGATCGAGCTGATCCCCGGCGAGGGTCAATACGCGCCGAAGCTGATGATGATGCACCTCGCCGACAATATGCCGGACGTCGTCCACCTCGATGCTTCCTACGCGTCGATCTTCATCGACAACCATGTGCTCCGTGACCTGACGCCCATGATGCAACAGGACCCGACGTTCGACCTCGACGACTACTTCCCGAACGTCGTCGCCATCGCTCGGCGTAACGATGCGAACTTCGCCGTCCCGCTCGACTTCACCCCGATGGTCATGTACTACAATAAACGGCTCTTCGACGATGCCGACCTGCCCTACCCGCGCAACGGGTGGACCTGGGACGAGTTCCTCGAAACGGCGAAAGCGCTCACGATTGCAGATGACGATCCGACGCGTCCGCCGCGACAATTCGGGTTCAAGTTCTTCAATTGGATGCCCTCGTGGGTATTGTGGATCTGGGCCAACGATGGCGACGTGCTGGGGCCAGACGGCAAACGGGCCAGCGGCTATCTCGACGGCCCCAACACGCTCGAAGCCGTGCGATTCCTTCAGGATCTGATGGAAACCCACCATGCCGCGCCCACATTGCAGGAGAGCGCGACGGCCGGTGTCGACCTGTTCCGCGCCGAGCGGGCAGCGATGGACATGCAGGGACATTGGATGCTGCTCGACTATCGCGCCGAGGAACTCGACGTCGGCATCGTCAGCATCCCGGTCGGCAGGGGAAAGCGAACCACTGTCGTCTACGAGACGGGGCTCGCGATGTCTTCCTCGTGCCAACACCCCGAGCTGGCCTGGAAGTACATCAAATACATGACGTCGCGCGGGGTCCAGATTCGACGCGTGGCCTCCGGAATCGCGATCTCGGCCAACAGAAAGGCTGCGGCCCATTACGCCGACAATCCGATCGAGCAGCAGTTCCTCGACGAAGTAGAGTATGCGCGCGTGCCCACCGGGGCCCGGGTGGAGCGCTATAGCCTCATCGAGTCACTCTGTGAGGAGATGATGCGCGACATTCTCAGCAGCGGCGTGGACGCGGAGACGGCCCTGCGCGAAACAGCCAAACTCGTGGATGCGGCGCTCACCGAATGAGGAACGATCGAAGACCTCAGCGCTGGACGGGATATCTCTTCGTTGCTCCGGCAACGCTCTACCTCGCAGTGTTCTCGCTCTTGCCGATGATCATTGCCGGCTGGCTCAGCCTTCACCGCTGGCACCTGCTCAAACCTGAGCATCCATTCGTCGGCCTCCAGAACTACGTCAACATCCTCAACGACCCGTTCTTCCGACACGCGCTGTACAACACGTTCCTGTTCGTGGTCTTCAGTGTGCCGCTCGGCGTGATTTCCTCACTGCTGGTGGCGGCGCTACTCGCGCGACCGTTACGGGGTGTCGGACTCTTCCGTACGATCCTCTATATCCCGGCCGTCAGCTCGCAGGTCGCGATCTCGATGGTCTGGATCTGGATTCTGCTGCCCGAAATCGGCCTGATCAATCAAACGCTGCACGGGCTCAACACCCTGCTTGACGCAGTCTCGCTCGGAAGCTGGAGCTTGCCGACGGACACGGCGTTCCTCAATCACCCGGTCAGCGCGATGGGGGCCCTGGTAGCGATCTTCATCTGGATCGGCCTGGGACCGCGAATGATCCTCTTCGTCGCGGGTATCCAGCAGATCCCGACGACGCTCTACGAAGCCGCGGATCTCGACGGCTGCTCCGCGTGGCACCGGTTCCGCTACATCACGCTGCCGATGCTGGCACCGACGATGCTCTTCGTCGTCGTGACGACAACGATCGCGGCGTTTCAGATCTTCACGCCGGTCTACATGATGACCAAGGGCGGGCCGCGACGATCGACCGATGTGGTCCTCTATCACATCTTTACGGAAGCGTGGCAGAAGCTCGAGTTCGGCATGGCCAGTGCGATGACGTACATTCTCTTCACAATGATTGCCCTTGTCGCGCTCGTACAGTTCACTGTCATTCGGCCCCAGGCGATCGAGGAGGCACCGTGACGAGGACGCTCAGCGGTCGACGGATTCTGCACGGGTTCGTGGTGTACGCGCTCCTGCTGGCGCTGGCGGGCGTGACGATGCTCCCATTCCTGTGGATGGCCCTGACGTCGCTGCATCCGCCGAACACGCAACCGCCGCTGTTTCTCGAACCGGTCGATCCGCCGGCAGGCGCGCCCGTCCCCACACTGTTCGCGCCGGAACGCTGGCACCCGGAAAACTACACCTACGTGCTGCTGTTTCCCGAATTGCCGGTCTGGCGCTTCGCACTCAACAGCGTGGTCGTCACGCTCGGCGTCGTGCTGTTCCAATTGACACTTTGCTCGCTTGCGGCCTACGGATTCGCACGACTACGGTTTCCCGGGCGAGACGGGCTCTTCACCGTTTTCCTGATGACGATGATGGTGCCGGCATCGGTGATGATCGTGCCGTTGTTTCTGCTCGTGAAGACGCTCGGCTGGCTCGACACCTACGCCGGCCTGATCATTCCCTACCCGTACCTTTCGACCGCGTTCGGCACGTTCCTGCTGCGACAGTTCTTCGTCACGCTGCCGCGCAGCCTGGACGACGCCGCCAGGATCGACGGCTGCAGCGACTGGGGCATCTTCTGGTACATCACGCTACCGTCCGCGCGCCCGGCGCTGGCTACGCTCGCCGCGTTCGCGTTCATCTGGACCTGGACCGACTTCTACTGGCCGCTGCTGGCCACCAGTTCCGCCGACATGCGCACGCTCGAGGTCGGCCTGTCAGTCTTCCGCGACGCCTACGGCACCAACAAATGGCCGCTTCAGATGACCGCGGCGATGATCGTGCTGATCCCGGTACTGGTGTTCTTCCTCGTCATGCAGCGCTATTTCACTCGTAGCGACGTTCAAAGCGGATTGAAAGGCTAGGTGCGCGAACGGCATTCGCGGGAGCCACGGGCACCCAACACGAGCCCGGAGCGCAAGCGACGGTCCAGTCCGTCCCCGACCCCAAGATGGGTGGGGCACCAAGCCACGGAGCGCTCCCGTTCACCTCACGCACCCAGATCCCCTCGCTAGCGCTCGGGGCTCGTTGTGTTTGAGGGCCGGAAAACGACCTGGGGTCACTGGAGCGCTCAACGCGAGCCCTGAAGCGCCCGGGTTGAGTGTCGGGTTCGCGCCGAGGGCCGTGGCGCGGACTCAGTCGCCGTGCTTTTGTTTGAGCCGACCGGAGAGGCGCAACAAGAGCTGGACGCGCTCGAACTCGTCGATCCAATCCTGGAGCGTGCCGGCGATCTCATCCGCCGGGACGGGGGCGCCAGGCACCGGGCACGTCCCACCGAGCTGCCGTGCGGCCAGCGCGCGGTAGCGCGTCAGCGATCGGTCGCCGAATACGGCAACCGGCTCGAAGTCCTCCGCGGCGAAGAGCGCGACCGGAACCCGGCTGCCGCCGTTGATCCGGAGAGGGTCCGCCAGCTCCGGGTGCTGATCGCGATCGAAGAAGCGGAGGTGGATCCGTTCGGAGTTGGCCCGGGCGATCTGCTCGAGTAGCGGGCACTGCTGGACGCAGTCGCCGCACCAGACGCCGCTGAGAACAAGGACGTTGAGGTCGCGCGTGAAGCTGCCGATCAAGGCGGTCTGTGACGGCGTGAGGCGGACTTGCTCGAAGAACCGCTGCCAGTTCGCTTGTTGGGCGTCGGTGCCCGTTGCCACATAATCGTCGTAGCGAAGACCGGCGGAAAACTTCGTCTGCAGCGACGGCGCAGAAAACATGCTGACTCCCTGTTCGAGGACGGATACCATGCACTCCGATGCGGCGGCAAGGAACGTCGTTACACAGAATTCCGATTAGATGCTCAGCGGACGAATCCACTCATGACACCTGCGGCCGCGACGAACACGACGACGACGACACCCCCACGCGTTCGCCGATTTCTGCTAACGCTAGTCGGGCTCCTCGCGATCACGTGGGCCATCTATTATTACCCGTATTCCGCGACCCATCCGATCGCGCGGTCCACGCGGGTGTACCTGCAAGCGTACACCCACGCGACCGTCGGTATTTTGCGACTCTTCGGCGAGGATGCCCGTGCCGTCGGCCAATCGGTCGTCGGCCCTGCCAGCGTCCGGATCGATCGCGGTTGCGATGCGATCCAGGCCAAAGCGCTGTTTGCGTGCGCGTTGCTGGCGTTTCCCGCATCGTGGCGGAAAAAAGTGATCGGACTGGTGCTGGGGCTCGGCGCACTGATTTTGCTAAACCTGCTGCGGATCGTCACGCTCTATTACATCCACAAGCTCTGGCCGACCTGGTTCGACTTCTGGCATTTCGGGGTCTGGCAATTCGCGTACATCGGCGCCACCGTCGCGATCTGGCTGGCTTGGGCAACGCAGGGCGTCAAACCGCGACGCAAGCAAGATGCTTGATCGGAAACGCATCACCATCCGTCTGGGTATCTTCGTCGCAGCCTTGATGGTGCTGCTGGGATGCTGGCAGCCGCTGAAGCGATCGCATGCCGACGTGTTTCGACAGGCCGCGAACACGCTGTTTGGGCACCTGGGCCGCGACACCGGCATGCGCTTCGAGCCGCGGTCCCTGCTTTACAAAGGCGGCATCGCTCCTGACGGGCCCGGCGACGTCGTCGTGCTGGTCGTCAATCACCGCGGCGGAAACGACGGGTCCGGCGCATCCTCGGCCCCCTACCTGATCGAGACTTTCCACTATTCCTACCTGCCGGTCGCGGTCGCTCTGGCACTGCTGATCGCGACACCGATCTCTCGCCGAACGTTGGTCGCTTCGGCGCTCCTCACCGTTGCGATGGCCGCGTTCGTCGCATTGCGCGTGTGGCTGCTCGGCATGGAGACGCTCAGTCGCGATGACTCCCTGGCGGCGTTTGCGCCCCCGGAGCTGGTCCGCAACCTGATCGTGGTCGGCTTGCGCGCCCTTGTCTTTCCGCCGACCAGCAACATCGTCGTCCCGTTGCTGCTCTGGCTGGCGTTCGCGTTCCGGGTGGAGGATTGGTGGGTGACGCCGACACGCGATGACGGTCGGCAACGAAAACAAAACGCGACACACTCTTAGGAGGATGTGCCGACAGCAGTCGCCGGTATACTGCCGCCATGCGCGCCGCGTCACTGACATTCGAGCAAGTCGAACCATGGGTCGAGGCCGGCTTCGACCGCGCGTCCGGCCCCGGCGGCCAGAACGTCAACAAGCTCAACACGCGGGTCACGTTGTTGTTCGACTTCGAGGGATGCACGCTGTGTACCCCGGCGCAACGAACGCTGCTCCGAACGCGACTCCGGACGCGGCTGGCCCGTGACGGCCGGCTGCGCGTCGTCGCGCAGGGAGCGCGCACACAGCGGGCAAATCGCGAGTTGGCCGCCGACCGACTGATCGAACTGATCAAAGCCGCGCTGCACCGTGACAAACCGCGACGCAAGACGCGCGCTACCGCCGCTTCTCGGGAACGCCGACTGCGCGAGAAGAAACGCCGGGGCGAAACCAAACGCATGCGACAATCCCGTCCGGACGCCGACTGAGTACCGTGGCGCAGCCCTGAAGATGCGAGCCCGGAGCACTAGCGACGGGGGGAGCAAACGACGGCTCAGTTCCCCACCCTAGAAGGGTGGGGCACCATGCGCATGCGGCTCGTCGTGTTTGATGTGCGGAGGCTGGTGCCTCGGCGTGATTAGATTTCGCGCTCTTTGAGGTCCTTGTACAACACGTCGTCGCGGTTGTACATCATCTCCTTCACCTGTCCGTCAGCCGGATCGAGGTAGAGGATCACGACACTCTGTTGGTCACGATAGGTGAACTCGCCACGCTTGCCCTGAGGGATCCGGACCTGCACCGGCACGTCGTCGCGCATGTCGATCACCAGCGCCCCCGTGTTGAAGTCGATCTCCTGATCCAACTCACGCACACGCTTGAGACCACCGATCACGTCGCCGGCACGGACCTCGAAGGATTCGCGCGCCCAGCGCCCTTCCACCCACTTGAACACGTCGACGCGCGCGCCGTCGTTGGTCGTGCTGCCACTGGCGAGAAAGAAGTGCGTTCCCGGCGGCACCGTCACCGGATCGCTGGGCAACGACCACTCGCCGACCAACTCCGCCTGCAGTGCATCCTGCGGATCGCGAACGGACTTGATTCGTCCGACGTAACGATTCCAGATGCGGGCCCGCAAACGATACCGATAGGTCCGGCCGGCTTCGACGGCATCGTCGTGAACCCATACCGCGAGCTTCTCATCGCCCAACTCGGGGTGCGGCAGCATCGTCCCGCCATAAGATTTCGTGCGGCTCAACACGCCCAGGCGCTTCCGCGCCGCGTCTCGCACGTTCTGCGCCTTGCGTTGCATCGGTCCGCGACAAAACGGATTCTCGAGCGCCTTCTCCGCCAATTGGATCGCCTGCTCGAGGTCCTGTGCCGCCAACGCCTGCTCAGCTTCGCGGATATCCGCGCGGACCGCACGCACCTGCGCCGTCCGATCCTCCGCAGCCGCTCTGCCACGCGGCTGTTGCGGCCGGCGTGGATCCCTGCCCGGTCGTGCGGCCGGCTGGGCCGCTGGTTGCCCCACGGGCGGACGTCCTTGCCGGGGGCGCGGGCCGCGCTTGCGATCCTCTGGCTGGGCTACCAACGCCGCCAATTCGATCGAATCTGCCTGGGGGACCGGGAAGTCCCACAAGCTGCCCGCGTCAATCGAATAGAACTCCGGCGCTGCGAGCTGCTGCTGATGAGCCTTGACGTCATCGAGCGCTTCGTCCAATTGCTCGCCGTTGAGAATGTAGCCACTCTCATCATCCATCGCGGGAATCGGCATGGTCACACGCGGCATCGCAGCGCTCGGCGGAACATCCTGCCAGTCGGACCACGTGCCGTCTCCACGCAACACCTGCCGCTGTGCGTCGACACCCGTAAAGTAGATCCGCGTTCGAAACGGCGCGTACCCCGCCGCCGTCATCTCCCCGCGCAGCGCCTCGACCGGATACCAGGCACCGACACTGACCCATACCGTCTCCGCCGGCGTTCCACTGGGCGTCGCCGTGTCGGCACGCGGCTCGAGCGTCGCCTCCGTCTGGAACGCCATCGAACGCCCGGTCATCGGTCTCGGGACGTCCGGGCGCAACGGCTTGACGACCGCAACGTCGACCTCCCCCTCTCCCTCGTTGAGCACCGGGATCGGCAGCCCGAACTCCGCAGCGACCGTCAACTCGGCAGGCAACGTTACTGCCTCCCCGGACAGAACGCCCTGCGCGAATTCCGCGCGCAGCTGCGAAGCGAACTGCGGCGGCGCCGGCGTCTCCGGCTTCGAACTCCGAACCGCCTGCTGGAGCCCCTGCGCGCTCTGGTGAATCGCGTCCTCCAATTCGCCTGGGCTCAGCGACCGGCCGTTGTAGTCGATCGTGTGGGGCGTCATCACAAAATACATCACGAACATCGCTACCACGAAGAGCCCCGCCAAGCCCAGCAGGATCTTCTCGATGTGCATTTCGATAACGTTCAGCGAACCCTTGGCCATGCGCCAACACTCCGTTTGATCGAAACCTACTAACCCGCGTCGCCCATACCGAGCAGCGTGCGAATCTCCTTCGGCATCAGCTCGGCGTAGATCTTCCGCGCAAAATACCCCTCCACCCGCAGGTGCAGGTTCACCACCGGGTCGGGGCCATAGTAGTAGCCTTCAGCCTGTGCCTTGATACGATTCACACGCTGATAGTCGCAATCAACGATCTGATAGAAATTCTGCCGCGTAATCCGGTCCATGACCTGAAGCACGTCGCGCTGATCGACCACCAGATTGAGCTCGAACTGGACAACGTCGAAGTCCGCGTCCGACTTCCGGCCCGTCAACGTTGACGGCGCCTGCCCCTGCGAGCTGCTCGACATCGCCGCCGGGGGTTGCGCAGGGCCCGACCCTCCTCCAACAGCACGTGGAAACGCAACCAGACCCTTGTCCGTCAGATAGCCGTCGATGCTGACCGATACCACACGCTTCACCGGCAAGGACGAGACGTTGGGCACCGCATCCGAACCGAGGCGTTCCGCCGCCGAACGGTTCAACTGTGCAATGGCATCCACCAGATCCTTCTGAATCCAATAGGCCATCTGCGCGAACCAGACCTCCGCAGGTGCAGGAGCGGACATCATGTCGTTCCACATGGGGACGACATGAAACGAACGCCGCTCGGCGTCGAGCGATACGTACACCTGTACGCTGCGGGCCTTGTCGAGCCGCGCCCGATACTCGGCGTTGTACTTCGGATCCTTTCCTTCGGCCGGAGTCGCCGTGGAGGGACGAATGCCGCTCGGGGGACGTGCAAAGTCCGGCACGCCGGGGGGCGCCTGCGCCGGCACGCGATCAGGGTCGACGGCGGCCCGCGAGCCGCCACCCTCTTCCTCCTTCTCACGTTCCTGCTCGAGCAGTTCGTCGATGTCCTGCTGCGCCCGTTGCAGATCCGCAGCCGCGGGAAGATCGCCGCCGCGCAAGTCCTTGGGCAGGCGGCGCATCGCCTCGTGATACCGCTCGTTGAACGTGAACGGCATCGCCGCGTTCGCTGCCCGCGGGAAAACGCCACTCATCAGAACATCCCGCTTGTTAATCCGGTGGGCCTCCGCCAGCGCGCGTTCGTACTCGGCTTCGAACGCTGCCGCACGCTGCTTTTCCGCATCGATCCAATCCTGATTGCGCGGCGTGGAGCGCAGCGTCGATATCTGCGAGGCAGACGACACCTTTTTCTGCATCGCCTGCTCCACGTCGTCGGACATCATCCCGAGGATGCCGAACGCGAGGAACCCGAGCATCGCCGCTCCGCTCGCCAGCGAGATCCAATGCGTTCGAATAAAAGCCAACACGGATGCCATGGCGTGAATCTCCGATTACCACTCAAATCCAGTCGCGCATTCGCCTCGCGCTGATTACTGTGAGGCCTCTGGCTGCTCCTCGGGCTGCGGCATGTCACCCAGCAACACCTTGAACCGAAAGCTCACCTCCCAGTCCGTTCCCGTGGGCTCGCCGGTGATCGGGTCGAGCGCAAGCGCATCGTCACTGGCCGGCTGCCCGCCGGTAGCCCCGCTGAAACGGACGCCGCCGCCACCGCCGGATGCACCGGTCGACCGGAAGTTCGGACTGCTCTCGATGTAGATCTTCCCCTCGGGAGACGTCCGGTCGTCGTCCGGCAGATGAAAACCGAGTCCGGGCTGTTGCCCATAGCGCCGAAGGTTGGAGTAGAACTCCTCGGTAATCAGCGCCGCCGCCACGGATGTGTTCTGTTCGCCGTAGAGCAGTCGACCGCTGACATCGATCACGAAGCCCGGTCGCCCCTGACCGTCGCCACCCGTGTTCGTACTCGAACCACGACCGGCGCCCGGACCGGAAAACCCGGCCGCTCCCGTGGCACCGCCCCGGTCCACATCGACCGCGTCCACGTTCGAGCTATACTCGATTTGCAGGTCGTCGATCAGAAACTGGCGACGCTTGGTGCGTTTGTACCGCTCCGGATCGTTGCGGATCAGCTCCTTGAGCCGCGCCGCAGAGGCCACGGAATTGAACGGCGATTCCGGCCGGGCGGCATGCACCATCGTGACGATCGCCGGCAACAAATGCTTGTGTTGCTGCAACTCGATCAACCGCTTGACGTTCTGTTCCTGGCCGGCGGTGTCCGTCTTGACCGCGTTGTACTCCTGCTTGAACTTGTTCGCCTGACTGATGATCGAAGCGATTTCCGATTGCACCTGCGGGCTGCCTGCCAGCGCGGCCGAGTCGATGAAATTGTCGCGCACGTACGGAACCATCGACGCAATCGCGACCGCGGCCGCGGTGCCTACAAACCACCATTGCTTCTGCTTCCAAACCGCAATCCGCGCCAACTCGGGCGGCAACAGGTCGGCCGCGATCCGACTGCGACCCAACCCTTGAAGCACCAGGCCGTACACGCCGGCGAAGTTCAGCAGGTTCTCCTTGAACTTCTCCTCGCTGACACCCTCGCCGTGAACGACCTTGGCGAACCGTTCGATCTTCGCAACCCCACCTTGTATCGTCAGGTTGTTCTCAACGTACCGCTGAAGTCCGGGCAGTCGAAACGCGTTGCCCACCACGTACACGCGCAGAAGATCCACGTCGCGATGCGTCGAGCTGTAGTAACCGATCGAGCGCTGAGTCTCCGCAACCAGTTCCGAAAAGTTCGGACGCATGGCCTGGAAGATCTGCCGAGCGTACTTATGGCTCCCGGCGTTGCGCTTCAGACTCTCCGCCTTGGAAAAAGACAGCTTGAACGTACGGACCAGCGCCTCCGTGAAATTGTTGCCACCGAGCGGGATGTTGCGGGTCCAGGCACTGTTCTTCTCAATGACGACCAGGTCGGTGTTCTGCGCCCCAACGTCGATCACGACGACCGCACCCTCGTCCTTGTCGGTCAGCAACTCGTGATGCGCGAAATTGTAGAGTGCACTGGGTACGGTCTGGACAATCGTCGGATTGATGCCGATGCGGCTGAAGGACTCCAGGTAGCGCCGAATCAGATCCTTGCGCATCGCAAAGATGCCAACCTCCAAATCCGGCGAGTCCTGGTCCTCGAACTTCTGATAGTCCCAGACCACATCTTCCATGTCGAACGGGATCTGCTGCTCGGCCTCGTACCGCACCAGGCTGGGGATCTTCTTCGCTTCGGCGGGCGGCAACTTGCAGAACCGGGCAAACGTCTGCTGCCCGGGAACCCCGATCACAAAGCGATCACCCTGCAATTCGTTCCGTTCGGCGAACTTCTCCAGGGCCGCTTCGATCAGCTGGTCGCGGTCCGCGTCCGGCTGAGAGAGGATCTTCTCGTGGTTGACGACGTCAAACGCAAGCACCTCGAGCTTCTCATCCGGCCCCGGCCGAACCTTGATCGCTTTGAGGGCACACTGGCCGATCTCAATCCCCCAAACGGCACCACTCGACGCCATATGCCAGCACTCCTTGTATCGTGCGTCCCAACGCGTGCGACCCGGATCGGCCCGAGCCTGCCATCGGCACGAAACCCAAAGCCTACTCTTTTTGACGGCTCCCTTCCACCGGCCGCCACAAAACTATAGGCACACAGTACACCGGAGCCCGTCTGCCCAAACCGTTAACGCATCCGGTCGCGCCGGCGCCAAACTGGTTAAACGTCGAAACCTTGCCGATTGTTCCCAAAACTCCGCACCGGGGGCTCAGGCCGGGCACCAAACCCGCCGGCCAACCAAGCCACCAAGTCGGTGCGTTCCTTGAAGGGAACACACCCTATCCGAGCCCGGAGCGCGCGCGACGGGCCTATGACCACGCGCTTCCAAATCCCCTCGCTTGCGCTCGGGGCTCGTCGCGTTCGATCCTCGTGGGCCGTTACGGAGCCAGGCGGCGTCAATGCGAGCCGCGAGCGCAAGCGAGCGGTCAATGGCGGGCGAGACGCCCGCCCCACCCTTGTGCATCGTGCCCACACTTGGTTAGCCCACGTCCCGAACACTGGCGGACAAGCCGCCAGTGCCACCCGGAGGGAGTGGGTATCTTGCAAGGGCAGGCGCCGTAGACGCCTGCCTCATAGAGGGAGCTTGCTCCCCACTGGCGGACAGGCCGCCGGTGCCACCCGCCAGAGGCCCGGGCGCTACCTTGTTCTAATACACGTGCTCGAGTCGGCCGGCAGGAAAGTAGTGTCGGCAGATCCGATCGGCGGAGGCGCCTTGGATGGCCATCGCAAGGGCACCGATCTGGCAGAGACCGACACCGTGCCCCCAGCCGGCTCCGCGAAGTGTCAGCCGAGTGATCGCGCCGTCGGAGGCGCGCTCGACCGTGTGGGTGAAAGCGCTGCTGTAGAGGAATTTCGGATGCAGCACCTCGCGAATCTGATACTCGCTCGGCAGGTCAATCGTTCGGCTGACATTGTCGCCGTCACGCCACTCGAGGGACATCTGGGTGATGCGCCCGCTGACGCCACGCCGTCGGACGATGAGGTCGGTCATAGCGGTGAGGGTGGCGGCTTCGGGCACCTTGTCGCGGATGTTGCGCTCGAGCACGGTCCGTTCCACCGCGAGCGACCACCGAAAGTAGTCGTCAGGCTCATCGACCCGCCCTAGATACCGTCCGACCGCTTCATGATCGATGTCGCTCAGGCCGCAGAACCACTGTCGTGGACTCGCTGCTGGCTCGTCCAGGAAGGACCCTAGATTGCGGTCGGTCACAGGAAGAAATGCCTCTGCCCCGCACCCCGAAGGGGCGTCCACAACGGATGTCACGCCAGGTTTCGGCCAGCCCCAGACGTGCTCGGGCAACTCGGACACACCGCCACAGGACTTGGAGTAGTTGGCGTCAAGGACGGTGCCATCCGCGGTCAACAAGGCCAAGCCCCGGGTGTCGGCGGTAGCGATTCGCGCGGCGTCCGATAACGCACCAACGCCCTGATATCGCTGGCAGCAGTCGTCGTTGCATCGCTCGTATGGGTCTTGTTCGTGCTTGGGCTCGGTGTGGGCGAGTAGCCAGGAGCGTGCAACAATGCATTGCGCTTTCAGGAATTCGAGTGGGCATTCGCCGCTCATTTCGGCGGTGATGACGCCGACGAGGTAGGCTTCGATGGGCAGTACGTTGACCACGAGCAGTCCGCTCGGCTTCGGGAGCACTTCCACCGCTCCGGGCAGTGCGACGTCGAGCGTCTTTTGCCAGTGAAAGCCGCGACCGGCCGGCACGTCGCGAACAATGACGGTCGGCTCGAGGTCGGCGGGTCGCGAGGGAGCGATCGACAAGCTGGGCGTTTCCCAGGTGGAACGGCCGGACTGGACCTGTAGCCCGTTTCCGGACGATGAGATATCGAGCGGTCCAGCGACCGGAATCGTCTTTCCGTCGGCATCGAGCGGGTGGCTGTCAGGCCCGACAACGTCGATTCTGAGACGATGGTACTGGTCGCGGGCCAATATGATTCCGACCCGAACGGTCGGCGCCTGACGTGCTCCGGGCGACCACTGGAGGAGCGTTATCGGTGGCATCACAGGCGGAAAATCCAAGGCAATCCCGGGTCAAGCTGGGCAAATATTCGGTTGCTCTGGAGATCGTAGCATATTAAGATTGGTTGAGCGAGTTCCTGGAAGAACTGCCTGTATCATGTCTGGATCGAAGGAAGTGCGCCATGCGGCCCAAGTCGTTGAAAGCGTTTACGTTGATCGAATTGCTCGTCGTGGTGGCGATCATCGCGCTATTGATTGCCATTCTGCTGCCCAGTCTGGGGCGTGCACGTCAGCAGGCGAAACTCGTATCGTGCCTATCGAACTGTCGTTCGATGGCCCAGGGTGTGATGATCTACATCGCCGGCGAGAAGGACCTTCTGCCGGGCCCCTGCCATCCGGCGCTCTACAAATGGCGCAGCGTCGACATCCTCCAGAACAACGAGATTCAGAGCTGGGGCTACGAGGATGCCGTCTACCAGCAGGGTCGCTTCCTCACCTCGTTCTTGAAGAAGGTGTTTAACGACGGAACCTCCTTAAAGGACAGCACGACCGATCAGATCGCAACATGCCCGTCATTGGATACGATCAACCCCGACTCCAACTTCGTTGAAGCGGCGCAGGCCGGCGGCAACGATGTTTTTCCGACGCACTATGCGTTGAACGACTTTTCGGACGAGAGTTCGGATCAGGCGGGTGGCGCGTTCGGCAACCCGCGGACTACGGATCCGAAGTATTACTTCGGCTTCAGCTGCCCGAGTCGCACCGACCCGACCTGCCAGGCGCTTCAGGGACGCAACCCGCCCAAGCCGCACTCCAAGATCAGGCGCGCTTCGGAAGAGTGGATGATCGCTGACGCGTGGTATCGCGCTCGCGGCACGCCGTTCCCGGGGTACCAGCAGGAGGGACCGTATCAGTCCGAGTGGTCTGGTGAGGTATTGCCGAACTTCGCACCGCATATGGCCGAACGTCGGTCGTATTCGTTCCAGGACTCTTCCTCGCGTGACCGCCAATCGTCGGATATTCGCACGGCACGCGCCGATGGCCGTACCGCGACCGCGTTCATGGACGGTCACGCCGAAGGCGTTCGCTCGCGGATTCTCCGGTCGGGCAACGGCTTCGAGATCCTGTACGGTTTCCCCGGCACCGTGAACCCGGAGCAGCCGCACCCGGGTCAGGGCTATTGGGAGTAGACCGGCAAGGTATCTCCATCAGTGGAATCGAAGGGTCCGCAGGCTGAAGCCTGGGGACCCTTTTTCTTGGGTTACGCCGGTGCCAGCACCTGGACCGAACGGGCGGGCAGGTAGACCTGCACGCTTTGCTCGTAGGGGTTTGAGGGCGTGTCCTGCCAGGGGTACTTTTGCCCGTCCTCGACGATGGCGTGTCCGCCGAACCAGATGTCGTCCGAGTTGAGCACGATGCGGTAGTCGCGCCGGTCGGGTACGCCGACGCGCAAGCCTGGGTATGACTCGCGCGGGTGGAAGTTGAACACGAGCACGAGATCTCCGCGTCGAAACGCGAGCAGCTTGCGACCATCATCGTCCATGATCCAGTCCATCGTCGACGTCTGCAGCAAATCGAACTGCTCGTCCAGTGCGAGCATCGCTCGGTCGAACGACGCGAGGTCGCGGTAGCGCAGCAGTGGGTTGTCGACCAGCGACCATTGGCGTCGAGCGTAGTGGAACGACTCGTTGTTTCCCTCGCGTGGGAAGTCGACCCATTCGGGATGTCCGAACTCGTTTCCGATGAAGTTGAGGTATCCTTCGCCGCCGGCTGCGAAGGTCGCGAGTCGAATGAGCTTGTGCAGGGCGCAGCCGCGTTCGATGACCGGGTTGGCGTTCCCCTTCCCCATGTGCCGGTACATCTCGGCATCCATCAGCCAGAACGCGATCGTCTTGTCGCCGACGAGCGACTGGTCGTGCGACTCGACATATGCGATGTGCTTTTCGCCGGGTCGACGATTGGTCAGCGTACCCCAGAGGGCGCCCATCTCCCACGCTTCGTCGCGGACCTTCGACACCGTTCGGGTCCAGTAGTCGGGCAGTCCCATCGCGAGCCGATAGTCGAAGCCGATTCCTCCCTCCGCGACCGGCCGCGCAAGGCCGACCATGCCCGACACATCCTCGGCGATCGTGATCGCTTCCGGACGCAGCTCGTGGATCAGTTCGTTGGCCAGTTGAAGGTACGTGATCGCATCCTCATCGAGACCGTCTCGCAAATAGCTGTCGTAAGAACCGAACGTCACTCCGAGGCCATGGTGTTGGTACATCATGCTGGTAATGCCGTCGAAGCGGAACCCGTCGAAGCGAAACTCCTCCAGCCAATAGCGGCAATTGCTGAGCAGGAACCGTAACACCTCGCGCTTGCTGTAATCGAAGACCTTCGAGTCCCAGGCGGGGTGGTCGCCCCGCGGCGGCGCGTGGAAGTACTGGTGGTCGGTGCCGTCGAATCCGTTGAGTCCGTCGAAGATGTTCTTGACACTGTGGCTGTGAACGAGGTCCATCAACACGATCAGCCCCATGCGATGGGCTTCGTCGATCAGGTACTTCAGCTCCTCCGGCGTCCCGAACCGCGACGACGGCGCGAAGAAGTTGCTCACGTGATAGCCGAACGACGCATAGTAGGGATGCTCGGCCACGGCCATCAGCTGCAGTGCGTTGTAGCCGGCGTTCCGAATCCGCGGCAGGATGCTCTGGGCGAACTCGCGGTACGTACCGATGCGGTGTTCCTCGAGCGCCATCCCCACGTGGGCCTCGTAGACTCGTAGCCCGCGCTCGAGCCGTGGTGTCTCGTGCTGCCACGCGTATGGGGTAGGCGGGCGCCAGTACTCGCCGGTAAACGCCTGGGTGGCGGGTTCATAGTAGGCGCGATTGACGTACGCGGGGATCCGATCGACCGCACCACTCGTCCCGACGACGTGGACCTTGATACGACCGTGATGCAGGAACCGCTGGCCGTAGTCGCGATCCGGCAGGAAAACGGACCACACGCCCCACTCATCGCGAGCGAGTGCGGTTGCATCGCGTTGCCAGTCATTGAAATCGCCGATGAGCGAAAGCGCCTGTGCACCGGGCGCCCACTCGCGATACCAGACGCCTTCCTGCCCGTCATGCCGGCCGCGATTGAACCCGAAGATGTGGTGTCCGTCGGCAAAGTCCGCCAGCGAGCCGTGCTGGGCGACAATCTCGTCCCGCAGGCGACAAAATCGCGCATACCGCGCCCGCAGCGCGTCGGCATAGGGCTCGAGCCAGCGGTCGAGCGCGATTATCGCGGTGCCGTCGGCGGGTTGCGGATCGTCGCGCTGCACGCCGACCTCCTAATCGCCGATACGGCTGTAGGTGCCTTCCATCAACGGTTTCAGTTGGCCGTCGCCCATCGTGAGTTGCATTTCGAAGTGATAGCGGTCGGGTGCGAGGAGCTCGAACACGACGCGATGGACGCCTTGCGGACTCTCATAGGTCATCGGGAGCCGGTCGGCTTCGAACTCGCCGTAGTAGGTGTGCGGCGGATAGCCCATCGAGTCGACCCACACGAGCGAGTAGCACTCGCGCGTCCGATCCCAGGTAAAGATGCCCAGGCCACGAAACGTGGTCTCGCCCTGCTTGGTTTGCTGGTAGTCCTGGACGACGGCAAAGCCGTCTAATGCGACACGGTTGTTGACGTGGCCCGTTGCCGTCCCGCCCTCCGGGTCCCATGGCGATGGGTACATTTTCTCCTCGCCGCGCCATATCCCGGCGATGCGTTCGAGTTTGCGGTGGTGCTCCGTCGGCTGCGGCATGTCCATGAACAACTCCTCCGTATCAGACCACGGACGAGTATACGCGGACAACCACCGGAGCGGCACCTCGATAAACAATGACGGGCGCCGTACTGGCGCCCGCCGTGTGCCTCGAAGCTCCCACTTTCAAAGCGCTGTTCAGCCGCGCGCCCGCCGGACCGGGGTCAGCCGCCGGTCAGCAGGTCGACGAAGCAGTTGATGTCTCCAACAGTGAGCGTGCCGTCTCCGGTGCAGTCGCCGTTGAGCAGGTCGCAATCCGGGAAGATCGCCGCATAGGCCGCGGGGTCCGTGAGCGCCAGAACGAACGGATTGATATCGCCGACGCTGAGCGCGCCGTCGCAGTTCATGTCGCCGATCAGGCCGCCGAACGTGTCGGCCGCCCAGAAACCGCCGACAAGCGACCACCCGCCACCAACCAGCGGTGTCGACGCATCCGGCTGGCCGATCGTTCCGATCAGTTCGTAGGTTCCACCGACAACGACGGCGCCGCCGCCGTCAATCGTGTGCCAGGGGATCTCGAAGCCCTGACCGGCACGGGCTGCCGTCGCCATCGCGAGGACGCCAATCGTCAGCAACGTCCACAACCGGCTCGTCGCTGGCTTGTCGGCACTGATGCGTTTCATTTCTGACTCCCTCTTTGGGTCTATTGGTTATGGATACGGGTTCCGATCGTCGAATCGCAGTCGGACGACCGCGGCACCCCACCCCGACGATGGGGCACCGACGATGGTCGCACGACTAGTTGGCGGATTCGCGAAGCATCGATTCGATCCGATCGAGCCGCGATTGCAGCGCGTCGTTCGCCGCCTGCAGCTCGGCGACCTGGCTGTCCTTCTCGGATCGCACCTGCTTGAGGGCCTGGACGAGCAACGGCGTGATCCGAGCGTAGTCGACGGCCAGGTAGCCCTCGTTGTCCTGTTGCACGAGTTCGGGGGCGATCTTGCGAACCTCTTGTGCGATCAGGCCCAACTGTCGATCGTCGGTGAACTTTCGATCGGGGAACGCTTCGCGCTTCCAGTCGTAGCGCACGGGGCGCAGCTTCTCGACCAGGCTCAGGGCGTCGCCGACCGGCTCGACCTTGGTCTTGAACCGCTGGTCCGAGCAGAGCAGCACGCCGCAGGAAGCCAGCATGTTGCCGCTGGCCTGGATGTTGCCGATGACATGCAGGGCCTGGCTGGGCGACGCGGTACCGATGCCGACGCGGCCGTTGGTGTGCACGCGCATCCGCTCGGTGAAGCCGCCGCTGCCGTCGTCGTGCCCGATCTCGAACGACCCACGGATGCCGGCGGTCGCCTGCACGCGGCCCCCGACGGCCATGCCGAAGCCATAGAAGCCGTTCGGCGCCGGGCTTTGCCAGAAGGCGATCTTGGGTTCGTCGCGGTTGCGGAAGGTCAACGGGGCGCTGGCGCTGGTGGTGTTGATACCGACGTTTCCGTTGGCGGCAATCGTCATGCGCCGGGCGCCGTTGCTGTAGAACTCCAATGCGTCGTTGCTGGTCGTGTCGAAACCGGCTCCGAGGCCCGAGTTGATGCTGTTCATGGAGAATATGCCGAAGTCGTTCCCGACCGCGATATGACCGCCGACGACGTCGAGCTTGGAGTTGGTGATGACCGATCCGGGGTTCACCGTGCCAATGCCGACCTTGTTGTTGTTCTGGAGCGTCATGGTGACGGCGCTGCCGCCGGCACTGGTTCCGTGTCCGATCAGCAGCTTGCCGGCGCCCTCGCTGTTCGCCGACCCGGTTGAGATCATGCGCCAGAACCGGCCGCCGGGCGATGCGTTGCCCAGGTTGAGCCAGGTACCGATCGTCGACGCAGACCGGAACATGGCCGTCAGTGCCGAGAGCGAGTCCGTTCCGGTGGTCTCCGCGTGAAACAGGTGACTGGGCGCGGCGGTGCCGATACCGACCTTGCCACTGTCGTCGACATTCAATCCGCGCGTGTTCAGGGCAAAGGGCGTCGCCGTCAGGCGCTGCCGAGCCGAGAGCGGCGTGTCGTCGACGAGGACCTCCAGCCAGCGGTCGTCGTTCGCCGTATGCGGGGTCGTTCCGAAATCCAGCTCGACGGTGAACAGGCCGTCAACAACCTCGACGACGGCGAATGCCAGCGTCGGCCCCTGCTGCACGCCGCCGACCGGAGCGTCCCATAGCGAAAACTCCATCGCGACGTCGCCGTCGAATGCGGCTCCGTCGTTCATCAGGCGGCCCTGGTAGGTAATGGCCGTCCCGCCCGCGACCGCCAACGAACTGCCGACGAGTGCGACCAAGATCGCGAAGACGGTGCAATACCTTGTAGTGTGTAACGATCTCATGGACTACTCTCCGATGCGAAGTGGCTAAGCGTCGAGATTATTCGGACCCGACGAGTCCGTTGCCGACACCCTCGGCACCTTCCCCAACGGAACGCGCTCGACGGAGGCGCAAAAGAAATCCGTCGAGCGGGCCAAATCGCCGATTCGCTATACTGTTGTAGGCTTTCGAGCTCGATGAGGATGGCAGATGTCGGGTCAGTCCGAGACGGCGGTTTCGCAACTTCTGGCGGCGTGGAACGAGGGCGACGATTCCGCGCCAGAACGCCTTATCCCTTTGGTGTATGAGGAGTTACGCGCATTGGCCGGCGTCCTGTTCCGGGACCAGCCACGGGGGCAAACGCTGCAGCCCACGGCACTGGTCCACGAGGCGTACCTACGACTGGCGGCCCAGACGACGCCTTCCTGGAACAATCGTCAGCACTTTCTACGAGTGGCGGCGAAGGCCATGCGACACCTGCTCACCGACGCCGCCCGTCGTCGACGAGCCTTGAAGCGCGGCGGCGACAACGTCCAACTGACCCTCGACTCGGACCCGACGGCCGACACATCCTGCCTAACGGACGTACTCGCGTTGGATGACGCGATCTCGAAGCTCGCCGCCCTCGATCCGCGCCAGGGTCAAATCGTCGAGCTGCGTTTTCTAGGCGGGCTGTCTGTTGACGAAACAGCGGAGATCCTGGGCGTCTCCCCCCGAACCGTGGAGCTGGACAGCCGACTGGCGCGCGCGTGGCTACAACGTGAACTGCGCGGAAAGGACAACGAGTGATGAGTTCGCCGGACTTTCGACGCGTCCGCGACATTTTTCACCGCGTATGCACGCTTGCCCAGCCAGAGCGCGCTGCGGCACTCGACGGGTTGTGTGCCGACGACGCCGTCCTGCGCGCCGAGGTCGAAGCGCTGCTTGCCGAAGACGGCGATGGTCGATCGGATGCTCCATTTCCACAAGCGGCGCTGGCTCGCGAACTCGTCGGCGGCCTTCCGCCCCACGCGAGCCCACTCCCGGCGCTCGGTGGAGAAGTCAGTGGACCGCTGATCGCACCGCCCCTTCCGAAGACGATCGGCCGCTACGAAATCATGGGTGTCCTCGGTGTCGGCGGGATGGGCGTGGTCTACGAGGCACGGCAGGATCGCCCGAATCGAACCGTCGCATTGAAAGTCATGCGCCCGGGGCTGGTCTCGCCGGAGATGCTTCGGCGATTCGAGCGGGAATCGGAGCTGTTGGCGCGGCTCCAGCATCCGGGCATCGCACAAATCTACGACGCCGGTACAGTAGCGACTGACGACGGCCCGCGACCCTACTTCGCGATGGAACTGGTCCAGGGTGTGCCGCTCGATGATTTCGCGACGGCCAACGGGCTCGATAGCCGGTCGCGGCTGGCATTGTTTGCCGAGGTGTGCGACGCCGTGGAGCACGCTCATCAGCGTGGCATCATCCATCGCGACCTGAAGCCGGGCAACGTGCTTGTGGACGCGGACGGTAAGCCAAAGGTGCTGGACTTCGGAATCGCGCGCGCCACGAACAGCGACCGACGCGCCACCACCCTGCACACGGAAGTCGGCCAGCTGATCGGAACCGTGCAGTACATGAGCCCTGAACAGGTAGCCGGTGCCTCCGAGCAGATCGACGCGCGGTCGGACGTCTACTCGCTCGGCGTGGTGTTGTACGAGTTGCTCGCCACCAGGCTTCCGTACGACGTACGGCAGCATTCGTTGCCTGAAGCGCTTCGGGTCATCCGTGAGGACCCGCCCACGCAGCTCAGAATGGTCAACTCCCGCCTTCGCGGCGACGTCGAGACGATCGTCGACAAGGCGCTCGAAAAGGACCCGCAACGACGATACGCTTCGGTCCGCGAGCTGGCGGCGGACATCCGTCGGTTTCTGACGGACCAGCCGATCGTTGCGCGTCCGCCGAGCGCGATCTATCAGTTGAAGAAGTTTGCCCGACGCCACAAGGCGTTCGCCGCTGCAAGCGTTGCGATCGTCATGGCCATGGTCGGAATCATGGCCATACTGTCGGTCGCTGCCGTGCGCTCCGAACGCGCGCGGGCGGAGGTACAACGACAAGCTGATGTTGCCGAGGCTGTGGTCCGGTTCCTCAACGACGATTTGTTGTCCGCCGTTGCCCCGAGCGCGTCAGGCGTCGCCGGCCGGGGACGGGACGTTCAGATGTCGGAGGTGCTCGCCGAGGCGGCGCGCCGAATCGACTCAGCGGCAGCGCCGGGCGGCAAGTTCGCTGACAAGCCGGAGATCGAGGCGGCGATCCGCGGGACGTTGGGCCGGACCCTGATGCGGCTCGGCGATACCGATGCCGCGTATCCGCACATGGCCAGGGCGCATGAGTTGCGCCAAGCTCTCCTCGGTGAGGGGCATGCCGACACAATCTCCGCGGCGACCAATCTCGGAGGAATCCTCTTCGTACAAGGAAACCTCGACGCCGCCGAAGACGTCCTCGAGCGCGCGCTGCAGGTCGGTCGCGAACACCTGGGTCCGGAGCATCCGCGCGTCCTGACGTGTGAGGTGAGTGTTTCCAACATCTTCTGGAAGCAGGAACGGTTCAACGAAGCGCTGGAACTGCTGGAGCATGCGCTGGACGCGCGCCGCCGAACGCTGGGGCCGGACCATGCGGACACGAGCGCCACCTTGCAGAACATCGCACTCGTCTACAAGCGGCTACGACGCTACGAGGAGGCCGAGCCGCTCGAGCGCGACCTGCTGGAACAGAACCAGCGTGCGCTTGGCGCGGATCACCCGAACACCTTGCGGGTGCAGAACAATCTCGGAACGACGCTTTACTATCAGGGCCGCTACGAAGATGCCGAACAGGTGTGGCGCGACGTGCTCGAGAAACGCCGACGGGTCCTCGGCCCCGATCACTATGAAACACTCTCGTCGTGCATCAACCTCGGATCGGTGCTGGTCGAGCAGGACCGGCCGGCGGACGCCGAGCCGATCTATCGCGCGGGTTATGCCGCCGCAGTCGAACGCTACGGCGAAGCACATGGCAAATCGCGAGGCTTCGCGTTCGGCTTGGCCAATGCACTCCGCGACCAGCGACGTTTCGACGAGGCCGAACCGCTATACACGCAGACCATTCAACGGAACGAAGCAGCGGACGGACTTACGGCGCGCGAGACGATCCAGGTGATCATCGGCCTTTTCGATATGCGGATGATGCAAGGTCGCAAAGAGGAAGCCGAACAAGTGCTAACGCGGGCTCTGGACGCTCTTCAGTCGGCCGGCAAGCTTGCCGAGAACGGCCGCAGCGTCGAGCCGTTGATCGCATGTCGAAGGGAGCTCGGCATGCAGCGCGAAGCATTGGACTTGGCACGAGCCTACGCGGAAGCGGTGCGGGCTGCGCGCGGCCCCGAGTCGGACGCCGCCCAGCGCGTGAACGCGCTGCTCGAACAGCTCGAGCATCCGGCGGATAGCAACACCGACTGACCGACTACCAGAAAATCGAGCAGGAAAGAATCGCGAGACGCCGGCCCGGTTCGCTGCTCCGGCGTCCCACGGGAAGATGGCAAGTTGTCATGAACGCCACCAAACGCGGCGGACGACACGCCCGGTAGCCCGTTCCTCCTAGTCTTCGCAGAGACGATAGGCATCCGCGAATTGTTCGAAGTCGGCTCGGTCGAGTTGACCGTCGCCGTTGAAGTCGGCTGTGGGCCGGCCCGCGGCAAACGCCGCTGCAAACACCTGCAGATCCTGATCGTTGACCGCACCGTCGCCATCCAGATCGGTCCGCCGGAGCACAAGGGTCTGGTTCGCGGACAGCTTCAGCTCGGTGACCGAGCCGTTGGGCCATTCCACGAGCAAGTCGACCTTGGACTCGCCGGCAAGTCCGAAGTGCGCGGACAGCTCGCTGTGACTAACATGGTTGCTTCCGCCGTCGATGACCCGCACCATCGGGCCGCTCGTGGCCGTCCGTGCGGTCAGGCGCACACCGAACCCGTCCGGCGCAAGGTCGTCGATCTGGCAGGTATCGATCAGCACGCGCAAGTAGGTCGCGCGCGCGAACGAACTCGATTTGTTCGCCCAAAGCGTGGCGGGTCCATTGACGTGGAACACGACTACGTCCTGATCGCCGTCGTTGTCGACGTCCAGATTGACGATGCCGCGGCCCAGCTCCGGCTGGCGCGGGTCGTCGAATGCCTCGAGACAATCGCGCGCGAACCGGCCGTCTTCATTGCGGAAGTAATAAGAAGGGTCGGCACAGTGCTCTTCGCACGGATCGTCGGGATCGCAAGGCGGTTGGCCGAAGTTGAGCCGGCCGTTGGTCTGCACGACGTCGAGATCGCCGTCGTGATCGGCATCGATGGAGACCATTCCCCAACCCCAGCCGCCGTCATCCAGGTTACGCTCGTCTGCCTGCTCAACGAGCTGCTTGTCGCAATCCCGGCAGGGCGCGACGTCGATCCACAGCCGATTCCCGACACGGCTTTCGTTGCACGCACAACCGCGCTGCGGCGTGTCGAGACAATCATCGAAGATGCCACTCAATACCCAATCGAGTTGTCCATCGCCATCGTAGTCGCCGACCGTACTTCCCGCGGCCACTCCCTGCGGGTCGAACCCGCAGACATTGGGTGCTGCACCGGGCGCCGCGCAAGTGGCCGGGAACGAATCCAGGAACACGCGCTCGGTGCCGGCACCGGCGTTGATCAGAAACCGGCTATTCCCGAACGCTGCGAGCAGCAACTCGGGATAACGATCACCCGTCATGTCCACGAACCGCGGCGCGAAACCGAACTCGAGGTCCAGCTGCCGATTCACCTCGAGTAACGAGCTGACCTCATCGAACCGCGCGGCCGCTCGCGAGTAGCGAAACAGCCGTGCGCCGTCCACGAAGTTAGTGATCACCAGGTCCAAGTCGCCATCGAGATCGAAGTCGCCGAAAGCACTGCCTTGTGCTCCGAGGATCAGTGGATTGCCGCCAGTGCCGTCTCCCGCGATGCCGAAACGGTGCGCCTGCTCGGAGAACCGGGGCTGACCTCCCCCACCAGCACCCTGGTTTACGTAAAGGAAGTTCACTGCCGGGCCATCGGGGCCGCCGAGGCTGGTCACGTATATGTCCAGCCAACCGTCTCCGTTGACGTCCGCCACCGACGCGCCGACACCCCAATGCACCAGCGGATTGATACCGGCCTGTAATGCGACGTCGACGAAGGCGCCGGCCTGCGTGTTGAGATATAGCTTGTCGGGCCTCGCCCCGCATCCGAGCACATACAGATCTTGCCAGCCGTCCCGATTGAAGTCGCCCGCCACTCCGCCGGCGCTGTACTCGAACGCGGGATCGAGGCCGGCCGACTGGGGCCGAAAACACCCCGGCGGGTCATCCCGAAATGCCTCAGCAGTCGCATCGACGAACGGATGCTCGCCGCGGCACGGCTCGTCCGCTATCACCGATAGCGGAAATGCAAGATTGCACACGATCAAGAGTGTCACAGAACCATTGCGCATGCTTCGTTTCCTTTTTGCTTTGGTAGTAACCCCACGATTGTCTACCGGAACAATCGCATCCCATCAGCATCACCAGCACAGCGGCGCGCACCCCGACCCCGGGCCATCGCGACCGCAACAAGCCAACAAGTTTGCCCCGGCCGTACGCTCCCCACCGACGCGACCGCGTCGCGTGTGATCTCCTGCGCGTCGCCGTCCGTTTCGTTCAAGGCGTCCGCTCTTTATTGAAATAAAACACCGATCGGGCTTGATTGGCGGGCGCGATTCAAAAAAAATATCGCCATCTCTGGACAAGTGCCGCCGTCGACGAATCCACGTGCCATCTGTGCGCACATTACTACCGCTGGAGAGAGGTATGAGTTGTTTCCTTTCGTCCTTGCAGCTGTGGAGTTGGTTGGATCGAGCGGCACCGGAACTCGACCACCACATCGCCGAATGCGCCCCGTGCCGACGTGCGGCGTCGCTGTTCCGACAGCAAATGGAGACGCTCTCGAACGAGGTGGGCAACCATGCGGGCGTTCCGGAGTCGATCGGCCCCTATCGCATCGTCAAGCTGATCGGGCGCGGCGGGATGGGACTGGTCTATCGCGCCGTCCAGCCCGCCACCGAACAGCACGTCGCGGTCAAGGTCATGTGGGGAGCACTCGACGGACAGCAGCAATTCGTGCGTTCCTTCGAGCGCGAGGTGCGAGCGTTGGGTCGAATGAACCACCCGAACATCGCGCGTGTGCTCGAGAGCGGTTGCACGCCAAGCGGTCAGCGCTACATCGCGATGGAGTTGATTGAGGGGACGCCGATTCACCTTTACGCGCAACACCAATCGCCGACGCGCACGGTGCTACTGCGGCACTTCCGCGATATCTGCGACGCGATCGCCCACGCCCACGACCGGGGCGTGCTCCATCGCGACATCAAGCCGTCCAACATCATGATTGACGCGCGCGGCACGGCGCGCGTACTCGATTTCGGACTGGCACGGCTCTCCGCCGACCCGCACAACCAGAACGGGTACAGTACGACGACGTCAATCCCGTTGCTGGGAACGCTTCCCTACATCAGTCCTGAACAGTTCGAACGTCGCGGCGCACAGCTCTCGATGCAAAGCGACGTCTATTCACTCGGCGTGGTGCTCTACGAGTTGATGACCGGCCGATTGCCCTTCGCGCCCGGTCAATCACACCGGGCGGTGCTGAACGCCATCTGTCGCGGCGACTGGGTGCGACCGCGGATTGCGGCGGCGACGATTGACCACGACCTGGCGATGATCATCGAAACCGCACTCGAGAATGACCCGCAACGACGTTATGCCTCGGCGGCGAAACTCCGCGACGACGTTACTCGCTACCTTGCATCCGAGCCGATCGAAGCTCGCGCCCCGAGCGCCGTCTACGCCGTCAGCAAAGCGGTTCAGCGCCACCGGCGGGCCCTGTGTGCAACGGTCGTTGTCGCGCTCATGCTGCTCGTAGGCTCGATCGTCAGCACGACGATGTTCCTGCGCGCCCGACGTGCCGAACAGCTGGCCGTTACACGCCTTGGAGCACTCAAGGTCGCACGCGATACGGCCGTAGCGGAATCGGAACGGTCGCAGACCGAGGCTCGCAAGGCGCGAGCGCTCAGCAACACGTTGGCGCACATTTTCGATCTCACCCATCCACTGGGTTATAAGCCCAATCGACTCACGCACGACGCACTGGCCATCCAGATCGCATCACTCGTGGACGAAGAGTTGGGCGAGCATCCGTTGCTGGCGGCCGATCTATACGCGGCGATCGGCCGGAGCTTCCCGAACCACTTCAAGACCGATCTTGCCAAACAGTTCCTCGTGCGAGCGCTGACGCTGGTGAAACAACACTCTCCGGATTCTGCGGCCATTGGGCGCCGTCTGCTCGAGCTTGGCGAACTCTGTTTTGATGACTACCTGTACGCCGAGGCCATCCGCTATTGCGAACAAGCCATCGCGTGCTACAGCAAGGACGCTGCCGGCAACGAGCAAGCACTAACCCTGGCGAAAGGTCTTTACGGCGCAAGCTTGATGGCCGCCGGCCGTGTCACGGAAGGACAAGTCTTCCTGCAGTTCGCACTCGAACAACTGCGTGACCGTCAAGTCGATTCAGGCGACTTCGCCTTGCTTCTCGAACGGGCTGCATTTGGCTATGGACTTGCAGGCCGACCACAGAAAGCGTACTTGCTCATGGCCGAGGCGGTTGCGCTGGATCGGCGAACGGGGAGGTCAGCGGATCTCGCAATCCGGCTCACGCGTTTGGCGTTGATGGCCCGACAGATCGGTCGCCAACAAGAGGCCGAAGAGTATCTGGCACAGGCATTGGAAGCCAGCGACGACCTGATCGGACGCACCTATCCGGCGTTGGCCCATCAGCTCGCCCAGCTCGCTGATCTGGCTGTCGACCGAGACGATCTCGACCGTGCCGCGGCGTGGGCCCGGCGGGCAGCCGGAATGGTCCGCAATCTCCGACCGGAACACGGGACGGCAGCACCGCTCGACAGCAAACTCGCTGGCTTGGCCTGGATTCGCGGCGACTATGATGAAGCCGTAGAGCGCTATCAGGATGTGACCGATGAAGCGCTCGTTGAATGGGGCCCCGACTCCGACCTTTACCTTGGCTGCCTCACGACGATGGGGGTCGTCCTGCGCGACAAAGGTGACTTCGTGCAGGCCGAATCGCTGCTTCGCCACGTCTACGAACAAAGGGTTGCCATGCACGGTCGCGAGCACTACCGGATGGCCCGAATCACAAACAATCTGGCGCGACTGTTACTGCTCAAGGGTGATCTGGAGGAAGCCGAATCCTTGATCTGCCGGGCGCTACGAAGCCGGTCGGAGCAGCTGGGCCCGGATCATCCGGACGTCGCCGAGTCGCGGATGGTGCTCGGAATGATTCTGACCCGCCAAGGGCAACTCGCCGCGGCGCACGAGCACCTGCAACGCGCCCTCGCGATCCGTGAGCGCTACTATCCGCATGATCACTTCTGGGTTGCCGAGGCAAGGTCCGCCCACGGCGAATGGCTCGTAGCGACCGGGCAGTGTGCCGAGGGCCGTCTGGTTCTCGAGGCGGCATTGCAGGCGCTGCGATCGGCGGTGCGCGAATCGCATCGATATATCATCATGACCAAGGACCGTCTGGCGGTCGCGGATCGCTGCCTCATCCAATCTTCCGCGGCGCTGCGTCCGGTAGCGAAAGCGAATGGTCGTACGTCCCGAGTCGCGAGTAAACGGAGCGCCGAATGACGATGCAACACGGCAAGCGCGAACCGGCCAATCCCGACCACCAGCCAACCGCCACTGACATCGGGAGACGTGAGGCCGAGGCGCTGCAATCGGAACACGCGAACGCGCTCTACGCGTATTGCTTCCTCTTTTTGGCAAACGCCGAGGCGGCCCGCGATGCCGCGCAGGAAGTCTTCTGCCGGCTGTGGACACATTGCGACGCGGACCGGCTGGCGAATCGGGCATGGCTGTACAAGACGGCCCGCAACCACTGCCTCAACACCCTGCGCCAGGGCAGCCGCGGTTCCCGCGCGCTGGCGGCACATGCGCAACTGCGCGCACACCGGCGCGGCGCCCCCTCGATCCTGGCCCAGATCGTGCGCGAAGAAATCCACCAACGGCTTGCGGACCTGGTCAACGAACTCCCGATCGAACTGCGCGTACCGTTGTTCCTCCGCTACTTCGCGGGCCTCAGCCGTTCCGAGATCGTCGACGTACTCGGCGTGTCCGAACACGTCGTGAAGGCGCGGCTCCACTCCGCGTTGAAGTGCCTCCGACGCCACTCCTCGCTGCGCATGACGTGAGCAATGAATGAGCGGGCGATGAACCGCGCCAGCAAAGCCCGTCCCGGCAACGATCGCCTCCCGGTAACTCCGACATGCCGAGTTATGCGATGAACTCGGCATCCGTGTGAACACGCCTTAATACAAATTATTTTAGAATATGGTGGCACGATTCTAGAGATGCGGCATTGGGCCGTGGCCTATTCCGGGGCATAGGCGGGCGCCAACAGCAGCACAGCGCCAAGCACGGCGCTCCGACGCCGGCTCTGCCGCATTGTTGTCTCCGTTTCGGCGCAATCGCCAGACCTGCTATTGCAGACTCACCAGCACCAGGACCAGTCCCTCGCGATTCCCTCCGCCTATACCTTCCCCTTCTCCCACATCGAGCCCTGTCATGGCCTTGCCGATCGTCGCACCAAACGCGCGCTCGCGGTCGGTGGCCTTCATGGCGTACCCGGGAATCGCGGACGTCGTCAGCATGTCGCCCGGGCGGACCGGACCGTTGGCGGTAGTCGCCCGCACGTACACACGCCCCGTCAACGCCACTGGATGCGTGCCATCGGCAACGGTCCCTTTCTGCCCCATCAGCATGCCGGGATCGACGCCGCCGGCACCGCTGACAACGCCGGCCACCGTGGGATCGTATTCGCTGTTGCTGACGACGAGTTTGCCCGGACTCGACGGGTCGATGCAGACGACCATCCCGGGTCGGACCGCTGCGCCGTTGATGTCGAATCGCTCCGAGAGATCGCTACCCCCTGTGATATCAATTTCTTCGGTCGTCGTGCGGCCATTGACGTGCAGCTTGGACGACGGGAAATTCGTACCGATCCCGACATTGGCGGCGGGCGTAATGGAAAAGACGTTGCCGGAGCCGGCACGGTAGATGTTGAAGACGCCGGGCAACGAAGAGCTGGGTCCGCCTGCGCTCAGCTGGTACTCGTTGCCGCCGGCTTCGAGCGATAGCCGGGCGAAGTCGGTATCGTCCGTCTGCGTGATCTGTACATTGGGTAGTGCGTCGGAGGCGACGTGCAGGGTCGCGTCGGGGGTAGATGTGCCAATCCCGACATAGCCATTCTGCGGAATCGAGACCATGTTGCCCACGCCGGGCCGGTAGATGTTGAACGTATGCGGCGACGACGATCCCGGCGAGCCGACGTTGAGTTGAACGGTGCTGCCGTTGCCGTCCAGCATCAGTCGAGCAAAATCGGTGTTGTCCGTCTGGGTGACTCTCACGTTCGGGAACGCATCGGAGACAACGTGCAGGGTAGCCTGCGGACTTGCAGTCCCGACGCCGACATCTCCCTTGACGATCAGATCGTTCTTACCCGGGTCGGCGTAACCATAGTTGTCGGCGACGAGGACGCCGCCGGCCTTGAGCCCTGAGGCGGAAGCAAGATCGGGAGAGTTGAGCAAGAGCAGATGTCGGGATTGATCGCCTCCGGATGCGGCCGTGAACAGCTGCGCACGCGCGCCATCGTCGAGCACCATAGAACCCCGAACATCCAATCGTGCAGCCGGGCTCGTCGTACCGATGCCGACGTCGCCGCCCGCGGTAACACTCGCCCGTGGCGCACCGGCGGCGTAAAGGTGCAACTCGTCCGAAACCGTGGTGTCCACCCCTGCGCCGATGCCGTCGTTGCTGCCGTTGAAGCTGAAGAAACCGTAGTTGTTGCTGACGGCAACGTGACCGCCGATCACATCGAGCTTGGAGTTGAAGACGCTGCCAGGTGCGGAGGTTCCCAGCCCGAGCGCGCCGTTATCGAGCAATCGCAGTTTGACGGAATCGCCGATCCCGTGGATGGCGAACCCGTTATGATTGCCCGGGCCGCTGCCGCCGTAGCGGATGCGGGGCACGTTGTTATGCCAGCTCAGGGTCGCCGAAGCGCTCATGTTGTCGGGGTTCGGAACGCTGAAGCTTGCAGCGCGCGCGACACCCTCGACATGCAGCGGGGCAAGCGGTGAATCGGTCCCGATCCCGACACTACCGGCGTCGTAGTACAGGTTCGCGCCGTTGGAACCCCAGGGTGTGCTGCCCGTGGGCGCATTGAGTGCGTAGAGCGCATAGGGTGCCGTGGTGAGCAGTTGCCGAGGCGACAAGACCTCGTAGGGAGCGGCGTCCGACGGGTCATGCGGGCTGCGAACCTCCACCCGCAGCCAGCGCGCGTTGCCGTCGAAAGCGGCTACGCCAAAATCAAGCTCAACGGTGATCAGCCCGTCGATGATATCAACCGGCGGGTCATTCCCGAGCTGTCCGTCGAAGACGACTGTTGTCCCCAACGTGCAGCCGGCCGCTTCACTCTCACACAGCGTGAACCGTAGATCGACACTGTCGTTGACGGGCGCGCCCGACTCGAGCAATCGCCCTTGATAGGTCCAACCGGTACCGAGTGGCACCTGGCCCAGAACTGCACCGGACATGACAAGGACGGCGGGCAGGATTGTCCAACTTTCGAAGCGCTTCGTTTGCACCAGAGACTCCTTTGCACAGACATCGGTGGTTCTGCTACCATTGAGAGCGGCGGCACGCGGCGAACCGCCCTACCATCACTAGCAGATTCCGCCGCCCGATGTCGTCACGGCATCTCCACCTTTCTTCCGGGAACCACCGTGGACGCTCAACCGCGGGATGAACTCACGCAAGTTCACGCCGACCTCAGTGGCGCAACGAATGAATCCGTACTGACGGCATTGCTGCCTCTCGTGTATCCGGAATTGCGGCGTGTGGCGGATGCCTACCTGCGCGGCGAGCGCGCGGATCATACGCTCCAACCCACCGCGCTCGTGCACGAAGCGTACCTGCGACTGGCGGACAGCGACCTTCAAATCAACGACCGCAAGCACTTCTATCGGACCGCCGCAATGGTGATGCGCCGGATCCTGGTCAATCACGCGATCGAGCGCCGGGCCCAAAAACGTGGCGGCGGAATCAAAGCCTTGCCGTTATCGGAAGTTACGGTCGCCTGGCCGGACCAGGAGATCGACCTCGTCGCCTTGGACGAGGCGCTCCGCGAACTGATCCAACTAAACGAACAGATCGGCCGCGTGGTGGAACTCCGTTTCTTCGGCGGTTGTACGATCGCCGAAACAGCGGAGATTCTCGGAATCTCACCCAAGAGCGTCGAGCGCCACTGGACGTTCGCCCGCGCCTGGTTGCGCGCCAAACTCGAAGATCAGCCGCATCATTCGAACGAATCATGACGCAGGTTTCACGATAATCCTGCTTATCCTGATGAAGCGGCGAATTCGCGCAGCGGCTCACTCAGAGACGCACGACAGGAATGCAGATGGGCCCGAACGAAACCCACGACAAGCAGGCGTTTCAGCGTCTCGAAACGCTGTTCCATGCGGCACTGGAGCAGCCGGCGGACGAGCGGACGACCTTCCTCGACGAAGCGTGTGGTGCAAACGAGACACTACGGCGCGAGTTGGACCGACTGCTCACCGGTCACGACGGCTCGAGCCACTTCATGAGCGAACCGGTCTGGGGCCTGGAGGTCAGGATCCCCACGCCGGAATCGCTCGAAACCGACCTTCACCCCGGTGATCGCGTAGGGCAATATCGTCTTGCACAGCCTCTGGGCGCCGGCGGCATGGGAGCGATCTGGCTGGCCGAACGCAACGACGAGCAGTTTCGACATCAGGTTGCACTGAAGATCATCAAGCGCGGCATGGATACCGACGAGATCCTTCGGCGCTTTCGTCGGGAACGACAGGTTCTGGCAGGGCTCGCGCATCCGAACATCGCTCGGCTGCTCGATGGAGGAGCGACCGACGACGGCCGACCGTTCTTCGTGATGGAGTACGTCGAAGGACTCCGGATCGATCAACACTGCGACCGAATGAAGCTCGATCACCGGCACCGGATCCAGCTCTTCTTACAAGTCTGTTCAGCCGTCCGGTATGCACACCAACGGCTGATCATCCACCGCGACCTGAAGCCAGGCAACATTCTCATATCGCGCGACGGCGTGCCCAAGCTGCTCGACTTCGGGATCGCAAAAGTCCTGCGGGCGGACGACGATGCCGACACTGTCAGCCAGACTGCACCACAAAGGCACATCCTGACGCCGCGATATGCCAGTCCCGAGCAGATTCGGGGCACGGGTGTCACGACAGCCAGCGACGTATACTCGCTCGGTGTCGTGCTCCACGAACTCCTGACCGGACAAGCACCGTACCGCCTGTCCGGATCGTCGCGAAACGAAATCGAGCGCGCCGTCCTGAACATCGATCCGATTCGCCCATCCGCGATCCGGGCCGGTCTCAACCCGGAATTGGATGCCATCGTGCTCAAGGCACTCGCCAAGGACAGTGCGGACCGATATCCGTCGGTGGATGCCCTGGCCGCAGATCTGGAACGGTATCTTGCAGGCGCGCCGGTGCAGGCACACCCGCCGAGCACGCTTTACCAACTCGGCAAGCTCATCAAGCAACACCGGCTGCCCTTCGCCTTTGTGACGACCGTGTTTGGGCTCGTGCTGGCGTTCGCACTCGTGGCCGGGATCCTCGCGTTTCGACTCGACAAGGAACAAGCCGCAGCCGAGCGGCGCTTCGGCGAGGTGCGCGGCCTGGCCCAGAAAATGATCTACGACCTGCACGACTCCATCCTTCCCGTCGAAGGCACGCTGGCCGCGCGGGAGTTGATCGTCGAAACGGGCTTGCATTACCTCGATGCGCTGGCGCAGGAGGCAGGCGACGACCGCACCCTACAACTTGAATGTGCACTGGGGTACTTTCGCATCGCGGAGATTCAAGGCGGCTCGATCGGCGAGAGCATGGGGCAAACAGAAGCGGCCCTGGAGGCCTGTCGAAAGGGACTGGCGATCGTTAATCAGCGACTGGCAGCCGACCCGGACAAGGGACCGTTGCTGCGCGGTTCGGCATTCGGAAATCTGCTGATGGGCCACCTGCTGGGCGTGATCGGCGATACGGCACAGGCAGAGAACAGCTTCGAGCGGGCCATTGCATTGCAGCGACGGGTCGTGGCCAGCGACCCTGCGGAAGGCTGGAAGCACCCCGGCCTGGACAAGATTCACGCTGACTTCGCCACGTTCCTGGAAGGAATGGGCCGATACGATGCTGCGGAACGACACCTCGAACACGCCATCCGATTCATCGAGGAGCGCCTGAAACTGGAATCGGACAACGCGCTCTTCGAGGTCAAGCTAGGAAACGCCCTGGCGGCGCTGGGACACAATCGCGTTCAACGAGGTGCCTTCGAAGCGGCGCGGCAACCGCTGGAGTCGGCCATCGGCCTGCTCCAGGATGCGACAGCGGTTCCGCACGAGAATGCGAACCGATGGCGCAGCCTGATCGTGGCCAAGACCGCCCTGGGGCGCGTATGCGCGGCGGCGGGAGATTCCAGCGGTGCGCAAGTCGCATTCGAGTGGGCAATCGCCGAGCACAATGCAATGATCGCAGCCGACCCGACTGACGTTACGGCACGGCGCGACCTTTCGGCGGCGCATCTTTTTCTCGGCAAGCTGCTCGAAGACGGCGGCGGCACTGATGCGGCGCTGGTCCAGTATCGGAAGATGCTCGAGATCCGCAGACAGCTGGCAAACGCCGATCCGGCCTCAGCCGCGGCCAAACGGGGCCTGGCCGTCGCACTGGATACGACCGGCGCAACGTTACGACAACTTGGCCGCCTGGACGATGCCATGGAGCTCAATCTGGCAGCCAACGCAATCTTCGGGGAACTCGCTGCCAACGATCCGGACAACCCGCGCCACCAGCGCAGCTTAGCCATCTCGGCTTTCTTCCTGGGCAAGCTGCATACCGAGTTGGCACAGGATGCGCGTGGGTCCGCTCAACGAGAAGATCGTTTGCGCTCCGCGCTGGGGTACTTTCGCGAGTCGAGCGAGATCATGGTCCGCATGCGGGATGCGGACCTGCTCCTCGCGCACGAAGGCGACGTCATCGAGATGCTGGCAAACGAGATCGACTCATGTGAGTCAGCGCTCGACGAGCCCCGGCCCGACTGACCATCGTTACCCACGAGCCTCGGGGAACTTCTCCGAGACCTTGGCGAGCGCCTTCAGTGCGGCCACGATATCGTCTTCCGTGTGGCCGGCAGAGATCTGGCAGCGCAGGCGGGCCTCGCCACGCGGGACAACGGGGAAACCGAAGCCGCTGACGAAGACCCCTTCGTCAAACAGCGCCTTTTGCATCGCGATCGCGGTCGGGGTCTCGCCGACGATCACGGGAACGATCGGCGTGATGCCGTCGATGGTCTTCAGTCCGAGTTCAGTGACACCTTCGCGGAAGCGACGCGTATTGTCGCGGAGTTTGGCGAGCAAGCCCGCTCCGTCGCGCATGAGGACGTCGATTGCCGCCATACTGCCGTAGCACACCGCCGGCGGCAACGCGTTGCTGAACAATTGCGGACGGGATTTCTGAACGAGGTAATCGCAGACCGTTTGCGAGCCCGCGACGTATCCGCCGCAGGCGCCGCCGAGCGCTTTGCCGAGCGTCGAGGTCTGAATCGTCCCCTCCCCCAGCACGCCGAAGTGCTCCGCAGTTCCACGACCGGTCTCGCCGAGCACGCCAGTGGCATGAGATTCGTCGACGACGAGCTGCGCATCGCAACGGTTCGCGAGTTCCTTGAGGCGCGGCAGGTCCGCAAGATCGCCTTCCATGCTGAACACGCCGTCGGTAATGATCAGCTTGTTGCGGGCAGTGGCGGATTCAAGCATCTTTTGCAGCTCGTCGAGATCGTTGTGCTTGTAGATGAATCGCTGGGCTTTGCTGAGACGAATAGCGTCGATAATCGAGGCGTGGTTGAGGGCATCGGAGAAGATCGCGTCTTCCTTGGTCGGCGCGAGGGTCGGCATGACGGCGACGTTGGCGTCCCAACAACTGATGTAGGTCGTGGAGGCCTCGCAGCCGAGAAAATCACAGATCTTCCGTTCGAGTTCACGATGGCAACTCATCGTGCCGCAGATAAAGCGCACACTGGCTGTACCGAGCCCGAAGTCGTCGATCGCACGTTTGCCGGCGGCGACCACGTCGGGATGATTGGCGAGTGAAAGGTAGTTGTTGCTGGAGAGGTTGATCACCGCTCGACCATCCATCGTGGTGCGCGGTCCCTGCGGCGCCTGAATCTCGTTGGCTTGCTTGTACTGCCCGCTCGAGCGGAGTTCGCTCAACTCGGACGCGAGTGTCTTCTCCAGCGTGGTCTGCATGATTACCTCCTGCGAAGATGCATAGCTGCTTCGAGCGAGTTATTGTAAGAGCCCGACTGAGCGGTCGACAGGCGGGCGGTTGGGAAATGCGGGAACGCCCGGACGAATCGGCCGAAAACCGGAGAACGACGACCACGATTCGGTACACTGGACACCCAACCACGAATGGTAGGCGAGGTAAAGCATGGTGTTGCCAAACTGGTTGCTCTGGGGATCGCTGGCGCTGCTGACGGGAGGCCTGACGCTGCTGGTACGTGGCTGGCGGCATCGACGACGGACCGCGGACCCGCATTGCCCACATTGCGAATACAACCTCGCGGGAATCGATGCAGATCGCTGCCCGGAATGTGGGGCGCCGTCGACACGCGAGCGCCGTCCGCATTCGGTTCGCCAGCGACACACGGGCATGCTGGTGACGGGCGCCATCGTGCTGCTCGGCGGCCTGGGGCTCGCAGTGCCGGGCCTGATGAGAGTGAACTGGTACGCGTACCAACCGACTGCCTGGCTGCTCGACGACCTTCGAACCGGCAACCCCAAGTCGTTCTTTCGCGCGTGGGCGGTGATCTCCGCGCGCGATGATGCCGGTCGCCTCTCCGACCGCATCCTGCGCGAACTGATCGCGGTGGCGCTCGCCGAACAGGCGACCCAAACGAACCCGTTCGCAAGCGACAAGCTGATCGAGTTCCTCGGTGATTGCCACGCGGCGGACCGACTGCTGCCCGATGAGGCGAAACAGTTCTACGAGCAACTATTTACGGTGACGCTCGAGATACGGCCACATGTCGCGCAGGGCGCGCCACTTCCGATTCGACTCGCGCACACCGGCCGCGGTCCGCAGGGGTTCACGGCTCGCGCGCAATGGGACTCGATCGACGTGGGCGGGCAACCATGGCCGTTTCAGAATGACAGCAGTTGGGGATGCAGCTTCCGATCGTCAGGCTCGAACGGCATCACATTTCCCACGACGTTCGGCGATGGGCGCTATCCGGTCCGCATCGACGTCGCGTTCTCCGCGCGCCCCCCTGGCAGCCAGGAACCGTTGCACGAATGGCAGGTTGAGCTGAAGGGTGAGTTTACCGTCGGGGGCGCCGCGTCTGTCGTCTCGGCGTACGTCGACGAAGCGCTCATCGCGGACCTTCGCAAGCGAACGCAGATCGAACTCGGCAGCAACTGGATTCAGCTTCCCCCGACCCGTCAACCGGTTGCGTTCGACATCCTGCTCAAGACAGACGCCGGCGAGCAGCAGGTGTCCCGAATCGCGACGCCGCGCGTTCAGAGCAATCACAGCTACGGGTTCCACGTGCCGCGCGAGGCCGGGCCAATCCAGGCGATCATTCTCCGGGGAAGCGCCACAGCCGCAGCACATAGCATCGATGTCTTCCGGTACCTCGACTGCGAACTGGTGTTCGACCGTGAAACGATCGATCAACAGGCGGCGGAGCGCAATACCACGGCGCAGCGCACCGGCAGCGCTTCACGCGATACGACTTCACCAATTCCGTAGTCGCCAGATTGCTTGCGGTCGTTATGGCGATGACATCGGTCGACCGGGTATGCTGTTTGCTCCGGATTGGGGTGAGGGCGCGGGGTCTTCATGCTGACGAACGAGGCATTCTGGGGCGCGTTTCTCCTGCTCTCGGGCGGATTGACGCTGATTGTGCACGGCTTGCGCTACCGTCGACCGACTGCGGACCCGCACTGCCCGAACTGCGAATACAACCTGGCAGCGATCGAGTCCGACCGCTGCCCGGAGTGCGGAACGCTGTCGGACGTCGAGAATCGTCCGCGCTCCGTCCGTCGACGGCATATCGGCGTCATTTCCGTAGGTGCCGTCCTGCTGCTCGGCGGCTTCGGCGTAGCGATCCCGGCACTTGTGAAGGTCGACTGGTACACGTACCAGCCGACGAAGTGGCTGCTCGACGACCTGCGGACCGGCAACGCCCAGCAGTTCGATCGGGCGTGGACGCCGATCGCAGCCCGCGACGATGCCGGCAACCTGTCGGACAGCACGCTACGCAAACTGATCGCCGTGGCGCTCGCAGAGCAGGCGCAGCAGACCACGCCACTCGCCAGTGAGCAGCTGATCCACTTTCTCGCGGACTGCCACGCAGACGACCGCCTGCTGCTCGACGAAGCGCGACGGTTCTGCGAGAACATCTTCGAGCTGACGCTCGAAGTGCGACCGCACGCGCGGAAAGGCGACCATATACCGTTTCGTTTTGCACATCGGGGTCGCGGTCCACAAGGAGCGCTCGTCCCTACCTTGTATAAGGCGAACGTCGTGATCGACGAGTACGCAGTCGGACATGAGCGCTATTCCACCCAGGTGACGATCAGGCCAAATTGTTTGCGGAACGAACTAGCGTATCTTACCTCAGAACTCGCGCCGCTTCCGGAGGGGAACCATGTCATCCGCTTCCGGGGGAACGCTGTGGTCATGCATCGCGGCAAGGTCGTTCACGAATGGCCGGTTGCGCTGACGGGCGAGTGCACGGTGGGTGGCCCGGCGTCGACGATCTCCCCCTACGTCGACGACGCGCTTGCGGATTACCTGCGGAAGCATGTCGTCATCGAACTCGCAACGATTCGCAACGTCGGGCATAGCATCAAGTTCCCCCGGATTTCCAAGCCTGTGGCGTTCGACATCGTGCTCGACTATGGGGCCACGCGACGCACCCTCGGTTCGTTTGCAGCCCGGTCAAACGGGGTTCCTCATCGATGGCTTATTCCGCGCGAGTGGGAGCCCACGCCCGGTGCGCTGTCGACCATCATCGTACGCCCGAACGCAGACGCCGCCGCCCAGACTGTTGATGTCTTTCGCTATCTGGATTGCGAACTCGTCTTCGACTGTGCGGCGATCAAACTCGAGCAGGAGGAGGAACTCCAAACACGATTGATCCGACTCCTCAACCGCACCAAGCCCACTCCATAACACGTCCCTCGAGGTGACCGACCGCAACTCGATCGGCCGACGCGGGTATACATTAGCAGCACGACCGAGGTGATAGGCACCCGGAGTCACGTGGATGCTAGCAAGCTGGTCATTTTGGGGCGCTACGCTCCTGCTCGCGGGCGGGCTGGCGCTGATCGTACGCGGCTGGCGTCACCGTCGACCGGCGGCGGATCCGCACTGCCCGAGGTGCGAATACAACCTCGCTGGGATCGACGCCGACCGTTGCCCGGAATGCGGGGCGCCGTCAACGATTGAGAATCGTCCGCGCTCCGTCCGTCGGCGGCACATCGGCATCATTTCCGCGGGAGTCGCACTCATGTTCGGCGGCCTCGGCGTGGCGATTCCACCGCTCGCGAAGGTGGACTGGTACGCCCAACAGCCGACGACGTGGCTGCTCGACGACTTGCGGACCGGCAGCGCCAAACAGTTCGACCGGGCCTGGAAAGTGATCCTCGCGCGTGACGCCGCGGGTCGGATTCCCGATACGACGTTTCGTCGACTGGTTGCGGTCGTGCTGGCCGAGCACGGGCGGATGCGTACAGGGACTCCCGGGAATGCGATCTGGAAGTTTCTCTTCGATTGCGATCGAGAAGGTCGGCTGCTTCCGACCGAGGCAACGCAATTCTACGAACAAGCCGCGCCATTCAGTCTGAGAATCCGGCCACACGTACGAGCCGGCGACCCTGTCCCGATGCGTGTCAACTTAGGAGTACGCCTCGTCCCGAGATATGCCGGCGAAGTGAGATTCGAAGCGGTGCAAATCAACGGTAGCTCGTGGGAGCATCGGCGCAGCGCCCCCCTGGGGCAAGTGATTGACATCCTATTGCCCGCACAGCCAAACGGTCGCTATGAAGTCAGCCTGCCCATCAACGTGACGCTGACCTACAAGGGCGAACTGCGACATCAATGGCAGCGTGTGCTCACCGGCAGGTTTACGGTTGGGTCTCCCGAGTCCGCCACGACGCCGATCGTCGACGAAGCGCTGGCCGCGAAGCTGCAGCGCTCCGCACGCACCAGAACAACCATAATTGGCCCGGCGATCGAGCTAATCCGGACGACAGCAACACCATTGGCCTTTGACATTCTCGCACGCGACGAGAACGGCGGCGAACGGCTCCTGAAACGGTGCGCGAGCGGACTGCCCGGAAGGCGACGGTGGTTAATTTACCTCCCCCGTGACTACGTTCGCGAGTACTATCGAGGTGACGTGCGCGACTGGATCATTTTGCGCAGCAGCAGCACGGCCGCGGCCCTGAGCCTCCATGTATATGACTACCTCGATTGCGAGATCGTCGTCGGGCGGGCAGCCCCCCCACCGATCAGACGAGACGAACGCCCTGTCAGTTCTGTTCCACCCACTCCGCCACCGCCTGGATGATGCGTTCGTCGACGTGGCCGGCGGTCATGTACTCGGTCGGCGTCGACGGGCCGCTGCCCTTGATCATCAGGTGGTTCAGGTCTTCGAACAGCAGCCAGGTTACGTTGGAACGCCGACCCAGCACTTTGCGCCAGCGCTCGTAGTCCTTCATCGTCACCTGGTAGTCGCGTCCGCCGTGGATGACGAGGATCGGCTTGCTGAGTGTCGCGGCGATCTTCGGCGCGTCGACCTTCGAGAAACGGACGATGTACGCCGGCGGCATGCCAAGAATCGCTTCGGTCAGGGTGTCACCCCGGCCCTCGCGAATGGCGGCGGCCGACTTGCGGATCAGCGCCATCTGCGCCTGATACTGTGGCGTCGCCGCCTGTGCCGGATCGATGGACCCGATGTAGGCGATCTGCTCCTCGATCAGGTCGATCAGCGGGCGCGCCGGTCCGGCCATCACGATGATGCCGGCGGTGTTCGCATCGTCGCGCGCGATCGTCGGCGCCGCCATTGCACCGAGACTGTGTCCCAGCACAAAGATCCGCTTCGGGTCGATCTCCGAACGCGTTCGCAACAGCTTGGTCGCGAGCTGCACGTCGTCCGTCACTTCGTACGCCAGTGTGATTTCCGCGGGCGCCATCGCAGTGGGGTGTTCCTTGGTCCGTTTGTTGTACCGCAGGACCGCGATTCCGCGCGACGCGAGACCCCACGCAAGATCGCGAAACGGCTTGTTCGGGCCGAGCGTCTCGTCCTGGTCGTTCGGCCCGGAACCGTGCACCAGGACGACTGCTGGGAACGGACCCCGGCCGACCGGCACCGTGAGCGTTCCCGGAAGCGATCCGCGCTTCGTTTCGGTCGGCGTCAGCTCGATCGAGGACTCGCGGTAGCGATCCGGTTGTGCGTACGCGGGTCGTTCAAAGTCGGTGCTGGTACTGTCGACGTCGAGCTTCGCGACGGTGAAGCCGGCGATCCGTCCGTCCGGGTCGAATGCGACGCGAAACGTGCCGCTGCCGCGCTGGAACGCCGCTCGGACCAGGAATCCGGCGCCCTGTTCCGAAGCACTCGTAACCTCTTTGAAAGCGCCCAATTGGAAACGCACTTGTTTGACGGCTTGTTGTCCGAGTGCTTCGGTCATCCCGGCCTTCAGCCGCTCGTTACCGAGTTCGCGAAACTCCGCGAATTGCTCGTTGAAGAAGAGCTCGACCGCGCGTCGAGCAACCGGCTCGGAGCCCGAGAGCGCGACGAGAAGCAGAGCACCGACTGTTGTCCAGGATGCTGCCAGCATGCGTTCCTCCCTGCGATTCGAGTTTGGTCATTGGCAGCCGCGACCGATTGGCCGTCCGGAGCTGCTCCCGTGAGTACGTGCCGTGCGCGGTTCCATTCCCGAAAAACGCGAAATCTCCACGCGAGCCGAAAAATTAACAATTCGCTATCCTACGGATTGAGAAAAACTTGCGCTTTGGGGCATTCCCTCTGGAGCGATCGGGTGCGGTTTTGTCGTCCGAATCGCTTGAGCGTCTCCCGCGCGTCGGCGTACACTCCCGGCCTCATCAGGGAGCATGATCATGTCGGGTACACGTCAGCTTGCTGAGACCACGCTCAAGCCGCTCCAGGACAAATGGATTGCGCAGGAGGGCGTTCGGATCGTCCTCCGGGCAACGCGACACGAGGCGCTGTTGCTGCAATACCATGACGACGACGACAGTTGGCGAATGACGCGCCACCCGCCGGATGACGGCTGCGCCGCCTGGCGCTGGCGCGGTTTCACGTACGCGGACGACGGCGATACGCTCTCGGTCCTATTCAGTAGTGACTCTCCCTCCCGCTGGTGTGAGCTTTACACACGCGTCCTTTCGGTCTGGAATACACCGGAGTTGTGTGACGGATCGGGCGTGCCAGCGGGAGATTGTCGCGATGGATGAATCCAATCAGGTAGCGGAGGCCGAGGCCCCGGCCGTGCTCAATCGGTTGCGGCTCGCTTCGCTGTTGCTGACGACCGCCGCCGTCGGCGTCGGCGCTTTGTCGACGGCGTGGGGTGTGGTTTCGCTCAGTGCGCTGTTTCAGTCGGAAGCAGCGAGTGCCGAAGCGTTCCTGGCCATTCTCCTGTGGCTGGTGACGTCCTTGGCGGGAGCCGTTCTGCTGTGGGGATTCGCCGAGGTGATCCGACGCTTTGACGAATATGCCCAGCTCCAGGCGGAACGGTTCGGTCGCGCGCTGCCGTCCGCATCGGAGGTCAACCTGAACGAGCACACGATGTTCGGCACGGACGGCGGTGACCGGGCGCGATCGGAGATCATCCAGCTACTGGAGGATCTGAGGGATATCTCGCTCCTGGACGACTCAGAGCGCTCCGGTCGTCGGCAGCAGATGGCGGAAGCGTCGGTCGCGCGTCTGCAGCGCGAGGTGCCGGAGTTGCTCCGCGGCCACAATTGGGTCGAGGCTCGACAGCGGGTCTTGACCGCGCGCCGACGGTTCCCGGGCCGCTCGGAGTGGGACCTGCTCGACGGCCGGATCGAACAGGTTCGCGCCGGGGTCGAGGCACACGACGTCGAGACGGCCCAGCGGCAGGTAGAGGATCTGGCGGCACTGGACGCGCTTGACCGCGCGTCGGACGTCGTGCGGCACCTGTTGAAGCGTCATCCAGAGTCAGCGGCCGCTCACGAACTGGCAAAGAAGGTGCAGGCACTGCGCGGCAAGGCCGACGCGGAGAAGCGCGCCAGATTGATGACCCAGGCGCAGGAGTCCGCAGCGAAGCGCGATTGGGCATCCGCGTACAACGCGGCCAACACGCTTATCCAGCAGTATCCGGATTCTCAAGAAGCGGCGGCACTGCGACTCGATCTGCCGACGTTGGCAGCCAACGCGGAGATCCAGACCCGCAAGCGTCTGGAGTCCGAGATCGCGGAGCTGACCCGTCGTAGCCGATTCGCGGAAGCGTATCGCCTTGCGATCGACCTCACCGAACGCTACCCCAATTCGCCACAAGCGACGGTCTTGCGCCAGCAGCTGCCGCGACTGGAGCAGCTCGCCCGCGCGGGGCGCTAACGACTAGCGCCCCGTTGGCTCGACGTCCGACTGTTCCAGCAACGTCGCTGCGCGTTCGTCGATCGTGCGACCGCATTCCGGACAGCCGCGTGCGCCCGGTGCCAGACCGCGCAAGCAGTAGCCACAGTACATACAGACGGGGACGCCGACCTCGAGCAGTTTGGCGCGCAGCTCGCGCGCCGTTCCCCAGCGATTGAGCGCTCGTAGCACAACCACGATTGTCACCAAAATGATGAGGATGTGTACCGCGGTATCGATGCCGGGCGGAAGATCGAGCAGCGGCACGACGCGCTTCGCCACCCAACGGACAGCGGCGACGGTCACGATGCCGATGACGAGCGCTATCCAAACGCCGGCGTTGAATGGGTTGTTCGACTCGATCTCGATTTCTTGAATTGCCTGGCGCCGCTGCTGCTCACTTTCGAACAACTCCAGCTCGGGCATGTCGCGCACTGACCAGCGCAAGAACAAGGCCCGCGACCACTTTCGCCCCATTCGTTCTCGATCTGCCGCCATCGCTCCGCCCACACCCGTGGCTCATCCAGCACTGCCCGGCGCGCCGTCCTCTTCCAGCAGGTTGGCGAGTGTCTGGCCGTCGTACGCGTCGTGCACCCGAGCGCGATTCTCCTCGACGATCGTGGCCAGCGCCCCATCGATCTGGTCCCGCGGATCGGTGGCGTCGTAGATCGTCTGCATCGGAATCCGCTCCGGGGGACGGGCCAGGGTATAGGCGACGCCCTCCTCATCCCGATGCTCGATCGCAGAGACGAGTCCGGCGCGCACGAGCCGGTCCATCAACGGCTCGATTCGTTCGACCGGAAGGTTGAGTAGGTCGGCCAGCGTGCTGAACGCCAGCGGCCCCGTCCCGTTCTGAAAGCGCTGACCGACGGCGGTAATCGCAGCGATCACGTGCGACGGGCCGGTCAGCATGTGTTGCTCCTGATCCGAGAGGCGCAAACGTCGCAGGTTCACGCCGGTATGCGCCAGCTCGGCCCCAAACAGAAACAACATCCAGGACAGATTCAACCAAAGGAGGAACAGCGGAAACAGCCCCAGTACACCATAGATGTTGCCGCTTTTCACGAAGTACTCGACGTACAGCAGAAACGCCCAGCGGGCGAACAGCCAGACAACCACGAAAACGACAGCACCGCCGACGGCAGCCTTGTACGGTACGCGGGTATTTGGCATGAACTTGTAAATGGCGGCGATGACCAGGATGCCCACGGTGATCGGGCCGAGCTTGCTCAACGCCGCGAGCAGCGAGCCGAAGAGCGGAATGTCCTGCACGGCTTCCACCGCCGTGTGCCCGAGGATACTGATGATCGCGAGCAGTACCGGCCCGAGCGTCGTGACCGACCAGTAGATGGCGATGCGTCGACCCAAGGCGCGGTTCTGCGGTGCTCCGAAGATGCGGTTCAGCGATATCTCAACTGTCGTCAGCAAGCTCAGCGCCGTCCAGATGAGCATCGCGATACCGATCGGACCGACACTCTTGGCGTTCACCTGCTGCTCGACCCCGTCGACAATCCGTACGATCTCGTCAGCGACGTTGTAGACTCTTTTCTCCGCCACCGCGGCTGCGGCCTCTGCAGGCGTCGTTTCCGGAACGAGGCCCCCTGTCGATGCTTCGTCCGCTCCGTTGGCACCCGACGGCACTTCCTGCGACGTTTCAAACCGCGCGATCCCGGTCGTATCGAGAAACTCGCGCAAGCTCCGCTTGGCGTCCTCGACCACATCGAGTTCGCGCAGCACCAGGAACGATAGCACGAGCAATGGGATGAGCGCGAAGATCGTTCGGAAGGACAACGCGGCACTCATCGCCGTGACGTTGTTCTCGTGCAGTCTTCGGGCACAGAAGCGCCACAAATCAAGCTGCGTCTGGAGCAGTCGACTCCATTGCGAAGGATTGGCGACGATCGTCCGCGTCGCGCCCGGCAAGTGCATTTCGTTAGACATGGCCCGCAGGATAAGCCCGGAAGCACCGCCAGTAAATCCATTAGTTGGAAGTGGTTAGAGCTCGTCGCGACATGACGCTGAGCAAGATCGCGATAAGCGAACTCGTCAATCGCATGGCACGCCGTTTCCCGGATTCGGGCAAATTCTTGCCCTGATTGGCGCGGGAATCCCGTCCACAATGGGGACAGCTCGCAGGTTTACGGCTGCGTTGCTCCTTGGAGCAAACAACAGCTTTATTGGCAAATCTAGGGGGCATTTTTGCGAAGTGGATACGATTCCACGCGCTCGTTGGGATCGAATGAACTTCAGTTCTTCGTTTGGAGGAAGCATATCATGACGCGATGTTGTAGCGGAATCGTTGCCGCGCTGTGTTTGTGTTGGGGCACAGCGGCACTTGCGGGGGATCCACTGATCGGACAAAGCGGGGGAAAGAACGCAACCGAAACCAAGTCCGAAACCGTTGGCGGGACCGACACGCTGAGTACGGCGCCGCGCGGCGCATGCTGCGTCAACGGCATCATCGGACGCTTCTGCCTCGAGTTGACCCGCGAGCAGGGCTCGTTCGCGAACGGCGGCGTCTACTTCGGTGACGGTACCCGCTGCGAAGACATCGATTGCGACGCCGGGCCGCCGCGGGTGGGTGCTTGCTGCCTGCTCTCGCCCATCGGCGTACGCTGCCTGGAGCTTCCCCGGCGCGAGTGCGAGATGCGCGGCGGAACCTACCAGGGCAACGGGACCTCCTGCAACGACGTCGACTGCGCCGGTCCGACGCGCGGCGCCTGCTGCATCACCGTGCCGTTCGGTACGTTCTGCATCGAGGTGTCCGCGGAGAAGTGCGCCCAGGTCAACGGCGAATATCAAGGCGACAACACCCGTTGTGACGGCATGGACTGCCCCAACACCGAGATGGGCGCCTGCTGCATCAATGGCAACGTCGGCGTGTTCTGCGCAAAGTTGACGCAGGCGCAGTGCGACATGCGCGGCGGTACCTACCAAGGTGACGGCACGACCTGCACCAGCACGATCTGCCCGCCGAACAATATCGGTGCCTGCTGCTTTGACGGCCCGGGCCCGCTCCGCTGCATGGACCTTCCGTCCGGAGACTGCGAGAGCCTTGGCGGCGCCTATCAGGGTGACGGCACCCGCTGCGTTACCGACGGCTGCCCGAACCTCCCCACCGGCGCCTGCTGCACGCGGATCCCGGGCGCAGCCGGTTGCGTCGAGACGACGCGCGGCGGATGCATGCAACTCGCCGGCACCTACCAAGGTGACGGGACCACCTGCGACAACGTCATCTGCGCAGACCTGGTCGGCGCCTGCTGCATCTTCGGCGCCGGCGTCAACTGCGTCGAAACGACGCGCGCCCAGTGCGAGTTGCAAGGTGGGGCCTTCCAGGGACCGGGCACCAACTGCGACAACAACCCCTGCATCATCAACCTCATCGGCGCCTGCTGCCTGGATGAGAACGGTGCCCGCGTCTGCCAGGAACTGCCGCGACAGTTGTGCCAAACGCTCGGCGGTGTCTTCCAGGGGCTCGGGACGGTGTGTGCCGACATCGATTGCGACGGCGCGCCGATGGGCGCCTGCTGCGTCGATGGATTCGCCGGTCGCATGTGCGTCCGTTTGACGCGTGAACAGTGCGAGTCTTCGCCGGGTGGAACGTACTTCGGCGACGATACGACCTGCGACAACGTCATCTGTGAAATCCTGCCCGTCGGCGCCTGCTGCCGCTTCCAGGGCGGACAGGTCGTCTGCATCGAGACCACGCGGCTCGGCTGCAAGCGATTCTTCGGCGACTACCAAGGCGACGGCACCACTTGCGCCGACACGCCTTGCGCAGGACCGTTCGGCGCGTGCTGCCTCAACGGTAACGGAATCCCCAACTGCATCGAGACCAGCCAACTCGAATGCGAGATGCAAGGCGGTACGTTCCGCGGGCCGGACACCAGTTGCCTCAATACGCCCTGCCCCGTCCTCCTCGTCGGCGCGTGCTGCCTCGATGAGAACGGCACGCGGGTCTGCCAGGAAATCCCGCGCCAGATCTGCCAGACGCTCGGCGGTGTCTTTCAGGGTCTTGGAACGGTCTGTGCCGACGTCGACTGCGACGGAGCACCCGAGGGCGCCTGCTGCCTCGACGGCATCGCCGGCCGTACCTGTGTCCGACTCACACGCGAAGCGTGCGAATCCGCACCCGGCGGCATCTACCTGGGTGACGATTCGACCTGCGACAATGTGATCTGCGAGATCCAGCCCATCGGGGCCTGTTGCCGCGCCCAGGGTGGAGGCGTGATCTGTATCGAGACCACGCGACGCAACTGCGTACTCTTCCTCGGCAGCTATCAGGGTGACGGAACCACCTGCCAGGACGTCGATTGCGGCGGCGGCCCCGAAGTCGGCGCGTGCTGCACCAACTTGCCGGGCAATCCGATCGGCTGCCTCGAACTCACCGCCGAGGACTGCATGCAGGCTGGCGGCGTCTTCCAAGGTGCCGGCACCACTTGTCCCAACGATGCCTGCAGCGGCGGACCTGCTGGCGCCTGCTGCCTGAACTTCCCCTCGCTACTCCCGTGCCTGAACGTCACCGAGGTCGCCTGCAACCAGTTGGGCGGCACCTACCAAGGCGACGGCACGAGCTGCGCGAACGTCGATTGCGGACCTGCACCGACCGGTGCCTGCTGCCGCGTGCAAGGCCCAGGCGTCATCTGCGTCGAGACGACCCGTCGCGACTGCGAACTCTTCCTCGGCAGCTACCAAGGCGACGGTACCACGTGTGCTGACGTCGAGTGCGGACAACCGCCGACCGGCGCGTGCTGCACCAACCAGCCGGGCATCCCCATCGGTTGCCTCGAACTGACCAAGGAGCAGTGTCTGCAAAGCGGCGGCCTCTATCAAGGCGACGGAACGACCTGTCCCAACGACGCCTGCAACGGTGGCCCCGCCGGCGCCTGCTGCATCAGCAACGGCGGCCTGCTGCCGTGCGTCAACGTCACCGAGGCCGCCTGCGATCAATTGGGCGGTACCTATCAGGGTGACGGCACCAGCTGTGCCAACGTCATCTGCCCCGGCGGCCCGATCGGTGCCTGCTGCCGCGTTCAGGGCGCTGTCGTGATTTGCGTCGAGACGACTCGCCTCGACTGCGCACGGTTCCTGGGCACCTACCAGGGTGACGGCACGACCTGCGCCGACGTCGAGTGCGGGCAACCACAGACCGGCGCCTGCTGCCTCGACGGCATCGCCGGCCGTACGTGCGTCGTGCTCTCCCAAGCGGAGTGCGAGGCCGCTCCCGGCGGCGTCTACGTCGGTGACGGCACCTCGTGCGAAAACGTCGATTGCGAACTGCCGGTCGGCGCCTGCTGCCGATTTTCACCAGGCGGCGCCGGCTGCTTCGAAGCCACCGAACTGCGATGCCAGCTCTTCGGCGGCAACTACCAAGGTGACGGCACACTGTGTGCCGACGTCGAGTGCGCCGGCCCCACCACCGGCGCCTGCTGCGTCAATGCCCCCGGCGGCCTGCAAGGATGCCTGGTGACGACCGCCGAGCGGTGCGAACAACTCGGCGGCGACTACCAAGGCGACGATACCGCCTGCGCCGACGTCAACTGCGACGGCGGACCCGTGCGCGGCGCCTGCTGCATCCTGGCGGTTCCGATCGCTCTCTGTATGGAAACCACCCAAGAAGCCTGCGAGGCCAACGGCGGAGACTACCAAGGCGACAACACCACCTGTAATAACACCACCTGCGGCCCGCCCACCGGCGCCTGCTGCATCAACATCCCCGGAATGCAACGCTGCGTGATCGCCACACTGCCGCTCTGCGACCAGCTCGGCGGCGACTACCAAGGCGATGACACGGTCTGCGCCGATGTCAACTGCGACGGCGGTCCCGCGACCGGCGCCTGCTGCCTCTTCCCCCCAGGCGGCGCAACCTGCGTCGAGCTGACCGAAGAGCAATGCAACATGCGGAACGGGCTCTACCAAGGTGACGGAACCAACTGCGCCGTCAACGGCTGCGTCATCAACCTCGTCGGTGCCTGCTGCACGAACGTACCGGGCAACCCGAACGGTTGTATCGAAGTACCGGCCCCCGTCTGCGACCAGCTCGGCGGCGATTTCCAAGGCGTGGGCACCTTCTGCGCCGATGTCAACTGCAACAACGTGCCGCGCGGTGCCTGCTGCCTGAGCGGGTTCCCCGGCCCCTTCTGCGTCGAGACCACGCAGACCCGCTGCGAAGCCGACGGCGGAACGTACCAAGGCGACGGCACCACCTGTGCCAACGTGAATTGCGACGGCGGCCCGGATGTCGGCGCCTGCTGCATTACCGGCGACGCCGCCAACGGCGGGATCGTCCGACCCTGCATCGAGGTCCCGCGTACCATCTGCGACAACCTCGGTGGCACCTTCCAAGGCGTCGGCACGGCCTGCACCGACGTCAACTGCAACCCGATGCCCCGCGGCGCCTGCTGCCTCGACGGCTTCCCCGGACCATTCTGCGCCGAGACCACGCAACAACAGTGCGAAGCCGACGGCGGAACCTACCAGGGCGACGGCACGACGTGCGCCAATGTCAACTGCACCATTCAACCATTGCTCGGTGCCTGCTGCCTCGGCGGCGATCCCGGCAACGGCGGCATCGTGCAGCCCTGCCTCGAAGTCCCGCTCGGCGTGTGCGCGACGCTCGGCGGTGACTTCCAGGGCGTCGGCACCACCTGCGCTGACGTCAACTGCGCCGGCCCCGCGACCGGCGCCTGCTGCGTCGACGGTGTCGCCGGCCGCTTCTGCGTCCAGCTCACGCGCGAAGCCTGCGACGCCGCTACCGGCGGCGTCTACTTCGGCGACGGGTCCTCGTGCAATAACGTACAGTGCGAAATCGAGCCGACCGGTGCCTGCTGCCGCTTCGGTCCCGGCCCAGTCCTCTGTACCGAAACCACCCGCACCGAGTGCGCCATGATCGGTGGAACCTTCCAGGGGAACGGCACGACCTGCGCCGATAACGGCTGCGTCATCACGCTCGTCGGTGCCTGCTGCATCGATAACCCCGGTGCCGTGCGGAAGTGCGTCGAAGCGCCGCGCGAACTGTGCCGGCTGCTGGGTGGCGTGTTCCAAGGACTGAACACGTTATGCG
>JANQNU010000043.1 GCA_028279405.1 Phycisphaerae bacterium
GGTGATCCAGCCGCAGGTTCCCCTACGGCTACCTTGTTACGACTTAGTCCCAGTCATCAGTCTCACCGTCGGCCGCCGCCTCCTTACGGTTAGCTAAGCCGACTTCGGGTGCTTCCGACTTCCATGACTTGACGGGCGGTGTGTACAAGGCTCAGGAACACATTCACCGCGTCGTAGCTGATACGCGATTACTAGCGATTCCAACTTCATGCAGGCGAGTTGCAGCCTGCAATCCGAACTGGGGCGTGTTTTTTGCGATTTGCACCACCTCGCGGTCTCGCATCGCTTTGTGCACGCCATTGTAGCACGTGTGCATCCCCGGGCATAAAGGCCATGATGACTTGACGTCATCCCCACCTTCCTCCGGCTTACGCCGGCAGTCTCGCCAGAGTCCCCGGCATGACCCGCTGGCAACTGACGATAGGGGTTTCGCTCGTTGAAGGACTTAACCTGACACTTCACAGCACGAGCTGACGACAGCCATGCAACACCTGTGCAAGTTTCACCCCAAAAGGGGCAGTAACCCTGGGTTATCCCCAAGGCACATCCAAGCATGTCAAACCCGGGTAAGGTTCTTCGCGTTGCTTCGAATTAAGCCACATGCTCCACCGCTTGTGTGAGCCCCCGTCAATTCCTTTGAGTTTTAGCCTTGCGGCCGTACTCCCCAGGCGGCACACTTAGTGCTTTTGCTGCGGCGGTGATGACGTCAGCGCCTCCACCACCTAGTGTGCATCGTTTACGGCGTGGACTACCAGGGTATCTAATCCTGTTTGCTCCCCACGCTTTCGCGTCTCAGCGTCAGAATCGGCCCAGCACCCCGCTTTCGCCTCCGGCGTTCCTCTAGATATCTACGCATTTCACCGCTCCACCTAGAGTTCCAGGTGCCTCTACCGACCTCAAGCCACGCAGTTTGCCCCGCAGTCCCACGGTTGAGCCGTGGGCTTTCACGGGACACTTGCGCAGCCGCCTACACGCGCTTTAAGCCCAATGATTCCGAACAACGCTTGCCTCCTCTGTCTTACCGCGGCTGCTGGCACAGAGTTAGCCGAGGCTTCCTTTGGGTCTGCTCAACGCAGGAGATTATTCACCTCCATTGCTTGCTAAACCCTGACAGCAGTTTACACCCCGAGAGGCTTCCTCCTGCACGCGGCATTGCTGGGTCAGGCTTTCGCCCATTGCCCAATATTCGTTACTGCAGCCACCCGTAGGTGTCCGGGCAGTGTCTCAGTCCCGATGAGGCGGGTCACGCTCTCACGCCCGCTACCCGTCGCCGCCTTGGTAGGCCATTACCCCACCAACAAGCTGATAGGACATAGGCTGCTCTCAGACCGGTAGGCCCGAAGGTCCCCACCCTTTGATCGTCGAGCCATGCGACTCAACGATATCACCCGGTATTAGCCACACTTTCGCTAAAGGTTTCCCGTGGTTATCCCGGTGTCCGAGGTACATTACCTATGCATTACTCTCCCTTACGCCACTAACCGTCCAATGCAAGCACCAAACGGTCCGTACGACTTGCATGTCTTAGCCATGCCGCCAGCGTTCGTTCTGAGCCAGGATCAAACTCTTCGAAAGAGTATCAGTCACTCGGGCCGAAACCCGATGTGTACCGATTGTTAAGGGCTTCTCGTCCGTCTCTGCTCGACAGACGTGGAGCCGTGCCGGCCCTGGCGGGCCAGCACTACATGTAGTTGTAAGCCATCTACGCACCATATGCAGAGATGCGCCGATGACCCACATCTTCTCGGCTTTCTTCCCACTGTGAACTTGTCAAAGAGCACCCGGCTCTCGTAGCCGGGCCCAGCATATTACCACCGCGAGGAGCGGATGCAAGACCCCAAACCGTAAAATCCGCGGGTTTGTCGCAAGTCGCCTCCACACAAATGGATACGCAACCACACTTCCGCCCAATCGCCCCCGCTGACAACCGCACGAGCGACCGAAACCCATCAACATCACAAACCACCAACAGGGACCCGCAACAACATCTTGGATAACGATCAACTCCCAACGCAATGAACGCAGGCTTTTATCGGCCGTCCCCACCTTGTCCCCATTCCTAAAATCACGATGGAAGGCGCGGGCCGATCCGTGCCAATCACAACCGAGCGGCAACGTCGAATCCCCTTCCGACCAAGGGGCGACCGAACCGCTCCTCGCGAGGGAGATACGCCGTGAAACGTTCGATCTCAGCGGCCGTCCTGTCTGGCGCACTCGTGTTGCTCGCCGGCGGCTGCCCCGGACCGCTCTTGCCGTTCCTGCCACCGCCGACCCCCGGCCCCGGCGGAGATAAGAGCGCGCCTCGACTCCAGCCGTTCGGTTCGCAGCAGGAGTTGGTCGACTACTACAAGAATCAGGTCAATCGCAGCGGACACTTCGACTTCCTCAGATTCCTCAACGAGCCCGCCGCGTTTGATACCGCAAACGAAAACGCCGGCGGCGATGACAGCGGCGACTTCTCCACGACCAACCTTCAGGAAGCCGGCGTCGATGAAAGCGACGTCTTCAAGAGCGACGGACGCCACCTTTACATCGCGCAGCGTGATCATCTGCGGATCGTCGATACGCAAGGAGACGAGCTACGACTCGTCGGCTCGCTCGATGTCGATCGACACATCGATTCGATGTACCTCCGCGGCGACAAGCTGATCCTGCTCTCTCAAGACTATGGCTTCAACATCGCCGCCGTGGATGCATTGATCTTCCCACCGTTCTATCCGCAGGCCAGCCTGCGCGTGATCGAAGTGGATATCTCGGACCGGGCTAATCCCGAGATCGCCGGCGACGTCGAGTTTGAGGGCAGCATGGCGACCTCGCGCCTGATCGACGATCGCCTGATCCTGGTGCTCACCATCCGACCCGAGGTGCAGCCGGCCAACGCGATCGAATTGGCCTTCATCGACATCGGCCAGATCATGCCGACCATGCGCGTCAACGGGACGACAACCGCGATCGCACCCTGGGATCGCTGGCTGCGTCCGGAAAGCCCTGACGGCTTCGACATGACCGCCGTCGTCACGCTCGACGCCGACAACGTCGAGAATATGCTTGATTCCGTAGCAGTCATGGCCGGCGCTGGAACCGTCTACGCCTCGACCGAAGCGATCTACGTCACCGACACCAACGCCGATCCGGACGACAACTATCGCCAGCGCACCGCCATCCACAAGTTCGCCTTCGACGACGACGGTGTCGCACAATACGTCGCCAGCGGATCGATCCCGGGGCGGCTGCTCAACCAGTTCTCGCTCAGCGAGAAGGACGGTATGCTCCGCGTCGCGACCCACATCAACGATATCGCGATCATCTTCGAAGACCTCGTCGACCTCCCGCTCGTCGACTTCGATGTCGCGACCGATTCGAACCGTACACAATCGCGCGAACCCAGCGGCCCCACCAACGCCGTCTTCGTGCTCGACGAAGTCGACAGCAACCTCGACATCATCGGCGGCGTCGAGAACATCGCACCAAACGAACTGATCTACGCCGCTCGTTTCGTCGGCGATCGCGGATACCTGGTCACGTTCCGACGGATCGACCCGCTCTTCGTGATCGACTTCGCTGATCCGAACGCACCGGAGATCCTCGGCGAACTCAAGATCCCTGGATTCAGCGACTATCTGCACCCCTTGGGCGAGACGCATCTCATCGGCGTTGGCCGCACGACTGAGGAAACGCCCTGGGGTGGCGTCATCCCAGCCGGCGTACAGCTCTCGCTCTTCGACGTTTCAGATCCCCACAACCCGACCGCCGTGCAGCAGATCGATCTCGGCGACGGCTGGTCAGACATCAACGGAACGCACAAGGCGTTCACGATGATCGAGCGCGACGACGAAAACCTGGTGATGGTACCGGCAGTCCTTCCGGGTCATCCAAACGGGCCGTTCGAAGGCGTGCTCGCGTTCGACGTGCAGCCCGCAACCGGGTTCGCCGAGAAGGGGCGAATCGCGGCCACGAGCACCTCCTTCTGGAATCAATGGCGCCGGGCCGCGATCATCGACGACGCCGCATTCGCCCTCACCGACGGCGGCGTTCACGCCGTCAACTTGCCGGACTTCTCTGACATCGACGAGCTCATGTTCGAGGCGGTGCCGTTCGATTTCGGACGATTCGGCGAGGATGTGGACGTCGGCGGGGACGCGTCCGAACCCAACGTCGGACAGTAACCGCCCCAACCTCAGCGTGCCCTGCCCTCCACCGGCGGGGCGCGCCGAGTGCCTTACAGCGGCTCGAACGCCCGGCCGCGTTCGATCTCATCGTGAAGCGCCTGCCCCGTCAGGACCAGAGCCACCGCGGTGCCCACCAGCACCCCGATACCGCCTGCCAGGAGCAGCGGCCCGAAACAGCCGCCGGGGATGCCGGCCGCTCGCAGGACGAGCCAGAAGCCGCCGAGGACCCATGTGGCGCCCATCAGCATCCGCGCGAAGCCGCTTACCTCGTCCGTCGCCGTTCGACGCGTCAGCATCTGCAAATAGTTGAGCAGCAGCAGAGGAACGATCATCAGCCCGAGCCCGGCCGCCACCATCCAGACAACCTCGCCAGCAAGCCGTCCCGCGGTCGGGCCGAGCACAACCGCCAAGGTGCTTGCAGGCGGCAGCAGCCACCACAGCCAAAGCCAGCGTCGCAACCGGTCGCGGGCTACCCGATTCTGAAACGCACTCCCCGGCTCGGCGGCGGTCAACATGCGAACGCCGAGGATCCCGCCACCTACGCCGACGAGCATCCCCACCATCACCAATCCCAGTCGCAACAGCTGTTGGGTAGCGACCTCGAACGGCAAGAGTGACTGCCCGACCAGGCAGATGAATACCGTCGCCGCGCTCAGGACGAGCAGCCGTGTACCGCTTCGAAAACCGACAAGCCACCCGCGATAGACCTGTTGCAGGTGCTCACGTGTCAGCGAATGGGCCACCGGCTCGCGACACTGCGGGCACCCGCCGGCAATACGAACCCCACTCAGATCCGTACCGCATTCAATGCAGACCAGCGGCGCCGAATCGGAAGCAGCCGGCGGATTGGCGTTGTCGGCATCCACGGACCGCTCACTCGATGCCAAGGTCACGTTCGAGGCTGACGATCAGCTCCTCGGTGGCCTGAAAAACTTCACGTTCCGCCTCATACACTTCGCGCGTCTTCTCCGCGTCCAGCACGCCCTCCTCGGTGATGATGCCGGCGATCGAACTCAGCGGAACGGGATCGTGCGAGAAGACCTGCTTTCGGAATCGCAGATCGCCGATGGACTTCTCGCGCTCTTCGCGATACGCCGTCTCGGTCTCTTCCGTCCAATAGCTCCATTTGTTCGTGGTCAGAATCACGTAGGTTGGAATGCCGGCTGACCGCAGGTGCTCGATCAGGTTCGCCGACCCCGGCGAGAGAACGATCCGCTCGTCCAACGTGATCGTCAGCCCGGCGAACAAGGCACAACTCAACTCGTGTGCCATATGCGAGAGGGAATACTCCGAAACGACGGTATAGTCGTACGACGCCGACTGGAGCGCGCGCAGGATCCCGCGCGTCCGGACTTCCTGCTGCTGAGCGACGATCACGCGCGGCTTGCGACGAATCTCCGCCAGGTGCCGCAGCAGCATCTCGAGCGTCGTACTGTAAGAGTGCAGCAGTAGCGTCTGCGGCTCGACGAACAAGCCGGCGGCCACGCGCGCCACCTGCTGCCGACGATCGGTGCGGGCCTGGGTCAGGTCCTGGAGAAACCGCAACACGTCATCCTGCGTCGCATTCGGCGATTGGTGTACATGCAACAATAGCTTCTGGATATCGAGGATGATGCTGGCGACCCGCGGCCGCATCTCGAGCAGCACGTCATGCAACAGCAGCAGCTCACGCAGCAACCCCTCGCGCGACGCATCACCCTCGTACTCCTGCACCGCGCGGGCGATCGCGCCGGCAACGTCGGTGGCGATCGCGTCCGAGCCGCCTTCGCGATCGAGCACGAGCAGTTGCCGATTGACGGTTTCGACCAGTTCGCGGTCAATGGCGCTCATCGCAACCCCTGGAACTACAGCCAATAGAGAAACGTCAGGTAGATCATCGACACCACAATCGTAATCGCCGTGGTAGGCGCCGAGATCCGCGCAAACTCGACAAAGCTGATGTGAACCCCTTCTCGCTTGGCCAGACCGCAGGACACGACGTTGGCCGACGCGCCGATCATCGTCGCGTTGCCGCCAAAGCAGGCGCCCATCACCAGGGCCCACCAGAGGAGATGGCTGTTCTCGACATTCTGGTACGGGCCGCCTTCACCAAGAAGCCCCGTCAGAACGGGAATCATCACCGCCACGAACGGGATGTTGTCGACGATCCCCGACAGGATCGCCGACGCCCACAACACGATCATCAGCAGGACCCACAGGTTGTCGGTCATCGAAACCAGTCCGTGCGAAATCGTCTCGAGCAGATGCACCTCCTCCGCGGCGCCGACGATCACGAACAGGCCGGCGAAGAACAGCAGTGTCGTCCACTCCACATGTTGCATGAGGTGATGCAGGTCCAGCCGACGGTGAAAGACCGCCAGCATCAACACCGCGCCCGCCATCGCAATCACCGCCGGCTCGATGTGTGTGACGCCGTGCGTGAAGAAGCCCAGCAGGACCAGTAGCCCGATGATCGACGAACCGAGCGTGACATCCTGGGGAATCTTCAGGCTTGCAGCCTGCCGCTGCACCCGCTCGAGCATCAAGCTGCTGGCAAACAACCAGCCGAAGTGCGTGCTGCGCGACTGGATATGGGTTGCAAAGCACCGCCGCATGAACCAAACGGCACCCACCGCGGAGATGACCACCGGTACCAGCATGTACTTTGGAAAATCGAGGAAAGTGATCGAATCCACCTTGGATCCGACCAGAATATTGGGCGGATCGCCGATCAGGGTGGCAGCGCCGCCGATATTCGACAGGAAGATGATCGTCAGAATGAACGGCTTGGGGGCCAGTCCGATCCCACGCGTAATCGTAATCACCAGCGGGATAATGATGAGCACGGTGGTGACGTTGTCCAGGAACGCAGAAAAGACCGCTGATGCCGCTCCGAAAACGATGAAGATCAACACCGGACTGCCGCGCGTCAGCAGCGCGAGACGCAGCGCGATCCACTCGAAAAGGTGCAGTTCCTGGAGACAAGCGACCATCAGCATCATGCCGAGCAGCAGCCCGATCGTCTTGAAGTCGATCGCATGCATGGCGTGATCGAACTCGATCAGGTGAGCGACAATAACGAAGATCGCCCCACCGATAGCGATAACCGCCTTGTCGACCTTCTCCATGATGATCCCGGCGAACACGACCACAAAAAGGCCGAGAACCATCCACTCGTGGGTGCTCATTGACTTCCTTTCACGGAGCGTCCGCGCCGACGGGGTCGCCCCGGCCTCGTCGCCGGGCGGAAAACGCGATTTCTACGCCCAGCCGGTCCGTTACACAAGTCGGATCCGGCTATCGGCCCCTCCGGGCCCGACGCCCCCCTCGAACGCCACCCGCCCAATGCTCCCATCGGCGGCAGGCACGGCGGAACCCGAGCCCGTTCCGGCCACCGCCCCGGCCCCGGGGCTCCCTTTCATTCAGACTGGGCGGGATCGGTTTGCAAATTGTGATGGGTCTGGTACACTCCCGGATTCCTTGACGGTCGCCGGGCCGGGCAGCTCGGCGGCGGGCACAGTCATCAGGTTAGCGAACGGCAGGATTGAACCATGGCCAAGGCCGTTATCGGCAAGATCAAGTTGCAGGCACCCGGCGGACAAGCAACGCCGGCGCCCCCGGTGGGTCCCGCGCTCGGTCAGCACGGTGTCAACATCGGGCAATTCGTCCAGCAGTTCAACGAACGCACCAAAGACATGCAAGGCATGGTCTGCCCGGTCGAGATCACGGTCTACAAGGACAAGAGCTTCGACTTCATCGTCAAGAGTCCGCCGGCCGCCGAACTGCTCAAGAAGGCCGCCAAGCCGAAAGACGGGTCGGCAGTGCTGGAGAAGGGCTCGGGCGAACCGAATCGGAACAAGGTGGCGACGATCTCTTCTGCGGAAATCCGCAAGATCGCCGAAACCAAGCTGAAGGATCTCAACGCCTTCGATGTAGAGGCCGGAATGCGAATGGTCGCGGGGACCGCGCGTTCCATGGGTGTGGAAGTCGTCGACTAGCGGCACGGTTCGCGTTCGTCGACGAAGACAACTGGAAGGTCGGACCACGGGCCGAAATAGTGGGAGCATATAATGCGAGGCCGTAGCAGACGGTACAACGACAGTTTCAAAGTGCGCCCGAGCGCTGCGCAGCCGCTCGACGACGCCATCAAATCCATGAAGAACTTCAAGAAGACCAAGTTCGACCAGAGCGTGGACTTGGTCTGCAACCTGGGCATCGACCCCCGGCAAGCGGATCAGATGATCCGCGGCTCGGTCAGCATGCCCAAGGGCATCGGCAAGACCAAGCGGGTCATCGCCTTCTGCAACGACAACGACGCGGAGGGCTGCAAGCAGGCGGGTGCCATCGAGGCAGGCGGCGACGAACTCGTCGAGAAGGTGACCGGCGGCTGGATGGACTTCGACGTCGCGATCGCCCACCCGTCGCTGATGGGCAAGGTCGGCAAGCTCGGACGCGTCCTGGGACCGCAGGGCAAGATGCCCTCGCCCAAGAGCGGCACGGTCACGCCGAACGTGGTCGACGCCGTCCGTGAGTTTGCGGCGGGCAAGGTCGAGTTCCGCAACGACAACGGCGGCAACGTCCACGCCATCGTCGGCAAGCTGAGTTTTGCCGACGGCGACTTGAAGGAGAACATCATCGCCTTCGTCGATCACATCCGCCGGATGAAGCCGACTGCGGCGAAAGGCACATACATCAAGAAAGTCTGCATCAGCGGAACCATGACGCCCTCGGTCGAGGTCGCTACAAATGCCGCAGGCGGGGTGGAGTAAGCCATGAGCAAGCTCGTCAAGGAAATGGTCACGGAGCAGCTTCGAACGCGCTACGCCGACGTGGAAAGCGCGGTCTGGGTCGAGGTGGTCGGGGTTGACGGCAACACCACCAATGCGATGCGGCGCGACCTGAACGAAAAGTCGATGCGGATCGAGGTCATCAAGAATTCGCTGCTGCGCCGCGCGGTCGGCGAAGGCCCGCTCGCCCCCCTGGCCGCGGCGATGTGCGGCCCGGCGGCACTGGTCACCGGCGGCGAGTCGGCGATCGATGCTGCTAAGGCGATCGAAGAGTGGATCGGCAAGCTGCAGGACAAAGTTCGTTTGCGCGGCGCGTTGCTCGAGGGCGAATACCTCGACGAATCGCGCGTCGCCGGCCTGGCGAAGATGCCGACCAAACGCGACCTGCAGGCCAAGGTCGTCGGCTGCTTCCTTTCGCCGGGCAGCAACCTGGCAGGCGCCATGCTCGCGGGAGGCGGCAACATCGCCGGCTGCCTGAAGGCCATGATCGAGAAGCTCGAAGACGGCGAGACCATCGAACGCAAGAGTGCGTAACGAGAGGATATTCCGTCGATTGCCCGACTGCTCCGCGCAGGGATTAAAAGAGACCAACGGGGTCTCTGCTATCGGGATCGGCGAAACCGGCGGCGGTGCCGCCACTTTCCGAGGAGTTCGAAATGTCTGAAGAAGCCACCGCCACCGCGACCAAGGAATTCGACGGGGCCATCAAGGATCTGGGGGACAAGATCGTCGGCCTCTCGCTGCTCCAGGCGAAGGACCTGGCCGACTATCTCAAGGAAGAATACGGCATCGAGCCGGCCGCGGGTGGTGCCGCCGTGATGATGGCGCCAACCGGCGGCGGCGGCGGCGAAGCGGCCGAAGAAAAGACCGAGTTCGACGTCATCATCACCGGTGCCGGCGACAAGAAGCTGCAGGTCATCAAGGTCGTCCGCGCGGCGCGCAGCGACCTCGGCCTCAAGGAAGCCAAGGAGCTGGTCGACACGGCACCGAAGCCGCTGCTCGAGGCCGTCAGCAAGGAAGACGCCGAGAAGTGGAAGAAGGAGCTGGAGACCGCGGGCGCGAGCGTCGAAATCAAGTAGACGCCGCTCCTGTTGGCTGCATCGAGATGCACGAGAACGCCCGTTGCCGATTGGCCGCGGGCGTTTTTCGTTGCCCAAGAGCCAGATGCGTGCCCCTCCCGCGACACGACACCGAGATTCCATCACAACTGGGCTGTTTCCACACGGTTGTTGGGTCGCGGACTGAGTCTCGGTGCTCCGGCGTCTCGGCGACTCTGAGTGGTTGATCGGTATCGAACGCGGCTACTCCGTCCGAGCTGGCGACAGCGACGGCAAGCGGCAACGAGGTTGTTCCCACGACTGACGATTGACGATCTCCAGGAGGCGCCGGTGACGACTCCCGCAAACAATCAGATCTGCCTGATCTTCCTTCTCTCGGATTTCGAAGAGAGCCCCGACGAGATAACGAAGTTGTTGGGCATTACACCAACCTCCGTCACCAAAGCGGGGACCGCTCGACGTCGACATACAGTGACTGCCAATTCCTGGTCGCTCGAAGCCGATGCGAGTGATCGGAGCCTCGACGAACACTTTCAGACGGTCTTCGCAATGCTCGAACCGTGCTGGCCAGCGTACATGAGGCTCGCCAAGGCAAACTCGCTCGAGATCATCTGTCAGCTTTGGCGAGAGGACGAGAATCGGCCAGTGCCGGAGCTTTTTCTGTCTCGGGTCATTCTTGATCGGATGAGTGAGATAGACGCTGAGTTTGGCATCGAGGTGTACTAAGCCTGATAGGCAATCAAGGGATACGCGGAGCTGAGTCTTACGGTCGCCGAGTTGGATGATGCCCGACGATGCCCCCGATTTGGACCCAACCTGGGAGTCGGGCGCACTCAAAACGCCTGCCCCCCTGCTTCCGAGCTGAAGTTCGGCGTGTGCTGTCTTTTGAAGCGGAGACACTCTTCGCAGCGATGGTCACCATATCCGAGGATCCCAGAACAGATTGGCGCGATGCGGGTCGATCTACACGTTGCCTGAGCTCGCAACCGATGGATGGTCGATCGGAGCGGGTGTCCATTGCCCTAGTGGTCCCATCACGAATGCTCCCTCACATCGATGATGCCCACCAAGGGGTGGCGCGGCCGCGCCGGGAGACACGACCGCGCCTAGGGTAAGGGAGGATCGTCGGGGATGAACGGCAAACATGAGGTGCGACGCGGCCTCGACCACGAAACCGCCCGCACCCCACGAGGAGAGGCCACGTGTCGCTGCCGTCTGGCACGCGGGTTGCGCACTCCTGCCCATCGATTGCCGGCTGATCTTGCGCATCCTCAATCGCCCGGAGCGCAGGTGGTTACGTAGCGTTCCAACACCAGATTGATCCTTCCAAAAGGAACTCGCCTGCTCTCCCAATTGTTGGTGTCGAATCCAATTGCCTCTGCGAACAGGCTCGAGCGGTATGTGACAGGTCTTGTCCCAACCGCCACAACCCCCTTGAAACGACGTTCGGTCGGCGCCGAGTTGCTCATCTGGTCGCAGCCCCGCGTTATGTCGGCTCCCTGTAAGGGCTGCGCGACCGCGCCTGTGAGACGCGGCCGCGCAATGGGTAGGGGGAGGGATCGTCGCATTGGTTTCGTAAGCCCCCTTTTCGAATGAACCGCTCTGGCCCTCGAATATCCCGCACGTGTTGACGCTGACACATCCATCGGCGGCTGCGGCACGCTCCGGGCCCAATCGCCGCCGATCTCTGCATGCGAGAATGCGCCCATTGATCCGCCCCCGTACACCGCGATTGATTCGGATTGCCGTTCCACGTAGTCCGCCCCTTCTTCCACAGCGTTGCATCGACGTTGCCCCCCCACCGTTCACGCGAGCTTCTCTCGAACCGGCGAACCCGATTGCATCCTCGTTTAGCGCGCGACGTTGTTGAGCCCCGGTCTAGCAGTCTGCGCAGGAATAAAGGGCGTCAACACCCGCCAATTCGAGGACGGTTGCGATCAGCCGCGAACACGCCCCCTGCGGGATGGCTCCATCGGCAATCAAAGCCGTTCATCATCGCACTCCCCGGACCCACGTCCAACTCAGCCCACGTCCAACTCAGCCTGCACCCAACCAACTCGGCCCCTAACCAGCTCAGCTTTCATCCAGCCCAGGTTCGTCCAGCCCAGGTTCGCCCAGCCCAGGTTCGTCCAGCTCGAACATGTCCGCGACGAACCGCAGCGCCAGAACCATCGTCGTCCGCGTCCCGCCAACAGCGATTGCGACACGTGGTGCCATCTCGAACAGCTGCTCTGCTTGGCGCAGCACACACTGCTCCTCGCGCACCGTCAGTTCCAAACTGGCTACGAAGCGTTCGAACGCGAGCTCAAATGCTCGCTGCTCTGCACACATTGGCAGACCACGCCTCATCTGGCACCCCGGGCCGTCGTATCATTCGCGTCCCCACAGCCGCGCCGGCTCGTCCGTGACCGATCCGGCGGACCAGACCGCAGTTCCGCGAAAAACACGCGACGGAGTCTGGGCCCAATCTCCAACACCCACGCCGGGCATTGCTTCCAATGACTGCTCCGATATCAATCCAGCCGACCCGGGGGCAAATACCCGCAATTCAATACCCCGTTCCCGCGGACCAAACGCCCATCGAGTTGCCATGCGACCTGTCACACCGATGCCGACCCCGAGCCGTTACCTCCGAGTTGAAAAGCACTTAGACCCCGGCCAACCGATTCGATTCACGTGCAGTCAATTACTAGATAGTGACTATATCGTTTTATACTAAGCTGTCAACTCGAATACTAGAGAATAGCTATCATTTGCCTATTCCATTGCGGGCGCTAAGTTTGCGAACGGTTTTGCCGAAGCATGAAGGCTTGAACCAGGAGTACACGCGCCAATGGATTGGAAGCAAGCGACGTTCAAGATACCGCAAAGTTGGCGGGACCATGTCAACAAGAAGGCGAGCGAATGGGGTTGTGACGCCGGCAGCATCTGGATGGCCGCCATCGACGCCTTCTTCCGCGACGAGGACGCCCGAACCGCCTCGATTCGCTTCATGCTGGCGCTCAATCTCAAACGCGAAGAGTTCGAGGACGTGCTCCCAGGCGACGCGCACACGCTCACGGAAGAGTGGGTTCTGCCCGCAAAGGACACCACCGACCCTGACAAACGTGGACGAAAACGCCCAAAACGACCGCGCAACGAGCCGTAAGCGGAACGGAGTCCGCGCGAATGCGAGCCCCCCCTACCTTACGATGCAGCTGCTGCCGATGGACGCTCCTGCACTCAGCCAAGCCCCGTCCAAACGCAACTATAATTTTTCTAGTACAATCATATTGTTTGCATATCTAGCAACCACACGAGATACTGCATTGAAGCAAGTTGACTGGATGCAGCCGTGGATTGGAAGCAAGCGACATTTCATATTCCGGAAAGCTGGCGCGACCAAATCAATAACAAGGCCGCCAAATGGGGCTGCGATCCGGCGAGCATTTGGATGGCCGCCATCGACACGTTCTTCCGGGATGGCGATGCCAAGGCCAAGTCAATACGCTTCATTTCTGCGCATCATCTTGGACGCTCAGCGTTCGGAGATGTTCAATCTGAAGATGCGCACCGAATCACCGACGAAATCAAAATTGCCTCCCATCCCACGGGTAGCGAGACCATCAAGCCTCCGGAAACGCCACCCACAGGTCGCGAGTAGCTCAGCATCATTCCCGACAAACACCTCTCCTCCGTCAGCAGTCAATGACTAGCTATAATATATACGCCAGCTATTCCTTGCCTTTCTAGCTATTTTGCCCAATTCTTATTCTTCTCTAGTGCAGAAGTTATGAGGATAAAGCGGTCATGGAATGGAAACAGGCCACATTCAAGATCCCCGAGAGTTGGCGCGAGCATGTAAACACGAAGGGCGACGAGTGGGGATGCGACGCAGCGAGCATCTGGATCGCAGCGGTCGATTCGTTCATTCGTGATCCGAACGCGCCGAAACTATCGGCTATGTACATGCTGGCGCTTCGGCGACGACGGCCCGCATTCGAAGAAGTCGTTCCCGGCGAAGCCTTGGCGATCGCCGAACAGTGGGGCAAGCTGGACGCGCTCAGCGGAACCGACAAATCAGACAAAACCGAAGAACCCCGAAAAACGCCGAAACGTCGGCAACGACGTAAGTGACCGCGCCAACCACCGGGGGGTTTCGCCAGCTTCGTAGACCGTCGCCTATCGGCTGTAAATCTAGGGAATTTACTTCGATGGGCTAGCAGATAGATTGCGTTTGCATAGCCCATGGACTCGCCCGAAACTCTCTGTCACGGGGGTAGGGTAGAGGAGTCGGGGGTAGAGGAGTGTCTCGGCCGATGGAATGGAAACAGGCCACGTTCAAGCTCCCCGCGAGCTGGCGCGACCACGTCAACCGCAAAGCAACCGAGTGGGGCTGCGACGCCGGCAGCATCTGGATGGCCGCGATCGACGCGTTTTTCCGCGAGGAGAATGCGCGGACCGTCTCAATCCAGTTCATGCTCGCGCTCAAACGCGAACGCGGCGCCTTCGAAGATGTTCTCCCCGGAAAGGCCACTGAACTCACCGAAGACTGGGAGGTGCAGTCACGCGGCCGGAAGCAACGGGACATGACCGCGGCAGAGGAAGACGAATACCTCATCAGCGGCAAGAATCCCAAACGAAAGTCGAAGCGGAAACGGTCCGGTTAAGTCGCCGACACGGGCCGAGCGATCGCTATGATGGGCGCTAGAGCCCCAGCGCCCATTCGAACCGAGGCCGACGATGTTGGAAGCCAGAAACAGCGAACCGATAGCGGACACCACCGCCGAGCTTCGCCGAGAGTTGATCCTCGAACTCGCGACGCTCATGTCCGAGAGCAGCCAGACTGCCCGCGACGCGCTCCTTCGGCGAATCACCACCCACCGTCAGGAACTCGTCTACGTCCTCGAGTGGCTGGCCCAGATCCCCGACGACCGGTTCGACGGCTTTGTCGAACGCCTTCGCTCTCGCCAAACCGTTCGGCTCGTAACCAAACCACGTCAGTAGCCCCAATAGCCCGCGCTATTCGTTATCGGGCCAACGAACCCGCACGTGCCCGCGACCGCCAATTCGCGTGCGAATCCGCGAATCTCGCACCGGATTCGCTACAATGGCCCGAGCGCGATTTTCCAGCCCGCTACGATTGGAACGCGATGACCGTCGGAGAAACTGACGGCGCGTACCGCCGGATCGACCGTCGGCGTAACTGCCCCATTGAGGAACGCAAATGAAAATGCACCCTGTCTGCTGGTCGCTCCTGCTTGCGACACTGTACGTGCCGTCGGCGAGCGCCGCCGAGGATGTTCGCGTCGTCTCCTTCAACATCCTCAGCTACAACAACCCCGGGTCGGCCTCGTTCAACGCGCTCGTACGCATCGTCGAAACGCTCGACGCGGACCTGCTGCTGATCCAGGAAGCCGCCAATGCGTCGGGCCGGGCCGCGTTTCAGGCCCACTTTCAGGACCGTTACCCGTTCCGGGCACTGGGCCTCGCGGACGGCGGCGGCAATCGTCAACAGACCTTCAGTCGCTGGCCGCTGCTCAACCCGGCGAACCTGTTCACCGTCGGCTTCTCACGGCCGACGCTGCGGGTCGATGTTGACACCGACCCGAACAACCCCGGTGCCGAGCTTCGAATCTACAACGTCCACTTCAAAGCCGGCTCCAGCGGCAATGATGCCGACCTGCGATTCGCGATGGCCAACCGCATCCGCGACGACATCGAGAGCCTGCGCCTGACGAGCCCCGACTTCCGCATCATCATCGGCGGCGACCTCAACGACGAACCCGGCGACCCGTCGGTCGTTCGGCTACACACGCCAATCTTCAACATGATCTTCGAGGACGAACAGGACCCATTTACCGGCAGTCGTGCGACGCGCCCGTCCAGCGGACGCAACCTCGACCACTTCATCGTCTCGCGCACCGTGGACGCCAAGACCGAGACCCGCGCGATCTACAATACCGCCAGCTTCATCGGCGACCCGCCGGGCCCCGCCCAGATCGGCGACTCCGGCCTCGCGAGCGATCACCTGGCGCTCTATCTCGACTTCACGCTCGTCGACTTCATCCCCGGCGACACCAACGTCGACGGCAGCGTCAGCGTCGCCGACATCAACGCATTCGTGCTCGCGATCACCAATCAGCCGGCGTATCGCGCCGCGTTCCCCTGTGCAGACCTCAACGAGGTCGCGGACATCAACAACGACAGCATGGTCTCGGTCGGCGACATCACCCCCTTCGTCGAGCTGCTCACCGGCGGTTAGCCGGAAGGGGCCGGAAAGCCGTCGCTTGCAAAGAAGGCGCAAAAGGACTGCGACCGACGGGCGTTCTGGACACGGATGGTAAATGTCCTGGTGCCCCAGGGTTCTACCCTGGGGGACACCTTTGTATGCTGCGCGAAACACGTCCCCTACTCTAGAAGGGTGGGGCACCTCCCCGTCCGACCAAACCAAATGCAAGCGAACAGGGTGGCACTGGCAATGCAAAGGGGCAATGCCCCTTGTCCGCCAGCGTTTGGAACGTACGCCTGATCAAGCGTTATTGTGGATGTAGCGGCTCTGCCCCAAGCACCCCCTTAACACTGGTAGCAAGCTACCAGTGCCACCCGGTGTCCGGCGGGCCTCCGGTGCCGACTCGCTCAGGTCAAATAAACGCGAGTTCCTTGGGTGCGGGAACGATCCCGGCCTGGGCACCCTCTTCGAGCAGTCGTCGGACCGCTTCGCGACCGCGTTCGCCGTAGTCGACGGTCCAGTCGTTGACATACATGCCGACAAACCGGTCGGCGAGCTGCAGATCCAGCCCGCGCCCATACTTCAGCGCGAATGCGACCGCTTCCTGACGGTGCGCGAGGCTGTAGCGAATCGACTCACGGACGAGCCGGGTGATTTCGCGGCAGTGGTCGTCGCCGAGATCGCGTCGGACAACGTTGCCGCCGAGCGGCAGCGGCAGCCCGGTTTTCTCCTGCCACCAGACGCCGAGATCGACGACCAGGTGCAGCCCTTCACGCTCGTACGTAATCTGCCCTTCGTGGATCAGCAGGCCGGCGTCGACGCTACCGGACTTCACCGCTGCCGGGATCTCGTCGAATATCACGACTTCGGGAACGAAGGTGTCCTTGCCGAGCAGGAGTTGCAGCGTGAGGAACGCGGTCGTCATCTTGCCGGGGACGGCGATCTTGCGGCCGCGCAGGTCGTCGATCGTTGTGGGCTCACGCGTGACGATCATCGGGCCGTAGCCGTCGCCCATACTGGAACCGCAGGACATGAGCGCGTACTTGTCCGCGACGTAGGGAAACGCGTGAATGCTGATCGCGCTGACCTCGTAGGTACCTTGGAGCGCCCGCTCGTTGAGCGTCTGGATATCGTCGAGGATGTGCTCGAATGCATAGGGTTCCGAGGGCACACCGCCGCTGGAGAATCCGTAGAACATGAACGCATCATCGGGATCGGGGCTGTGAGCGATTCGGATCAGCATCGGGCGGCCTTTCGCAGATTGAAGCGGATACAGAGTTTGCCGACCCGCAGTGTACCCGCGACGAGGACCGCGTGTCATGTTACGATTTCGACCGACGAGACGTCGACAGGAGCTGTGACGATGGCCGCCGGCCGATTCCATATCGGAACTTCGGGCTATTCCTACAAGGAATGGAAGGGCGCCTTCTACCCGGAAAAGCTGGCTGCGAAGAACTACCTCCAGTTCTACGCCGACCAACTCAGCAGCGTCGAGATCAACAACACCTTCTACCGATTCCCCAGCGAGACGATGCTTCAGGGCTGGGTCGAGCAGACGCCCGAGACGTTCACCTTCGCCGTCAAGGCAGTCCAGGGGATCACGCACAAAGCGCGACTGAAAGACGTGAGCGAGTTAACGCGCGACTTCATCCAGCGGTGCCAGCAACTCGGCCAGAAACTCGGGCCGATTCTGTTTCAGCTGCCGCCCAATCTCAAGCGCGATGACGAACGGCTTGACGCGTTTCTGGCCGTGCTCCCGGAAATCGGGCGCTACGCAATGGAATTCCGGCACGAGAGCTGGCTCGACGATTCCGTGTTCGAACGACTGGAGAATCGCGGAGTCGCGCTGGTTCTGTCGGAAGGCGAAAAACTCGACACGCCCCGGCGGGTGACCGCGCCGTTCGTCTATGCCCGGCTGCGCAAGGAGGAGTATTCCGACGCCGAGCTGATGGACTGGCACGGATTCCTGCACGCGCAAGGCGACGCGGGCCGCGACGTCTACGCCTATCTCAAACACGACGAGGCTGGCGTTTCGCCGGCACACGCCCTACGACTGCTGGCGGGCCGTGAGGAATGACGGAAACAACGATGCGAACGAGTCTGCGTACACTGCTGACGGGTATTATCGATTATGCCGGTCTCTTTCCGCCGGCCAAGCTCGACATGGAGCCTGCGATCCGCAACTTCGCCCGCTATCGCGGCTGTGATGATCGCTGGATGCTCGGTCGGTTCATCTGCCCGGCGTCGCGCCTTGAAGAATTGTACGCATTCGCGGAGCTGTTTGAAGAATCGCCTGCATTCGCGTTCTCCATCCTGGGCACGCCCGCGGGCGAAGACGAGCATTGGCTGGCGGATCTCGGAACACAGCTGTCGGCGACGGAATCCTTCGTGGGTCACTTTACGGGTCGCGTCGAAGTCGGGGCGCTGGAACTCAAGCTACCGCCGTGCTGGTCGGATTCCGCGTTGCGGGATTCGTTGCCGCAACGGATCGTCGAGCGCATGGGATCAGCGACGCGGGTGCCCTGCTTTGTCGAAGCCGCGCCCGGTCCGGCCTTCGCAGCGGATTTTGCCGCCGCGGCGCGCTGCCTGGCGGATTACAACCGCGATGTTGGCGACACGGCACCTCATTTCGGTATGAAGTATCGCAGCGGCGGAGTCGAAGCATCAGCGTTCCCGCCGATTGATGCGCTTGCGTTGGCGCTGCTGGAGTGCCGCGATGCGAACGTTCCGCTGAAGTTCACCGCCGGTCTGCATCACCCGCTCAGGCACTTCAACGACAGTGTCGACACGAAGATGCACGGTTTCATCAACGTTTGGCTCGCAGGGCTGTTGGCGCAGGTGCATGCGTTGAACGCTACGGACACCGCGCGAATCCTTTCAGCCGAAGGCTCGGCGGCATTCGTTTTCGACGACGAGTCCGCGCGATTCGAGGACTGGGCGATCGACACCGCACAAATCCGCGACCTGCGGGAAACGGCCCTGCTTTCATTCGGAAGTTGCAGCTTCGACGAACCGCGGGAGGACCTACGGGCACTGAGCTGGATGTAGGTCCAGTCGGCCGAATAGCGTTCCTTGCGCCGTCGCGTTCACGTTCAGCGCGCCTGATCCAACGAGGCCTCGAATTGTCGATACTCGGCATCCGCGAGTGACTTGCGTGCGCTGGCCAGCAGCGCGGGCATGCCGGCATCGCCCTTCGCCCGGCGCGCATGCCGTGCCAGCAACGCGTACATATCAAGTGAATCGTCGCCCCGGATTGCCTGATAGAGAATGCGCTCCGCCAACCGCGGATCGTCTGCACCGAGTGCGGCTTCATACAGCTTGCTACACTTCTCGCGATACTTCTGAACCATGTACTCCAGGCGACCCTGTGACGACTGGCCCTGGAAATGCTTGCGCGTATCGTCGAGCATGGCGCGCTGCGTCGCAACGAGTGCCGGCACGTCCGTCGCGACACGCAGCAGGTCTTTGTAGCGCCGCGCCTCGAGCAGCGGATCGAGCACATCGCCGAGCAACGGCCGGAGCAACTCCGGACGGAGCGGCTCGGCTTTCAACAAGTGCTCACACAATTCGAGCGTCTTGTCGGCTTCTCGCAGGTTTTTGTTGAGCGCCGCATACACTTGCACGTCTTCGTGTCGTGCTTTCGCCGGTGTTTCGCGGAGTCGTTTCCCGGCGGTATCGCGTCGCTCGACGAGCGCCGCTCTTGCGGGCGCGTACTCTCTCCCCAACGCCGCAATTTGCATCGGCAGATAGGAAAGACGAACGCCGACGAACTCAGGGCTCTTTTCCGCCCCATGATCGAGGCACCAGAGGTAATGCTCCAGCGCGGCCGCATGCTTGTCTTCCCGGGCCAACTCCCCTGCCAGCTTCATCCGGAGCATCGGATCATCGGGAGTCGTCCGATACTGCTCTTCGAGGCGCATCCTCGGCGTGACGCCGTCGAGCAGGTCCTTGGCTCCCGCCAGAAACTTCTCCGGGTCGTGATACCCGACGAGCTGCCCCTTGATGCTTCCGTCGGCGTTGATGAAGATCATCGTCGGATAGGCATTGATGCCGTACTTCTTCGCGAGCCGCCGCTGCTTCTCCGCGTCGATCTTGAGCGCCACGGTCTTCGCGCGCAACCACTCGCGAACTTTCGCATCCTTCCAGGTAGTATGGTCGAGCTTTTTGCAGGGGCCGCACCAGGTGGTGTAGAAGTCGATCATCACTGGCTTGTCTTTCTCTTTTGCCAGCGCCAGCGCCTTCTCGAACGACAGATCGACGAACGCGGAGGAGGCGGCTTCATCGGCGACGACCGGCGCCCACGCACTCAGTAGCAGTATCACGGCATTCATGACGCGCTCCAAGCAAATGAAATGGTCCGAATCCCCGGTCGCCGGAACGATACACATCGCCCCTTGCGTCAGATACTCTACCCATGCGCACCGGCCGCAGCAACGGAAACATTGGCGGTCGGCGGCCCTCGGGCTAGACTGCCTGAATGGGGAATCCGAACAAAAAGGATAAGCCGAAGCCAAGTTGGCAAGCGGTCGTGGAGCCGTGGCTGGAGCTCGACCTGACGGCCGTCGCCAAGGAAGGTGCGCTCGCGCCGGCGTTCGAAGTCGAAGACTCGTTGCTGCAACTGACAGACATCCTTACCTCCGGCCGCTGTCCCGTGCTCGTCGGTGAGCGCGGCGTCGGGAAGACAGCAATTGTTCATGAATTGGTCCGACGTTGCGTTGCCGGGGCAGACGAGACGCTGGCCCAACGAACTGTTCTGCAGTTATCGTTGCGACGACGCGCCGGAACACTAAAGGAGCCGGGCGAGCAAATGCGTCCGGCCCTGCAGAAACTCCAGTCCGCCCTCGCCCGGCAACCTGAGCCGATCGTGCTGTTCTTCTCCGACCTCGAACTGGCGTACGGGTATGATTTGGAGCTTCCATTCCTGAGCTTGGCGCATCGCATCCCGGGCCGGTTGATATGTGAGGGACAGCGCAGCGGGATCAAGGCGATGATGGAGTCAACACCCGGCATCGAGTCCCAGTTCCTGCTGTTACCGATCGAGGAGCCGGACCCGCCGCGGATGGCGCGCGTGTTGAACGCTTGGGCCGCGGACCAAGAATCCCGCGGGCTCTCGCGTGTCGAGCCCGGTGCGCTCGACGAAGCGCTGCACTTGACCAATCGTTTTCTTACGCGCGGGCACATGCCGCGCAAGGCCATGGATCTGCTGAACCAGGTCATCACCATCCGCGGTCGCGGCGCCGCGGTGCGACAGCGCGACATCATCGATCGGTTCTGCCAGCAACACCGCGTTCGCACCGCCCTGATCGATCCGCACGAACGCTTCGACCTGACGGGGTTCGAGGCCGATCTGAATCGGCGAATCCTGGGCCAGCCGAGCGCGATCCGTGCGGTTGTGCAGATGATCGGTCTCATAAAGGCCGGCCTGGTGGACCTCCGCCGGCCAATCGGTGTCTACTTGTTCGTCGGCCCGACCGGAGTCGGCAAGACCCACGTGGCTCAACTCCTCGCCGAGTTTATCTTCGGCAGCCGCGAACGCATGATCCGTTTCAACATGGCAGACTATCAGCAGCCCGACGCAGCGCCCGTCCTCTTTGGCGACCCGACCCAATACAACCCGAGTGTCCGCCAGGGCGTCCTGACACGAAGTGTAATGGGACACCCCTTTGCGGTGCTCCTATTTGACGAGCTGGAGAAGGCCCATCGGTCCATCCATGATCGCCTGTTGCAGCTGATCGATGAAGGTAGCTTCGTCAACGGACACGGCGAGACGATCTCGTGTCGCTCGTCGATCCTGATCGCCACCTCGAACGCCGGCGCTGAGATCTTCCGCGGGCAGTCGTTTGGCTTCGTCGGCCGTCGAGATAGTGCCGCGCGGGACCAGGAGCTGGATCGCCGACTCGAGGATTACTTCCGTTTCGAGTTCCTCAACCGCTTCGACCAGATCGTTCGGTTCTATCCGTTGTCCCGAAGCGACATTCGGACGATCGCGCTGCGCGAACTCGAAATGATCCAGAACCGACCGGGCTTTCGGCAGCGGGGCATCGATCTCGAGATCGACGAATCAGTGCTCGATTGGGTCGCCGCCAACGGCTATGACCCGGACTACGGTGCCCGCTTCCTTCGGCGTACGATCGAACGACACGTCACCACCGAGCTGGCGGAGACGATCGTCCGCGAGAGCCCGCCACCGGGTGCCGGCGTTCAACTGACCGTGCGGGGGAACGCCATTCGCGCCCGCGTGCAGCGTGCTGCCCCGCCACCGAAATCTGGCGCGGTTCTCGCGGACCCGAGTAAGCGGACCGTGCCCGACGCGGACCTCCAGCGCGATGCCGCAGCGCTCGTCGCACGCGCTCGGCCGCGTCTTGACGCCTACGCGCAACGGACCCGCGAGCGAGAGGCGTTGCTGGCCCAAATGAACGAACCGGGCTTCTGGGACGATCGCGAACGGCGCGGACCGATCCTCGATCAATTCCGCGCGCTTGACGTTGCCGTTCGCGCGGAAGAGCGGCTCGCCAGGCCCATTCTCGGCCTGTCGGAGGCGCTCCAGGACGACGGTGTTGCATCTGAGCGCGCCGCTGGGCTTTTAGCCAGCGCCGCCCGCGCCATGTCAGAGTGGGAAGAACGGATCGCGGAAGAGGGGCCGTCGGCCATCTGGCTGATTATCTCGAACGCCGACCCGTCGCACACGGCGTCCGACTGGCTCGGTCACCTGGTACGAATGGAGATCGCCTGGGCCCGTCGACAGCACCTGACAGCCGAGATCGTGGCATACGAAGCGACGGACGAAACGACGCAACGTGTGCTGCTCTCGATCGAGGGCCCGGGCACGACCTACTACTTTGCCATGGAGGCCGGCATCCACCGACTCGTACGTCGCGGCAAGCGCGACAGCCGCGCGCGAATGACGCTGCTTCCCAAGAGCGCCTCCGACACCACGGCGAATCGGCAGCGGGTGGTCGCGGTCCCGCCGCGGAGCGGACTGTTCGGGCTCGCGATCAGCTGCACGGGCCACGTCGAGCTGCCGCAGCGAGGGATGCGAATCGAACTGCTGGGCGCGAATGCGGAACTGCTGGCGATCGCAGCGGCGGACATTGCCGCTCAATGGCAGCCGGTACCGGTAGACAGCGATCCCGTCGCTCGGATATACGGCGAAACGGACGGAACCGTCCGGGATCCGCGCACCGATGCATCGGCGCCGCGACTGCGCGGCGTGCTGCGCGGCGAACTCGAGCGTTTCCACGAAGCCTGGCGCGCACAAGCCGAGAGAACAGCACCCGACCCAACTTCGAGCACCGCGTGAAACCTCCGCCGAACGCCGGCATCACAACCACAACGGGATCCTTAGCGCGCCAAGATCGTGTTACGATTCCGGTTCAAGTTCGACCGATCGTTCGGAAAGGAGCAGGACGGTGGCCCAGACGCTCGATATCGTTTTCGCCATGCCTCACCCCGATGACCTCGAAATCACCTGCGGCGGGACGATTGCGAAGCTTGTCAAGCTTGGCCATCGGGTCGGGATGGTCCACCTGACTGACGGTGAGCCGACACCGCGGGGAACACCCGAAACGCGCGCCAAAGAGCTTGCGGCGGCCGCGGAGATCCTCGGCGTGGCACATGTCGAGGTGCTCGGACTGCCAAATCGCGAGCTGATGGACGGGCCGGAAGCGCGCTATCGCGTCGCGACCGTTCTGCGACGCTACCGCCCGAAGATCGTCGTGGGTATGTGGGGCCGCACGCCGGGCGCCTCGCCGGACCACTACCAGGCCCACCTCATCGTGGAAGCCGCGCGGTTCTACTCACAGCTCACAAAGTGGGACGATCGGTTCGACAACACCACGCCACACCGCATCGACTGGCACTGGTACCGCCCCACAGGCTTTACCGCCGAACCCGGCATCTTCCACTCGACCTTCGTCGTGGATATCAGTGACGTCTATGAGCAGAAACTCGCCGCCATCGCCTGCTATGAATCGCAGTTCAACGAAGCTCGGCTGGAGCGCGTGCTGCACCGCATCCGCGCTCACGACGCCGAAGATGGCGGTCGGGCGGGTTTCGAGTACGGCGAGCTCTTCGCCTTGCCGCACCCGGTCGGGATTCATGATCCGGTGAAGCACTTTACCGAGCTGAGGCGCAACGCCACGTCCGCCTACGCCCCGCAGAAGCCGGCGGAAGAATAGCGCAACTCCCTCAATTGATTCGGCGATTCACGGCGCTCGCGATCGGCTGCAGTTCGTCGGACATTTGACGGAACGCGTCGAAGTTCAGGGACTGCGCACCATCGGACATGGCCCGCGCCGGCTGGGGATGGACTTCGATGATGAGTCCGTCTGCTCCGGCCGCAACGGCGGCTTTCGACATCGCGGGCACGAAGTCCGCCTTGCCGGTGCCGTGACTCGGATCAGCGATCACGGGCAAATGGGAGATATGCTTGACGACGGGAATAACGGAGAGATCGAGCGTGTTCCGCGTATGGTCGGCGAAAGTCCGCACGCCGCGCTCGCAGAGGATCACGTTGCGATTTCCGCCCGCCGCAAGGTATTCGGCAGCCATCAGCCATTCGTCGAGCGTTGCTGCCATGCCGCGCTTCAGCAGAATCGGCTTGCGGATCCGCGAGAGCCGGCGCAGCAGCGAGTAGTTCTGCATGTTCCGCGTGCCGACCTGCAAGACGTCCGCCATATCGGCAACGACGTCGACGGTTTCGACGTCCAGGACCTCGGTGACGATGCCGACGCCGGTCTCTTCACGGGCCTTCGCAAGCAGCCGTAGTCCTTCGATGCCCAACCCCTGAAACGCATACGGGCTTGTGCGTGGCTTGTAGGCGCCGCCGCGCATGAGACGGACGCCGACATCGCGCAGAAAGTGGGCGGTCTCGAGGATCATTTCCTCGTTCTCGACCGAGCACGGGCCCGCGATCATGGTGACGCCGCCCTCGCCGATGCGGACACCGTTGACGTCGATGACGGTCGGTTCCTGTTTCGTTTCACGTGAAACGAGCTTGTACGGCACGGTAACACGGATCACGTCTTCGACGCCGGGCATGAGGCGCAGCGAGTCACGACCTTCGGTCCCTGCGTTGCCGGTAATTCCAACGGCGGTGCGACTCGGCCCCGGGATCGGATGCGGTTCGTAGCCCAGCTCTCGAATGCGCGCTTCGACCGCCTGGATCTGCTCGGGCGTGGCCTGCGCATTCATCACGACAAGCATGTCTGGTTTCCTGACGTCAAAAAGGGCCCGCTGGGTCGAGGCAGCCGTCCCCGACCGACAAACCACGCAGGATACGCCGGTCCCCCGACAGACGCCACCCCAGGGTAGGGACGGGCGTCTCGCCCGCTGTCGCTTGACCGCTCGCTCGCGCCGCGGCTCGCACTGGCGCCCCTCGGCCCCGATCCCGGGGGTAAAGTGGGGCATCGTGCAACCGGCCCGCTTCCCCTGTCAATCTGGCATTCGGTGCGGGTGAATTAGCGGTCCCGGATGGCATGGGCTATCGGACGGCCGCGGCTGTCGAATATCGTAAACGTCTGCTAATAAATAGCTTGCAGCATGCGTTGCGCCGGTCGAAAAATGGTATGCTTTTTGCTAAAGACTGGGCAGTTGGAAGATTTCCTTTGACGGATCGGCGCGCCTGCGTCACACTATCTCGGTTACCAAGGAGTACGAATGAGTCGGGTTGGAATTCGCCCCGTTGGGGAGAAGGTCATCGTGAAGCGGCTGGAGGCGTCTGAGATCACCGCCGGCGGGATCGTGTTGCCGGATTCGGCACGCGAGAAGCCGAAGCGCGGCGAAGTGATGAGCGTCGGTTCGGGCAGGATGCTCGACACCGGCAAACGCCAGACGCTACAGGTCAACGAAGGCGACCAGGTGCTGTTTTCGAGCTATTCGGGCACCGAGGTCAAGGTCAGAGGCGAGGAGTTCATCATCATGGATGAGTCGGACATTCTCGCGATCCTGGAGTAGTCGGAGATGTTGCACGCAACCTCCATTCACGACGCCGTGGCGTCGGCCGTCAATACGGTGAACAACAACGCCGGCCGGGCAGCGGTGCGGCTGTTGTTCGCGAACGAGCCCGAGTTGGATTTCGTCGCGGATTCGGCCGAATTCGACGGTCAGTCCTTCCGCTTCGACGCCGGCTTTGACACGTTCAGCGGCACCGTTACAGAACTCGCGGAGATCCGGGCTGACGTCATTCAGTAGGCGCTACGGCACCCGCTCGGCTTTCCCCCGGTCTCGAGAGACTGACACAACCCGCAAGATAGGCCGAACGGCGCGGTCCGGCGACGGGCTGGCGCCGTTTTTCGTTACCGTCAGAGTGTTTGACGCTGGTCATTGCGGGCGGCAAAATAGCAGGCTCGATCGAGTTGCGCCGCCTGTCGGCGAATAGAGCAGGGGTTTCGCGGAGGCCGAACCATGAGACAGGGAAGATGGATTTTCCCGCTGAGCGTGATTGCAATCGCGTGGCCGCTGGTCGGCTGCCGGTCCTCGCAAGCGAACGTGGACACGACAGGCGCCGGTCCGGTCGCGGCCCAGCAGCATCCGATGCTGGCGGGCGTTCCCGTACCGCGCGGGTTTCGGTTCGCACCGGACATCAGCGTCGGACGTGACAGCGGCCGGTTTCGGTACGGGAAGTATGCTTTCTACGGCAGCGCCGACCCGACGACGGTGACGCGTTTCTATTCGGACCACATGCAGTCGGCCGGATTTCGACTGCGCGTGCGGGATTTTGACTACGGCGAGTACAGCCTGCGGTTTGACAGTTCGACGGAGGAATGCCATGTGCGGGTCAAGAAACAGGGATTGCGGACCCGCCTGGTAATCGACATCGGCCCGCGACCGCAGGGCACGACTGACCGGGAAGCGCCGCCGGGCGTTCCTGGCGCGACTACGTAACAGAGGATTTCATGGACGCACAAACCCGTCACAGCCTCCAGCAGAACGAGCTGGCCGAAGCACTGCAGAACCTGCGGGATCTCGGCAGCCATCCACAGACCCGCAACTGGATCATTGCCATTGCGACAGTGATCATTCTCTACTCGGGATGGAAGCTGTGGTCGTGGTCGGCGTACAACACGCGAACGGGCGCCTGGGCCGATCTCGATGCGGCACTGCTGGGTGAAGGCGAGGCCGAGCAGACGATTGCGAACTTGCGCAACATCACACGGGACGGCGCAACGGAATCGGTCCGAACGGCCGCGCGACTCCGCCTCGCGAGCCTGCTCGTCAACCAAGCGACCGACGAAGCGCCGGGTGAGCGCTTGAACGAGGCGGCCGCCCTCCTTTCGACGATCGCGGACGACCCGAACAACGTCGCGGCTTACCGGGCGGTATCGCTGTTCAAGCTTGGCACGGTCCATGAGTCGTTGTTCGAGATGGACGAGGCCCGATCCGCATACGAACGTCTGACGCAGGATCCTATGCTCGCGGCATCGCCGTACGGAGCGGTGGCCCAGGAGCGCCTCGATACGCTGGATACGATCGAGCAGGTCGAGTTTACTGCGGGCAACAAACCCGGAGCGGTCGAGTCTGTCATCCCGGGCCTGCCGCCCGGCGTCAATCCCGCGGAATTGGATCTTTCGACCTCTAACGACAACCCGGGACCGCCGTTGGAGATCGATCTGAAGCCGAACCAGTCAACCGGTACGCCCCCGGACGCGCCGGCCTCTGACCCTTCGCCGAGCGCTGATGATCCGCCGGCGATCCCATCGTCCGAGGACCCGCAATAGCAGCGCATCGAATCGAGCTGACAAGCCGTGGAGTCTGAGCCCCCCCGGGAAGCTGAAGATCTCGTCGTCGATCGCGAAAGCGACGAGTCATTCGAGACCTACCAGCTGCGCGTGCGCCGCAAGCTACCCAGTCGGCGTCTCGACAAGTACCTGCATGGCCGGTTCCCGTCGCTTTCCCGCACGGCGATCCAGCGGCTGATCCGTGACGGATCGGTGACGGTCAACGGCCGAGCGATCAAGCCCAGCTATGAAATGAGCGGCGGCGACGTCATTGACCTGACGTTGCCGGCGCAACCGCCCAAACGGCTGATCCCCGAGAACATCCCGCTCGAAATCGTCTACGAGGACGATGAGCTGATGGCGATCAACAAGCAAGCCGGGATTATCTGTCACCCAGCCCGTGGCGATCAGACCGGGACGATCGCGAACGCGGTCGCTTATCACGCAGACCGCCTGAGCCAGGGAAGTGCTCCCTTTCGTCCGGGAATCGTCCACCGTCTCGACAAGTACACCACCGGGATCATGCTGATCGCCAAATCCGATGAAGCCCACTGGCGTCTATCGCTTCAGTTCGAACGCCGAACGATCCAGAAGACCTACCTCGCGGTCGTTCAGGGTACCCTCCAGCTGGATGGCGATACGATCGACGCCCCGATCGGCGTGCATCCCGTCGTGCGTGAGAAGTTCTCGGTCTTCGTGCGCGAGAAGAAGCTGCATACCAAGAGCGCGGTAACGCACTATGAGGTCGGCGAGCGTTACGGCGACCACACGCTGGTCAAGCTGTTTCCCAAGACCGGCCGCACACACCAACTCCGTGTTCACATGTCGCACATCGGCCATCCGATCGTGGGCGACGCCATGTACGGCGGACGGGTCGTCAGCGAGCAATCGCTGACCGGAACGGGCAGTGACCGGCCTTTGTTCGTGAACCAGGCGCTACACGCCTGGCGGATCGCATTTCGCCACCCGATCTCGGAGGCGCCGTTGGAGCTCGAAGCCCCATTTCCGCCACCTTTCCGCAGGCTCGTCACCATTCTCCGCGAACGCCGGGACGAGGCCGGCTAGGCCCTCATGAACGTGTCCGGCCCCGATGCATCCTACGGGCCCGCCGGTTTTTTCGAATAACGGGTCCACGCGATAGAATACCTCTTTGTGGGACGCATTCGCGACCGCCGTCACGTCGCCGGCGAACGCCTGAGTACCGCTATTCGAGTGCTCCCAGCGACGGCTGGTCAGGATCGCTTGTCTGCGATCGTCTGGTGTTGGGTCGAAGTCAAGGAGCGTCGACATGCTGCACTTTTGCCTCTTCGGCGGCCACGGCGGCTCGATGGCCCCCGGCCGACGACTATACATCACGCTCTTTGGAGCCTGTGAACTCAAGCGCCCGACGCTCGCACGGATGATCATGGAAGCACGCGAAAACGGGAAGGATTTCGATCCGCAGCGCGGCTGCTTTTTCCTGACAATCTTCGGGGGCTCGGGAATCAAGGCCCCGACCATGGCTGAAGAATATGCTGACATGCGCGATCTGTTGCGGTCTGGAGCGATCACGCACACAGACTGGGAACGCCATGCCAGCCACCTGGGCAGCCCGCCGCGCATCGGCAGCTTTACGCTTTTTGGCGCATTCGACGGGGACGTCCTGCCCACGGAAGAAGAAGAGTTGGACGCGATCGCGATCCAGCAACAGCTCGGCGACCTCAGTGACCGGATCGGACGCGACCTGATGCTCGCCATCGGCCGCCCCAGCAGCCAGCGGTTTCAGGCCGTTCGCCGAGCGACCTCCAACGCGGCAGTCGCCTAAGTCGCCGCGTCAGTGCTGTTGGGTTGGTCCGCTTTCTCCCAGTGAACGAGTCCCTCGAGAACACCGGCCGCACATGAGCGTGCTGCGCGATAGACGTTGGTCAGTGAGGCCCGTGCCAGTTCGGGCTGCGCGTTGGAGACGACGATCCCGCGAAAGCCGTGCTCGAACATGGGCAGATCATTCCCCGAGTCTCCCGCAACGATGACCTCGTCCGCCGCAATGCCCCAATGAGCGGCAAGGAACGCCGCCGCCTGCCCTTTGTCTGCCCGCGCGGGGAGTAGGTCCAGGTCGCGATTCGAACTGTAGATCAGGCTGACCACGCTACCCGTCGCTTCGATACGAGATCGAAGCGTCGCACGCCATTGGTCATCCACGTCGCGCGCGAAGTAGCTTAGTTTGAACGCGGACTGCACCTCCGCCGGTTGCGGCTCGGCCGTACCGAAAGCGTCGACCGCGCTCTGAATCGCGTTGCGATCCCAGTCGCGATCGATGTGCGCCGTCCACTGGGGCCATGGCTCAGCGTCGTGCGCCAGGTGAATCTCGCTACCGACACCGCCGATCACGGCGTCCGGTTCCGGTAGCTGGTGCGCTAGCAACGTGGCGCGGACCGAACCCACGAGTCGGCCTGAGGCGTACACGAGCCGCAGGGAGGCTCGTCGCTGTGCCACCCACGCGCTCCAGGCGCGAATCCCAGCCGATTCCCCCCCGAGAATCGTGCCATCGATGTCGGTGACCACCAAGCGAATCATCGCGTTCGTCAAACGCCGGCTGACAGGACCGGCGTGTCGAATCCACCCTGCGTATCGACGAAGTCCTCACGATGCTGCAGGTGCTGCGCCACGCGGTAACCCTGAAGAACATGAAGGATCTGGTGCGCGATGCCCATCCAGGTGAACTTTGCCCGCGCCTTCTGCGATCCGTAGTGCGCCAACTGCCCGGCGACCCGCGGGTGCTGCAGGATGAAACAAATGGCGTGACCGTAAGACTCCGGGTCCAGCGGGTTGGCATAAAGAGCCTCGAGGCCCCAGACAACCTGCTCCCACAAGCCACCCTCAGTCGTAATCACAGTCGGCGTGCCACACGCCATCGCTTCAACCGCGGTCATCCCGAACGGCTCGTGCCGACTGCACAACGCAAACACGTCCGCCAACCGATACAGGTCCGGTAGCTCCGACTGATCCACGCACGACCCGAAATGGACGCGATCGTAAACGCCCAGCTCACGCGCCAGTTCCTGCAATTGCTGCATCTCCGACTGCTCTTGCGCACTCGGCTCGGCCGACCCGATTGCCAGATGCAACCCCACCTCGGGAATCCGCTGGACGATCGTCGGTAGCGCCTGAATCAAGAGATCATAGCCCTTGTTCTGAACCAGCCGACCCGCCGCCAACACCAGCGGCCGCTCATCCCCATACTCCTGCTTCAACGCCTGTTGCGTAGCGCGCGAGACCGGGAAGAACAGCGTGTCGTCATAGCCCGGCGGAATCACGTAGATCTTGGAGGGATCCGTATCGTACTCGCTCGCCACGATCGCCTGTCGCTGCTCGGCCGTCGTCGCGATCACACCGTCACACGCCTGCAGGATGTTCCGTTCTTCCCGTATCCGGCGCTTGAAGTTGTACTTGCGGTCCAGCTCATCCGGATCACCGTCGAGCGCGTCACGCTTCAGTGAACCCAACGTGTGCGGTGTGAACAGATGCCGCACCCTCAACGAGTTCGCCAACGACTGCGCCGCTACCCCCGCATCCCAATAGTGGGAGATGATCCCGGAGTACTTCACGCGCTTCGAACGAATGTAACGCCAGACATTACCCACCCACTCCGGCAACTCCTCCCACAACCGCTCTTTGGGAATAAAACCGTCAGCGCCACACGGAAATCGCAGCAACCGGCACCGCTCAGCAATCCGCTCCTCTTTCGGCTGCCCCTCGAACTGTCGCGTGAGTATGTCAACCTGGTAGCCCAGCCGGGCCAGACACTTGCTCAACTCGAGCACGTACACGACCTGACCACCCGTGTCCGGCTTGCCCAACTCAGGCTCCGCGGCCACGTAGCCGTGCGTCGAGATCATCATGATCCGCTGTTTGCTTGCCATTCCCAACATCCTCCTTCGAGCCAGACCCTCGGCGAGGACACGCACCTGCGGACGATCGCAAGAAACCACCGCCCACACAAGGACCTATAATAACACTCGCGCCCGTGCTGCCGTAGCGATCATACGCCGCGCTTTTCGATCACGAGCGCACCAGGAGCAGCCCTGCCGCCGGATCGAGTGCAGCTAATGATCATTATCGGCTGGACCGCGTCCCGACACGCACGTCGGCCGGCGCGCGCCGCCAAAGTCCTGCGCGCAAACCAACGAGGCTTACAAACCGACACGCTTGCCCCACCCCCATTGGCGTCCGTATCCTTGACCGAAAGCCGCCTTCACGCGACAGTCGACGCGCTGCTGACCGCGTCGACCAATTGTTGATGCATCCATAATGATCCTATGACAGACGAGCAGTTGCGTCAAAAAACAGCCGCCCGCGGCAAAAACCGCGTCGAGCTCATCCGCCGTCGACACCTGGACCCGCGCCAAGCGAACGACGCGCGCGACCGCCCCATCCACGACAGCGTCAACATCCCGCTCGCGGAACTCCCGCAACGAACCCACGAGTTGCCTCCGACTCACGAGACGGTCTCGATCGCAGCGGAATCGCCGCTGCTGGAAAAAACACGCAAGACCCTCGAGTCGCTCGGCCGGGCGAGCGTCAGCGCCACCGACTGGAGCTTGAGCGAGGCGCCAATCGTCGGGGCCGGCCGCCTCTGGGAGCCGACGCACTTCGTCGCGGAAGTCCTCGACGACCTGCCGCCCGGCAGGCTGCTCGAACTGGCATGCGGTACCGGCCGCGACAGCGTATATGCCGCTTCGCTGGGGTGGGCCGTGACCGCCGTCGATCGGTTGCCCGACGCGCTCGAGCGCGCCTGCGGACTGGAAAGACCGCTGCATGACCGGATCACGCCGATCTCGTGGCGAGCGTTGGACCTGGAAACCGATCGACTCTCCGACCTGACCCGCGACTGGAACGGGGCGTTTGATGCAGTGGTCGTCGTCCGCTATCTGCACCGTCCGCTTTTTTCGCTGTTCGCGCAATGGTTGCGCCCCGGCGGGCACCTAGTCTATGAGACGTTTACGACCACTCACCGAGCGCGACATGGCAAGCCGCGACGCGATGCATTCGTCTTACAGCCAGACGAGATCGCGACGCTGGTGCCGTCCCGATTCTCCCTCCAGCACGTGTCGGAAGCGTGGCGCGGCGATGTCCATACCGCCCGGCTCTGGGCAACAGCGACACTGACCAATCAAGCGTGAATGGGCTTGGCCGTAACGGCCATCGCAGCTTCCTTGAGCGCTTCGGCCAATGTCGGGTGTGCATGACTGGAACGTGCGATGTCCTCGCTGCTGGCACCGAACTCGATCGCGACAGCGGCCTCCGCGATCAGGTCCCCGGCCCGGGGACCGATGATGTGCACGCCGAGCACGCGGTCCGTCTGCTCGTGCGCCAGGACCTTGACGAAGCCAATCGGCGACGCGAGCGCGCGCGCTCGACCGTTCCCACGAAAATGGAAGAGGCCCTTACGGTAGGGAACATTTGATTCCTTCAGCTGTTCCTCGGTCTTACCGACGGACGCGATCTCGGGGTCCGTATAGACGACGCCGGGAATCGCGTCGTAGTTCACGTGCGCGTGGCCACTCAGGATGCCCTCGACGCACGCGATCCCTTCCTCTTCGGCCTTGTGCGCCAACATCGGCCCGCGAATCACATCGCCGATCGCATACACACCGGGGACGCTGGTACGGAACGCCTCATCGACTGCGATCCGGCCGCGCTCGTCCACGGCAACGCCGACCGTTTCGAGACCCAAATTCTCGGTGTTCGGCGCGCGTCCAACAGCCAGCAGCACGCGATCGCAGGCCAGATCCTCCTGGCCCTCGATAACGACAGTACACCGCTTCCCTTTGGCTCGGGCACCGGTCACCTTGGCCGACAGCTTGAACGCCAAGCCCTGCTTCTGAAAGAGCTTGCGAGCCTCCTTTGCGACCTCGGAGTCCATGCCCGGCAGTATCCGATCCAGGTACTCGAGCACGGTGACCCGTGCTCCGAGCCGCGCCCAGACCGAACCCAACTCGAGACCGATGTACCCGGCGCCGATGACGACGAGATGCTCCGGAACGGTGGGATAGCTCAGGGCCTCGGTGCTGGTGCCGATCCGGTCACCGTCCAGCTCGACCCCCGGAAGCGCCGCCGACCGGCTGCCGGTAGCGATGAGCACGTGCTTGGCCCCGATCGTTTCAGTGCCGTCAGCGCTTTCGATTGCGATGCGGTTGGCGCTCTCGAAACGAGCATGGCCGCGATAGTGTGCGACCCCGTTCTTCTTGAACAGCCCCTCGATCCCCTTGGTAAGACCGTCGACCGTTTGATCCTTGCGTTCGAGCATCTTGGCCAGATTCAGTTTCGCGCCCGCGATCTCGATCCCGTGCTCGGCCAGCGTCTGGGCATGAACGTACCGTTCACTCGACTCGAGCAGCACCTTGCTGGGGATGCAGCCGACACGCAGGCAGGTCCCGCCCAGTCGCGACTCCTTCTCGATGCAGGCCGTGTTCATTCCCAATTGGGCGGCACGAATCGCCGCGACGTAGCCGCCAGGCCCGGCTCCAATGACCACCAGGTCGTATTCGCTCATTCGAAATCGGTTCCTTTCGCGCCCGGAAGCGCTTCCAAGCGACCGCGCTGTTTACCTTCAAATCGGCTCCGGACCGACGACCGATCCACCCGAAGTTGGGCCGAGAGGGATGCCCACTGCTAGTGTAGGCGGCGGTGCACCATCCGCCAGCACGGCCCTGCCCATCGATCCTTCAACCACTTCAACACATGCGAGCGCCAAGCGCTCGAACGCCAGTTGCACGATCAATCCGACTCATCCGGACGCAGTGCCCGTCGCAGCCAGGCCCGGGCCATCCGCCAATCATCGTGGACCGTGCGCTCGGAGATGTCCAGGATCGCGGCGCATTCGGCCGCCGAGAGACCGCCAAAGAAGCGCAGCTCGACGAGCCGGGCATGTCGCTCGTTCAACTGAGCAAGCCGCTGGAGGGCGTCGTCGAGTACGACGAGGTCGTCGTCGAGCGGCAATGCGGGTGCCTGCTCGTCGTCGAGCGACAACCGCACGCGCCCGCCACCGCGTTTCGCCCGTTTCTTTCCGCGTGCATGGTCGACGAGGATTCGTCGAATCACATTCGCCGCCGCTCCGAAGAAGTGCGCGCGATCGCGCCACTGCACGCGCCGTTGGTCGATCAGGCGCAGATACGCCTCATGAGCCAGCGCGGTGGCTTGCAGCGTGTGGTCCGGCCGCTCAGACTTCAGATGATGGTCGGCCAGTCGACGCAGCTCGTCATACACGATGACGACGAGCTGATCGATCGCGGACGCGTCCCCGGCGGAGACGGCCTGCAATACGGCGGTCAGGTCTTGCTGTGGCGGGGTTGTCACGTCGCGCGTCCTCGCTCATCAGCCTCAAACCATCGACGCACCGAGTCGGCGGCGCCCGAGAAACCGCCACAGCTACGGGGCGCGATCGGTTCAGGGCTCGCTGAGCCGTTCATTTCGCCACCACGTACGGGAACACCTCGGTCAACCGTCCTCTTTTCTTCGAATCGATCAGCTTCTCCAGAAAAGTCCGGACCTGCATTCTGCGAACCGCTGATGGTGGTGCGTCCGCGGCCACGACTGCCACCACCTGGCAATCGTTCCCGATCGGCAGCCCCCATCGGTAGGACTTGGGGTTACGCCGCGATAGTGAAACGCTGAACTGTCCGCCGTCTGCAACGAATGCACGGTAGAGAATGGGCGACACCGTCGAAAACCGCCAATCGCTGCCTTGTGCCAGTACCGCGGCCGACGGCAGAAACTGAAGGAACGCCCCCTGGACTTCGCGTGTCATCGGGAGCAGCGCCGACTCGATCGCCCGCAGTCCTGCGGGTCGCGTCGCGCGACCGTCCGTCGCAACCAGGAAACGCCCGTCCGCAATCGCTCCCGGGACGAGGCCGGTTGCTTCACGCGTTAGCGCCGCGAGGTCTGATCGCGGCCCCACGAGCGCGACGGCGTAGCTGTCGTCGACGCCGCGCGTTCCTGTTGTCGAGTGGAGCGCCAAACCGTGATACTGCCCGCCAACATCCGCCAGCTCGAGATATAACGTCACTCCGACGGCATAGCCGGTCTCCGCCCGAAGGCGCTGTTGGAGCGCCGCCAGGCCGACGGGGCCGGAAGCGCGCCCGTTTCGCTCACTCGCCTTTAACGTCTGCATGGCCGTAATCACGCGCGCCGGATCGGCGCTCGACCACGCTTGCAGAAACGCGCTCTCGGCCTCCGATCGGCGCGTGCGCGCCGCGGACCGCGCCAATCCCGGAAACGCCTCGGACACATCACCACGGATCTGCTGAAACAGGTTTGTGAGACGCGTGTCGACGTCCGCCGGCTGAGGCGCCACCAGGCGCAACCGTTGCAACAGCGCCTCTCCGCGTTGCACCGCCGTCGTCCGCGCATTACCGCTGGCCGTTAATGCTTCCAGCAGGCGCGCCGCAGCGCCCCACCGCCACAGGCCGTCATCCTCCAACTGCTGCGCGAGCCCGGCCCACGTCGACGACTGGTCCCAACGCGGCTTACCGATATCCGTTCCGTCTGCCCCCAACGACAGGTTGATCAAGGCGTGTGTAATCTCGAAGGTCGGCACCGCCTGCGTGACGTTTTGCGGAGTACCGTCGGCGAGCATCTTCTGCTGTTCCGTGAGTCGGCGAATGAACGTCGAGTTGTCGGCGAACGCTGCGGCCAACGTCAGACGCGCCTGATCCCAGGGCCCCATGGCGCGACGCGCATTGCCGCCGAGCCGGGTGACCGGAACGCCGCGCGACACCAGTGCGAAACGCTGGGTATCGGAGAGCGCCCGCAACGCGCTCGCATCGGCCCGGTCCAAAGCCGCGCGAAGCTGCGCCGGGTCGAGCAACTCCGCGAGTGGCCGCGCCTCGCGCAACCAGTCCCGTATGCGATCATCGAACGGCTGCAACCCGTCGACACCCGTGGAACGCCAGCGCTCGATCCGTCCTTGAATCTTGCTGAGAAACGGTCGGACAGCCTCCTCGTCCCCTTGCGCGCGGCGTTCCTGCGCGCGCTGCATCAGCCATTGGATCTGGTCGACCGGACTGCCGAGCAGGCGACTGCGAGCGATCAGGTCCTCATCGGAGAGGGCCGCACCGCCAACGAGAACGTCCAACGCCGCGACCTGTCCCGCATGCTTGAACACGACCGTCGACTGCCGTGCGAAGACCGCCGACAGCAGGCCCGCCGCAACAAGGGCGGTTGCGATCATTTTCGACTTGTAAGACTGTTCGGAGATCAGCCGGCGCTCCCATCAGATCTGCAGGCCTCGCCGCGAAAACCCGATCCATCGGGGTACCGTAGCGTACCCCGAGCGGAGCCACCCGCAAGAATTGAGCCGAATCACGCGACGACTAGCGCCGGATCGGCTGGTCCACGGCGCGATTACCGCCGTGCGGACGCGGCGCGCGAGGCTTCTTGTTGTTCCGCAACTGATCGCGCTCCTGCATCTGCCTGATGGCGCGATTCGCGTCACGGTCGGTCATCTCGTCGGCCGCCTTGCCGTGCGTCGAAGCATCCTCCGACTCCGCCGTAGCTGGCCGCGCCGAATCGCGTTTCTCGGTCCGGCAACCACCACACGCCAGGGTGAACAGCGCGGTGCCCACAGCGAGAACCAACCAGATTTCACGTCTCATTCGTCCGATCCTCCAACAAACCCGTACTCAGATTCTAGGGTCGCCGGTCAATGATCACCGCAAAAACAGAACGATGAACAGCACGATCCACACGCCGTCGAGAAAATGCCAGTATAGGCTGCAAAGCCAGACGCCGACGTAGTCTCGCGACGAGTACCGGCGCCGAAACGCGTTCAACGTAACGACGGAAAGACCCGCCAACCCCCCAATCACGTGCATCGCGTGCAACCCGGTGAGCACATAGAACGAAAGCAACAGCAACGGGGCGGCCTCGACGTTCCTCTCGTCATAACCCTGCTCGAGCCAGCCGTAGGTCTGCAACGCCAGGAAAACGAGCCCCAACACAAACGTGACGATCATCGCCTGCTGCAAACGACGACGACGATCCTGTCGTGCTGCCAGCAACGCGGCGTGCATCGTGCCGCTGCTGGCAATCATCACCGCAGTGCTCAGTGCGAACACCACCGGCATTCCGGACTGCCGTGGCTCGACGGAACGGTGCTCCACAACCAAGTGCAACACGATCGTCGCCGCAAAGAGAACCCCCAGCGAGATCAGAAACAGGACCATCCCATGCGTTCCCGACGCACGGCGCTCCCGTGGATCCCCGTCTCCAAACGCCCCGTAATCACCCCACCAGCCGTGGCGACCCTTCGAAATCAACGCGAACGGAAACATCTGCCGGCACTGGCACCTATTGGCGATCCACCATCGCCGGCGCTTGTCGATCGATGATATCAGGCTGATACGCGTGCGTGTCCATCATCGCAAACGCGATGAACAGACTGACGAACAACACGGACGCCACCAGAACGATGCCGTTGAACGGTTTGTCCCAGCGCAGGTGCATGAAGAACAAGGCAACCAGGCTCGCCTTGGCCGACGCAATCAACATCGCGATCAGGATATTCAACTTGCCGAGATCGATCTCCTTCGCCGTCCAGACCGTGATGCCCGTCAGGAACAGCAGCGCGATCAGCACGCCGAACAGCAACCCCGTGGGAACTTGGTGCCCGAGGCCGTGATGGTCGTCGCCGTGTGAGGTCGCCGAATGATGGTCACTCATCAGGAGGACTCCGCAAACGTCAAATCAGATAGAACAAGGGAAACAAGTAGATCCAGATCAGGTCGACCAAGTGCCAGTAAAGCCCGCCGAGATCGACCGGCTCGAAGTATCCGGGACCAAAATCGCCACGCAACGCCCGAACGAACAACCAGCCGATTACCGCCATCCCGATCAGCACGTGGATCCCGTGCAGCCCGGTCATGCAGAAATAGATGCTGAAGAAGAGATGCACATTGCGCACCTCCTCGGCCGAAAGCTTCGTCTCGCTCGTCGGCGGAGCCGACGCCGCCAGACCGCCCGGCGCCTCAGCTGCCAGCAGCACTTTCGAAGGCTCGTAGCCCAGCTCCGTCAGCCGCTCGGCCGAGAGCCCTGCCAGCGCAGCCGGCGGACGAACCTCCTGCGGCGCAAGCTCACCGGCCGAATCAGCCACCGATTCTTCACCGTGCGCTGAATCCGCCGCGTGGCCATCGCCGTGCGAATCGGCCGCACCGGCCTCCGCATGCGCCGCGTCGGCGGTTTCGGCATGCTCCCCGTCAGCATGATCAGCTGCATGCCCTTCCTCGTGGTGCGTCGGATTGTAGCTTCCGCCCCAGTAATACCCATGGGAGAACTTCTCGGTGTACTCCACACTCTTGATGCCCATGAAGCCGATACCGCCCAGGAAGGTAATTCCCAACCCGAGCAGCAGTCCCTGCCGGTTGCCCCGCTGGGCACAGCCAACCGCCCAGGCCATCGTGAAACTGCTGACCAGCAGGACGATCGTGTTGATTCCGCCCAGCTTCCAATCCAGCTTCTGGGCGCCGTAGACGAACACCTCGGGATGATTGCTGCGCCAGATCGCATACCAGCAGAATAGGCCGCCGAAGAGCAGCACTTCCGTCGCCAGGAAGAGCCACATCCCGAGCTTGCCGCACTCGAACTGCTGCTCCATCGTGTCGAAGTGATGCGCCAGATTCGGGTCATGATGCCCGTGAGGGCCCTCGTGTCCCGCCGATGCGCCACTCGTTTGTACGGCATCCGCCATCGCTTGCTTCCCGTTTCAGTATCGCAGGCCGCTTGATCGGCCTCGAAGACCGCCGCGACACCGGATCGCCGCGTCCCTATGCACCCTCAACACTACGACGCCAGCCCGGCTACGCCGAACGACATCCAGCCAAACCGCGCGTCAGCCCGACGTAACCATGGGCTTCTTCGAGCGGAAGCCCTGGATCTGTGGGTCCCACTCGAGATTGTGATAGTCGTACGGGTCGTCGGCCACCGGCGTTCCGTTGAAGTTCTCCAACGGCGGCGGCGACGTCGTATGCCATTCCAGCGAATTACTGCCCCATGGATTGTCCGGAGCCTTCGCACCACGCTTCAGCGACGTGAACAAACAATACCCCATCACCAACAAGCCGGCGGCCATCACATACGAGCCCACCGACGAAAGCACATGGTAGACCTGATACACTTCATCGTAGCTGTAGTATCGCCGCGGCATGCCCTGCGAACCCATCACGAACTGCGGCAGGAACGTCAGGTTGAAACCGATGAACAACAAGATGGACGCGATCGCACCCTGACGCTCATCATACATCCGCCCGAACATCTTCGGCCACCAGTAATGGATCGCTCCGAAGAGAACGAAAATCGTCCCGGCCATCACGTAGTGGAAGTGCGCCACGACAAAGTACGTGTCATGCAGGTGGATGTCGGTTGCCAACGTACCCAGGAACAACCCGGTCAATCCGCCGATCCCGAAGATCCAAATGAACCACAGCGCGTACAGCATCGGCGTCTGCAATGCGATCGATCCCTTGTACATCGTCGCCAGCCAGTTGAACACCTTGATCGCCGACGGTACCGCCACGCTGAACGTCAACGCGCTGAAGATCGTGTTCATCAGGGCCGACTGACCCGACGTGAACATGTGATGTCCCCAGACGATGAACCCGAACAACGCGATCGCCACACTGCTCCACGCAATGAACCGATAGCCGAAAATGTGCTTGCGGCTGAAGACCGAGATGATCTCGCTCATCACACCCATCGCCGGCAAAATCATGATGTACACCGCCGGGTGGGAGTAGAACCAGAAGAAGTGCTGGAACAGCACCGGATCACCGCCGTAGGCCGGGTTGAAGAATCCCATCTTCATCGTCTTCTCGACGATCAACAACAGCAACGTGATCCCCAGCACCGGCGTCGCCAGAATCTGGATCACCGCGGTCGAATAGATCGCCCACAGGAACAGCGGCAGGCGGAACCAGGTCTGGCCCGGACGACGCAACTGATGGATCGTGACGATGAAATTCAGACCCGTGAAAACCGAACTGAACCCCAGAATGAAAGCGCCCGTGACCACCAGGATCATTCCGCTCGGCGAGTTTTCACTCGTGCTGTAAGGCGTGTAAAACGTCCAGCCGGTATCAACCGCGCCAAAGAAGAGCGACGCCAGCGCCAACGCCGTACCGAGCATCCACATGTAGAAGCTCAGCAGGTTGACCCGCGGGAACGCCACGTCCTTCGCCCCCAACATGATCGGCAACACGAAATTGCCCAAAGCCGCCGGGATGCCCGGAATGATCACGATGAACACCATGATCGCGCCGTGCAGCGTGAAGAACCGGTTGTACAACTCCGCCGTAATCAGCGGATCCACCGCTTCCGCATTGTTTGCGAACAACAGCGTCGTTCGCACCAGCAGCGCAAAGATACCACCCAACAGGAACATGACGCTGATGCCGACCAGGTACATCACCCCGATCCGCTTGTGATCCAGCGTCAGCAGCCACGAAACCGGCCCGTAGCTGGCCTTCAAGTAATTCCTGGTGTCAACGGCGGTCGCATAGGCCGGAGCCGCCGGCGCGTTCAGCGTCGACATTCACCCGTCTCCTCAATCAGACTATTTACTCGCCAACGTCCGTAGATAGGCGATCAGCATGTCAATTTCACGATCCTTGATCCGGCCCTGATAGGGCGTCATCACATTCCCATAGCCCTTCACCAGCTTGGCACCCGGATTCAGGATCGACTCGCGCACGTAATTCTCATCCACCTTCACCGAAGACCCGTCCGCGAGCTCCTCGGTACGCCCCCATATCCCCTGGAACGTCGGCCCCGTGTTGGCCTTGCCGTCCACCGTATGACAGCTTACACAGCCTTTCTTCGTGTAAAGCCGCTCACCCATCACCGCCGGCGGCATCAGCCCGACATACTCCGGATGGGCCGTGATGAACGCCTGCGGGTCCGCAACATACTCCTGATAATGCTCCGGCGTCATCCCGATCAACGGGTCGGCGTTCTCCAGCCATTCCGGAAAATCTTCCTTCGGCAGCACGATCACGTTCCGATTCATGTTCGAGTGATCCTTGCCGCAGTATTCCGTACAGAACAACCGATGCGGCTTGTTCTCCGGCGTCGGCTCCGGCGCCTCGAACCACACCATCGTGTAACGCCCCGGAACCACGTCCTGCTTCACCCGAAAATTCGGAATGTACAAGCTGTGCAAGACGTCCGCCGACTGCATCACCAGCTTGATCGGAACGCCTGCGGGAACCGTCAGGTCCTCGGTCTCCGTCCCGTTCGGGTACGTGAAAGCCCAACTCCACTGCTGCGCATTGACGTTGATCACGTACGCGTCTTCCGGCGGCACCCGCATGTCCACGAACACCCGGAATCCCCAGACGAACATCAACACCAGCAAGAGCGAGGGAAAGACGCTCCACAGCAATTCCAGCCGCGTGTTATGCGTCACGTTACTGGTCGGATCCATCCGCTGCGGCGTTCGGCGATACACCACCATGAACCAAACCATCAACCCCACGATCAACGCAAAGAAAACCGCGCAGATCACGAAGATGAAGTAAAACAGCGAATCGACCGACGCAGACACCGTCGATCCCTGCTTCGGCATCATGAACGTACCGTCAAACTGCGCCAGCGTCGTGAATGCTCTCGACATCACCCTTCGGGCCCTCGTGAAGAATCCAAACCACTCGCCACGGCCCCGCGGCGCGTCGCACGCCGACGATGCTCGATCAGCCAGAAACCACCCAGCACCAGACCCAACACCCCCAGGGTCAACGCACCACCCAACTGCATGATGTTCCGCGCCACCGGCGCATAGTCACCACGCGACGGATCGTAGTGATAACACCACAGGAACAACTGGTCGAACAGCGACCCGACCTTGCCCTGCGACGCCTCCACCAGCGACATCCGCACCAGCTCGGACTCGTTGTTGAAACTGAAATACCGCGACACGCGCCCGGTCGGCGTACAGACGATCGTCGCCGCCGAGTGCGCCCACTCCTGCTCATCCTCGTTCCAACGATACGAAAAACCGACCGACTCCGTCAGCGGCTTGATGTTGTCCAGCGTACCCACCAGAAAATGCCAACCAGCCGACGCCGACGGATCACCCAGCGCGTCCAGCGCGTTATCCTTCTTTAACTTCGCCGCCCGCGGCCGATCCAACGGGTCGAAACTGATCGTCAGAATCTCGAAGTCCTCGCCGACTTTGGCCTTCATATCCTTCAACGTGCCCACCAAGTCCTGGTACTGCAACTCGCACAGCATCGGACACGTGAAGTAGTTGAGCGTAACGATGATCGGCTTCTCGCCATTGAAATAGTCACCCAACCGCACGTCGCGCCCCGTCGAGTCGCGAAACGCAAGGTTGAGCGGAATCTGTGCGTCAAGCCGCTGCTCGATGCCGACATCTTCCAGCGACTTCGGTACCTCGTCCGCCTTGACCAGATTCTGCCCGTGCACCGCCGGCGCGGCCATCAGCGCCGCCACCAGCGCCGCCATGCCCCAACGCAGACACCAAGCCCCCCGCCCCAGTGATTCGCCCAAATGATGATGAATGCTGCTCATTGCTTCGATTGTAGTTCCCGCACAGTGGCTTCCATCGCCACGTCGATCGGAATCTTCACCGCACCGGTCTCCGCGTCCTGACCGTACTCCTCGAGCCAGCCCTGCTGCGCCCGCTCAAGCTCGACGCGCGGCGTGTACGCCTGGTTTTCCCGTTTGACGACATCCTCGCCACGCTGCGCGACATACCAGACCGCCTCCAGCGCAATCACGATCGCAACGACAATCAACGTACCTACCACTCCGACGAAGACCGTCGAGCCGGCCGCAGGATCCGCCGTCTGCCCCCCCATTTGCTCAGAATCGGCATGTGCGTCGTGATGTCCAGACACGATTCACCTCAGAAGTTATGAAACGCCAACGCTTCGTTGAGCCGCGGATCGCGCAGCGGCACAAGCGAGTGGTTCGCCGCGAATTTCACCACGAATGAAAGATAGATCCCGGCGATACCGATCACCGCGGGAATGTCCGTCACCAGATGCAACAGACCCGAGTGCAAGGGACCGGCGCCGCCAGTCTGCAGCCAACCGTTCGCATCGGGTGCCACGATGTAATAAAGGTCGACAAAATGCGCCACCAGCATCCAGAGTGCGCCAAACACCAGCAGCTTCGGATGACGTTTCGGGAAACGCGAAATCAGCGCCAGAAACGGAATCACGAAATGACCGAACAGCAGCAACAGGCTGACGAAGATCCACCAGCCAGTGGATTGCCGCGCCTGATACCAATATGTCTCTTCCGGAATGTTCGCGTACCAGATCAGCATGTACTGCGAAAACGCGATGTACGCCCAAAACACCACGAACGCGAACAGGAACTTGCCGACATCGTGATAATGTTCTGTATTGATGGCACTCGCCAGCCGACCGTTCCGTTGGACGTAGACCATCATCAACGTCAACACCGAGAAGAATCCGACCATGCCACCCGCGAAGAAGTACACGCCGAAGATCGTGCTGAACCAGTGCGGCGTCAGCGACATCAGCAAGTCGAACGCAAAGAACGTCGCCGTGATCGCAAAGAGCAGCGTCCCAGGCGCACTCAGCCGCTGCATCTCAGTCGTCAACAACTCGGCACCAGTGTTGTCCTGTTCCACCGAACGGACATAGAAATACCGTGCGAGCCACGACCAGATCGCGAAATACAGAACCATGCGAATCGTAAAGAACGTCGGATTCAGATAACCGGCCTTCTGCACCAACAGTCCGGTCTGATCATCCCATGCGTCGATATCCGTCCAAGGATAGACGTCCTCCATCCCCAGCCAGACCGGAATCAACACCGGCAGCGCGAGAATGCCCAGCCACGGGATCGCCGCACAGACGACCTCGGCCAGGCGCCGGACCGTCACACTCCAGCCCGCACGCGTCAAATGCTGCAACAGAACGAAGATCAACGCCCCCAGCGCGATGCTGGAAACGTACCCGATCGCGAGAATATACGATCGAAAGAACTGGCTCAGCCCAGCTTCGAAACCCGCGCTCCCGGTGAAGCCCAGGATCAACCCGGCAATCACGGCCAGCGCCAACGCCCCGCCACCAACAACCTGCGCCTTCAGCGCCAGCGCTGGTCCCAGCTCCTCGAGCCGTCGGTTCTCGTGCGACAGGTCAGTCGTTCCCGCGTTTGCCACTTCGTCTCTCCAACTCCTGCCGAGCGGCCGCCGGCACTTCGTTCCAATCCGCCTGCGACGCCTTCTGCAACGCCCGGATGTACGCCACGATCGCCCAGCGATCGTCCGGCTCGATCTGGTCACGGTACGGCGGCATCGTACGAATACCATTGGTGATCGAATTGAACAGATGTCCCACCGCCCGATCGCGAACCGATTGATCGTGCAGCGACGTCGGCTGTACCCAGCCGGCCCAGCCCTCGCGCCCGCCGTCCGGATTCCGCGCCGGTACCGCACCATTGCCGCGACCATCCAGACCGTGACACGGTGCACAGAAAATCCCGAACTGGCGCCGGCCGCGCTCCATGAACGCCGACGTCACCCGCAATGACTCCGGAAAGACCGTCGCCCACTGATCATCGACCAGGCCTTCGAGCCGATGCCGATCCGTCCCGAGCGCATCCAGGTCCCCGCGAGCCACCGTTCCGACCACCGTCGGCCGCATCGCCCGCTCATCCGCGAAGGCCGCATTCTGCATCTGACCCTTGTAGCGCGGCTGGTTGTCCATGTCCTGCCAGATGTGAATCCGCGGCTCCGTCGATTTCGAGACGCGTGCCTTCGCTATCACCACCAGCGGAATCAACGTCACGCACGCGAAGATCACGCCGGCCGCCATCAACCAACGTGGCATACCCGGCTGCACCACCGGCTCCTCGACCCGCATCACATCCGAGCCGCCGAGCTCGGCCAGCAGACCACCCGTCGTCGACTCGTCGAAAATCGGATCGGATGCGTCCACGGACACGAAGAAGTGATCATCGGTCACCCGCTGAAACGCGCGCGACCGAAACAGGCTGCGATGAAACGTCGGCAACCCATTCAGCGCGAGCATCCCGAAGACCGCCGCCAGCGCAGAAAAGAGCACCGTCAACTCAAAAATGACCGGGATGTTCGCCGGAAAGCTGTAGAACGGCTTGCCCGAAATCAGATAGTCGTACCCCTGCAGGTTCGTCGGCAGGAAAGTGAAGTTCCGCGCGTCCGTCGCATTGGTCCAATACTGCAGGAAGATACCCGACAGCGCTCCGGTCAGCCCGGCCACGAATACGATCCACGGCAATATCGTCGGCCGTACCCCCATCGCGGTATCCAAGCCGTGAATCGGATACGGCGTGTGCACATCCCACCGCGTATACCCGGCTTCCTTCATCCGCGCGGCGGCGCCCATCAACGGCCCGGGCTCCTCGAACGACACCAGCATTCCCGCCAGCCGCGTCTCGGAATCCGACCGCGTGCGCGCCGGCGCTGAAGGGGCTGCCACCGTCTGGCTCATGCTGCACCTCCCGCATGTCCGTCACCGTGTGCCGACCGCTTGAGCGTATGCGGCATCACCGCCTTGACCTCCGCCATCGCTACCATCGGCAGGTAACGGCAGAACAACAGGAAGAACGTGAAGAACAACCCGAACGACCCGACCAGCATCGCCGCATCCACCCAAGTCGGGACGTAGGGCCCCCAGCTCGACGGCAGGAAGTCCGAACTCAGCGACGTCACCACAATCACGTATCGCTCAAACCACATCCCGACGTTCACCAGCAAACTGATGATGAACATCGCCGGTATGCTCGTACGAATCTTCCTGAACCAGAAGAGCTGCGGCACGAACGCGTTACAACTGAACATGATCCAGTAGGCCCAGGCGTATGGCCCGAACGCCCGGCTGATGAACGCGAAGCGCTCCTCCGGGATCGCACCGTACCAGGCAATGAAGAACTCGATCGAGTACGCATACCCCACGATCGAGCCGGTCGCGAGAATGATCTTGTTCATGTTATCGAGGTGCCGCATCGTGATGATGTGCTTGAGGCCGAACAGCTCCCGCGCCGGCACCGCCAAGGTCACCACCATCCCGAAGCCACTGAAGATCGCTCCGGCAACGAAGTAGGGCGGGAAGATCGTCGTATGCCACCCGGGCAGCTGAGCCACCGCGAAGTCGAAACTGACGACCGAGTGCACGCTCAGCACCAGCGGTGTCGCCAGCGCCGCCAAAATCAAATAGGCCCGCTCGTAACGGTGCCAATGACGCATCGAACCGTTCCAGCCCAATGCGAAGATTCCGTAGACAATCTGCTTCACCCGGGTCTTGGCCCGGTCACGAAACGTCGCGAGATCCGGTATCAACCCGACATACCAGAAGAGCAGTGACACCGTGAAGTAGGTGCCGACCGCAAACACGTCCCACAACAACGGGCTGCGAAACTGCGGCCACATCGCCATCTGGTTCGGCAACGGGAACATCCAGTAGGCCAGCCAGGCCCGACCGACGTGAATCCCCGGGAACATTCCCGCGCAAATAACCGCAAAGATCGTCATTGCCTCGGCAAACCGGTTGATCCCCGTCCGCCAATGCTGACGAAAGAGAAACAGAATCGCCGAGATCAACGTGCCGGCGTGACCGATACCAACCCAGAAAACGAAGTTGATGATCGCGAAGCCCCACGCCACCGGGTTGTTGACACCCCAGACGCCGACGCCGGTCATGATCAGATACCCGATCAGCCCGCCGAGCATGATCGTCAGCCCGGCCGAGATGGTAAACGCGACGTACCACGCCAACGGGGCCCGCGGCGCCTCGGCGACGCGACTCACCGTTTCCGTCAGCGTCCCGAGGTCATGGTCCCCGGTGACGAGCGGCGCGCGATGTCGCGGATCATCCTGCGTGTTGTCAATCTCGAGCGGAATCGTCGCCATTACTTAGTGCCCGTTGTCTGAATGCGTGTTGGAATGCCCGGCGGACGCCCCATGCGCCTCGTCACCGTGCGCCTCGTCACCATGCCCGTGCCCGTGCCCGTGCCCCAGCTCAACGGTCTTCAACGCCGGGTTGTAATGCCGCGTACGCGCCAGATACTGATTCCTCGGCTTCACGTTGAGCTGCGCGAGAATTGGGTAGGCCCGCGGATCACGCTTGTGCAACGCGTGCACCCGACTCTTGGGGTCTGCCAGGTCGCCGAAGACGATCGCATCACTCGGACAAGCCTGCTGACATGCGGTCAGAATCGTCTGGTCCGCGATCGTGTACGTCGCGCCGCGGTTGGCATCCCCCTGGACCCACTCATTCTTGGCCTGGATCTTCGCCCGCGCAATTCGCTGATAGCAGAACGTGCATTTTTCCATCACGCCGCGGCTGCGAACCGTAACCTCCGGGTTGTAGACCATCTGCTCGATTTCGCTGGCATACGCCTGCTTCAACATGCTCGTCCGCTCGAGCGTCGGCACCATCGTCATCGTGCCGTCTCGACGAGAGCGCGGATGCTCCGGACCGTGGTGGTTATAGAAGTAGTTGAACCGTCGCACCTTGTACGGACAGTTGTTCGAACAATATCGCGTGCCAATGCACCGGTTGTAGACCATCACGTTCAGGCCTTCCTCGTCGTGCATCGTCGCCGCCACCGGGCAGACCTGCTCGCACGGAGCATTCTCGCAATGCTGACACGTCACCGGCTGGAACGCGACCGCATCCGGCGCTTCCGGATCCCCGCGATAGTATCGGTCGACGCGAATCCAGTGCATTTCGCGCCCCATGTACACTTCCTGCTTGCCGACGACCGGAATGTTATTCTCCGCCTGGCACGCAACCACGCACGTATTGCATCCCGTGCACGCCGCGAGATCGATCGCCATGCCCCACTGATGCCCGGAGTACTCGAACTCCTGCCATAGCGATTCGAGCTGCGGCAAATGAACCACATGCGACACGTGATGCGGATCATGTTTGATCTGTTCGGGGGTCACCTCGCGAATGAGCACCGGAACACGATGCTCCTTCTCGGCCTCGCCGACCGCAGATTCCATCGCATGATGATCCTGGGTCGTCACCAGCTGATAGGAGCCGCCAGCCGACGCAATGCTGCCGCCCGTAGCGACCCCCGCTCCGGCGCTCGTCCGCAGCGGGTACACGTCGAAACCCGCGCCCTCGGCCACCGCACCAGCCGACGCGCCGCGTCCGAAACCGAGCGACAGACTGATGGTGCCCCGCGCCTGCCCCGGCTGAACCATCACCGGCATCGTGATCGAACGGCCATCGACCGTGATCTTCGCCAAGTCGCCGGTCGCAAGCCCCTGGGCCTTCGCGTCCGATGGCGCCATCAGCGCCGCATTGTCCCACGTCAGCTTGGTAATCGGGTCAGGAAGCTCCTGAAGCCAGCCGAGGTTCGCGAACCGCCCGTCATAGAGCCCGTACGATGGCCGGAACTCGACATCCATGCCACCCGACTCGCCGGCTGCAACCGCCGCCAAATCACGCGCCCAGCCACCACCCGCCAACGACACCTCCGCCGGCGCGGCCGCCGTCTCCCGCAGGAAACCGTCGTGCAGAATCTTCGACCAGGCACCCGTCAGGTCCCGCGCCTGCAACGCGGCGCTCATCTTTTCCTTCAGCGCCGCCGGCTGCTTGGCAATCTCCGCCTCGAGCGGCGCCCGCATCAATCGCTCGACCGTCTCGCGCGTAATCTCGTAGGCACCCCGCGGATGGGCCGTGAACCGCGACAGCAACTCGGCCACCGTTCGACCGCCGTACAACGGCGCAATCAACGGCTGCACTACGCTCATCGTTCCGTCCAACCCGCGCGTGTCACCCCACGACTCCAGGTAGTGCGCCCGCGGCACGTGCCATGTGCACGCCTGGGACGTCTCGTCCGCATAGTCGCTGAGATGGATCGATGTGGCCGCCCGTTGCAGCTTGGTCGCGAGATCGAGCTCCGTCGGCGCCGTCAGAACGGGGTTGCCGCCCAGAATCACCAGCGTCGAGACGTTGCCGCGCTCCAGCCGCTCCGCCAGCGTGCGAATCGACTCCGCATGCGACGGTGCGTCCGACGCTTCGTAGTACCGAACCGTCTTGCCGACATTCCCCAACGCCGCATTGAGCCATGTCGCCAGCGCATGAGCCGCGGCCGGCTGGTTGCGCCCTGCCGTCACGACGCAATGGCCCGCGTGCTCCATCAAGTCCTTCGCGATCGCATCCGCAACCGCCGCATCCAGCACCGCCTCGGGCGCGCTGCGCAAGACCCCGGCAATCGCCAGCGTCGCACTATCGGCGCTCGGCTTCCAACCGTGCGCGAGCATCGACGCCACGATCTGCATGCCCGCCGCCGCAATCCGGCTCGGCCGCACCGCGATACGGTGATCCGCCGTCGCCCCGGTCGTCGAAACGCCACCCTCGAGCACGTACAGCCGATTGAGCTTGTCCAGATCACGTCGCCGCGTCGCATAGTCCAGCGAGTACGGAATCGAAGCGTGATGGACACCGAGAAAATCGTCGTCCAGGCTCAGAATGACCGCGGCCTCGGAAAGATCCATCACCGGACGATAGGGTCGACCGAGCGCCAGTTTCGTTCCCGCACGCACCGCATCGTCGTTAATCGGCTCGTAGGTCAACCACGTCGACTGCGGCAATCGCGCGCGAACCTGAGCGACCAACGCCTCGACACTCGGAGAACTGGTCGCCTCTGACAGGAACACCAGCCCCGCACCGCGATCCAGCACCGCATCGTTCGCCAGCCCCATTACCGCTGTCGAAAAGGCCTCCGACGACGAGGATTCGCCCTGGTGCAGATAGCCTTGCGAACGATCCGGGTCATACAACGAAAGAACGCTCGCCTGAATCTGCGGCGTACTGCGGCCCCGCGTCAGCGGGTGCCCCGGATTCCCGTCAACCTTGATCGGCCGCCCGTCAACGCTCGTCGCCACCAATCCCTGACCGACACCGCCCAACTCGAACGCCGTCGCAAACTGCACGGGCTCGCCGGGGATCCGGTTGTTCGGACGGTTGGCGTACGGCAGGATCTCCTCCCGCGGCCAGCGACAGCCCGAAAGCGACGCCAGCGCTACCGACGCGCCCATGATCCCGAGGAACTGCCGACGGTTGGGCGCGCGCAGCACTTCCTCCGGCGAATACCCGGGGAACTCGGCCTCCACGAAACGACGAAAGGAACTGGATTGTGATAGCTCGTCGAGGCTTCGCCAATACGGCTGCCCGGTCTCATTCCCGCTTAGCGATGGCATGTTGAACAATCCGTTGAAGGGCGAATGTCGTGCTGTTTTGCGAAGGTTGCCGGATCGAAATCCCCGTCCGGCTTCCATTCCATATTCGTAATCTGGTCCAGCGGCCGCAGGAACGGCGTCGGATCGCGATGGCAGTCCAGGCACCACGACATGCTCAGCCGCTCCGCCTGGTACACTTCCTCCATACGATCCACCCGCCCATGACAACTAACACAGCCAACACCACGGTTGACGTGGGCACTGTGATTGAAGTACGCGTAGTCCGGCAAATCGTGGACCCGTACCCACTCGATCGGACGCCCGGTCTCAAAACTCGTCAGCACCGGCGACAACTTGTCCTCGGAGTCCGGATTGGACGGATCCATGGACTTCTTCGGATGAATCGCCGTGTGGCAGTTCATGCACGTCTGCGTCGGCGGAATCCATGCGTGTGCCGTCCGGTCAACCGTGTTGTGGCAGTACATGCAGTCGATTCCCAACTCGCCCGCGTGCAACGCATGGCTGTAGGGAACGGGCTGCGTCGGCATGTAACCCACGTCGGTGGCGGTCGGCGCAAAGCCGAACGTGACGACGACCACGACATAGAGCACACCGCAGACCAGTCCAGCACCGACGACCGGCTTGAGACCATCCACCCATTTGGGAAACAAAAAAGGCTCGTTCATGCTCTCCAACTCCGCCCCCGTTTGGGAAAGCGATCATAGGGTACGTCGGCTCGCGGTCAAGGGGCGCCACGCCAGTTTCGCCCCGAATGAAACGGTTGCGCCAAAACGCCCGCCGCCTACAGCAGCGCGACGATGGATCGACGATTCCCAAGGGAAGCATGCGAACGATCCCACGAGATCGGGCAACCGATACAAGTCGCGGATCGGCGGCGCCGAACCCACTTTCGGGGCCCACGGGCCCTGTTTTTGACCTGACATTCCCCCCGTCCGTAGAATGGTTGAGGCGTGCCGACCGCGCTTTCCGTGCTACCATCGGGAAACGGGGGCCTAAACCGGGGTCGGCTTCGTCCAAACGAGAGGTCACGCTGCATGGTCAACCGCTGGATCGGAATCGCGCTGCTGGCGTGCATGCTGAGCGCAAATGCTGCGCTCTTCCTCCGCGATGTCCTGCCCGCGCTCACCGCGGGCGCCCCGCCGACACCCGTGCCCTATGCGCTGAAGGTCGGCCACGAACAATGGGTGCAGACCGCGATCTACCACGAGGAGGACGGACTGATCGGTCGCAGCTGGACCCGCGTCTGGCGCGGCGATCAGCTCTCCACGCTCGAATCGACCACTTTCCTGAGCGGGTTACGCCTACCGACAATCGAAGTCCCCGCCGTCCGAATCAATTTCCTGTTGATGTACCAGAACAGCGACGCAACCCAGCGGGTGGACGAGCTGCACATGGACATCACCGGATTGCCGTTCGATGTCGGCCTTGACGGTGAGCTTGTCGCCGACCAGTTCCCCTGCGTCTGGAAAGCGGGACCGCACGAAGGCCAGTTCATCCTCGACGGCGACGCGACCCGCGCCCTCGGCGATGCGATCCGCCCGTTCAGCCGACTCCCCGGCCTCGAAGTCGGCCAATCCTGGCGACTCCAGCTGATGAACCCCTTTTCCAAGATCATCCCCGGCCTGCGCGCCGACAACATCGGTTTCGATTCGATCGTCGTCCGCGTAAGCCGACGCGAAACGATCGAACATGCCGGCCGCGACGTCGAGGCCCTGCGCGTCGAGGCCCACAACATTACCGCCTGGGTGGCGCCCGACGGTCGCGTCCTGCGGCAAACCGTCGACCTACCGTTCGTTGGGCGCCTGACCATCAAGGACGAGCCGTTCGACGAAACACTCTGGCGAAGCACCAACCGAACCCGCGCCATCCAGTGATCGCCCCGCAGTTTACGTGCCCGACGTTCGTTTCGCGTAATGGTAAAGATGTCGAAACCGGGAGTTCGAAAAACCGCCACGGGACCCTACAATGCATGACAGAGCGCTACAGAACGGTACCCGAGCGGCATTTGTGAACGCCCCTATCGACAACCCGCCAGCCAGCGACCCGATCGTCAAGCTCGACCAGGTCCACAAGCACTATGGCCGCAAGCACGCGGTCATCGACCTGTCCCTACAGATTCATCCGCACGAGGTCTTCGCGTTCCTGGGCCCGAACGGCGCCGGAAAAACCACGACCCTCAAGATGACGACCGGCCTGCTGCGTGCCGATCGTGGGCACGTACATGTCTGCGGCTACAACATGCACGCCGACGCCCAAACCGCCAAGCAGCAGACCGCGTACGTGCCGGACCAGCCGTTTCTGTACGATAAGCTGACCGGTCGAGAGTTCCTCGAGTTCACCCGCGACGTCTACCGGCTCGACCCAGCCATCGCCCGCGAGCGAATGACCCTGCTCGCCGACCGACTCGATATGAACCCGTTCCTCGACCGACTCGCCGAAACCTACAGCCACGGTATGAAACAACGCGTCGCGCTCGCGGCCGCATTCCTCCACGAGCCGCGCCTCCTGGTCGTTGACGAGCCGATGGTCGGCCTGGACCCCAAGACGATCCGAATCGCGAAAGCCATGTTCCGAGAATTGGCCGACGCCGGCGGCGCCGTCTTCATGAGCACCCACACCCTCGACGTGGCCGAGCAGGTCGCGGACCGTATCGGCATCATCAACCACGGGCGACTGATCGCGCTCGGAACAATGCACGAACTCCGACAACGGGCGGCGCTCGACGGCCGACTGGAAGACATCTACCTGCACCTCACCGACAATCCCGCAGACACGCCGGAATCGGAGGTCGCGTAAATGGACGCCCCGCGGCGCCCCGACACGCCGTCCCGCTCGCTCGGCTGGGACACCCGGGTCGCTGCCGGCTGGCGGTTGCGCCAAATCGCGCACATGATCGATCAGAACCTTCGCGAAGCGCCGGGACGCACGCTGATCATCATCCTGCTGCTGGTGCTGGTGTGGGGCGCGTTGTACCAGATGCTCGCGGCCGTGTTCTATCACGTTCGCACGTGGCAACTCGTCGCCGTGGTCGCGAACCAGCAGATCTTCGTCCACTTCTTCCTGGCGCTGGCGGTCATGTTGGCATTCTCCAACGCGGTCCTGGCCTATGGATACCTGTTCGGACAAGCGGAGCCGTCCCATTTGCTCAGCACGCCGTTACACCCGCGGCACGTGATCGCGGTCAAGTGGTGTGAGGGCATGGCGCTCTCCAGTTGGTCGTTCCTCTTGCTGGGCGTGCCGCTGATGTTCGCGGTCTCGACGTCGATGGATGTCGAGTGGTACTACTACCCGCTGTTTATCGGCCATTTCCTCGGGTTCGTGATCATTCCCGGCACACTGGGATTGCTGGTCGCGTGGGCGGTTGCGATGTGGGCACCGCGCCGGCCGATGCTACTCGCGTTTTGGGTCGGCGGCGCACTGCTGGTCGTGGCGCTGGTCTGGCTCTGGCAGTTGACGCAGACGGGTCTGAGCACGGAGGAGTGGGTACAAATCCTCTTCGCGCAGATCGGTGCGGCACAAAGTCCGCTGATTCCGAGTTCGTGGACGGCGCTGGGCGTGGTGGCGGCGCTGGAACGGCGCGTCGAAGACAGCATCTTCTATCTGTGGATCGTGGTCGGGAACGCGGCGTTTCTCGCATGGTTGGCGGTCAATATCATCGGCCGGAACTGGGCGGTCGCGTTCAACCGCGCGCAGTTCGGCCGTTTTCATCCCACGATCCGCAAGGGCTGGTTCACCGCCGGCCTGAGTTCGGTGCTCTTCTTCTATCTCCTCAGGCCCCACCGGGCGGTGTTGCTCAAGGACATTCGCGCGTTCGCGCGGGACGCCACCCAATGGACCCAGATGGCGATCATGCTCGGGCTGTTGATGCTCTATGCGATGAATCTCCGCCAGCTACCGCTCGATCTCGAGAACCCGCGCGTCAAGGGACTGATCGCATTCCTGAACCTCACGACCGTCAGTCTGATCCTCGCGACGTTCACCAGCCGATTCGTCTACCCGTTGCTTTCGCTCGAGAGCCAACAACTCTGGCTGCTGGGGCTGGTTCCGATTCGGCGCGCCACCCTCCTATGGGTCAAGTTCGCCTTTGCCTTCGCCGTCACCTGCGTGTCGGCGATCGCGGTCATGGGTCTGGCGGTCTGGCAACTCGAACTGCCGGTGGTCTGGACCCGCACACACCTCGGACTCAGCGTGGCGACGTGTGCGGGCCTATGCGGTATCTCGGTCGGACTCGGTGCGCGCTTTCCGGTACTGGGCCAGCGTAACCCCGCGCGGATCGCGTCCGGTTTTGGCGGCACGCTGAACCTGATCGTCAGCATGGCCTTCGTCAGCATCGTGCTCGTGGGTGTTGGCTTCGTGACCTGGGAGGAAATGCGATCGAGCGAAACGCTCCCGGCACAGATCTCGACCGAATCCTGGCGGGTCATTGCCGGGCTGCTGGTCTTCAGCGTCGTCGCCACCCTGGCCGCCATGCACCTGGGCACCCGACACTTCCGCCGACTGGATTACTAGGCCCGTCACATGTTTCGGCGTCTTTTCCTGATCCGCTGGTGGCCGATGCTCCATCGTGATGCAGTCGCCAAGACGCTCCGTGCCTACGAGCAAACCCACCCGCTGGAACGTCGAGCCAGGGCATTGATTGTGGCAAGCTCGCTGATACTGATGGCCTACCTGTTCGCGATGATGTACGTCGGCCTGCTCAGCACGCCTCTTCACACCATTGTCTGTCTCGTCCCGTCGGTGTTGATCACGATCGTGGTGTTCGACGCGGTCCCGATTTTGATGGACGTTGCTGCGATCAAGCGAATCTTGACACGCCAGGGCCGCTGTACGCAATGCGGCTATGATCTCCCAACGCCTGAATCGCCGCGCTGCCCGGAATGCGGCACGATCGCGCCCGGCGGGCAATCGACACACTGACTCGTCGTCGGGACCGCAACCGCGGGGGCTCTTCGATTACAGGCAGGCAAACCGTCGCCGCCGCGATAGAATGCCGCCATCAAAATGAGCCAATCCCCCACCGTTGTCGATACGTTCCGTCACGACGCCACCGCGGGCATCACCGTCGCGCTGGTCTCGATCCCGCAATGCATGGCCTTCGCGACCATCGCCGGGCTCGAGCCCGCCAACGGGCTGTACGCCGCGGTCGTGATGGGTGCCGTCGGCGCACTGGCTTCCGGGTGCAGCAAGCTCAACATCGGACCTGCCGTCACGATCAGTTCGATGGTCTTTTCGCTGCTGGCAACGGTCGCTCCGAACGAACAGCATCGCTGGCCCGGTTTGGCCGCGCTGCTCGCAATCCTCACCGGCATGATGGTGCTGGCCGGAACGCTGCTGCGCATCGGTCGGCTGGCCCGGTTCGTCTCCCGGTCCGTGCTGCTTGGCCTGATGGTATGTGCGGCGATGCTCATCGGCGGCTCCCAGCTCGCCCCGGCGCTCGGACTCCCCGCGGTACGAAAAGCGTCATTGCTTGGGATCCTCATCGAAGTCAGCGGTAGTTTACCGCAGGCGGACATGCAGGCGCTGCTCTTCTCGACCAGCACGTTCATCGTCATTCTGGCAGGCACGCGCCTTCTGCCGCGCTGGCCGATCCCGTTCCTCGCCATCGTGCTCGGCGCAGTGGTGTTCTTCATGCTGAAATCGTGGCAGGCCGCAACGGTGAGCGCCATCCCCCAGCTACCGGAGGCACTGCCGAGCGGGCTCACGCCGTTGCCGGCCGATGCGTTCTCGACAGATCTGCTGGTCGGGGCCGCGGCACTCGCGCTGGTCTCGATCATCCAGACGCTGGCCATCTCGCGGGCAATGTCGCTGCGCGACCCGTCGCCGACACAGGACATCGGTCGAACGATGAAACAGGATCTCGTCGCACTCGGCCTCGCCAACGTGCTCACGGGGCTGTTGCACGGATTTGCCGGGGCAGCCAGCTTCGCGCGCACGGCGTTGAATGACGTGGCCGGGGCGCGGACGCGGGTGGCCGGGCTGATCAATGCCATTGCGATCGTTGGCGTGGCAGCGATCGCCGCACCTGGGACCCGCTATGTGACGAACGCGAGTATCGCCGGCCTGCTGTTCGCAACCGCGATCTCGATCGTCGACTGGCGCGAAGTCCTGGCCATCCTCCGACGCGAACGGCACGAACGTCCCGTGTTGCTGGTGATGCCGATCGCCGTCTTCGTTCTGCCGCTGCACTGGGTGATCCTGATTGGCCTGAGCGTGTCGATCGTCATCTTCCTTCGGCGGGTCAGCAGCCTGCGGATGGTCGAGATGGTCCGCGCCCGGGGCGCGACTTTCAGCGAAATGCCGCTCGACGCCGAGACGGGCCGCTCGCAGATCACATTCCTGCAAGTGGAAGGCCCACTCTTCTTCGCACAAGCGGACGAACTGCGCGAAGCGCTCCGCAACGTCTTCGAGCGCTGCCCGAACGTCACGATCATCCGGATGCGCCGCACGCAGCAGATCGACTTCTCGGTCGTCGCCGTCCTCGAACAGGAGCTGCAACGGTATCACGACGCAGGTGGGCGGGTGATCCTCTGTGGCCTCACCGCGGGGTTACGCCGAACGATTCTGAAGAGCGCATTGCGAACACAGATCGCTCCTGAGCACGTGCTGGAAACAACCGGCACCATCTTTGGCTCGGCTCAAGCGGCCCTCGACCTCGCGGAAGCAATGCTCACGAACGACGATCCCCGACCACGGATGCGAACCATCACCGAACCGATAGCGTCAGCTGAGGCAACACCGCGGTAGATCGCGACCCGCCAATCAGTACGAAATCGATACACACCGGCCCCGATAGTGACCATCCGTCAGCTGATCGATCATGAAATGGGCGACATCGGCGCGAGAGATCGTGAGCGTCAGACCGCGGGCCGTTCCCGGAAAACCATGCTGGTAATCGCCGGTCAGCGGCCCGTCGGTAAACGCCGCCGGCCGCACAATCGTCCAGTCGAGTTCGCTCCGTCGAACGCAAGCCTCCTGCCGTTCGTGATCGGACAGCGCCCAGCGAAGCGGCAAGCGGAAGATCATGCGCCACTTGAAGTCAAGATTGTCAAAACTGTCCCCGCCCCCGAGCGTCGTCTGACAAACCAGCCGACGCGTACCGACCTCCTTCATCGCCGCGACGATGCTGTGCGTCCCTTCCGCGCGCACGCGACCGCGTAACCCGCCGCCCAGCGCAACCAGCACCGCGTCCTGACCCGTCACCGCCGCCCGCACACGATCCTGATCCGAAAGCACGTCACCCTGGACAAACGCAAGCTGCCGATCCGAAACCGATAGTCGAGACGGGTCCCGCCCGAAAGCGGTCACGGCGTGCCCGGCAGCCAATAGTTGTTCCACGAGATACGTCCCGATCGTTCCCGTCGCCCCAAACACCACCACCTTCATGACCGTCTCCCGCTCAAGCTTCTATCCGTCGGAACTTTACACTGTGTAAAGTTGACATCGTGTAAAGTATAGACTAGCTTGACACGATGTCAAGAAAAAAGCCGGAGACGCGAGCTCGGATCTGCGCCGCTGCCTGGCGGCTGCTCGCGGAGCGTCGCGGACTGAACGTTCGGATGGAGGACATTGCGGAGGCCGCGGAGGTTTCTCGCCAAGCGGTCTACCTGCACTTCAAGTCGCGGGTGCGCCTGATGGTCGCGACCGTTCAGTACGGCGACGAGCTGAATGCGGCCGCCGCTCAAGCCCGGCCCTGGAAGGAAGCTACGGGTGTGGGCAAGCTCGACGCATGGATTGCCTTCTGGGGCAACTATGTCCCGCAAATCTTCGGCGTCGCGAAAGCGCTGATGATCGCGCGCGAAACGGACGAGGCCGCGGCGGCGGCCTGGGACGATCGGATGCAGGAAGTTCGCCGTAGCTGTCGAACCACGATTCAGGAACTGGCCGATCGCGGGCTGCTGGCGACGGACTGGGACGTAGAAGAAGCCGCCGACCTGCTCTGGACGATGCTTTCAGTATCCGGATGGGAGCAACTGACGGTTACCTGTAACTGGTCGACCCATCGGTACATCTCCCACCTGCAAATCGCGGCACGTCGAACATTCCTGAAATAGGCAGTTGCGGGCTCGGCACCGCCTAGGTCGACACGCCTTCATCGACGCGGACGCGTGGGTCGATCACGCCGTAGAGCAGGTCGACGATCAGGTTGAAGAGCACCAGAAAGGTGCCGTAGACGAGCACGGTCGCGAGAATCAGGCTCTGGTCGCGGTTGTGGATCGACTCCACCACATGTGTCCCCATGCCCGGAATCACGAAGATCTTCTCGACCACGAACGAACCGGTGAAGATCGCCGCCGCCGCCGGCCCGAGGTAGCCCAGCACCGGGAGGAACGCGTTGCGCAGCGCATGGTCGAAAAAGACCCGCGCGGTCGAAAGCCCTTTGGCGCGCGCGGTACGAATGAAATCCTGGTCGTAGACGTCCAGAAGCGCCGAGCGTGTCAGGCGCGCGATGTACGCTGCGTAGGGCAGTGCGAGGGTGAACGCGGGCAAAAGCGTCTGGGACGGTCGTCCCCAGCCGCCGACGGGGAACCCCTGGAGCCAGATGCCGAAGACCATCACGAGCAGAGCGCCGACGACGAACGTGGGCACGGAGATGCCCAGCAGGGCCAGGAGCAGCGTCAGCCGATCCAACAGCGGAATCCCGCCGACCACCGCGAGCGCGCCGGCGGAGAATCCGATCAACATCGCCAATCCGAGCGCAATGACGCCCAATTGCAGCGAGACCGGCAGCGCGGCGCTCATGATCTCGACGACGGTCCAGTCTTCGTACTGGTGCGCAGGCAGGTCGCGGTCCCAGACGAGTCGTTTCGGCCACGTCCAGTAGTAGCGCTGCCACCAGGGCTCGTCGTAGTTGTACGCCTTCAGGCGCTGGGCGAGCACTTCCGGAGGCAGTTCCTTCTCGCCGGACTCGAGCCCCTGGCCTGGGGTGAACATCAACAACCCCACGGCGCCCGAGTACATCGCGAGCAGCACCAGCGGAAAGAACAGCAACCGTCGCAGAGCGTAACGCAGCATGCCGGGAGGTTACCCGCAACAGGGCGCGAACGGGACTGTCTCGCTCTACTCCGCGGGTTCAGGCGCCGGTGTGCCCTTTTCCAGGCGCTGTCGCAAGCGGGCGTGGATATACGGCTCGACGTCCCCGTTGAGGACGCGCTGCGTGTCGCCGATCGCGAAGTTCGTGCGGTGATCCTTGACGTGAATCGTGGAGCCGTGCAGCACGTAGCTGCGAATCTGGTTGCCCCACGCGATCTGACCTTTGTCCCCATAGATCTTGGCCAGTTCGGCGTCGCGCTTCGCCTGCTCCATCTGCTCGAGCTTCGACTGCAAGATCGCGAGCGCCATGCGCTTGTTCTGCTGCTGGCTCCGCTCGTTCACGCATTCGACGATCATCCCGGTCGGCTTGTGCCGCACGCGGACAGCGGTGGCCACCTTGTTGACATTCTGTCCACCAGCGCCGGACGCACGCCGAAAGAACTCGATGTCGACATCGGCCTCGGCGATCTCGATCTTCGACTCTTCGAACTCGGGCAGGACATCCACGCCAACGAACGACGTTTGTCGCTTCCCCTGCGCGTTGTACGGACTGATGCGTACCAGACGATGGACCCCCGCCTCGCACGAAAGATACCCGTACGCGTACGGCCCCTGAACGTGCAGCGTCACCGACTGAATCCCCGCCTCATCGCCATCGTTGCGCTCGAGTTCGGATACCTCGTACCCCGCGCGCTCAAAATACATCAGGTACATCCGCAGCAGCATCTCGGCGAAGTCGCACGCATCCACGCCGCCAGCCCCAGCCTGAATACTGAAGAAACACGCCCGGCCGTCGTTCTTGCCCGAAAGCAATGTGAGCAGCTCGACCGCATCCGTCTTCTGCGCCAGCTGCTCGAGTTCACGCTGGACTTCCTCCGCCGCCGAAGGATCGGTCTCCTCGCCCGCGAGCTCGATCAACACCTGCGCATCTTCGACCCGGGCCAGCAAGTCCTGCACTGGATCGACCTGGGCCCGTAGGGCCTTCAGCGTACGAACCACCTGCTGGGCCGATTCCTGGTGGTCCCAGAAGCCGGGCTGCTCCATCCGCGTGGAAAGGCCTTCGATGTCCTTGCGTTTGGTAGGCAGGTCAAAGAGAGTCCCGGATCGCAACGATCCGGGCCGAAAGCTCTTCGAGCGTGCCGGACGGGTCTTCGTAAGTCATGATTCCACTCGATCGTGAACGTACCGCTTGCTCACCGAACGCCGCACCGCTGCGATCGCGTTCGACCACCATGAGCGACAACGGGGCCGCAACCGCGCCAATCGGCGGTCGATTCTACCCTGCCAAGCCTATGCTCGTTGCGCCCTCGGGATGACCGATCTAGGCCACGCCGGCCGATGCCGCGTTCTTGAGCACCGCGGCCTTGTCGGTCTTCTCCCAGGTGAACGTATTGTAGGTCTCGCCCCCGGCCTTGACCGTACCCGGAACACGGCCGAAATGGCCGTGCGTGGCAGTGGGTCGATAGATCGGACGGCGCAGCTCGAGATGATCGATGATTCCGCGCGGCGTCAGCGGGAAATGCTCGCGGACGAGCGCCGCGATCGTGTCCTCGTCGACGCGGCCAGTCCCCTGCGTGTCGATCCAGACACTGGTCGGCTCGGCAACGCCGATCGCGTACGAGAGCTGAACCTCGCAGATGTCCGCCAGTTCGGCCGCAACTACGTTTTTCGCGATGTAACGGGCCATATAGGCCGCCGAACGGTCGACCTTCGTCGGATCCTTGCCCGAGAAGGCGCCGCCGCCATGCCGGCCACGACCGCCGTAGGTATCCACGATGATCTTCCGCCCCGTCAGACCGACGTCGCCGTGCGGACCGCCGATCTCGAACCGGCCGGTCGGATTCACGTGTACGGTGATCTGATTGTTCCACCACTCACCCAGCACCGGCTTCAGGACGTGCTCGATGATTTCGTTCCGCAACTTGTCCTGCGCGTCGTTCCAGGTCTTGTCGTGCTGCGTCGAGAGCACCAGCGTGTTCACCGCGACCGGCTTCTGCTCCTCGTACTCCACCGTGACCTGCGACTTGGCATCCGGCCGCAACCCCTTGATCCCGCCGGCGCGACGTACTTCGGCATGCTTCTCGACCAGCCGATGGGCCAGCTGGATCGGCAGCGGCATCAGCGCGTCGGTCTCGCGACAGGCGAAACCGAACATCATCCCCTGGTCGCCGGCCCCTTCCTTGTCGACGCCCAACGCAATGTCAGCGGACTGCCGCTTGATTGACGTCAATACCGCACAGGACTCGTAGTCAAACGCCATATCGCCGGAGGTGTAGCCGATCTCGCGGATCGCCTCGCGGACCACGTCCGGAATCTCGACATACGCTTCGGTAGTCACCTCGCCGGCGACCACCACCATGCCGGTCGAGACCATCGTCTCGCAAGCGACCCGCGAATTCGGGTCCTGCGCCAGCATTGCATCCAAAACGGCGTCCGACACCTGATCGGAGACCTTGTCCGGATGCCCCATGCTGACCGATTCCGACGTGAATTGATATCTGCTAGACAACGCTTTCTCTCCGGCTCTCTGGGGATTCTACGGGTCCTGGTCAATTCCAATCCCGTAAAGTATAGTCCGATCATCGCACACCGACAATCCTCGAAGGAGCAGCCGCCATGGCCCGCAATATCGACTGGTACTATCACCGCAACGGGTGAACCTCCTGCAAGAAATCGCAGGGGTTCCTTGCGAAAGCAGCGTTGGAGGTCACCGAACAGCAGTCGGCGTCGGCCAAGCTTGGCCGCGATGAAGCGCTGGCGCTCGCCCGGGCGGCAAGCCGGGTGGTCGTCGCCAAGGGCCGCAAGATCGTCGAATTCGACATGCGCTCGGAACCGAGCGATGAGGACCTGCTCGCCGCGCTCCTCGGACCCACCGGCAATCTGCGCGCCCCCGCCATTCGCCAGGGAAAGACACTGATCGTCGGCTTCAACGAAGATCTCTACGAACAACACCTCGGCTAGCGTCCCCACGCGTCACTGGAGCCGGTAACGGATCGATCGCTTCGCGGTCCGCTCGAACGCGTATTGATCCGCGAACGCCTCGGCACTGCGACGGTTGGCGGCGGTCCATTTCCGATCGTACCAGTCGAGATTGTGGCCGATCTCGTGGTACAAGAGATATTCGACGTAGAAGTCCTTCAACGACGCCAACGACCACGCGAGGTACCAGCCGTCGGCATGTTGCCGCAGGACGGGTGCATACTTCGCGTACGGTCGCAGGACACGCTCGGCCGGCCGCCGTGGTCCGAGATAGAGTCGCAAGTCCTTCGGCCACGGATAGAGGACGATCGCGCGAACTCCCGAGCCGCATATGAACTCCGCAAACGGCAAAATGCCGTCCGCATAGTCAGTCTTCCGGAAACGCCGTAGCCAAACGTGCGTTACCGTTTTCCAGTGCTTCTTCGGCAGATGACGCAGTTCCTTCTGGATCTCGGTGCACGTCAGCGGGAAGAAGAAGTCCCGGGACGGATTATCGACCATGAAGATCGGCAGGTCGTCGTGCTGCGTCGGCGGCCTCAGTGAGTGCGCGCGCCAACGAATGCGATCCGGCACCTTCCGCGAGGTCCGCCCGCCGTAGACGTCGCCGAACGTGCGGCTCTTCTTCCATGCGGTCCGTTTTCGGTCCACCGTCGCCCCCATCGCAGGACCTACGGTCCGTTGGCGCGCTTAGGCAAGTTTCGTCGCCCGGGTAGCAATGAACGTCGGCAGGTACTGGGAAAGGGGATCCTGGTCGGCGTCTTCGTAGCGGTCCTCGAAGAAGCCGGTCAGGGCCAAACCCGCCGCGATCTGCCCCCCGACCTGGTCGTCCAGCGTGTGACCAAACTCGAGGGGTCGACACGGATCCACGACAATCCGCCGAAGATCCGCCTCGCTCAGGTCACGAAGATCCGAGTAGGGCAACGCATGGCGCACCTCGAGGTTGCCATTCTCCATTCGCTCGTCATCGAAGATGTACCGGACCGGATTGGCGAACCCGGCCAGCAGCACGCCGCCGACCCGCAGCACCCGTGCACACTCGCGCCAGACCGGTCGCACGTCGGGAATGAATGCGTTCGAGCACGGGTGGAAGATCAGGTCGAACGACGCATCCGCGAAACGTTCCAGATCCGCCATATCGCCTTCGACGGTCTCCAGTACGAGCCCTTCCCGCTCGGCGACCAGACGGTCCTGTGCGAGTTGCCGCGGGGAGTTGTCGAACACGGTCACGTTCGCGCCCGTCGCGGCGAGCACCGGCCCCTGCTGCCCGCCGCCGGACGCCAGACAGAGAACGTCCGCACCGCTCAACACTGGAAACCAGTCACGCGGCACGGGGCGGGTTGGCGTGAGCACCAGTTTGAAGTCACCGCTGCGGGCGCGTGCGATCGTCGAGCCGTCAACCGGCATCGTCCAGCGATTGCCGCGCTCGACATTGGCGTCCCACGCCGCCCGATTGTGTGCTCGAACGTCCATCGTCACCCGATCGTAAGCCCCCACTTCTAAACATCTTACCGCCGGAACGCACCGCGCGCCCGGCCGGGGGCACGGATCTCGTTCTTTGCCAGGTCGATCGTGATCTCAGAGCCGACGAACGGTTCGCTGATCGTGCTGCGCTGCTGATCCTCCAGCGTAAGCTGAGCAGGCCGTGCGCCGGACCCGCGCACGGAGATGAGTTGATCGTCTCGCTTGAACTCGAGCTGATGGCAGAGCATCGTGCGAATCGCAGGCTTCTCGCGATCCACGAGCTGAACATTGCCCGTTGCCAGCATCCAGTTCAGCCGCATCCCGCTCTCCGTCGACGCCCCACCGGGGCGGACACCGAGCACGAACCCGCACTCGAGCCGATCGCTGGTCAAGTCCGTGTGTCGACCGCGGAGTTGGTTGATCTGGGACTCGGTCAGGCCCGGAACCTCCGATCGCAAATTGACCATCTCCGGCCCGGCGACATGCACGAAGCGTACGTCCCCCTGAAACAGCACGACGTCGCGCCGCGAGCCGTCCGGCTCCGCCTCACCCATCGAGTAGGTCATCGACTGTTCACATCCGATCACGGACTGGCTCGGACCGCGTGACGAGATTGCCACCGGCATTGAGGCATCCACGCGGCTGGGTCGCCCTTCAGGACTCGGCATCCGACGACTGGTCATCGCGAGCGACGTCTGCCCCCGGGTTGTGATCTGCCGACCCGGTACGTCCGCCTCGATCGTCGGTGCGATGATCTCGGCTGTCGCGACGGGCATCGCGATCCCGGGCTGGAACATCTCGGTGCGAAACACCACCTGGTCGATGAGCGTCTCTCCGGTCGCGCCGCTCCCGACCGCGATCAGTCGATAGGGCTCTTTCCGAACCTGCGAGCGCGAGTCCGTCCGGACGAACGCACCCGCGTCATCATTGGAAGAGACACCACCGAACAGCTGGCGCAGCGGTCGCACGCGCTGCGCGAGACGATCCGCTGCCGATGTCGCGATTTGCTTCTCGCCAGTTGCCGTCACCGGTTCCGACCGCCTTCCCGACGCCTCCCAGGTCCGCCAGGCCAGCCGAACCATCGCGCCGATCGGCGAACGCGACGGGCGCTCGGCTTCCGGTAACGACGGCTCCGGCGCCGCGTCGCGCAAGGTCAATGTTAGCCGCTCCGCACCGAGCGATTCCGCGCCGCTCCGCGCTGCGACATCACCTTCGAACACCACCCGGTCGTTGACAACGTCCACGCGCATTCGCTCACGCGATGTCACGACTACCGGAACCGCGCTCCGCGTCTGGGTGCCACGCAAACTCCGCTGGCTCGAGAATCGCAGCTTCGAAGGGCCATCGACCCACATCGCTTGCTGATCCTGATCGAGGTGGATCGTCGCACCGTCCACACGATACGGCTGGGCATACACCGCCGCCCAGCGATCCGCAGTCCCCTCGACCTGTGCCGAACGCAGCGTGTTCTCACCGACGAACGCCGCCACGATCCGCGTACCACGCGCAGCCACGCGGTTCCGTGGATCGCGCAACACCGCATTCCCGTCGACCACCAAGTCACGCAACCAGACTTTCGACGACTTCGCCACGACCGCCGGCTGACTCGTGACCGGCAACGGCTCGGGGCCCAACTCGAACGGAAGCGGGGGCTCGTTTGCTTCCATCCGAGCCGTGACCTCATCACCGGTGATCCGCGACCGCCCCCGTTCGATGGTCACGCCACCGACCGCGTATGCCCGCTGTGGATAGGCTCGACCGCGCGGAGTATGCCCCATCGCGAGTTCCAGCCGCGTACACAGGAAGGCGCCATCCCGATCGCGCAAGGCCACGTCGCCAGTCGCAACCACGGTATCCAGCAATTGCTCGATCGCGTCGTCCGGCGTCCCCTGCTCGCGGAACGATGTCTCCAGTTCGTCCGCGCGGAGCCGCTGCCCGGAAAGCTGCACCGCCACGTTCCCGACGAACCGAGCCCGGCGCAACCGGTTCCAATCAGTCGCCGCCCCGGCATCGAGCGGCTCGGCGAGCGTCGCTTGCTCAGACGACGACGCAATTCGTAACTCGGCCCAGAGATCGCAAGCGATCGCGGAACTACCGCGGGCGCCAGACTCAAGCCGCACGTCACTGACGAGCTTGATCAGACCGATCTCCTGATCGATGAACACGCTGCCCGCGGTCATCGCGACGTTCTCGCCGCGCCGAAAGTGAACACGTCCGTCGGCCGCCGGCCCGAGCCAGATCCGACCAACTTCGTCACGCACTTCGACCCGTCCGCATGTCACGGACGCATTCTGCTGTTCGATGACGACGGGATTCCCTACCGCCTCGAAATGCCGCCGCGGCTTGGTCGGCGCGGACGCGTCAGCACGCCTACGGCGCGGCGTTCCCGCTATGTCGTCATCGGGCAGCGGCCACATCCGCAACGGCCCCTCCCAGGTAACGACAACACGATTGCGCTCCGGCTGATTCATCGCAACCGGGCCGAGGTCGGCCGGCTGCGTCGTCGAACCTGGCTGAGTGGTCGGCATCGACGTCGGCGCATCGGCCTCGGTCGCTGCAGCCTCACCGGGCCCACGACCGAGGTCGATCAGTAGCCGCACGATGTCCGCCGACAACCCGCCCACACGCTGATCGCCTGCAAACTGGTTCGCGACCACGTTCTTTTGCAGGACGATCTGATAAGCACCAGCCCGTCGTCGACGCTTGCGGCCGAGCTGTGCGGTAGGACGCGCGGGCTCCGCATTCTGCGAGGTCGGCGCCGGCTGGGTCGTCGCCGACCGCGACGGTCCGGCAACCTCCTGCAGCATGTCGCTCGCCGTAAACAGCACGAGGTGGTCCCCGTGACGCAAGGTGAACTGGTTGACGCGGTTGTCAGCCTGACTCCACTCGAGAAACAGCCCGCGACCCGCAAGCTCGAAATCAGGGTGCCGTACGTCGACCTTGCCGCGCGGATCGGTGGACAGCTCGCCGACGTCGATATCGAAGTTGAGGTTCTCCAGCTCGATCAGAATCGGCGCTTCCGACGACTCTTCATCCGGCTGCGGCTCGAGGGTGCTGCGACGTTCCAACGTGATGGTGACGCCGCCGGTAAGCCGGCCGCGCTGCGGACGTTGCTGCGGCTGATCGACCTTTTCGACGAATATCTGCCCACGCTCGGCGGTGATGTGCGCCACCATCCGACTCGGCATCAACATGGTCAGCTCAGGTTTCTCGACCCGAATCTGCCGCTTGTCGTCCCCGACCGGCTCCCACGTGTCGAATCGAAAGCGGGCCGTCGCTCGACCCGTATGCTCGTCGCGCTGGGTCAGCTCCATCTTCCTGCCGGGCTGGACGTCGATGCCCTCGACGCTAAGCCGTTGATCGGACGTATGCTGCAGGTTCTGCGGCAGAGCGGTTTCCGTCTGCCCGCGCGACGGATCCAGCGGATCGCTGGTCAGCTCGACGAAACCCCAGTAGCCGACGCCGATCAAGCCCGCCAGCACGATGTAGATAATGGTCTTCCGGATCATGCACTCGCCTGGATGGTCATATTCGAACTCGCGCCGTCAGGCCCGCGTCGCATCGTGCGCGACTGCGCTGCCCAGTGCCTGCTCCCAACGGCCCGCCTCGCGCAACAGATGCTCGACCGCCTCTCGAACGGCTCCACACCCACCGTTGCGACGCGTCACGTAACGCGCGATCTGCCGAACCTCATTCGCCGCATCCGCTGGGGCCAACGGATAAGCACATGCCCGCATCAGCGGTGCGTCCGGCCAATCGTCACCCATGACGGCCGTCTCCGCGAGCGTCAAACCGAGCGGCCCCAAGATCTCCTGCAGGTCCGTCAGCTTGTCAGCACTGCCCAAACGGTAATGCTGAACACCGAGCGCCTTCAACCGATGTTCGGTCGCACGGCTGGCCTTCCCCGAGATTACGACGACCTCGCCCAGGACGTCGCGAAACAGCTTGATCCCGAGCCCGTCCTGAATATGGAACGCGCGCGTCACGCGCCCGTCTTCATCCACATACAAGCGGCCGTCGGTCAGCACGCCATCCACGTCAAGGCACAAACATCGGATGGTCGCCGCGTCTGAGGTCATCGAATGAGTCTCATGGGAATGCTGAACACGACCCGACCCGCTCCGACCCGCGCGCAGCAGGATCGCGTTATGATACTCCGATCGCGCGCGGAGCGTTATCGCGCCGCGGCATTTTTGAGCACCCACGTTCGGTCCGAATACCTGCGGGAGCCCCTGGTATGCCCAATCCTACGCTCGATCTCGGCGGCTGCCGCGTCACACTCCTCGATGGCGGCGCCCTCAAACTCGACGGCGGTGCGATGTTCGGCATCATCCCGAAACCCCTCTGGTCGCGCGCCACGGCCGCGGACGACCAGAACCGCATCCAACTCGCCTGCAACTGCCTGCTCGTCGAGTGGCAGCACGAGACCGACCGGCGCGTGCTCATCGAAACCGGCCACGGGCCCAAGTACGCCGACAAAGAGCAACGGATCTTCGCGATCGATCCCGCGCACTGGCTGCTGCCCTCGCTCGAGTCCGCCGACATCGATCCCGCATCGATCACCGACGTCGTCGTCACCCACCTGCACTTCGACCACGCCGGCGGGCTGACGCACGAGGTTGACGGGCAGATGCGCCCGACCTTCCCGAACGCCCGAGTACACGTCCAGCGCGCCGAGTACGAGGATGCGCGGGCCAACTTCGGCATTATGACGGCCACCTACCGCGGCGAAAACTACGCACCGATCGACGCGAACGACGCCTGGATGTTTCACGATGGCCCCGGCGAGCTGCTACCCGGCATCGCCGCGATGGTCACGCCGGGCCATACGCGCGGCCATCAATCCATCCAGATCACCGGTCGTGACCGCATCGCGATCTTCGGCGGCGACGTCATGCCCACCCGCGCTCACCTCGGCGCGCCTTACAACATGGCCTACGACCTCTACCCGGTGGACAATCGTGCGTCGAAGGAACGACTGCTCAAAACGCTCGCCGAGCGTGACGGGCTGCTGATCATCGACCACGAGCCGCACACGCCCATCGTCCGACCGATCGCCGACGGCTCCTGGTTCGCGCTCGAAGACGTCACGACCTAGTGTTGGCGCGCCAACGCACCCGCCTGTCGGCGAACACGGAACCGTGGCACGACCGGCGCTTTCTCTGAGCGAGTCGGCATGCCACCAATGGAATCGCGTGAACACCGGGTGGCACTAGTAGCTTGCTACTAGTGTTCAGGGGTGCTTGTACATGTATTCGCTGAATCCACTTGCGACTTGATCTTCTGGCGCTCGAGGCTTGTCGTGTGGCCAGGGGGCTCCAGTGCGAGCCGCGAGCGCGAGCGAGCGGTCAACGGCGGGCGAGACGCCCGCCCCACCCGGCACGACGCCCCCGCCCCTGTGATCGATGAGACGTTGCTTGCCGGGGCCCGTGGCGTAGACACCGACCTCATAGAGGGAACTTGCTCCCGACTGGCGGACAAGGGGGGCATTGCCAGTGCCACTCAGCTGAGCCACTCTCGGAAAATCCGCTTGTCCGGGCAACGCGCGGGCGATACGGCGTCCGATAGAGGGTCCATGCGTAACATCACGATTGAGCTGCCGTACTTCTTTCCCGCAGATCCGGGTTGGTGGTACACGATCATTCCCGGCACGGCCGGCTGGCGGCTACGTCGCGCCTGGCGCCGCGACCCAAACTGCGAATACGCGATCATGTTGCGCATCGGTAACCGTAGCGATTTCTACGAGTGCGCGGCGTACGGCTACGATCGGCAGCTAATCGTTCAACACCGACTCCGCGGCTCCTGTGGCCTGGTGACGTGGAACACTGAACACCCAAATAAAGGAATACCCGAACAGCTCACGACGCCTGTGTTTTCGTCGCTCCATCGGTTCTGTACCGGAGGGACAAGACCCCCCGGCAGAGACATCGTTCGGTTGACCGTCGTGTCACGTCCCATGGCACGATCCTTGTACCGCGAATCGTGGTCTATACACGTCATGATCGACGACGAGGACCGACCGTTGGTGTTCTTCCCGGACGAATCGTTGGATGACTTCAGCAAGGCGGTATTGAGCGTGCTGGAGCGGATTCTGCCGGAATCGAGTCTGCGATTGGGTCGCCGCAGCCGACACGATCCGATGCCGGCCGGCGATTGCTGGAACTGCGGCTATTCGCTCCGCGGACTCGAAAGCAATCGGTGCCCCGAGTGCGGATTGACGTTGGAAGAGTATCTGCGCCAGCGCTATCCGTCACCACCGCGCAAACCCCGCAAGAGGTGATCACTCGCTGGTCGGTAACACCAGCGGCCGCTGCCCGGAGTGCGGAACCCGGACCGACTGAACTCATGCGCAATCCGTGTCTCGGCGTGGCTACCCCATAGCATTCAGAATATTCGAGCGATACTGTAACGATTGTCACTGTCGGGGTGGTGGGGTTCTTCATGCCGAAAACTCGGCAGGAGGTCTCTGATGAGGACGTTGTTTCAACGAGGGTCGCGCACTGCATTGGCGGTACTCGCCGGACTGGGTACAGCCCGCGCCGTTGCGCAAATCGATCCGGGCCAGGAGCTGTGCCCGGGCATCGACTGCGCGTCCGTCGCGGTCGGACCGTTCACGCCACCAACGGGGTGGGCCTTGAAACCTGATCGCCGACCTGGTTTTGTCATTCACACCTGGACCGGTAGCACCAACAACAATTCGCTCCGGCTCAACTCGAATTGGTACGACAACGACCTCGAGCTGCCGAATGGTCCGCCTACGGATACGGACGGAGACGGGCTCCCGGACGCATTCGAATGGTTACTGAGCAGCCTCGACGAGGGCTACGACCTGGGATATCGGCGGATCATCATGCGGCTGCCGGCCGGAAGCCCTGCGGACCAGATCTGGGCCTCGTCCCAATGGTGGACGATGCCGAAGTGGAAACGCACCGGACTTCAGACGCACGTGACGGCATGGCTCGATGCCAAGGAGCTGGCCGGCGACCCGGTCACGCTGGGCATCATCGGAGGCTACCGGATCAACGACCCCTGTTCCTTGTCGATGGCCGGTGCACATGGCCCCGATCCGACAAGCGCAAGCGACATGTGCGTCTTCTACCAGAACGTTAAACCATGGATGGACGTCGGCATCACCGAGTATTGGTTCGACGCCGCTTCCGGTCACTGGAGCCCGATGGTCACGTTGCAACACAGCCCCGATTACTCCGGCCTCGTCCGATTCGGTGGTGAGGCGGTTCCATTTGAGGGCGAGGGCTGCGACCAGCAACGAACACCGGTCCCGGCGGCAGTCGCGGCCGGCCCGTGGTTTGCCTTCTATCGTTTCGTCGTGAGTCGTTTTGGAGACACACCGATCGTGGACCCCAACACCACCGATCTCGCCGTCTTGTTCAACGGGCATCATGTCTCCTGCGGCCCAACCAACGGCGACGAGTGGGTGTTCGATGACCTCAAACGGCTGGTCGACGCCGGCTGGGTAGCTTGGACAGACGGGCAACAGGGTGTGTTCGATCACTGGAAGCCGTACTACCCGGGACGCGGGTACACCTTCGACTACTCTTTCCGCTACTCCATCGAGGCGGTCCGTCGCGTGTATGACTTCGGCGAACTGACCGCGGTCATCGACTTCAACAACGACGGTCTGCTGGAGGTCGGCGGCTCGACCACAAACGACCTGGATGCCTTTGCCGCTGTCTGGAACGCCAACTACGGCCAACCCGGCGGGTACCTCGACGGGGACGTCAACGGCGACGGCGTCATCAACATCGACGACATCACGTTCTTCACCAGCGCTGCCAACGCCTGGACGCAGAACGACCAACTGGTCGGCGTCGACCTCGGCCCGGCCTGGTGGCATCCCTGATTGACGTCAGCGAATGACGCGGGTTGCGCAGCGGGATGCCGGGAGTGTCCGCTGCGCGGCCTGGCCGTGTCGAGTGATTCGCGAGCCGCGCAATCACTCTTCCAGGCGCGACCCGGCAACTGTTTCTAACAAACTACGCTCGTCTCCGTGCATGCCCGCCACGATACCGATTGTGAAGTTTTGATGTGAATGCCGTCCGTCGAGTGGTCATCCTCGGCGTCGAGCAGTAACGTGAAGCGATCGCTGTCGGGGCGGTGCGGTTGTCTTGCGCCGGTATCCGGCAGGAGTGATCCAATGAGAGTATCGTTGATTCGCGGGGGGAAGACGAGCATGCTGATGATGCTCGTCGGCCTAGGCACGTTGCACGCCGTAGCGCAGCCGTTAGGCCCGGGAATTCTCCCCGGCCAGGAGCTTTGTCCCAGTATCCGATGCGCCAGCGTAGCCGTTGGCCCCTTCGCGCCGCCGACGGGGTGGTCCCTGAAGCCGGACCGTCGACCGGGCATCATCATTCACACCTGGAACGGACATCCGTCGAACCCCATCCGTGTCAATCCGGCGTGGTACGACAACGACGTCGAGAACCCGAACGGCCCGCCGACCGACAGCGACAACGACGGCGTGCCAGACGTCTTCGAGTGGCTGCTCAGTCAACTCGATACAGCCTACGATCTCGGCTATCGGCGAATGATCATGCGGTTGCCCGCAGGCAGTCTCGCGGGCGGCCCGATGTCATCGTCACAATGGTGGCCGATGCCCCAGTGGAAACGCCGGGGATTTCACACGCACGTAAAAGCCTGGCTGAAAGAAAAGGCAGTGGCAGGTGACCCGGTTGCACTCGGGGTTTATGCAGGCTATCCGATCAACGATCCGTGCGAGCTTTCGATGGTCGGCGCACACGCCCCGGACACGACCAACGCCGACGACATGTGTGTCTTCTACCAGAACGTCAAGCCGTGGATGGACGTCGGGGTTGCCGAGTACTGGCTGGACGCGTCTTCGCCGACCCACCTCTGGCCGGAGGCATCGACGTTGCAGCACAGCCCGGACTACGCAGGCCGCATCCGCTTCGGCGGCGAGGCCATCCCGTCCGTCGGAGACGGCAACGGCTGCTCCGGCGCGCTGATGCCCAACCCCGCTGCCGCCGCCGTCAACCCCTGGGTGGCGACGTACCGCTTCGCCGTGAGCCGCTATGGACAGGAAGAGGTCGTCGACGCTGCCACCACGGACCTCGCTGTCATGTTCAACGGCCACCACGTCCCTTGCGGCGCGTCGGCGGGTGACGAGTGGGAGTATCCCGATCTCAAGCGATTCGTCGAGGAGGGCTGGATCGCCTGGACGGACGGAGGCGCCTGGGTGAGCTCGCAATGGCGACGTCATCAGAACGAACCGCCGTACGCGTTCGACTACGCCTTCCGATATGCCGCCGAAGCGGTTCATCGAGTCTACGACTTCGGGACGCTGACGGCGGTCGCGGACTTCAACAACGATGGTCTGCTGGAAGTCGATGACTACGACGCACCGGACGTCGCCGCGTTCCTCGACGCATGGTATGACAATGCGACCGGCCCCGGCGGCTACGTCGACGGCGACGTCAACGGCGACGGGACGGTGGACGGCGCGGATGTGACGTTCTTCTTCAATGCCGCCAACGCCTGGACGCAGAACGGTCAACTGGTCGGCGTCGACCTGGGGCCGGCGTGGTGGCACCCCTAGGCAGCATTTGATCAAACAGAACGGGCTTCGCAGCGGGACACCGGGAGTGTCCGCTGCGCGGTCCGCGCATTCCCGTCCAGCGCACGTCGGGCCTATCCGCTCCGGCACCCCATCACAAGGAAAATCCGTCGTCGTTCAGCGTTGGTTCGGTGCATGCGCCGCGGCGCGCCGGGATCGGCGAAGGACATGAAAAACGCGCCCGGTAGGATTCGAACCTACGACCCCAGGTTTAGGAAACCTGTGCTCTATCCTGCTGAGCTACGGGCGCTGCAAGCCGTAGCCTAGCGGCTAGCAGCCGCTTCGATCAACGCCTTTACGATCCCGTGGGCGCTCCGCGCGCCTGTTGTTCATGAATGACGGCTGCGATCGCGCGCTGTGCGCGGATCAGCAAGATGAGTCCCGCCAGTCCGAGAATCACGATGCCACAACCGAAAATCGCGGCCAATGCCAACCCGAAGGTTGGGACCCGTGCCGGACGGGCAAGCCCCCCGGCGGGTGCCGTGGTCGGTCCCGGCACCGGCACCGCGGGCGCAGTCGCGACCGGCGCGGCGGGCTGGGTCGATGTCGACACGACCGTTCCGCCAACCGTAGCGATCCCCGTCGACGTTTGGGCGCTGATCGCCGGTCCCAGCGCCGTTAGCAAGGGGACCAGCCGAACCACCAGCACTGCAAACGACAGCGAAGCAACGATCGCCAGCAACCAGATTCCGAAACCTGCGAAGCGCGCAAGCCCGGGACGCGGAACACGTTCCATGACGTGACGAATGCGGTAGAGTATCGCCAGCGAACAAACCAGCCCCGCGACAACCGCAATCCAGCCGGTCACGATCATCCCGGTAAACAACGATGACAGGATTGCGGTATCGTCAATCAGCGACATCGCGACGACGAACCCGCACGCCGCACCAATCAGCGCCAGAACGCCTGACAATAGCAACGCCACGCGGGCGACGACAATCGATCGCGGTCGGGGGCTCACCCCCGGTTCCGGCGTCGTGAACAACCAGACGCCGATTGCGTAAATCAACATCGATACAACATTGGTCCCCGTCGTCACGGAGACCTGCACCGCGCCGCCGGCTTGGAGATCGGATAGCAGACTACTCGCCAGCCCCAACAGGAAACCGATGATCGCGGTGCCGTAGATCAGGACCAAACCAAGGGACAATCGTCGCAACCATTGCAACGGCGCGTAGCGCAAGTAATAGCCCTGCAGCGCATCGCGCACGGCCTGCCCACAGTCGGGACACACCCCGTGCGCAGGCTGGGTCCGCAGGTTATAGCCGCAGCGCCGACAGGCAATGTCCTCGGCGACACGCCCATCGCTGTCGAGTTCCATGATCGGCTGCATTGCCGGCACTCCCTTTCGCATCGCGACACAATCCCCCACAAGCGGTTCGTCGGCGCGGCGAGGCCGCTCCAATACGAGTGTCGGAAGCGGCCTGCGTCCAGACGCTTGTGTCGCCCGAACCGTTCAGACAGCCTAACGAAAGCCGATCGCCGCGCGAATGAGGAACGGAAAGGGAACTTATAATCGGCGCGGTGCCCTGGCGCCGAGGGAAGCAGGCGCACGAAGGGTCCGATGGATCGGCATCCCGGGTTTGCATGGTAGATGGTTCGGTGCGCCAGGGTCCTACCCCGGGGGGAGACGTCGACTGCTGACCGACACGCGTCCCCCATCCTGGAAGGGTGGGGTCACCGTACCGCAACTGTCCCTCGCTGGCGTCCCAGATGACGCGGCTGGCCGTCGTGATCTCGCCCTGGATCGTCGTCAGGACGTTCGGCATCACCCGGGTACCGGATGCTGACCGTGATATCGATCGTCCCGTCAGCGTTGACCGCACCGCTGCCCGCACAGACAACGGGAACCGCAAGACTGATCGCGGCCACGATCGCCAGCGCGATGGCGCACCGCCGCATGGTGGAAGAACCCGTCGGCGACGCCGTCAGGCCAAGCTGTTGGCGGTGCGAAGGACGGACGGTACGAGCGGATTCGGCCTTTCGGCCACGCGAAGCGTGCGCATTGTCCAAGGGTCGATTCTCCGGGGTGGGAGCCGCCGGAACGGTCTGGATAAGCACGGGCCGTGCCACCCCACCACAACCGCCCGGAGAGCGCCAAAACGCCGATCCTCGCCCGAGATCGGGTAAATAATCCCCCGCATTCCCCACCCGGTCAGTCGCGCAACCTGCGCGCCATGCGCTTGCCACGCGGCGAAGTCAGCCGGCATCCGGCGCCGTGCGCAGCACGCCGCGCAACGCCTGCCGGGTCATGATCAACAGGATAAAGCCGGCAATCATCAGGATGAACATGCCGCACGCCATGAACACGCTCAGGCACCCAAGGGCGCCCATTCCGAAAGTCAACCCGAACGGCATCGCGATCCGATTCCCGAACGCCTGCGTTGCCGCCTGCGACGTCGGCGGACCCATCGTTGACGTGAAGCTCAGAAACATCGGGACCATGAAGAGCATCGACAGCAAGAATAGACATCCGACGATCGCCATTCCGCGCTGAACAATGCTGGCGTAGAGCGAGAGCCCGTGGCTGGGAATGCGCTGCACGAGTTCCCTCAACCGTCCGAACACCGCAAAAACACACGCCAGCCCGGCGACCTGCACCCCAAGTCCCAGGAGGATGAACAGGATCATGAAGGTGACAGCAGGCGACTGGACCAACAGCGGGCCCACGACGAGCACCATAGCGAGCGGCACCACGATTCCGACAATCGAACCGCGAACGATCTTGGCCCATCGCGAGGGCACGACGGCCTCGGGCTCGGGCGTCGCGAATAGCCAGATGCCAACCGCGATCGCGATCCAGCCGACGAGATTCAGCGCCCCGACAACGCTCGCGTCCCCGAGCCGAACCGGCGACAACCCATTCGCCAGCCCGACCAGGAAAAGGACGATGACGACGCCGAGAATCAACTCCAAACCAATCGTCACCTTACGAAGCCACTTGCGTGGCGCATACTGCAGAAAAAAGCCCTGCAACGAATCTCGTACGGATATCCCGCACTCCGGGCACGCACCATCGAGCGGCTGGGTCCGCAGGTCGTAGCCGCATTTGCGACACGAAACGCCAGCCACCTGCCCGCTTTGGTCCACATGCTTCAAAACCCCCACGGAATCGCGAACGGGGGCCCCACACTCCGGGCATGCGCCCTCCAGCGACTGGGCCCGCAAGTCGTACCCACATCGGGAACACGAGACCTCGCCGACAACGAGGCCGTCCGAACTGAGTGGCCCGCCGTCCAAGCCCCACCATCCTTACGCACGGTTACGATTCCACCCGCGAAAGCTTGAGAATACCCGAAGCCCGACCGGAATCGAAGCGCGGAAGATTCCGGAATCGACACGACTGGAACGATTGGATCGAGCTTCACCGCGGACGCGGAAGGACGCCAAGCTCAAACATCGCCGGGATCAGCGCGACGTGTCAGAGCGGGCGCTCGACCTCCAACAGCTCACGCCGAAACCGCCTCCTCCGGCGACGACCGAAGAACGCGATCTAGCGCAGCAAGTCCCATGATCAAAAGAACAAAGAACATCGCCGCGATCATGAGCGCTGCCAGCGCGATCAGCAGAAGCCACGGCAACATCCCCATGGCGTTACCAAGTAACGCCCAACCGCTGCTGCCCGCTCCCGTCACCCTCATTCTGGCCAAGACGACGTCAAACGCGAGCCTCGCCCCACCCAGACCGATGATGGCGACCTGCACCGCCGTTGCATACCTCAGCAGCCTCGGCCGTGGGATTCGCTGCAAGAGTTGTCGCAGGCGCGCGATTGTTGCAACAACGACGGTGAAGCCAGCGATCAAATGCGCAACGCTGGGAAACAGAATCGCGCGAACATAATACTCCACATTCAGAATGGAATGCTGCCGCGCTTCGAGGGCGCCCATCAGAACCCATGCGAGTAGCGCAACACGTGCAAAGACCGCCCACCGCGAACGCGCTACCGCGTTCGGCTCACGCATCGAAAAGAGCAACACGCCGATGGCACCAATCACGACGCCGGCAAACGGGAAGACGCCGAGGAATGGTGGCGCCGGATGGGAGTTGGGGACCAAGATCGCAAGAGAGAACAATACCACGATTGCCGTCCCGACAGCGATCAGTGCAAGGCCCAGCGAAAGCCGCAGCACCCACCAGGGGGGCGCATATTGCAGATAGTGGCCCTGCAAAGAATCGTGCACAGAGCGGCCGCATTCAGGGCATTTGCCACGCACGGGCTGCAGGTACAGGCTATACCCACACCGAAGACACGAAACGTCGCCGACCCGTCCGTCACCGTCGATTTGCCCGCCGAAGTCCATCACACTCGAACTCCCCAACCGCCATTCACGCCACAACCACTTACGCCCGCGAAGACCGAACAACCCGGTGCAGCGCCGCGTGACCGAAGGTCGCCAACAAGACGAACGCCGACGCAAACACGCCCAGCACATCAATTGCCATCGTCACCGCCCCGAGCACAAAGGAACTGCTCGACAGCCGGCGGCCACTGTTGTCGTCGATTGCTGTCGCAAAAACGAGCGCGAGCGCGATTCCGACAATATGCGTCGCGACAAAAGAAACCGCCAAACCCAACACCAGCACGGCCGTCGTCATGACCGCCCGCACGATTCTCGCACACCACACGAGCAAGTACCGCTCGTAGCGTGACATGATTGTGATGAACCGGGTGAGGAGAAGAAACGCCTCGATGATGACCGGGATCAACCCCACCACGACGGCGCCCGCCACGACAGCCCGCGACGGAGGTCCTATCCCGAAGAGATGTACCGCGAGATACAATTTGGCCCACGTGGGCCAAAAAAGCACCACCGCGAGAACGGCAAAGCGCGCCGCCCGCGCCCGCTCGGATGGCGGCAACCGAGTCTCACGGGCGACAAACAACCAAACACCAACCGCACCCACAAGCTCGGCAACGACAATCGCAATCGCGAATGTCACAACGATCAAGGGGCCACCGAGATTGATCCCGACCCGAACGAAGAAGACCGCTAGCACAACGACCAGGCTCGCGACTGCAATCAACTTCAACCCGGTGGCCAATTGCACTAGCCAATCGCTCGGCGCAGCATCGAACAAACGTCCGGCGCCACCGTTGCCGCCAAGCTTGACACCAGAATCCAAGACCCCACTCCTTCCATCGCAGCCGGCTCTTGCCGGACCGCATTGGAACGAGCCTAACCGAATGTTTCTCGGATCGGAGCGCCGAAATGCATCATCTTAAGTGACACTTGTTCAGTGACACTTCGTCCACAAACCCCCTGAAGACAGGCACAAAGGCGCTACGCCTTCACCACGTTCTTCGAACGCTTGCGGCCCGCGGTCGCGTTGCGCGTATCCACGACCAGCGGCGCGTGCTCGAGCACCAGGTCGTAGTCCACATTGGTATGGTCCGTGGCAATCAGGACGCAATCGACATTGCGCAGCGTATTCTCGGTCAGCGGCGCACTCTTCATATGCGTGATGTTGTGTTCGCGCATGGGCTTGGCGTTCGGAATGAACGGATCGTGATAGCTGACCTTGGCACCCCGTGACTGCAATAGCTCGATCAGGGTCACCGACGGAGACTCGCGAACGTCGTCCACGTCCTTCTTGTACGCCAGCCCCAGCAGCAACACCTTCGAACCCTTCAACGGCTTGCTGTGCTCGTTCAGCGCCGCCGCCACCCGATTGATGACGTACTCCGGCATGCTCAGGTTGATCTCGCCGGCCAGCTCGATGAACCGAGCGCTCTGCTCGAATTCGCGCGCCTTCCACGAGAGGTAGAACGGGTCAATCGGAATGCAGTGCCCACCGAGACCCGGTCCGGGATAGAACGCCTGGAAGCCGAAGGGCTTGGTCTTGGCCGCCTCGATCACCTCCCAGACGTCGATGTCCATCCGGTCGAAGATCACCTTCAACTCATTGACCAGCGCGATGTTGATGCAGCGATAGACGTTCTCGACGATCTTGCACGCTTCGGCGACCTCGCAGCTCGATACCGGAACCACCGACGTCACCACTTCACCGTACAACGTCGTCGCCAGACGACCGCTGACCTTGGACATCCCGCCGACGACCTTCGGAATGTCACGCGTTCCAATGTCGGTACGTCCCGGATCCTCGCGCTCCGGCGAGAACGCCAGGAAATAGTCCCGGTCCAGCTTGAACTTGCCGGACTGCTCGAGGATCGGCTTGACCACCTCGCGCGTCGTCCGCGGATAGGTCGTCGACTCGAGCACGATCAATTGCCCCTTCCGCATCCGCTTGGCGATCTCGCTGGCCGTGCCCTCGACATAGGTCATATCGGGCTCGCGCATCTTGCTGAGCGGCGTCGGCACGCAAATCAGAATCGCGTCCGGCTTGCGCAGCATCGTCATGTCCGTCGTTGGCGTGAACAGCCCCTCCTTGATCAACCCCTGGAAGTGCTTGCCCGGCAAGTGCTTGATGTACGTCTTGCCAGAATTGAGCATCTTGATCTTCTGCGGATCGACATCGAATCCGATCACCCGAAACCCGGCCCGCGTAAACTCGCGCACCAGCGGCAGCCCGACGTAGCCCAACCCCATGATCCCAACGATCGCCGAGTGGTCCAGGATCTTCTTGTGCAACGTATCCGACAGTTTCATCGCCATGGACTCCGCTGAAAGGTGACAAATGAACGCGGCACTCTAGCCCAGCCACGCACCGCGGGCAAGTCCACGCGGCCATGCAAACAAAGGCCTTACCTTAGCCAAACCGGGCGCTGATCTGCGTTCGTAAGGAGTCACCCCGGGCGCCCGGAGCCGCGATTGCAAAACCGGACCGCCGCCAGGCGATCGACCCACCGGCTCAACCACCGCAACGAACGAATGACGTGTCTGCGTTTCAGTCCCGCGGCTCTTCGGTTGCAGATCCGCTCGGCAACCGACGATTCCGCTCATCCCCCGCGAACGACCGCGTTAGCGTGCTTCCTTCGCGATCCGCTTCATGCTCTTGCGCGTCTTGCGACGACGGCGCTCGGACGGCTTCTCATAGTAGCTGTTGCGCTTGATATCGCGCGTCAGGCCTTCCTTCTCACACAGCTTCTTGAAGCGCCGGACCATCTGCTCGATGGACTCGTTGCTGCGAATCTTGACACGAATCATGCGGTCATGTTCCTTTCCTTTTCCAAGAGCGGCCGGGGACTCCCCCGACGAATTCGGGAACGGGTAAGTGTACCCGAACGGGATGCTTTGGCAATCCCCGGACCGCCCCGAACAATCGCACGGTCCCCGTCCACCCAACGGCTGCTACTCGACCACGACCCCCTTCCAGAATGCGACGTAGTTCTCGAAATGACGGGCCTTTTCGCTGGCTTCGGGGTAGTACCACGCCGCATCCGGATTCTGCTCGCCGTTGACCTCGATCGTGTAGTAGCGCGCGTGCCCCTTCCAGGGACAGTAGGACTGCGTCTCGCTCGGCTTGAAGTACCGCTCGTCAATCGCGTTCGGCGGAAAATACTGGTTGCCGTCCACCTCGATCGTTTCCGCACTTTCCGCCACAACGACGCCATTCCAAGTGGCCTTCGGCATTTCCGATCTCCCTTCTCCAAAATCGCCCGGCGTTCCCCGGGAGCGCAGCTTTTGCCCGTCCGCGCGCCACGCCAGCCCCGCGTCAGGGTCGATTCCAACGCCGACGCAACGATCACGCCGAGCAGTTAACGCAACATCTGCATTTCCCGGTTTTGCGGGATACACGCATACCGTACTGTGATACGATAACGATAGTGGGGGGTGCTTGCCCACCTGTCGTGGAAGGAGGCGGCTGACAATGCCGCAAAAAGACGTCATGGAAGCGATCAAATTCGAGCATCTCAGCCAGCCCGAGGTTGATTTCAGCACCATTCAGCCCGAAGTCACCGAATGGGATGAGCAGGTGTTCCGCTCGATTACCGCTACGGCACTGACGCCGCAACAGGAGGAGCGGATCGTCAATCCGCCGCAGGTGTTCCCGAAACAGCGCGATGTCATCGCGGTCCACTGGCACCCCGAATTCGTGCCGATGGAGCTGATCCGTCGGCGCGTGGACCGGATGTTCCCCAACCGCGAAACGGACCTGATCATCCCGACCCAACACAACGTCCTGACCTCATGGGGCGACTATTCCGGCGTCGAGATCGATTGCTACTCCCAGGGTTTCAATCTCAAGGTCCAGCTGCTCGTCCATTTCCATACCGACAAGCTGAAGGACGCGAAGGTGCTCAAGGCGATGCTGTCGCACACACGCCGGTACCGCTCGAGCCAGCTCTTCGAGTTCATCGACACGATCCTGGAACCGGAGTTCGAGGATCGCCTGACCGTCGCCGCTGAACGCACGGGCGCCACCGAGCACGTGGTCCGGTTCGTGCGAATCCAGGTCGCAAAGCTCAAGGACCTGATCGAGCGCCACGAGTCGACGATGCCCACGGATATGCTGAAGAACAAGCTCCTGCGGCACTACTTCGACGCGCTACGTGCCCAGCACAATGACCAGCTCATCAACCACGCGCAGATTTTCCTCAGCGCCGTCAAGAAGATCGTGAAGGCAAATTTCTCGCTGCAGTACTTCTATCGTACGGAAGAGATTATCGAAGAAGTCCGCGGACTGGGCGGCGGGGTTGTGATTCCGCACCCGGAGCAGTTCTGGCCGATCTTGCTGGCGGACTACGACATCGACGGGATCGAGGTCTGGAACCCGCAGTCGCGCCAGTACACCGAGTTCCTGATTCACTGCGTGAACCGCCAGAACCAGACCCGGCGCAGCGAGGACCGTCGACTGCTGATTTTCATGGGCGACGATACGCATTTCGGGGAAAAAGTGCTCGACCCGGCACATCAGGACTACGAAAAAGCCAGTCGTGAGTTAGGCTATCAGCCGGCCTGGGAGGATCTGATGATTCGCAAGACGCTGATCGTGGCCGACCTCGACCGCCGACGACTGATCGAGGACTACCGCGCACGATTGGGTTGATGGCGCTATCGAGGAACGGTTGCAGATGGCTGAATCCACCGGCGAATTCAAGCACGAGTCCCTTCAGGACGTCCCCGCCGTCGTCCAGTACCTGAAGGCGGTCACGCGCGGTCTCGAGGATGGCAGCCTGCGTTTGGCCATCGACGATCGCGAGTTGCTCCTGGAGCCGCACGGTATGGTACGTTTCCGCCTGGAGGCCAAGCGTGGCAAGGACCGCGCGCGTCTGGTGCTCAAGCTCGCCTGGCGTGACGGCACGGACGCCGACACCGCCCGCAGCGCCCTGCAAATCACGCCCAATCATTCATGACCGAACGTATGCGCTCGACCGAAGCCATCGTGCGGAACCTCGAGTTGATGCTCGTTCAGGTGCGCAAGCAGCTCGAGCTTACCGGTCGGTTGCTGGATGAACCGGGGAGCGACCTGGCCAACTCGATCCGCAGCACGGAAGCCTACATCGATACGCAGAAGAGCATGATTGAGAACAGTTGTTTCGAGCTGGTGCACCGCGCCGAGGGTACGCGCCAGGTCGATGAAGCCCGAGCGATCGCCATGATCGCCGGCAATCTTGAGCGGATCGCCGACTTCGCCGTCAACATCACACGTCAGATCGAGCATATCAAGGACCTGGATCTGTTGCGTCGGTTCGATACCGGCTCTTACATCCGACTGCTGCTGGACGGGATCGATGCGATCCCCGCCGCGCTCGACGCCCACGATTCCGCCGCTGCGTTGCGCATCTGCCGCATCGAGGATGAGGTGGATCAACTCTATGGTCGCCACTTCCGCGAAATCATCGAGACGCTCCGCAATACGCAGCACGTGGAAGATCCGATGACCACTCTGTTCATCCTGCACTATCTCGAGCGGATGGGCGATGCGCTGCTGAACATCGGCGAGGCGATTCTCTTCGCGGTGCTCGGCGAGCGTCTCAAGATCCAGCAGTACCGCGTGCTGGACGACGCGCTGGCCGCTTCGCCGGAGATCGCGAACACGATCACCAAGGTCGAGCTCGACTCCTTCTGGGGGACACGGTCGGGCGTGCGGGTCGGCATGGCGCAGGATCATCCCGAGGAAGGCACCGACCGCAAGGTCGTTTTCAAGGAGGGCAGCTCGGAGAAACTCGAACGCGAGAAGGACAGCCTGCAACGCTGGGAGTCGGTCGCACCGGGCCTGGTGCCGAGCGTGGTCGAGTTCAAGCGCCGCGAGCACGGCGCCGCGATGCTGCTACAGTTTCTGGACGGTGTAACGTTCCAGAGCATCGTGCTCAACGCCGACGCGGTGATGATCCGCAACACACTCCAACACATCGAGGAAACGCTCGGGACCATCTGGACGAAGACGCGCACGGCCGTGCCCGTCCCGGCCAGCTTCATCCGCCAGCTTCGCAAGCGGCTGCCGGATGTCTTTCGATTGCATCCTGAGTTCCGCGGACGGAAGATCGACATCGGCCATCATCGTCTGCCGCGGATCGACGAAATGATCGAAACCGCTGCCGAGATCGAACGCGAGTTAGCGGCGCCGTTCATGGTATTCAGCCACGGCGACTTCAACGTGGACAACATCATCTGGGACGGATCGGCCCATCGGCTGTACTTCGTTGACGTACACCGTTCCGGCGACATGGACTACGTCCAGGACGTCTCCGTCTTCCTGGTCTCCAATTTTCGGCAGCCGGTCTTCGTTCCAGCGATCCGTCGGCGAATCGACGGCGTCTGCCTCGAATTCCTGCGATTCGCCCGCCAGTTCGCCCAGCAGCACGATGACGCGCTGTTCGAGGTTCGGCTGGCACTGGGCTTGATTCGTTCGTTCACCACCTCGACGCGCTTCGAATTGAACCGTAAATTCGCCAGAATGATGTTCCAGCGCGCGACGCTTCTGCTGAATCGCGTGACCGACCATCGCGGGCAACCGTGGAGTGCGTTCCGTGTCCCTGAAAACGTCCTCGTCTACTGACGCCGCCAAAAACCCGAACACCGGCACGCTGCGGATCGGCGTCGTCGGGCTCACCGACGGCTGGTCCAGTCGGCAACTGGCCGATGCCGTCGCGCGCCAGACGGGTTGGAGGCTGCTGGTCGATATCTCGCTGCTGTCGGCGGACCTCGCACGGGGCCGGGTGCAATACGACGGAATTGAGCTGGCCGAGTTGGACGCCCTGATCGTCAAGAAGCTCGGCAAGGTGTACACCCCGGCCATGCTCGACCGCCTCGAACTGCTCCGCTACCTCGAACAGCACGGCGTTCGCATCTTCTCGCGCACCGACGCCATTCAGCGGCTGCTGAATCGGCTCGCGTGCACCGTCACCCTGCGGTCCCACGAGATTCCGATGCCGGAGACGGTCATCACGGAAGACATCGAAGAAGCACTGTCCGCCGTGGCACGGTTCGGTCGCGCGGTCTTCAAGCCGTTGTTCACCTCGAAGGCCCGAGGGATGCTGATCATCGAGCACGACCGCGAACCCCGAGCGGCGGTCGAGGGATTCCGGGCAGCGGGCAATCAGGTCTTTTATATCCAGCGTATGGTCAATCTTCCCGGCCGTGATATGGGTATCGCGTTTCTCGGCGGGCGTTACCTGGCGGCATATGCACGCGTCGCGCGCGGTCACAACTGGAACACGACCACTCACAGCGGCGGGCGCTACGAGCGCTGCGAGCCCGCGCCCGAGATTATCGCGCTCGCCGAACGGGCCCAGGCACTGTTCGGGCTCGACTTCACCTGTGTCGATGTGGCCGAGACCGACGACGGCCCGGTTGTGTTCGAGGTGTCGGCATTTGGCGGGTTTCGCGGACTGCAGGAGGCCTGCGGCGTCGATGCCGCGGGGCGCTACGCGGAGTATGTCGTGCGAAAGCTGACCGATGAACGCTGAGCCCTCGCTGCGCGCACACCTCGATTACTTCGCCCGACGAGCGCCCCTGGTGGCCGAACACGTCATCCGCGTAGCCGATTGCCGCATCCGAATCCACACGAGCGATCGGGCCCTGTTCGAGATGACCCGCCACTACTTCCGGAGCTTCCGAACGACTGACGCCACGGAGCCGATGGACATCACCGTAAGCGTTCACGAAATGCCCACTCCGGAACTCGACCTCGATTTCGTGGTTCACCCGCCGGGCCCGGGAAAGACGCGCATCAAGGACGAGTACGTGAACTTCGTTGACGGCCGCCTGCTGCGCAAGCGTCAGACTGGAGTTCACATGCTCTTCGGGCCGGCGGGCAACGCGGTAGTTGGCGCTTGCCGTCAGAACATCAACCAGGTCGTCAACTTCATCAACAACCGGTTCATTCAGTGGCAGGTGGACCGCGGCTATCTGCTGACGCACGCCGCCGGCGTCGCGCAAGGTGACCGGGGCCTGCTGCTCGCCGGGGTCTCCGGTCGTGGCAAGTCGACGCTCGCGATGCACCTGCTCTCGGAAGGCATGGATTTCGTCAGCAACGACCGTCTACTGGTGAAACGTTCGCCGGACGGCCTCGAAGCGCTCGGTGTACCCAAGTTTCCGCGCGTCAACCCCGGCACGATCGTGCACAACACGCACCTGCACCCGTTGCTGCCGAGCGAGCAACGCGCGCAGTTGGCCGGAATGTCCCGAACGCAATTATGGGAACTCGAGCAAAAGCACGATGTCGACGTGGTCGAGTTGTTCGGACCGGACCGTTTTCGGATCCGAACGGACTTGCAGGGCCTGTTCATTCTCTCCTGGCAGCGCGGCGATGAGCCGTTCCGCGCCGTCCCGGCCGACCTGTCCGCGCGACGGGACCTGCTGCAGGCGCTGATGAAGCCGGTCGGCGCACATTACTATGCCGGGCTCGACGCGGTCGAGCCGGACGCATCACCGACGCGATATCTGCGCGAACTGGACGCGTGCCCCTGCCACGAGCTCACCGGCGGGATTGATTTCGCGGCAGCGGTCGAAGCCTGCCGCGCTGCGCTGGCATAACCAGCCACAGGCAAGCTCCAATGCGAGGCAGCGCAGCCGTCCGCGCCTATCCCAGTCCGTTGTCGACCAGCGCCTCGTCGAGGGCCGTCCCGACCGCCTGAACGAGCTGGGCGGAGACCGCGTTGAAGACCTGAATCCCCAGGTCCGCAAGGCACGTGTTGAGCTGAAACAACGTGGCCCCCGAGATGAGCGCCAGCGCCAGCCACTTCTTCCGGATCATCCTGACCACCTTCCGTGAATGGGCATTCGCGTCACACTGCACCAGTGCGGTTGGGTCGAATTGTAGCGTCCTTGCGCGCCGTGGCGCATTGGCACAAATCGCTTGAGCGGACCTCGCCGACCGGGGTGCATTGCATTCACATTCAAAACATCGGTCGGGGGCCCGGGAGAGCTGATGCCGTAACCATGAACAGGGGTCCGCTGACGATGGAACCCGCAATGGCAACGAAGCGCATCACGACTGAGGGTGATCGATGTTCGTATAATGTTAGTACTCACTGAGGGTTGACCGAGCGTTCACCCAGACGTGGTTGCAGGTCCCTACCGCTACTAGCAGTGACTATGCGATTCGTGGACTACAATAGGTTGTATGCCCTTGCGGGCCAACGTGTTATGGACAAACGGGGAATGTCGGTGATTTTCTTTGACGCATACTATATGTTGGGGTATATTCAGCCGTTGCCCCCAATATTCGGCGAAACCGTGATTGGGGGCACTTTTGTCGACGGTGCCTGCGGTCTTTTCAGGGTGCGCAGGGCTCATTTTCACGTCTTTTTCGCGGAGGAGAGTTAAGGATGACGATCCTGGCCGATCATGCCGCCGATAGCACGATGAACTATCCCGAACCATTGCTGACATCGAACGCGAAGACGGTGCTTGCGGCTCGCTACCTCAAAAAAAATGAGGCCGCCGAATGCACGGAGACGCCTCGCGATTTGTTCATGCGCGTCGCGAAGACGATTGCTGACGTCGAGACCCGTTATGGTGGAACGGAGACGCACCGCGCACATTGGCAGGAGCGCTTTTATCGCTTGATGGCGACCAATGAGTTCATGCCGAACTCTCCGACGCTGATGAACGCCGGCCGGGAGATGGGCATGCTCAGTGCATGCTTCGTGTTGCCCGTGCGGGATTCCGTGACGGACATCTTCGACAGCATCAAGCATACCGCGTTGATCCAGAAGGCTGGCGGCGGAACGGGTTTCGCGTTTGATGAGTTGCGGCCGACCGGCGATTACATCGCGAGCAGCGGCGGCACGACCAGCGGGCCGATCACCTTCTGGCGCGCGTTCAGCGAGGCGACCAACGCGATCCAGCAGGGTGCGTTCCGTCGGGGCGCGAACATGGGCATGATGTACATTCATCATCCCGACATCCTGAAGTTCCTGCACGCCAAGCAGGATCTGTCGCAGTTCACGAACTACAACATCTCGGTGAAGGTGACCGACACGTGGATGCACGAATATGATGCCGACCCTGACGCGCCGCACGTCGTCCGCAACCCGCGAACCGGCAAGGCTTCCCTGATCCCCAAGGACGTCGATGTCTGGGAGTACGACGTCCGCAGCCTGATCGATATCGACTGCGTGGAACCCGTGGCGGAAGGGGCGCGGGAGGCGTACTACACGACGCCGGCGCTGACGGGCGCGATCCCCGCCGAGCATGTGGGCAAGGTCTACACCAAGCGCGACATCTGGGACATCATCATCCAGAACGCCTGGCAGACAGGCGAGCCTGGGGTGGTGTTCATCGACCGCATCAACGAGGCCAACCCGACCCCACACGTCGGCCGGATCGAGGCGACGAACCCGTGCGGCGAACAACCGTTATTGCCTTATGAGGCGTGCAACCTCGGCAGCGTCAACCTGGGCCTCTTCGTGCGTAACCCTTGCACGCCGGAGGCGCAAGTCGACTGGGACGCGCTACGTACATGCGTGCACGACTCGACGCGCTTCCTTGACAATGTGATCGATGCCAACAACTACCCGTTGGCCGAGATCGATAACGTCTGCAAGGCCAATCGTAAGATCGGCATCGGGATCATGGGCTTTGCTGACGCGCTCTACAAGCTTGGCGTCGCGTACAACAGCGATACCGGCGTCACGTGGGGCGAGCGGTTCATGAAGTTCGTCAACGATGAGGCGCATGTTTGCAGCGAGCAGTTGGCCCGCGAACGCGGCTGCTTCCCGAACTGGAAGGGCAGTCTCTGGCAGACGAAGTACAACCGGCTGATGCGCAACGCCGCGGTCACGACGGTAGCGCCGACGGGCACGATCAGCATCATCGCCAACTGCTCCGGCGGAATCGAGCCAATGTTCTCGCTCGCGTTCGTGCGAAATGTGCTCCGTGGCCAGAAAGAGGGCCAGAAGCCGCTCATCGAGGTCAATGAAACGTTCCGCACGATCGCCGACCAGCGCGGATTCCTGAGCGACGAGTTGCTCGAGCGCCTGGCCCGCGAAGGAACGCTGGCGCACCTCGACGGAATCCCCGAGGATATCCGCCAGGTGTTCGTCTGCGCCCACGACATCACGCCGGAATGGCATATGAAGATGCAGGCTGCGTTCCAGCGACACTGTGACGCGTCGATCAGCAAGACGATCAACTTCCCGAACGCCGCGACGCGCGACGACGTCGAGCAGATCTACCGCCTCGCGTTCGAGATGGAGTGCAAAGGCGTCACGGTCTATCGCGACGGTTGTCGCGACTTTCAGCCGATGGCGCTCAAGAAGGATGAAAAGGACGGCAAGTCCGCCAAGACGGAGCAGCCGGCAGCAGAGACCGCGACGCCTGCACCGCCAGCCGAGCCGGCGCCGCCGACCGTGACGCGGATCGACCCGCTCGACTTGCCCGAGATCGTCAGTGGCCTGCGGATCCGACAGATGACGCCGTTCGGCAACATGCACGTGAAGATCACCGTCGACCCACGGCAGGAGCGCGAGTTGGAAGTCTTTGCCCAACTCGGTAAAGGCGGCGACGTCGCGACCAGCGACCTCGAGGGTATTTGCCGGATGATCTCGTTGTGGCTTCGGTCCGGCGGATCGCTACTGCATGTCATCAAGCAGCTCGAAGGTATCGGCTCGTCGCTGCAATTGCCCACCCGTGCGGGACGAATCATGTCCCTGCCGGACGGCTTGGCGTGCGCTTTGAAGAAGTATCTCAAGGCAAAGGAGCGATTCGGCCTGCGTCCGCTGCTGCTCGGTGACATCGATCCGTCCGACGTCGACCATAATCGTCCGCCGCACACGGGCGCGAACGTTCCGCTCGATCGGCCGGCGTCGCGGCAAGATTCTGCCGTCGCGAACAATGGCGGCAACGGGAACCGTCTGGCGGAAAACGGCGCAAACGGCACCAACAACGCCCTGAACGGCGGCAATGGCCACAGTAACGGCAACGGTGGGTCGGCGCTCCAGAACCGCATCGAAGCAGTCGTGACGAACGCGCCCGAAACGCGCGTCGCGGGCACCGCCGCTTCCGCAAGCGTGCAGAGCGCAACGCCGAGCACACCTGCCGGTGCGGCGCCGACGGCAGTCGCAACCGTGATCGGGTCCGTGCGTCACAGCCACGACGCGGCGACGCACTTCAAACTGAAGTGCCCCGAGTGCCAGGCGGAGATCGCGCGCCAGGAAGGCTGCCTCAAGTGCCATAGCTGCGGCTGGTCGGCCTGCTAGCCAACTTGGCCGGGCCGACGGGCTTGTCGCAAGCGGCCCGGAAGCCCAAGAACGATCGATTCTCTCCCGTCGGCGTCGCGATTCGTTCGCGGCGCCGACTCTTTTTTGGGGGAGGCCGCGCGATTCACGGTCGGGTGACACTGGTAGCTTGCTACCAGTGTTCAGGGGATGCAGGGGTCGGCATCGGTGCATCCACAATAGCGATTGATCAAGCCGCACGTTCCAAACACTGGCGGACAAGCCGCCAGTGCCACCCGCCGAGCGCATGCGAGGGGGGAGCAAGCTACCTTTGTGAGGCCCGTGTCTACGCCCCGGGCCACGGCGCGAACCCGACACCAAAGACAACGAGCCCCGAGCGCGAGCGAGGGGACCAAGCGGCGTCTCTGGCTACGGCGTCCGTCAACCATATCGAGCGCAGCCGGTGCCCGTCGCTTGCGCTCCGGGCTCGCGTTGGCGGCGCCTGGCATAGCACCTCACGGACGTCAGCGCGATATACTGCGCGACGTTCGACGGTCATGCAGACAAGGAAGGGAACGCATGAGATCCACCCGCCGACATGTGTCGGTCCTGGCTTGGGCTCTTTTCGGGTTCGCGACGTTGATTGCGCATGCTCACGCCGCACAGACGCCTCAGATCCCAAAGGGCGACGAAGACGCTTCGGACGACGGCCTGGAGGCGCTCGCGCCGCCGGGCGTGCTCGTACCGGTACCGTTCACGCGGGTCGAGATCGAGGATACGTTCTGGTCACCGAGATTGGAAACGGTTTCGCGACAGACGATCCCGCACGTGCTAGAGATGTGCGAGAAGACGGGCCGCATTGCGAACTTCGATCGCGCTGCGGGCACTGCCGACGGCGCACACCAAGGCTACTTCTTTGACGACTCTGACGTGTACAAGGCGTTGGAAGGCGCAATCTACCAGAATGCGCTCCGACCCGATCCAGAACGCGCAGCAGCGATCGAAGCGCTGATCACGCGGATCGCGGCGGCGCAACAGCCTGACGGCTATCTCAACTCCTACTACACGTTGACCAAAGAGCAGCGTTGGTCGAACCTGCGCGTGAAGCACGAACTATACTGCGCGGGCCATCTGATCGAAGTCGGCGTGGCCGACTACCTGCTCAACCGGCGCCGGACGCTCCTGGATGTCGCCACGCGCTTTGCAGATCGCATCGCCACCCTGTTCGGCCCTGACGCCCGGCACGACGTTCCGGGCCATGAGGGAATCGAGCTGGCGCTCTACAAACTGGCACGCGTGACCGGCAACCAGCGATACGCGGACCTCGCGACATTTTTCCTCGAGCAGCGCGGCCGACACGCATCTCGCGCGTCCTATGGCGAATATTGTCAGGACCACCAGCCCATCCGTGAGCAACGTGAGATCGTCGGTCACGCCGTCCGGGCAATGTACCTGTATGCCGGAGCGACCGAGCTTGCAGAAACCATCGATGACAAAGACTTGATCGCGGCGCTACAGGCGATTTGGCGTGACGTGGTACAGCGCAAGATGTACGTCACCGGCGGAATCGGCCCCAGCGCTCACAATGAAGGGTTCACCGTCGCGTACGACCTGCCGAACGGGAAGGCATACTCTGAGACCTGCGCGTCCATCGGGATGGTCCTCTGGAACCATCGGCTCAATCTGCTGCACGCCGACGCGCGCTACGTGGACGTGCTGGAGCGCGTGCTCTACAACGGACTGCTGGCGTCGATCGCACTCGACGGCAAGCACTTCAACTACACCAACCCGCTCGCGAGTGACGGTGTGCACGCCAGACGTGAGTGGTATCGCTGTGCCTGTTGCCCGCCGAACCTTGCGCGGTTCTTTCCCACGTTGGGCCAATACATCTACGCCACTGGCCGCGACAAACCAGCTATCTACGTTAATCTCTACATCGGGTCACATGCGACGGTCGACATCGCCGACCGGACCGTTCGCCTGGTGCAACAGTCGCGCTACCCATGGGACAACGAGATCAATCTGCTGCTCGAGCCGGACGCGCCGTCGGCGTTTTCGCTCTACCTGCGCCAGCCGGAGTGGTGCCGCGAGATGCGCATCAGGGTGAATGGCGAGGACGTCGCTGCCCGCACGCGGAACGGCTACCGCATAATCGCCCGTACCTGGCAACGCGGCGATACCGTCGCAATCTCGCTGAAGATGCCCGTCGAGCGGATTCTGGCGAACCCGCGCGTCCGTGCAAACGCCGGCGCCGTTGCATTGCAACGCGGGCCGCTCGTCTATTGTATCGAAGATGCGGACCACGTCGGTGGCGTAGCCGACCTGGTGCTGCCGCGCAACACGGCACTCGTCGGGAAATTCGTTCCGGATCTGTTGGGCGGAACGTACGTCATCGACGCGCCCGCGATACGCACCGAGCCGGTCTCCTGGCGTAACAAACTCTACCAACCCGCAGCGCTGCCGCGCCGTGCCCCGTTGCGGGCGATTCCATACTGCCTGTGGGGCAACCGGACAGCGGGTGCCATGCGCGTCTGGATCCCTGAGACACAGCGCGAAGCCGCTCCTGTCGCGGCAGGGGTGACCGTTAGCGCGTCGCACTGTTTCAAGACCGATTCGCTCGACGCTGTCGTCGACGGCGTCACTCCGGACTCGTCACATGACAGTCGAATTCCGCGTTTCACCTGGTGGCCCCGGCGTGGATCACAGGAATGGATTGCGTGTACGTTCGATGCTCCACGTCGCATTCACGGCGCCCGTGTGTATTGGTTCGACGACACACCAAACGGCGGCGGATGCAAGCCGCCCGTCCGCTGGAAGCTTCAACGCCGCACCGCAGCTGACGACGACGCCACCTGGCAGGATCTCCCGGTCACCGGCGCGTACGAGACGCACCTCAACCGCTTTAATGTGATCTACTTCACGCCGACCGAAGCGCACGCGATTCGCATCCTTGCTGATCTGGCTGAGGGCCACTCGGCAGGTATCCTCGAGTGGGAACTGCTGGAGGAGTGAACGGAGTCGACGTCGCCGATCCTGCGATTCCGTTCTATAATGTCCCGTTTGGGTGATTCTCAGCAAGAGAACGAGGACCGGAGCCGACATGCGCAAGACAGCGTTGACCGAATTCCATCGTGAGCAGGGAGCCCGGCTGGTCGATTTCGCCGGCTGGGAGATGCCACTGGTCTATACCGGTATCATCGAAGAACATACATACACGCGCAGCCATGTCAGCGCTTTCGACGTTTCCCACATGGGTCGGCTCGAGTTCCGCGGCAAGGACGCTGAGGCGTTTCTGCAGCAGCTCTGCACGCGCAAGCTCACCGAGATGCCGGTCGGTCTCAGCCGCTACAGTCACGTCTGCCGCGAAGACGGCGGCATTCTGGACGACGTCATCGTGTCGCGCTTCGAGGACCATTTCGGGATGGTCTGCAACGCATCCAATCGCGAGAAGCTGCTTGCTTGGTTCGAGAAGCACCTCGCCGGACGTGACGTGGAGATTCGCGACCTGACATTCGATACGGCGATGGTCGCGATTCAGGGTCCGGAAGCCCTCGACCTGATGAAGGCGATTCTGCCGATCGACTTGAGCGGCCTCAAACGGTACCGCTTCATGTCAGGCGAGTTTCTCGGACAGCCGTTCACTGTCTACCGCAGCGGCTACACCGGCGAGGACGGCGGCGAGATCGTCCTGCCGGCCGGCATGGCCGCGATGGCCGCGGCCGTCCTGCTGACCAAGTCTGCGGAAGTGGGAAAGGCCGTCAAGCTCGCTGGGTTGGGTGCCCGCGATACACTCCGGCTCGAAGCCGGCATGCCGCTCTACGGCCACGAGTTGACCGAGGAGTGGGACTCGATCAGCGCCGGCCAAAAGTGGTGCGTCGATCTGACCAAGGATTTCATCGGAAAACCCGTGCTCGAACGAGTTGCCGCAGAGGGTCCCCAGCGGACAATGTGCGGGTTCGCGCTGGAGGGCAAGCGCGCCGCACGACAAGGGACCACCATTCTCTCACAAGATGGAACTGAGACGGTGGGGCAAGTGACGAGTGGAGCGTTTGCGCCGACAGTCGATAAGGTGATCGCGATGGGTCTGGTCCGCAGCGACCTCGCAGAGCCGGGAACTACGGTCACGATGGACCTGCGCGGCAAACACGCTCCCGCCACCGTCGTTTCGCTGCCGTTCTATAAGCGCTAGCCGCGGGACGGGCTTCGCCGTCGACGCCACGACTACGGTCTCTGGAACTGCGTCACGGTCTGCATCTTTCCGCGCGGGAAGTAGCTCACACGCACGACGCGCCCCAGCCGTCGCACCTGGAACTCAAGCTTCTCGTCCGGATTGGCGTGGACCCTCCAACCGAGCAGCGCCTCGCCGGCACGCATGCCGGCGCGCGCCGCGGCCGAGCCTGTCTTCAAACCGATGACCTTTCGCTTGTCGAGCGAGCGCGCCAGATCGATCCCGGGCTCGAACTCGTAGATCGGCGTGGAGCGCCCGACGAGTCGCGGCTTGAGCGCGTCGAACGGCAACTCGATTGGCGCGCCGTTCACGACGAACTGCTCGAACTCCCGCGCAAACCAGGCGCCATAGAGCCTGGTTCCGAGTTTTTGAATGTCACGATTGCTGTACTGATAGTCCGGCTTGCGTCGCGCCTCATCCAACAAGGCAAAGAACAATCGATCGATGCCGTCGCGAACGCCGGCCTCACGGGCCAGCGCGTGCCAACGGATCGCGAGCATCAGACCGCGCTGGTAGGGCACTTCACCGACCGTATCGCGTTTGCTCCAGAACGATCGCGCAATCTCCTGGTTGGAGACGCCGATCGCCGGGTTGCGGAGATAGGCCCGAATCTGCCGGTTGAGCCATTTTGCATACGTGTCGGGCTTCCAGTAGCCGGACTCGAGCAGGATCCGCCAGGCATAGTAGTCCGTAAACCCCTCGATAAACCAATAGCAGAGCTTGTCGGGCTGCCTCGAACGCAACAGGCGTCCGTTCCAGTGATGAAAGAGCTCGTGCGAAAACAGGTTCTCCACACCGTCGGTCAGCTCGGCGTTCGGTGCGATCCATAACGCAAAGCTGTGATACAGCCCGGATCCGGCCAGCCGTGACTCGCCGGGCTTGATCGGCATCCCCACCGGAACGGCCGTCACCAGGAACGGCGGAAACTCCGGGTCCTTCATGAAATCTGCCTGGCGATCGATGATATCTGCCGCCATCCGCGCAAACTGCTCCGCCTTGAAATGGAAGCGGTCGAGCAACGCTACCGTCACCTCGCGCCGACCCCGGCGCAGGACGCGCGTTTCCAGCTTGCCGGCGAGGTAAACCGAGTCCCGCAGATCGTCCGGTCGCATCGGCGCGCCAATCGACGGACCGCTACCCCACGAGCAGACAGCTTTCCACCCTTTCGGCAGCTTCCATTGAAACGTGACATCGTAGCGCTCGGGCATGCCGCCGCCCGCCTGCGGCACCATCAGAAACGTCTTGCCCAGCGCGTGAAAGAACGAGTAGTTCGTGACCGGGTAATGGTGTCCGTTCCAATCCAGGTTGCGCCGGCCCGGATCGACCACATAACGACACACCAGCGTCGCACCCGGCGCATGACGAATCTGCCACGTGGAACGGTTCGTGCGATGAACCGAGCGAGCGCCTTCGAAGCGCATCTGCTTGAGCAGGGCGGGCACATCACGCACGGTCCCCGACGTCGGCGTCACGAACGCGAACGACATGTCGCGCCGCCCGCTCGTTCGCCAGGTAATCTCGACCTCTGCGATCCCTTTGTCCGGCAGCGGTCGAACGACGTACGAGACGGTCTCCGCCATTCCGCGGGCGATAGCGCCCCACGCCAAAACGAGCCCAAGGGCCAGCCGGGCGGTCCGCATAGCGATTCTCCCCGGTGCCGAAAGCAACGGCCGGCGGCCATCCGCCTGCCCGCAACGATTGTAACCGCCGATCAGCGAAACGGCGGCGGACGGCGCGACTCGCCGGCGATGATCAGTCGCGCCAGATAGGTTGCAACGAATTTCTGATTGACCCAGCCGAAATGCGAGCCGGAAGCCCCGAACTTCCGCAACGACTTGTCCCATCCGACCTGCATCAGACGCTCGCGGTACAGGGCCGTATCTTCTTCGCCCAGATCCTCCGGCGGCTTGAACCCGACCGCCCCCGCCGACGGCCCGTGTCGCCGATCGATGCGCCCGAAAATCGTCGTCCCGACGCCGAGGAACCCGACGTCGCGACGCGAATGGAAGTTGACGATCCCATTGCGAGTCCGCCGCAGCGCCGTTGACAAGTCATAGTCCGGGGAGATCGCGGGCGCAAGCAGGATCGCCATGTCGATTTGCCGGCCCGGAGGCAACGCCTCGAGCGCCAGGACCGCGACCCCGCCGCCGCCCGAGTGCCCGATCAGCACGACCGGTCGATCGGGGTACAGATCGCGATAGGCGACGATCCGGTCAGCCAGCGCTGCCGCTTGGCGTTTATTGCGCTCTAATGTGACCAGATTGACCACGTACGCCGCCGGCAACCCGGTCGTCCAGTCAAATATCTCGATGGCGCTGGATGCCCCGCCCTTCTCCAGGCCGAGCGCGATGTTGCGGTTCGCGGGCCCCTTGCCTTCGATTCCGGGGAGGATGAACACCTTGCCCCAGCGCTGCCGTTCCACGCTGTTGAGGCGCTTGGGAATCGTGCATCCCGAAAGCGATACCACGGAAAACACGAAACACGCGATCGCTCCGATGACCTGCGCTGAACCATAGCGCCTTGTTCGAAAGGGTTTCATCGCGGAGATGATAACAGCTGCCGACTAGTGCCGCGCCCCCGCCGCCAGACGGCCCAGCGCGGATTTCGAGAGCGACGTCGACGTCGCCACCGTCGCCAGCACAGCGGCCCACGCCACCGCGTACAGTGCCGTGAGGATCAACTCGAGCCAACTCGCGTCGGGATACGCGCCCTGCCAGAAACGCGCGAATACGAGGTGCAGGAAGTAGGGCGGCAAGGCCCCCAACAACGCCACCGTCAGGCGCCCCCACCAAACCCGCAGATTGACCTCAACGCGGAGCTTGCCGATGAGCATCGCCATCAGCCCAAAGCAAACCGCTCGACCACCAATCGTCGGGTCGCCCGACTCGATGTCCTGCAGAAATCCGGCCAAAAAGGCCGCCAATCGGGCATCGTAGACCGGCATTAACAAACTGAGCACCACGGCGGCAACGAGGTACCCGTCAGGCCGCACCCATTCGGGCAGCGCCACGACCAGCGTGCTCTGCACAAGAAACACAAAGAACAACGCGACCAGGGCAGCGGCCCAACCCACTTAGCTCCCCCCTGACAGCTTGACTCGTACCTTCGGCTTGCCCGGGGGGTGCGAAGCCGGGCGATTCGACGCGCGCCCGATCGGCACCTGCGGAACTGTCTCCGACTCCGCGCGGGTACCACTGCGCGGATCGGAATCCGGATATCGAATCCGCTCTTCACGCACCGTCGTCGGCACGTTGCTGTACGCCGCCCCGCGCCGCTGCAAATCGGTCAGTGGCCGAACCTGCGGGCTCCGGTCACGCTGAGCCACCGGTTCCGAATCCAGATCGCGAAAACGTTGCCGAAGCCGCTCACGCCGATACCCCTGCGGATACGGTACCACCGCCTGCTTCGGCGTTCGCGTGATCATCCTGCCGTCCGGCCGCTCAAATGCCACGTTGATCTCGATCCGCTTGCCGTACGGATCCATATCGTCCGGCCACACGAGCGGAAACAGATACGGATACCCCATGATCGACTTCTTCCGGACACGGAAACCTTCGGCCTCCTTCGCCGTAAACTGCCAGCCGTGCAGGTACTGCCGCTCGAAACCCCGCTCACCCCGCACGACTTCGTCGATCCAGATGTGAATCGGCCGCGAGACGAAAACCCCGCGCTCCGTCTCCGACGAAACGAAGTAGGCCGTCAATTGAAAGCCGACCGGCCGGCCATCCTTGGTCTGCAACCAGGGCGGCGAGGGCGTCATCGCTACAATGCTCACGATGTCATCGTGCGTCTTGACGGCCAACGGATCGATCTCGTTCGGCCCGAGTCGACCCCCAGTCGTCTGGCAACCGAACAGCCCGCCCGAAAAGACGGCCAGCATGACAGTACAGGTCCAACCGCGTACGGTCCCGCTCATGAGTCAACCTCGGGCACTCCCGTGCCCACTCCACCGCGAATCCAAATAAACTACGTCTTGCGCGTCACCCGCGCCGGCACCGGCAAGTCATACGAAGCCGGGTCCAGTTGCCGCGGACGCGCCGGCTGTACCGGACGCCGCGGCAGATACGGATCGTCCGACTCGAGCGGCGCGGGTGCCGGTTCCGCCGGCTCGAACGGGCCGAACTTGCCATCTTCCTCCGGCACGATCAATTCGTCCGGAGTGAGGCGCAACTTGTTCAACAACGGATTCGTCAGAATCTCGTCACTCATCAACCCGGTCTTGTCCCGCTGCTCAATCGACAGCTCACGATAGTCCTCAACCGTTCGCAACACGCGCGGTGTCAATACCACCAGCAACTCTGTCTGCCGATCCTGATTGTCCCGCGTCTTGAAGAACTCACCCAACAACGGCACTTCACCGACCCAGGGTACACGCGTCTCGCCACGCTGCTGACGCGAAGTAATCAGACCGCCCAGGACGACCGTCTCGTTGTCCTTCACCGTCACGGTTGTGTCAGCAATCCGTCGGAAGAAGATCGGCGACGACACGCCGGGGGCAATGTCGATCGTCGAATCGCTCAAATCGGACACTTCCTGGCGGATATCCAGTCGCACAAAACCATCCGGATTGATCTGCGGCGTTACCTGCAACGTAATCCCGATCTCCGCCCGCGCGACCTGCGTCGTGACCTGCCCCGCGATGCTCGTGCTCGAACCCGTCACGTACGGCACGTCGTCAATCACCTGGATCTCGGCTTCCTGGTTGTCCATCGCCACGATGTGCGGCCGACTCAGCACCTTCAGCCGACTCTCCGACTGTAGCGCCCGCAGCAGGAAGTTGAAGTCCGCGCCCGAAATCGTGAACGTGAAACCGCCCAGGCCGCTGCCCGCCGCCCCAACGTCAGTCCCGCCGACAAAGTCGAATGTGTTCGTGTCCGTCGGCCCTGCCTTCGTAAACTGCAGGTCCTGCAACGCGAACTCCATACCAAGCTCGAGCGACTCGTCAATCGTGACCTCGATGATCAATACCTCAATCGATACTTGCGGCGGCGGCTGGTCCAGCTCGCGCACGATATCGAGCACCGCGTCCTCGAACCGCGGGCTGTAGCTAAGAATGACCCGATTCGCGTCCTCGTTGTCGATCGCAACGATCTCGCGCTCCATCCGCCGTTGCATCGAGATTTCATCGCCAAGCTCGTCGAGACGCTGCTGCTCGGCGTCGCTGAAGTCGCGCACCGACTGCGCCAGCGTGCCCGACGGAATGTTCCGCGGCGAATAGATGAACGTCTTGCGATCCTCAATCGGCTGCGTATCGAGCTTCAGAATCAGCTCCTCCGCCACGCTCAGGTAGCCCTTCGTACCCGCGGCGATCACCGAATTGGTCCGCAGATCCGCCGAGAAACTGATGTTCTGCAGCCCACCGCCACCAACATCCCCGATCGCGACCTCGCGGCCCTCTTCGTCACTCGAGCCACCACCACCGCCACTCTGACCCTCGCCCTCGAATACCTCACGCAGCATCTCGACCATCTGCTCGGCATCGGCATTACGCAGCGCAAAGACCTGGATCTGGTCCGCCCGCGGCGGAACGTCAATCGCCCGCACTAACGACTCCATCAACGGCATGCTCTCCGGCGGCGCCGTGATCACCAGGGCATTCGTCCGCAAGTCCGAAATCACGACGACGTCCTGACGCATCGCCTTCAACGTCTCCAGACCGAGTTCCGGATGCAGGCTCTGGAAGATGACCATCATCCGCTGGGCCGCATCCTCCTGACCGCCCGTCGATCCACCACCACTACCGCTGCCACCGACCGTTCCGCTGCGACCTTCGAGAATGTTCTGCAGCAACTCGCCGGCCACGTCCGCATCAGCCTGCTCGAGGTTGAAGATCCGTACCAGCGTGCCGGCTGCGTCCACGTCTGCCATCTTGGAAACGAAGTCGCGAATATCCCGAATGATCGCCGGCGGACCGATCGCCACCACCGAGTTCGTCGTCTCATCGTTGCGAATCGTCAGATCGACTTCGCTGTCGCCCTCCGGCGAGAACAATTCCTCGATACTCTCGGCAATCTGCTCGGACGAACCCCGCGTCAGCGGAAAGACCGCCAACTCGCGCCCGAACTGCTTCGGCACATCGATCATGTCCACCCAACGCTGGATGCGGATCATGTCTTCCTTCGAAGCCGCAATCAGCAGTTGTCCACTCACCGGGTCCGCATCGATATGCACCGGCGTGCCCTCATCGCCGCCCTCGCCGCTGCGAGATTGTTCCACCAAATCGCTCAGCTTGGTCGCGACGTTGGCCGCACTGTTGAAGTGAACCGGCATCACCCGCACTTCGAGCGATCCCGCCAACTCGCCCGAATCGAACTTCTGCACCAGTTCGTCCGCCTCGCTCAGCAAGTCGCGCGTCCCGACCATCAACAGTGAATTCGTTCGATCGTCAGCGATGAAATCGATCGACGCCTTCGGCTCGCCGCTCGGATCGTTCTCTGTCTTCTTCTCGAACAACTCCTGCAACATCGCCTGTAACTTGGCCGCATCGGCAAATTGCAGCTGCGTCAAGTTGATGTCCACCGCACCGTAGCGATCCGAAGTATCCAACTCGCTGACCAGCGTCTCCAGGATGTCATACACTTCTTCCGTCGCCAGCACGATCAGCTTGTTCGAACGATCATCCGGAATGATCACCGCACTGTCGCGCGCCTCGTTGCCGTCACCACCCATCGCCTGCGCACGCTTATCCAGCAGCTCGGTCAACCGCTCCGCCATGTTGTTGGCAACGATGTTCCGTAGCGGCATGACGTACGGCTCGACGCCCAGCTTGTTCGTCGGCTGATCGAGCTCCTTGATCAATCCGCCGGCCAGCACGACCGCGTCGGTGCGACCGATCACGACGATCGTGTTGGAACGCACGTCGTGAGTGATCGCGACCTTGTACGGCAGACCGCTTGCGGCCAGCCCCTGCGGTCGCGGCGGCATCTGTCCCTGCTCGAACGACTCGCCGCTCTCCGCCGGCCGACGCAACGCGCCCTGCCCCTTCTCGAAGACCTCGTCGAGCGTCTCCGCGATCTTCTCCGCATTACCGTATTGCAGCACGAACGCCCGCACGTCGACCTGCTCGCCCTGCGGCAGTGTGTCGAACACGCCGACGATCTCCTGCAACGGCTCGATGTTTCGCGGCGACGAGAAGACGATCAGCGAGTTCGTCCCCTTCTCCGAGAGAATCTTGATCGGCTTGGCCAGATCCAACGGCGGCAACTCACGACCGTCAGCCAACTTGAGCTGCAACGCCCGCACGAACGGTTTGCCCTGATCGCCGCCGGCCGCCTCGCGCATCAACTGCTGCTGCTCGTCGATCATCTCCGTCAGCGTCTCGGCCACTTCGTCCGCAACCGCGTTCTTCAACGGAACCAGAATCACGCTGGCCGTCGTGAACGCGTTTTGTGAATCATCGTCAAAGGGCACGTCGATTGTCTCGAGAAGCTCCGTAACCTTCGCGATGTCCTTTGCCGTTCCGATGATCAACACGCTGTTGTTCTGGTCGATCGCCTTGAGCGAAGCCTGCTGCTCGGGGGGAATCTCCTGATTCTTGTAGAGCTGCTCCAGCACCGGCGTCAACTGCTGCACCGCGTCCGAAGCGCGGATGTACTTCAGCGTGACCGCCTTGACGTCCGGCCCTTCCGTCGACAGATCCACTCCATCGAGCTTGATGACCAGATCCGCGATGATCTCCATGTTCCGCTCGGACGCAGCCACGATCAACGAATTGCTGCGGGCCTCGGCATTGATGCTGAACCCGTCCTCGGTATTGCCGGTCTGCTCGAGATACTGCGTCATCGTCTGCTGAATCGCCTCCGCGAGCGTACCCGCCTTGCCGTTCTGCAACGCAAAGATCTCGATCATCGGACGCGGCGCCGACGCTTCCATCAACGTCAGGATCTGCTCGATGAAGTCGACGTCCGCCTGATCGCCGGTGATGACGATCCGCTTACTGTCGATCGGTTGTGCAACCACGTCGCCGCGCAGCGCCCCCGTAATACCCTGCAAGCCGGGGGCCTGACCCTCGGCTGCCATGTTCACCGGATTGTCGTTCGCACCCACATTCGCCGGCGGGGCTCCACGCGCCGGTCGCCCTCTCCCCTCCCGCGGCGGCCGATCCTGCGCCCCCGGGTCCTGTGCCCGCGCCACCGGCCGTGCTTGCGGCCGCTCATCCAAGCCGGCCAGTCGACCAAATGCCCGCTGGCGATTGCCCTTCGCGGACGGTACATCATCGAATTCGTCCGCAACCAACGCCACCAGCACCATCGGCGTGTACGCCGACGCGACGATCACCGGCCGCACGAAACCGAGCGGCCGCTCCGCCGGCATCAGCCAGGCGCCACGACCACCTCTTCGCCGACCGTCGCGATTGCCGCCGCCACGACGGTCACGCCCGATGGGGAAGCGACGGGTACCGCCGCTGCGATTGCCCGAGTTACGACCGCGGAAGTTCGTCGGATTGAAACCGCCCCGGCCGCGATTTCCGCCACCGCTGGTCGAGTTCCGTCGGCGTTGCATCTGGTCGATGACTTCCTGCGCATCCTGCGACGACAGATTCGTCAACTGAATGACCCGCGTGATCTGATTCTCGCCGGTGCGAATCTCGCCCAACTGAGAAACGATCGCGTCGACCATTCCAAAGAGCGACTGATCGCCGACCGCGACGATCGCGTTGGTGTAGTCGTCGGGCTCGATGAAGATCTGCATCGGCGGACGACCCGTGACCTCCGCAGCCCGCGCCTCGCTCTCGTTGATCAACCGCTGCACCATCGCCGCCATGCCGCCCGGATCCTGGCCCGCCGGCAGCGCAACGATCTTCAACGACTGCTGCAACAGGTCTTCGTTATCGAACTTTTCGACAAGCGTCTGCGCGTCAGCGATCTGCTTAGGCGATCCCTTGACAATAATCGTATTGTTATTGTCGTTGGGAATAACGATCGGACCCCGCATCCCGCCATCGGCCGTCTCGATCGCAGCCATCTCCGGGAATTGCCGGATGAAGCTGACGACTTGCGAGGCCTTGGCCTGCTCCACTTTGAGCGTCGCGAACTGGTAGCGGTCGTTGATGTTGTCGAGTTGCGCGACCAGCGGCGCCGCGATCGTGTCGATATCGCTCTGCTTGCCAAAGACGATCACCGCGTTGATCGACGGGTCCGGAACCGCCGTCAGATTGGCATTCGCCGACGCACCGCCGCGACCGCCTGGGCCGCGCGAGCCGCCCCCACCAACAGACGTAGCGGCGGCGTACTGGTTGATCGAGTCGGCGACCAGCGTCGCGTCGCCTTTGTCCAGCGGGAAGATCCGGAAAACCTTACGCTGTCCCTCGGGCGTCTCCACATCGATCGTCGCCAACAGACCGCCGACGAACGTGAAGATGTCCTCAGAGCCTACAACGACAACACTGTTCGTTCGTGGATCGGCCATCGCGGTCATCGGATCGATCGGCGGCTTGCCGTTCGGACTGCGCGGCATCAACTGCACGTACTCCAACAGCGCCTGCTTCACGCGTTCCACCACGATCTCCGCGTTCGCGTGCGCCAGCGGGAAGTTCCGCAGCTGTAACTGTTGCGACGGCTCATCGAGCGTCGCAACAAACTCGACAACCTGGTTGAAGATCGCGTCCGGCGCCCGCACGAGCAGTTTCTTGGCGTCGGCATCGCCGAAAATGATGATTCGGCTGCTGAGCGCGTCACCATCACGACCGGCGGCCCCGAAGACGGGGATCAACTGCTCCGCCAACTCCTCGGCGTCCTTGAAGTTCACCGCAATCGAGCGGAACGGATTGCCCGGAATGTCGAACAGCCGAATTTGCTCACGGACGGTTTCGACATCCTTCAACTGCGCCGTGAACACGATCGCATTGCGTCGCGGATCGCCGGAGATCACGACCGGACCCAGGTCCGCCGGTCCGCCCGCCTTGCCTCGGCCGCCCGCGGTCGCTTCGAACACCTCCTGCAAGAGCGGCAGCACTTCGTCGAGCCGCGCGTATTCCAACGCATAGCTGTGGATTCCCACCACGTCGCGTCCCTCGAGCGCTTCCAGCTCGAGCAGCACGTTCTCGATCAGCTTCATCACTTCCGGCGGAGCCGAAACGAGAATCGAGTTCGTGATCTGGTTGGGCACGATCTCGACCGACTGAATCTTCGCGGTGCCTTCAACCCCCGGTACCGACACGGCGCGCTGCTCGAGCATCTCGAGCAACTGCTGCTGATTCCGACCGCCGCGACCGCCGCGACTGCCGGACGACCGGCCGGTCCGCTGCTGGGCCTTCTCGATGCCGAGTACCTGCTTGATGTTCTGCGCCGTCTCTTCCGCCATGAGGTTGATCAGCTGGAAGACCTTGATGTCGACCTGCCCCGGCGGGATGTCCAGCTCACGCAACAGGTTGCGGATATCGTCGAGGTCCGACGATTCACATTTGATGATAAGGTAGTTGTGACTGGCGTCAGTTGCGATCCGCAGCCGCTGACCGCCGGTCGCTCGACCGCCGCGCTGCCCGACCATCTGCTGCAACTGCTGATTGATGTTCTGCCGCCCACCCTGCTGCTGCTGGCCCTGCTGACCTTGCTGGCCCTGCTGATTCGGTCCCTGCTGACGACCGCCGCGCTGATTCTGTTGCGGGGCGCGTTGTGGCTGCCGCGGTTCGTTGAACATGATATTCAACACTTCCGCCGCCGCGTTCACGTCACCATACCGGAACTCGAAGATGCGAATGACCTGCCCTTCGTCGAGGTCCTCCTTCAACGCCTCCAGCACGTCGATCACGTCGTCGACGCCATCCTCATCGCCGACAATGATCATTTCGCCCTTATCGTTGACGATCACTTTCGTGGATTCAGGCCCTGTCGGCGCGTCATTCGCGGCCGCATTCCCGGCCGGCGGTGCCGGACGCGCGACTGGCTGGACGGGGTTGTTTGCTGCTCTTGGAGCGGGCTGGTCGGCTTCAGCGCGGTTCGGCGCGTTCTGGCGCGGTGCCGCCAACGCGAGATCGGCCGGCTCCATGCCGACCAGTCGAAACGCCGGCGTCGTTCCGTCGACGACCCGGTCGAGCAGTGCCGCACCCGGAATCCGACCGGCGCGCCTGGCCGCATCAGACCGCTCGGCGTCGACATCGTTCGCTTCGTATGACGCCGGCAGCGCACGAACCGGCTCGGTCCGATTCCGTTGCTGCTCGCGCTCGCGACGACCAATCTTCTCCTGACGCTGCCGCTCGCAAACCGGGCACTTGCACTTCGTCGGATGCAGCTCCTCGATCATCGTCGGCGGCGCGTCATCCGCAGCCGGCGCCTGTTCGATCACGAAGTCCGCCCGCTTCTGCGCCAGCGGCAGCAGTCGCTTGATCTCGTCCGGCGTCATCGGATACGACGCGATCTTCTGCGTGACCTTCAGTCGCTTCTCAATTTCGCGCACCGCCGCCAGAATCCGCGGATACTCGTGCTCGTAGCACTTCACCTTCAGATACTCACCGTCCCAGTCCGACTCGATCACCGGCCCTCCTTCGGTCGGGAACAAATCCCGCACCTCGAAGGCCAGGTCGTACGCATCGCCGCGGTAGACATCCACAAAATAGAGCTTGCGGCCACGCTCGTCAGTGAACGGGTCGGGATTGGTTTCCGGCAGCTCGTCGAGCTTGTTGACGATCCGCTCGATCTCCGTCATCTGCCGCTTGTTCGCAGTTACCAGGATCCGGTTGTAGTAGCTGTCCTCGGTCACACTGACAGGCGTCGCGTTACGCCCCTGCGTCGACGACCAGCCCTGGATCGCCGCCGTCACGTCGGTCACATCCACGTAGGTCAACTTGAAGTACCGCATCTCCGACGTGCTGCCGTTGAGCTGCTCCAGCTCCTCCAGATGCCCCTGGGCCTCAGCCACTTTGTTCGGCAGGCCCTTCAGGATCACAGCATTGCTCGCCGCGTCCGCGAAGATCGAGATGTCGTCGCCGCCACCGCCCGACGAACCGGACCGACGCATCCACGGCGGCAGGAAGCTACGCCCGCCACCACCACCGCCACCCATGATCTGCGACAGCGTGTCGGCGATCTCCGACGCATCGGCGCGCTCGAGCTGCACGATTCGCACGATCTCGCCCGTTTCGTACTCGGTGTCGAGCATGGTCACGAACTCGTCGGCGATCGCGTGGTAGTCCTCCGGCGCCATGATGAACAGCCGATTCGAACTCGGCTCCGGGATCACCTTCACCTGCGACTTCACCCGCCGCGTCCCTTCACGCTCAGCGACCTTCGCCGTAAGCAGTGCCTCGACGTTCGGCCCGACCTCTTCCGCCTTAACATACTTCAGCGGATACGATCGCGGCTCGCTCGTCGGCAGCTCGTGCGACTCGATCCCCTGGATCAGCGTCTCGATGAACGCCATCTTGTCCTTCGGCGCCATCACGATCAGCGTATTCGTCACCGGCTCGGCAAACGCACCGGGCTTCACCTGTCCACGGCGCGTGGTCTGCCCCAGCGACGCGAGGAAGAAACTGACCTGTCCCGAGACCGTCTGGGCATCCATCACCTTCAGCGCAAACATCCGCACATCCAGGTCGTTTGCCCCTGGCTGATCGAGGTCCTTGATCAGCTTACGGATTTCATCCATCGACTTCTTCGGCGCCCGCACGACCAACGTGTTGTTCGCCACCTGCACCTGCACGCTCTGCGTCTGCATGCTCCGTCGGTTGCGTCGACCGGCACCGAAAACCTGATTGATCAGGTTGGCCAGATCATGCGGCTCGGCGTTCACAATGCTGATAATCTCGGTCGGCAGCTCGCTCTCGGTCGCCGCCTCGTCAAGCATCGCGATCGTCACCGCGATCTCTTCCATCTTGTCACTCGGCGCGGTCGCGACCACGTTCGTGTTCGCCAGTATCGAGAACTTGACTTCGACCCCGGCCTTCGAGCGTGTGCCCCACTGACGCGAGGTGTACTTCTCATTAAGGATCCCGATGATTTCATGCGGGTTCGCGTTCACGATCTCGAAGATCTTCACCTCGTTGGCCTTGCCCGTTGCGGACTCGTCCAACTCGCTAAGGAACTTGGCAATCTCGTCGTGATCACGCTGGTTGCCCTTCACGATCACCGAGTTCGTGATCGCATCGACGCTGATACTCAACGTCTTGGTCCGCCGAATCTTCTGCTCGAAGACCTGCCGCAGCACGTTGTACGCCTGATTCGCATCGGCATTCACCAACCGAATCGTCTTGAGTTGGTCGACGATCCGTTCGCCGGGCTGATCAATCGACTCGATCTGGGCGGCAATCTCGTCGAGCTTCGACGCCGGCGCATTCGCAATGATCCGGTTCAACCGATCATCGACCGCAAAGCGAATCTGCTCCGCGATTGCCTTGCTCGGACTGCGCCGCATCGGATCGATGTAAGACTCATTCAGCTTTTGGACGACCCACGGCGCATCCGCGTGCTCCAGCGGGTAGATCCGCCGCTGCATCTGGAGATCCGCGACCTGTTTTTGGTACTCCGCGATCAGATCATCGACCCGCGACTTCCAGTCCTTCGGCGTTGAAACCAGGATCGTCTGCGTCAGCCGGTCCCCACGGAACGTAGCGCGCATCTTGTCCGGCCGCTTCTCCTTGGAGAAAATCTGATCGAGGCTCCGGGCAATCGTCTCTACATCCAACCCGGGAAGCTTCTGAACGAACGTCAGATACGGGTCCTGCGGCGCCGCCTGCTCGACCGCGACGTCGTACTGATCGATCAACAACCGCGCCTGCTCGACCGCAAGGGTCGGCGCCATGATGATGACCTTGTTCGTACGCGTCTGCGGCGTTACCCGAATCGACTGCCGGGCCATCGAACGCCCGAGGATCGGCACCATCGAGGACTCGAGCTGCGGCTGCAACCAACGGGCCGCTTCTTCCGCATTCGAATGCTCCAGCTGCACGAACTCGATCTGGACCGCCATCTTCTGCGTGATGTCCTTGTATTCCGTCAGCAGCTCGTCAGCCTTCTCCATCAAGCTCTTGCTGACGGTCATCAGGATCGTCTCGGTTGCGTTGTCGGCCTCGAACCGCGCCACCAGCCCCCGCGACCGCACTTGGTCCTGGAACGCGCGCGTCAGCCGCTGCGCCACCGACCCGACCTGCGCACCCGGCATCCGCACGAGCCGCGTAATCACGTCGCGATCCTTGGGATCATCCAGCTCGTTGATCAGCAGCGCAATCTCGGGATGCTTGCTCGCCGGCGCATCGACGATCACCTGATTGCCCGACGCCAGGGCCGTTACCGAACTCGTCGGCGTCCGGCCGCGACCGAACCGCCCGCGGCCACCGCCGCTGCCGCGACCCGCCGACAACTGGTTGATCGCGTTCACCACGTCTCGCGTCTGAGCAAACGTCAGCGTGTAGAACTTCCGCTCGGGCGTCTGCGCCCCCACGCGCTCATCCTGCTCCAGCGCATACGTGCGAATCTTCTCGAGCGTCGTGCCGTCCGCCTTCACGATCAGCGAGTTCGTAACCGGTTCCGCCTCGATGACGACCTGCGAGCCGCTCCCCATGCCACGCCGACGGTTGCGGCTGTTGCCGCTGCCGCCAAACAGAATGGTGGCCTGTTCCGCGACCTGGTTCGCGTCAGCGTGCTCCAACGCCAACACCTCGATCTGGTTCGCATCCTCGACGTCGAGCTGCTCGAGCAGCTTGCTGATCTCCTCGTGGGCCGGCTGCACCGCCTGCACGAACAACTGATTGCCTTCCGCCACCACACCCACACTGCTGCGACCGAGTGCCGGGTGCTGATAGTTGCGGTAGAAGCCCGACAACGTCGCTGCAATCGATTGCGGGTCCCCGGCGTCGATCGTATACGTTCGCAACTCCGGCGTATCACTAATCGCGGTCTCGTCGAGCAGCGTGATCATCTGGTCGCACCGCTCCCAATCCTCGTCGTCGCACACCACAATCAGCATCTTCGAGAGATCGATCGGGATGATCTGGGCACTGCCAACCTGTGATGCCGTCACCGGACTACGCCCGCGGCGCCGTCCGCGGAACGGCTGCCGTCTCGCGTTGCCACCATTTCCGCTGTCCGCCAGCAGGAGCTGAAGCGTCTCGGCACATCGCGACGGAAGGATGTTTTGCAGGTGCACAACATGACGCGTCCGCGGGTCCGGCGTGTCCACGTCAAGCTCGGTGATCACCTCCTCGATCTTCTGCATCGATTCGCGATTCTCGGCCAGGACGTGCAACTGGTTGGCGTTCCCGTCGGGGATCACCCGCGTCGCACTACGACCCCGCCGACCCGAGGCGCTGATCGCGCTCAGACCCTGCGCGAGCTGCTCCACGGTCGGATAGATATCCTCGACGTCGGCATGTGCGAGCGTGAACGTCCGAAAGTTGCTCGGCACGGGCACGTCAATCTCTTCCAGCATCTCGCGGACCCGCTGCAAGCCCTCGCTGTTCGAGTACACGATCAGCGAGTTGCTGCGCTGGTCGGCGAATAGTCGCACGGTTTTCTTGGCCCGCTCGAAGATACCCTCGACGATGATCGACTCGGGCGCCGCCTGCTGGTTCTGCTGCGGCTGGTTCCGATTGCGATTCCGGTTGTTGCGATTGTTCCGTGCGCGATTCCGGAGATTCCGCAACTGCTGCTGGCGGCTCGTCTGCTGCCCCTGCTCCTGCTGGAAGATCTGGTTCAGCAGCGTCGCAACCTCGGTCGCATCCGCGTGCTCGATCGGGATCGCCGTGGTCGTGAACTCGCCGATATCGGGCTTGATGTCGATCTGCTTGATCAGTTCCTCGATCTCGGTCATCTTCGCCGGCGTCGCCTTCACGATCAGGTTGTTCGTCCGCTCGTCGGCAGTAATCAACACGCTCGTCGTGTCGCCACTCTGCGTCGGCTCCTGCGCACCCGTCCGTGCGTTTCGCCGATTCCGAACCCGCTGCACCGGCGTCGGCTGCGAAAGCCCCTGGATGTCCCGAACCATCCGCTCGATCTCACGCGCATTCGTCTTGATCTCGAACACCCGCAACTGCCGCGGGTCTTTCGGGTTGAGCTCGATCCGACCCATCAGCTCGAGCAATTCCTCAATATCCCGCACAAGCGCGACGATTCGAATCTTGTTCGTGTCTCCAAGCACCGACATCCGGGAATAGTCCGGCAACGCTACGCCGAAAGTGTCGACGATCATCTGCGCCGGCTTATCCTCGATCAGCAGGTAGACCTCAACGTAATTCATCGCACGAAGGTCAGGCAGCGCACGCTCAAACAGCTCTCGGGTTTCAAAAACGCGTTCTGGCGGAATCTGCATCGGCATTTCGGACAACGGCACAACCCGGATGTGATTCTCACTCTCGACGAAGCGATACCCGAGCCCTTGCATCAGCAAGTTCAACTCGTCGACCGCCTCTTCCTTCGTGAACCGCTTCGGGTTGATGTAGGTCAGCTCGCCCCCGATGATCAGTTCGCCGTCCGGCACCAGCAGCGGCTTGTCGAACCGCTCGGCGAAATGCTTGATGACATCTTCCCATGCGACCTGCTCGAAGTTGAACCACTCGGTCCGACCGTCAGCCGGCGCCACCGGCTTGGCTACCGGGACCTCGACCGCCGGCGGCTTCGTGACCGCCAGACGTCCATCCTGACCCGGTTCCCGACCCTCGGTCTCAGCCGCCGCCGC
>JANQNU010000048.1 GCA_028279405.1 Phycisphaerae bacterium
CGAGCGCGCCCGGTTCGAGCTTTGGCAGTACGACCAGGAGAATCTCGCGGCACGATCCGCGCCAAAAGCGGCCGTTCCGGTCTATCACGACGCCGTGCCGGGGGTGCTCTTCTACATCGGCACGATCGGCCTCTTCGCCTGGCTGGCGGGGGAATCGGCGTGCGGCCGTGACTGGCTCGCGGCCGGGCGTGTCGCGGGTACGGCAATCCGTGACGGCGAACTGTGGCGAGCGTTCACCGCGCAAACCCTGCATCTGGACCTCGAGCATCTTGTCGGGAACATGGTGTTCGGCGGGTTCTTCGGTTACCTGGCAGGGCGCATAGCGGGCTCCGGTGTGGCGTGGTGCGTCGTGGTCATCGCCGCGGCGTTGGGCAACGTACTCAACACGCTGCTGCTGGACCCGGCGCACCGCTCGATCGGTGCGTCGACGGCCGTGTTCGCAGCGCTCGGGCTGGCCTCGGGATTCGTCTGGCGCGGCCGCTACTTCGCCCAGGACCGCTGGGCGTATCGCCTGGGACCTATCGTCGCAGGGATCGCCTTGCTCGCCTTTACCGGCACCGGCACCGAAAACACCGACGTCGGCGCGCACCTGACGGGCTTCGGGTGCGGATTGGGTGCCGGCATCCTTCTGGTGCAGGCCGCTCCCAAACTGCTCAATGCCCGGCTGCAATGGGCCGCGGGCGGCGGCGCGTTGGGGCTGATTCTCGGCAGCTGGATGCTGGCGCTTTTGTAGCCGGCGGACCGCGCCGGATATACCTTTTGCATTCCCCGCGAGGGTAAAATCCGCGCGGCAGCAAATTGATGTGCGTTGGGGGACGCGCCTGGTTTGAAAAAGCTACTCCTGTTCCTGCTGATCGGCGGCCTCGCCGGTGCGTTTGCCCTGCATGTCCGCTATGGGCCGGGCGAGCCGTATCGCGACCTGACCGCCACACCGGTCCTTGCCGACGACGCGCTCCAAACCGTCTTGGCGTATCCGGAACCGATCGGCAACGTCGCAGTATCCGCCGATGGCCGGATCTTCTTTACGGTGCATCCGGAGTCTCGGCCACAGGGGAACCGCCTCCTGGAATGGGTCGACGGCGCGGCTGAACCGTTCCCCAGCGGGTCGGCTCAACCCCGTCTGTTCGACACGGTTCTCGGCGTCGTGGTCGACCGCCAGAACCGGCTGTGGACGATTGACCATGGCAACCATGGCTTTCGCGGCGCACGTCTGCTTGCATTCGACCTTGCGAGTGGCGAGCTGGTCCATGACCACGCGTTCACCAAGGAGGTCGCACCCGCCGGTTCCATGCTTCAGGACCTGCACGTCACGGCAGACGGGCAAACGGTGCTGATCGCAGACGCCAGCATCTGGCGAAAGCGGCCGGCGATTGTCGTCTACGACACCGGGACGCGCTCCGCCCGCCGCGTTCTCGAATCGGATCCGTCGGTGTCGCCGGAGGACTATCTGATACGGACGCGAAGTCGGGACATGAGCTATCTCGGCGGACTCATCTCTTTGAAGGCCGGCGTGGACGGGATCGCTTTGGACGCCGACAACGAATGGCTGTACTTCGGCGCAATCAATCAGAGTGGTCTCTTCCGCGTGCCGCTCGCGGCCCTTCTCGACGCATCGCTCCCGGACCGGCAGATCGCCAATCAGATCGAGCGCTTCGCGGACAAACCCATGAGCGACGGTCTCAGCACCGATCTCTCAGGCAACGTGTACATCACTGATGTCGAACACGGGGCGGTGCTGGCGGCCGATCCGAGCGGACAGCTGACGACGGTCGTGATGTCCGAGAGGGTACGCTGGGCCGACGACCTGTCATTCGGCCCGGATGGCTGGCTGTATCTCGCAGACAGCGCGATGCAGGAGCTGATACTGCAAACGTCGGCGCACATCGAGCAGCAGGCACCGTATTACATCTTCCGCTTCCGCCCCGGGCACCAGGGTATCGCTGGCCAATAGGCCGACGGCCCGCGTACAAACACCGTGCCCGTCTACGCGCTCTACGCCATCGTCGTTCTGATCTGGGGCTCGACCTGGTTCGCGATCCGGTTTCAGCTCGGCGACGTCGCGGAAGAGTTGTCGGTGGCCTACCGCTTCGCAATCGCGTCTGTCTGCCTGTTCGCCTATGCCCGACTCCGGGGCGACGCCGTGCGGCTGCCGCGAGCAAACTACTGGGCCGTCATCGTGATGGGCGCGCTGATGTTTTCGATCAGCTACGTGCTCGTCTACTTCGGCAGCAACTACATCACGACCGGCCTGGTAGCCGTGCTGTTCAGCCTGATCGTGATCTGCAACGGTGTGCTCGAGCGGCTGTTCTTCAGTACGCCCCTCGACGCCCGCCTCATCGCCGCGGCACTGGTGGGGCTCACCGGAACGGCTTTCGTGTTCTGGCCCGAGGTGACCGGGGCGGAGATGGCGGCGGGAGCGCCGGCCGGGATCCTGTTCACCCTGGCATCGGTGCTTGTCGCCGCACTCGGCAACATGGCGGCGATTCGCGCGACGCGCGAGGGTTGGCCCGTGGTCGTCATCAACGCACATGCCATGGCCTGGGGCGCACTGCTGTCGCTGGCGATAGCGCTGATTTTGGAGCGACCGATCAATTTTTCGCCGACCGCAGGGTATGTCACCTCCCTGCTGTTTCTGGCAATCTTCGGTTCGTCGATCGCATTCGGTTGCTTCCTCGTGTTGCTGAAGCAACTGGGTTCGGCGCGGTCGTCGTATGTCTCGGTGGTGTTTCCGATCGTAGCGTTGTCCATATCAACGCTCTTTGAAGACTACCGGTGGACAGCGGCTGCCGTAGCCGGCGTGCTTCTGATCCTCGCAGGCAACTGGCTTGCGCTGACCAGGGCGCCGGCGCGTCCGGACACGAACAACAACGACTAGCAACGTCCTAGGTTAAGGGGTAAACCATGTACAACAAGCAAGCGAGTGGGCTCGCCGATTCCGGCTGGCTCGATATTGTCACTATCGTCCAGGAATCGGGAGGGGCCGGTGGCGATGCCGCAGCGGAATCCGCTCAGGCGGTTGACGTTGCCAGCGTCGACTTCTGGGTCGGCCTGTGGGAGTCGACCCGCGAAATCGGCATGGACTTCGGTCTGAAAGCACTCGTCGCCATCGTCATCTTTTATGTCGGCCGCATGATCGCGCGCATCCTCAGCAATGCCGTGCGTAAAGTCATGCAGGCACAGGAGATGGACAAGATTCTCGAATCGTTCGTGTCCAACCTGGTCTATTGGGCGTTGATGACGTTCGTCATCATCGCGGCGATCAATCAACTCGGCGTCCAGACGACCTCGCTCATCGCGATAATGGGTGCCGCCGGTCTGGCCGTAGGACTGGCGTTGCAGGGGTCACTGTCGAACTTCGCAGCCGGCGTATTGATCGTGATGTTCCGTCCGTACAGAGTCGGTGATTTCGTCGAGGCCGCCGGGATCTCCGGCGTGGTCGTCCAGGTCCAGATTCTGACGACGATCCTGAAAACGGGCGACAACAAGCAGATCGTCGTGCCCAACTCGGCGATCATGGGCAGCATCATCACGAACTACTCGGCGAACGACACCCGCCGCGTAGACCTGACTGTCGGCGTCAGCTACGACGACGATCTCGACAAAGTACGCAAGACCCTGGAAGAGCTGGTCGCTGCCGATGATCGGATCCTCGCCGACCCGGCAGTTACGATTGCCGTCTCGGAACTCGCGGACTCCAGTGTCAATTTCGTGGTACGCCCGTGGGTCAAAACGTCCGACTACTGGGGTGTGTACTTCGACCTCACCGAAGCCATCAAGAAGCGTTTCGATCAGGAAGGCATTTCGTTCCCGTACCCGCAGCAGGACGTGCATCTGCACCAGGTCACGGCGGGCTGATACCAGACCGTTCGATACCGAGAGCCGCGCGCCCCGGCGTGCGGCTCTTTTCTTTCGGCGTTACCGATCGGTCACGTCGGGCTCGACGAAGCACCATTTGAGGGCTGGAATCTCGTCTTTCAGCCGCCGCTCCAGTGCGTTGATTGCGGCCACGCCGGAGTGCATGGACAGCCCGTCGCGCAGCCGTATCTTGGTCGCCAGCATGGTGTCCGGACCGAACTGCATCGTGATCGTGTTGAACACTTCGACGACGTCATCCGTTTCGGCGATGACGGCGTCGATGGCCTCCTGAATCTCGGGGTCGGCGGACTGGCCAACCAGGAGGGAACGCACGCGGATCGACAGGAAGACCGAAACGACGATCAAGACGACACCGATGCACATCGAGCCGATCGCATCGTAAACCGGGTCGCCCGTGATCGACGCGAGACTCAAGAAAGCGAACGCCAGAATCAGCCCGAGCAGTGCGGCGATATCTTCTCCCAACACCACGACCAGCGCGGAGTTTCGGGTGTGGCGCAACCAGTCGCGGAAAGGCCGCTCGCCGCGCAATACGTTGATCTCGCGCACGCAGCCGAACGTCGAGAACCCTTCAAGCACGATCGCGACGCCGAGCACCAGCAGCGCCACCCAGATCTGATTCAGTGGTTCCGGCGCGCTGAGTTTATGGAACCCCTCATACATCGAGAACAGTCCGCCGACGCTGAATAACAGCAGCGCGACGATGAAACTCCAGAAATAGCTCAGCTTGCCGTAGCCCAGGGGGTGCTTCTTATCGGGCGCACGGGTCGATTGGCGGAGACCGAGATACAGGAGAACCTGATTGCCGGCATCAGCGTAAGAATGGATCGCTTCCGCCAGCATGCTGCCGGAGCCAGTCAACCAGGCGGCCCAGGATTTGGACAAAGCGATACCGAAGTTGGCGAGGAAGGCATACAAGATGGCCCTCGCGGTGCTTTCGTGTGAAGATGCCGCCATGATTAGCGCGCGCGCCCCGGTCAACCGAAAGGCGCCATTGTCGTTAATCATAGTGCGGGGCGCCACTTGAGGGTTCGTCATGCCTAGACCGTTTTCGTTGCTCGCCGCCGCCGTGATCACTGCGGGTCTCGCCGGCTGCGCCGCCCATCCCGATCCCATCGTTGACATGCATGGCGTCGACGAAGAAATCTTTGCCCGCGACTGGGCCGAGTGCGAGTCCTACAGCGAGCAGATCGAAATCGAAAAAGGCGCTGCCCGCGGGGCGGCTGGCGGAGCCGTTGTCGGCGCCGCCGCCGGTGCGATCAGCGGCCGCGCGGGCGACGGCGCCGGGTACGGGGCGATTTACGGCGCTACGCGCTCCGGCCTCGACGCCGACCGGGAGAAGCGCATGGTATTCAAACGGTGTCTTAGAGGCCGCGGCTACCGCGTCCTGAACTGAAACCGACGTCAATTGACCGCGGTTGACGCGGCGGTGCACCGGCCGGATACTGTATATTCATACAGTATCGGATCTGACGGAATGTCATGAGTGCCGGCCCAATAA
>JANQNU010000067.1 GCA_028279405.1 Phycisphaerae bacterium
GCGGCCGCCCCGCTGCCGCCGGATCGAAACGCAACAATTGTGGAACCTGCGGCGGCTATGGTCGCGTCGAGCGCCAGAGTTCGATGGGGCTGTTCGTCAGCCGATCGATCGTCGAGTGTCCGGCCTGCAGCGGCCGCGGTTTTTCGGTCGAGAAGCCTTGCCGCGACTGTCACGGAGGGGGACGCGCGCAGAAGGAGCGCGTGCTGAACGTCAAGATTCCCGCCGGGATTCACGACGGCCAGAGCATTCGCATGCGGGGAGAAGGCGAGCCGGGGCCCAGCGGCAACGCCCGCGGTGACTTGCGCTGCATCATTCGCATTCGCGACCACGAGTTCTTCGACCGTGATGGCGACATGTTGATCTGTCGCTTGCCGATCAGCTTTACGCAGGCGGCCCTCGGCGCACAGCTCGACGTGCCGACGTTGACTGGCTCGGCGCCGTTGAAGATTCCGGCCGGCACACAGAACGGCACCGTCTTTACATTGGCGGGCAAGGGGCTGCCGAACCTGCGAAGCGGTCAGGTAGGGGCCGAGGTGGTGCAGGTGCTCGTCGAGATTCCGAGCAAGCTGAGCAAGGAGCAGCGTGATCTGCTCCGCCGATTTGCGGAGACCGAGGACCGCTCGGTGATGCCCGAAAGCAAGGGTTTCTTCGAACGGCTTAAGGATTACCTGACCGGCGAGAGCGACAGCTGATGAACCGTCACGGCTGGATTTGGAACAACGACAATTTATCTGAACGAGATCGGGCGGTGTAGGATGGACATGGCGAATCAGGACGCCAGACCGGACGAGACGGAAGCGAACGACGTGTCGGCGGGGCCTGCGGACGTGGCGCCGACGGTCGAGGAGCCGGCAGTCGAGGAGGCTTCGGTCGACCCGGTCGAGTTGCTGCGTCAGGAGCGTGACGAACTCAACGACAAGTATCTGCGTGCGGTTGCGGAATCCCGGAACATCCAGCAGCGGGCGCAGCGTGACAAACAGGAGTCGCTGCGTTACGCCGAAGCGGACTTCGCGCGCGACCTGATGATCGTTCTTGACGATTTGAACCGTACCATCGAGTCGGCGGCGGACGCGACGGACCCTGCGGCGGTTGTCGCTGGCGTCAAGCTGGTGCACGACAACTTCCTGAAGGTGCTGCGCCAGCGGCACATCGAAGAGATCGAGGCGGTCGGCCAGCCGTTCGATCCGGATGTGCACGAAGCGCTGTTGCACCAACCGAGCGATGAGGTTCCGGCCGGAACCGTGCTCCAGGAGATTGCACGCGGCTACCGCATGCACGACCGAGTCATTCGGTCGGCGCGGGTTGTCGTTTCGAGTGGCCCCGCCAGCGACGCACAATAGCGCGGGAGGATCGATTAATGCCCACCTATGACTACGAATGTGACGCCTGCGATCACGCGTTCGAGGAGTTTCAGTCGATCACAGCCAAGCCGCTGAAGAAATGCCCGGCGTGTGGCAAGCCGAAGCTCCGCCGACTCATCGGGGCCGGTGGCGGTGTCATCTTCAAGGGCTCCGGGTTCTATCAGACGGACTATCGGAGCGAGTCTTATCGCAAGAGCGCCGAAGCCGACAAGCCCAAGACCGAGTCGAAGGAATCCGGCAAGTCCGATGCTTCCTCCGGTGGCGAGGGCAAGACCAAGAGCAAGTCGTCCGACACATCGAAGCCTTCGTCGAAGAGTAAGAAACCAAAGAAATCGTAAGCGGCACGATCGATTCGCGAACGGATCGCGTTCGAGCCAGTGTGCTGACCTTACGAAAACGACACCGTCAAACGCAAGGGCGTGGGATTTCAGCTCGTCGGGCGGACGAGAGGTCCGCCGTCCCCTTGTTCGCGAGAGGCGGATTCTCGACTTGGCACACTAGATTCTCGCGTCCTTGTCGGCTGTGCGACGGGCAGCGATAGAGCGGAGTTCCTCGATCCGCTCAGCGATCTGCGTCTCATTGCCGTGGACGCTCGGTGCGTAGTACTGTCGTACCGCGCCGAGGTAATCCTGGACGACGTATCCCGAGGGATCATTATGCGGGTACTGGTACTGCGCGCCGTGGCCTAGCTGGCGGGCGCCGCTATAGCTGGTGTCGCGCAGGTGGCGCGGGACGGGCAGGATCGGCTTTTCGCGGACATCGTCACGGGCCTTGCCGATGGCGACCGTGATCGAGTTCGACTTTGGTGCAGCGGCGACGTAGACCGTCGCGTGCGCGAGCGCGTACACACATTCGGGCAGACCGACAAAGTCCGTCACCTGGGCCGCGGCCGCTGCGATCACCAAGGCGTTCGAATCTGCGAGCCCCACGTCTTCTGACGCGCAGATGGCGACTCGCCGAGCGATGAAACGCGGGTCTTCGCCGCCTTCGAGCATTCGTGCCAGCCAGTAGAGCGCTGCATCCGGGTCGCTGCCGCGCATGCTCTTGATGAAGGCCGATGCAATGTCGTAGTGCGCGTCGCCGGTTGCGTCGTAGGGGATGACCTTCTTCTGCATGGACTCCGCCGCCACCGCGCGCGTAACGTGAACGGTGCCGTCGGTCGCGGCTTGTGATAGTACGGCGACTTCGAGTGCGTTCAGCGCGCGGCGCGCATCGCCGTCGGCGCGCTCACAGAGCTCGTCGAGCGCGTCGGCGTCCACCGTCGCCTGATGTCGCCCCAGACCGCGCTCGGAATCGCTCACGGCGGTCTCCAGCAGGTGCCGGATCTGCTTCGGCATCAACGCTTCGAACTGGAATACCTGGCTCCGTGAGATCAGCGGGCCGTTGACACTGTGAAACGGGTTCTCGGTCGTGGCGCCGATCAAAACCAGTACGCCGTCCTCGACATCCTTGAGCAGTACGTCCTGTTGCGATCGGCTGAAGCGGTGAATCTCGTCGAGAAACAGGACAGTTCGTTGGCCATTCGCCGAGAGCCTCTGGTGCGCGGTCTCGATCACGGCGCGGACGTCCTTGACACCGGCTTCGGCCGCGTGCAGCGTTGAGAAGCCGGCCTTGGTCATGTTCGCGATGATCAGGGCGAGCGTGGTCTTTCCAGTGCCGGGTGGTCCGTAGAACACCGCGCTTGTCAAGCGATCCGCCGTGATCAATCGGCGCAGAAGCTTGCCATCTCCGACAAAGTGGGTCTGGCCGACGAACTCGTCGAGCGTGCGCGGACGCATTCGTACCGCAAGCGGCTGTACCCCGCGGGCGGCTTCCTGGCGTTGTTCCGCGAAAAGGTCCACGTCTGCAGTATACGGGATGCGCGGCGTTCCTCTTGCCACCGGCCGCGCCACTTTTTCGGAACTTGAATAAGCGGTCCGCCTCGCGTCCAGGTTGACCGTTGATCGGGTCGCATTTGAAGGGGGTTCAATATTATGACGAAATGAGTCGTGCTACGACGGGGTATTCCTCGGGGGACACCGTCCGATAGGGGTCGTTCGTACCGGATCGTCGGGCAGTCGCGCGCGTTGCAGGAGGCGCAAGCGCCTACGCGCGGGCCGATGCGCGTGTGCAGGAACTGCGCTGCGCCACGGGAGACGACGACATGCAAGCGGACCCGACAACGAACGTGGTTGACGACGCGTTTGAGGCTCGCGCAGCGACCCTCTTCGAGGAACAGGCGCGACAGCAGTACTGGCACGTCGACCGGGTTTTTGCCGTGCTCATGCTCTTGCAGTGGACGACCGGCATAGCGCTATCGCTGACGGTGTCGCCGGCCCTGTGGGGAAACACCCCCGATCCGCGTTTGCACGGCTGGGCGGCGGTGTTGCTGGGCGGGCTGTTGAGCGTCCCGCCGATCTTCCTGGCGCTGCGGTGTCCGGGTTCCGCGATCACGCGCTACACGATCTGTGTGGCCCAGATGTTGTGGTCGGCGTTGCTCATTCATCTCACAGCGGGCCGTATCGAAACGCATTTTCATATTTTTGGATCGCTGGCGCTAATCGCGTTTTATCGGGAGTGGCGCCTGCTGGTGCTGGCGGCCGCGGTCATCGGAATCGACCATTTCGTTCGCGGTGCGTTTTGGCCCGCGTCCGTGTTTGGCGTGGAGCATGCCAGCCCTTGGCGAAGCGTCGAACACATGCTGTGGATCGGGTTCGAAGATCTGTTCCTCATCATGCATAGTCGGCGCAGTCGAGCAGAGCGGCTTCACATCGCTCAAAAACAGGCGTCGCTGGAACACGCCCATACGAGTATGGAGTCGGAGGTGGAGGCGCGGACCGCCGAGCTGCAATGCGCGACGGAGTTCCTGGAAAGCGCCAATATGTCGCTCCAACACGAGCGGCAACGGGCCCTGGAGGCGTCCGAGCAGGTTCGCGGTGAGCAGATGCTCCTGCAGAGCATCGTCGATCAGATTCCTTTCGAGATCTACTGGAAAGACGTCGACGGCGCCTATCAGGGCGGCAACCGCGCGTTCGTCGTCTCCTGCGGCCTGGAGTCGCCGACCGAGTTGGTCGGCAAGCGCGACGTTGACCTGCCGTGGACAGAGGCGGAAGCCGAGATGCACCAGCGCGATGACGCAACGATCATGGCGTCACAGGAGGCTCGGCTGGGCATCGAGGAGACTCGTCGGCTTTCGAACGGGGAGACCCGGCATCGGCTGACGAGCAAGGTGCCGTTGTCCGACCACAAGGGCCGGCCGCTCGGCGTGCTCGCAATCTTCGCCGATATCACTGAGCGCAAGCAAATGGAGTCGGAGCTCCGCCGGGCGGAGAAGTTGTCGTCGATTGGCCAGCTTGCCGCGGGTATCGCGCACGAGATTAACACCCCCACGCAGTTCGTCGGCGACAATCTGCGGTTCCTCGGCGACAGTTGCACCGACATCTTCAAGGTGATCGAGTCATACAACAAAGAACTGGATACCGACGACCCGCAGCCCTGGGAAGAGCGCAAGCAGCGGGTCCGCGCCGCACTCGAAGAACTGGACTACGAATTCCTGATGGAGGAACTGCCGCGGGCCATCGAGCAGTCGTTGGAAGGTGTCGAACGCGTTACGACCATCGTGCGGGCGATGAAGGACTTCTCGCATCCCGGCCAGGAAGGACGCACGATCATCGATCTGAACAAGGCAATCGAAAGCACGATTGCGGTCGCCTGCAGCGAATGGAAGTACGTTGCGGACGTAGTCACCGAGCTTGCTCCGGACCTGCCGGCGGTCTCGTGCTATGTCGGCGAACTGAATCAGTCCCTGCTGAACATTCTGATCAACGCTGCACACGCCATTGCCGAGGTCGTCGGTGAAGACGGCGGCAGCAAAGGGACCATCAAGGTAACTTCGAATCGGCACGACGATCAGGTCGAGATCCGTGTTGAGGACACTGGAGGCGGCATTCCGGCCGAGCACCAGGAACGCGTCTTCGACCAATTCTTCACGACCAAGCAGGTCGGAAAGGGCACCGGGCAGGGGTTGTCGATGGCCTACGCGACGATCGTCGAGAAGCACGGTGGCACGTTGTTCTTCGAGAGTGAGCCCGGTAAGGGAACGACGTTTACCATCCGGCTGCCGCTGGTGGAGCCGGACCAAGCGGACGCTGCCGCGTTGGCGGAGGCAAGCTCGTGAGTCACTACGAATGGCGGAAGCGCCGCTGTGCGCAGCCCGGTCGTCAAGGAGCCACGCATGCGCAAGATCGTATTCGTCGACGATGAGCGTCGCGTGCTGGATGGTCTTCGGCGAATGCTCCATCCATACCGCCGCGAGTGGCGCTGCGTCTTCTTCGACAACGGGCCCGAGGCCCTGGAGCATCTGGCGTCGGAGCCTGTAGACGTTGTCGTGTCCGACATGCGGATGCCCGGTATGGACGGCAGCGCGTTGTTGCGGAACGTCCAGCGCGACCATCCCGATATCATCCGGATCATCCTCTCGGGCCAGTCGGAGAACGAGGCGATTCTCCGCTCCGTCGGACCGGCCCACCAGTTCCTTTCCAAGCCGTGTAGCGCTCAGGAGATCTGCGACGCGATCTCGCGCTCCTGCGATCTGCGCGACCTGCTGCACAGCGACAAGATGCGCGAAATCATCGGCGGGCTGGCCAGCGTGCCGGTCCTGCCGAACGTCCTGCTGGAGATACGCGAGGCGCTGCAATCGGATACGGTCAGTGTTGCGTTGATCGCCGACATTGTTGCGCGCGATCTGGGGCTGTCCGCCAAGATCTTGCAGTTGGTTAACTCATCGTTCTTCGGACTTCGGCGACACTGCGATTCAGTGGCGCAGGCCGTGACGTTTCTCGGCGTGGAGACGATCCAGTCGCTCGTGTTGGCGACGTCGCTGTTCTCACAGCTCGACGCTTGTGTTGCGAGTCAGGTGGACGTTGCTTCGGTCGCAAACCACTGCCTGCGAACTGCGGACCTGGCGAAGCGGATCGCCGTTAGTGTCGAGTGCGCGACCCACGTGTGTGATCACGCCTATCTCGCGGCATCGATTCACGACATCGGCAAGATCGTGCTCGCGGCGAACGATCCGGGCCGGTTTGCCAGCGTCGTACAGCAAAGCGGCGGACTGGCGCGAACACATGTGGCGGAGCAGGCCGCGCTCGGGGTAACGCATGCTCACGTGGGCGCTTACCTGCTCGGCCTCTGGGCGTTTCCGCACCCGGTCGTCGAAGCGGTTTGTCACCACCATGATCCACAGTTCGACGGCCGGCCCGAGCCCGCAGTGACGCCGTTGGCATTGCTGCATGTCGCCAACGCGATCATGCACGCTCATGATGAGGGATGCGCCGGTCCCGGTGATTTGCTCGATATGGACTACATTCGCGCGCTGCAGCTCGAATCAAGGCTCGATGAGTGGCGCCGAATGGCACACGAGGGATCCGTCGAGGTTACGCCATGAGTTCCGCTCCTAAGGTGCTGCTCGTCGACGACGAGCCGAATGTACTGGACGGGTACCGTCGACAATTGCGAAAGCAGTTCGACATCGTCACAGCGCTTGGCGGCGCGTCGGCACTTCAGGTATTGCGCGACGTGACGCCGGCGGTCATCGTGTCGGACATGCGCATGCCCGAGATGGATGGCGTGGAGCTGCTGAAACGGGTCCAGGAGGCGTCGCCCAACACGGTACGAATGATGTTGACGGGCAACGCCGATCAGGAGACTGCAATCCGTGCGGTCAATGAGGGCAGCATCTTCCGGTTCATGTCCAAACCGTGCCCGCCGGAGGCTCTGGCGGGTGCACTTTCCGCGGGAATCGAACAACATCGGCTGATCACCGCCGAGAAGACGTTGTTGCAGCGAACCCTGCGCGGCTCGATTCTCATGCTGACCGAGGTGCTCGAACTGAGCGCCCCGGCATCGTTCGGTCGTGGCAAGCGGATCCAACGTCTGGCCCAGCAGGTTGCGGAGCAGGTCGGCGTGCCCAACCGATGGAAGATCGATCTGGCGGCGCTCTTCGCACAAACCGGGCACATCACACTGCCGCCGGACGTTCTGGCGCGGGTCAACAAAGGTGCCGACCTGACGGCGCAGGAGCGAGAGATGCTGGCTCGGTCGCTGCAGGTGGCCGGGCAACTCGTCGGGCACATCCCGCGGCTGGAAGGCGTCGCTCGAATGCTCGATGCGTTGGACGATGCTGGCAAGGATTCTCAGTTACCCCCGGACGAACGCGCGAGTACACAGATCCTGCGCGCGGTGCACGATTTCGATTCCGCTCAACTGCGTGGCGCGGCGCCGGTCGCGGCACTGGCAGCGCTGCGCACTGCGGAGAACCACCCCGTGCAGATTCTCGACGCGCTCGCCACGATCCTCGATATCGAGGTCCGTATGGAGAACGCGCGCGTGGCGGTTCGCGCGCTCTCGACCGGGATGATCCTCGACGAAGATCTGAAGACCGAGAACGGTCAGCTGCTGGTTACCAAAGGGCAGGAGGTCACGCTGGCGCTGCGCGAGCGCCTGCGGAACTTCATCGTGACCGGCAAGATCGACGGCGATGTCGCGGTTCTGATTCCGGTCGAATCGGCGGGGCCGGGCGCCGCCGATTCGTAATCCCGTCGACCGTCTGATCCGTCTCGCGAACTCAGCCGCGCGCCTCTGTCTGTACGGGCCGGGGGCGTAGCAGGAAACGTCGCGTGAGAATCAGCGCGTGCATTTGATGCTGCGTGACGTCGATCCGCAGGATCGGATCGTCCTTGCGGTTCATGACGCCACCGACGCATTCCGGCGGCGGCGGCGCGTGCCGGACGAGGAACGGGTTCTGGTCAGCCAGCGGTCCACCGACCTGCCAGGTTGTCAGCTTGCCCAGCCCGATGTCGATGACCGCGGCGAATCGTTCCTGGGCCCGGACGTTACTCCTACGGCGAGCCAGCTCCCAGGCGTGCACGATGCCCTCGTAGGCGTAACCGGTGTTCTTCGTTCGACGCAACGTCTCGTGAACGTCGATCATCCAGTAGGCGAGGTCGATTACCCGCTCGGCGTAATGCCCCGTACCCGGCCAGCGGGACGTGTAGATCTCATAGAACGCCATCGAACCCCATTGATAGAAGCCCTTGGTCTCATCGCTGTCGGGATCCTTGGCGAGTGCGGCGACCACGTGCTGCTGGTACATCTGCTCGGCCATCTCGAGCGCGTCCCAGCGCAGGTAGTGGTGGTCGATGTACTTGGCCGCCTTCACGAATGCAAGTAGCGCCTCACCGTCAGAGTACGGCGACGCCTTGCCGAACGGGCGACCCGTATCGCTCGCGTAGCTCCCATGAAGCAGTCCGTCCTCGCGCCGCAGGCTCATCAGGAAATCGAGGTGAGCCTTGAGCGGTGCGAGCAGCTTGGCCCGGATCGCGGGGTCGGCTTCCGCCCGGAGATAGTCGATCATCGCCAGCGTCACCAACGCCACCGTTCCGGTCTTACCGCGATCGTCGTTCGGGTACGCGATGTATGCGTATCCTTCCGGGGTGCGGCGCGTATACTTGTTGAAGAACGCGAGCCCGCGCTGCACCGCTGCCGCAGTCTCCGGCGTCGGATTATCGTGGTGAATCAGCGCCAGCGACCACAACACACCGGCTTGACGCACCTGATTGTCGGACGTCGCCACCTGGCCCGTTAAGAAGTCTCGGGCGTAGACGAAGTTGCCTTTGCTCGTCTGGTTCGCCAGCAGAAACTGCCGCCCGCGCCGCAACGACTCGTCGACCACCTCCGGTCGGAGCGTGGTGAAGGCCTCGGCCGCCGTCGGTAACGACTGCGTGTCACTGGCCAGTGTGGCTTGCTGCTCAACCGGCGCCGCGGGGCGCGACGGGGCCGCACGGCCGGCCGTCGGAAACTGCACGAGCAACACAAGCGCCGCCGCACCTCCGACGACCGCGTACGCGGCGCGCCGCTGTCGCAGGGCGCGGGGCAACGCGGCCGCTTGGCGGGCACCGTTCAAGAGCAGTTCGGCGCCGACGAAGAGCATCAGCGCGATCACGACGGTGACCGAATAGCCGACCGTGATTCCGCACCAGAGCGCGACAGCGACCGCCAGGGAACCGGCCAGCGAGTTGATCGCAAACAGCTGCGGCACGAACGCCTGCAGCCCCTTCTCCTTGGCTACCTGCAGTCCGCGCGGGAAGAACAGTCCCATCAGCATCCCGGTGCCAACGATCAGCGCCACCGAAACGAGTTGCACGGCGCGGAGGGGCAGGCCCGCGTGCAGCAGCCAGGTTGGCGCTTGCGTTCCGGCGAACACCACGGGCACCAGCAACACCGCCGCAAGGTACAACGGCACACGTCCACCGATCCGCGCGCCGACACCCGAGGAGAGCAGCAGCAGGCCGAGGATCAGAATAAAAGTGGCCGCGGCCCCGAAGAAGACGTTCTGGTAGACCTGGAGGTACAGGATCTCGACGAACAGGTACGCCAGGCCGATAAGCACGTTAAACGCATTCAGCGGCCAGATCGTTGCGGGCGCCCGTCGGCCGAGATGGATCGAGAGGACCAGCCACAGTGCGGCGATGACGCCTGACGTGATCAGCACGAGCCTCGCCAGCACGGGATGCGACCGCGTCGAAACGGCCGCGAACGGCCGGTCATCGGTGACCAGCCGCTCGTCGAAACGCTCGGTCTTCAGCGGCTCGAACGACCCGTTGCGGATCATCGTGAACAGCTGCCCGTATTCGTCGGTCTGCGTATAGTCGTTCATGTACGCGATTCGCAGCGGCGCCCTGCGCAGCAAGGCACAGCGGTCGATCCAGCGCACGATGGCGTGTCGCCGGGGTCCCTCGATCGGGTTCTTCGTGACCACCATACTCACGTAGTACTTGTAGTGATTCTTCTCGATCCGCGGGTGGCTCCGTCCCTGCCACTCCCAGATCAGAAAATGGCGGCTCGGATCCTCTACGCCACGCTGGGCAAGCGCGTGCCACAGCGTGTTGATCATGCGGTAGAGGCCCAACTCGCCCTCGCGACTCGTCGGCCGTTCCTCGAACAACAGGTAGCCGTCTTCTGTCAGATGCTCGAAATAGAGCCCGTAGGTCTCGAGCGTATGCAGGTAGTCCGGTGCGCCGCGATCGGCAATCGACTTGGTCGAGTGCGTGTTGATCAACGTGATCATGTCGTACGATTCTTCAGAGGCCTTCAGCGCCGCAATCGCGTTCGCGACGCGCGGCTCGAGCCCGTCATAGGCGCGACCGCTTTGCTCGTAATAGTCCTGCTGCATGATGGTCAGGATGGCCGGGTTGATCTCGATCGGTGTGATGTTCTCCGGCGGCGTGATCTTCTTCAGGGTTTTGACGATCCCCTGTGCCGCCGAGCCGACGACGAAGACGCGTGGCTCAGGGACGATCCCGTAGAGTACGCGGCAGTCCTTGGTCGGCCACTCGATTTTTTGCGGCTCATAATGCGAGCGGTAATCACGCGCGACGTTCGGCGTGAAATGATCGTTGACCATCCCGTGGTAAGCGACAAGCGAGTCCCGCGACCGCGCCGGTTGCAGAACATCGATCCGCCCGCGAAGGTTGTCGTACGTGCGGTCAAGGCCGTTCGGATAGAGCACGAAGACCTTGCGCGGATCGAGCGCCGAGTGCTTGGCGTTGACCAACTGGTGCAGGTTGAAAGCGTCCGACCGAAACTGCTGCGCAGCCACATAGACACCGCCGCCCAGCAACGCAATGTTGAGCCCGATCGGCACCAGGCGTCGCGCCGGCGCATAGCTGACCGCCGCCAAGAGACCCAGCGCGGGCAGCGCCGTCAGGACGAGTGCCAGGATGTGCTCGCTCCGGAGCAATGCGTACAGCGCGACGGTCGCGACGACCCCCAGGAAGGCGCCCGCCATGTCATAGAGGTAAACCCGTTCGCTCGAGTGGTCCCGAAACACGGCCGCGATGAACATCACCGGGAAGAAGAAACACGGTGCAGCAACGAACGTTGCCAGCCACGGTACCGGATATCGCAACAGAACCGCGAACGAAACGTAGATGCAGAGCGTCGTCAGCAGGCAGGTCCACGAGAACAGTGCCGGACTGGCCGATCGCACACGGCTCGCGGCCGCAGCACCCAAGCCGATGCCGAGGACTGCACAGCTGATCGCCAGCGTTCCCACATAGTAGTCGTGTACGTAGCTCAGGACATGGAAGAGCACGGTTTCGACGAGCAGCACGAGTCCCGCCAGAAACGTGACGGAGAGCCACGGGACGCGAGTGGTCGAGGGTTGTGCGGCAGCGTTGTCGGACATGAGGGCTCCTTGGTGGTCGGACGGTCGGTCGCTATCGCGCCGTTACCGTTCGCCGATGCAATACAAGTGGCGTTCACTTCGGAGAAACAAGGCGTCGCCGGCGATCGCCGGGGACGCGAGAATCACGGCATCGTCGAGCGTGTTGTGCGCGACGACCTCGAACTGCGGACCGCGCCGCACGACGAAGACCTGGCCGGTTTCGGCCGTTACGTAGATCAAATCGTTGGCGCCCACCAGCGACGCGCGGATCGTGACCCGCTTCGGAATCCGCTTACGGACATAGTGCGGTGCGCCAGTGAGCGCGTCGTAACACGACATCCGGGCGCGGTCGTCGACCAGATAGAATTCGTTGCCATACAGCAGCGGCGACGGAACGTACGGCGCTCCCTTGTCGGCCTCCCAGCGGACACTGCCTGTCTTTCGCGCGTCGCCGACACTCTTCAGGTCAACTGCCATGATCGCCTGGTCGCGATAGCCGCTCGTCAGGTATACCATGCCGTTTCCGACCACCGGCGTCGGAATGCAATTGGCGGTCATCCCCGAGCAGGTCCAGCGGAGATCGCCGGTTGCGAGGTCGTAGCTTCGCACGCTGCCCGTGGCGGCGAGAATCGCCTGGGGTCCGCCCGCCGTCTCCACGACGATCGGCGAACTCCACGACGTTACCTCATCACGCTCGTGGCGCCAGAGAATGCGGCCGTCCCGCTTGTCCACTGCCGCTGCAAAGGAGTCGCCTTGGTGGTCACACTGTACGACGAGCACGTCACCGGCCAGCGCAGGCGAACTGCCCTCGCCGTACTCGAGTCGGACCCGGAGGGCGACACCGAAATCGACTGACCATTTCTTCTCGCCGTCGAAATCGAAGCAGTGCAGCCCGCGCGATCCGAAGAACGCGTAGACCCGCTTCCCGTCCGTAATCGGCGACGCATTCGCAAAGCTTCCCAGGCGATGGTGCCCCTCGTGCGGATGCGCCGTGGTAGCGGCCCGCTGCCAGCGCAGCCGGCCGGTCGCACGATCGAAGCACAACAGCTCGAACGAGTGCGGTACGTCCGCGAAAGAATAGCCGCGCTCCTTGTCGCGCTCCGCCGCCTGCCGGTCAGCGGCGGATCGTAATGAGCGTTGATGCACCTCTTGCGGGACTGGCTTTGACTGCGGGATCGCCGTCACGACGAAGACGGCGTCGCCCGAAACGATCGGCGAGCCGAGCCCCAGGCCGGGGACGGGAACCTTCCAGCGGATATTCTCGGTCTCGCTCCACGTAATCGGCGGACGGCTGTCGGGTGCGACGCCTGTGTTCTTCGGTCCGCGCCACTGCTGCCAATCGCCACCAAAGACTGTGGGCATGCCGGCAGCCGCCGTCCCGACCAGAAACGCCAAGAGACGCACAAAGGCGGTCATTCGCCACCCATACTCAATCATTGTCGCCTCCGGAGGTCGCGCTGCTGGTGCCCATGTGGGTATGCGCGTTCGTGTCATATATCTTGCGAAGCACGTCGTCCGGCAGATCGAGCCCGGGGACCCATGTATCCTTCTTATGGTCGTACGCCCATTCGCCGCCATGCGCGTCGAGGTCCGGCCACGCGAACGCCGACTGTTCGAGCACGTCGCGATAGAGCGTCATCAGCTGGTAGCCGAAGTAGTGATTGCAGCCATAGGATTTGCACGCATGCCGTTTGAACAGCGTGCCGCCGAAGACGATCCGGTCGGCGTTCTCGATGAAAAACGATCGCAGCCGCTCACGATCGTGCAACAGCAACTCGCGTAGCGCGCTGAGTTCTTCACGACTGTCGACCGCGAAGATCATCGGCGTCGCCGGATCGTGGCCAGACTCGCCATCCCCGTACGCGGCCAGGAACTTTGGTGCGGTCGGCGTGTTGCCCGCCGGATCTGCGGCGACGGGAACGACGTTAAAGCGTCTGGCGATTCGGGCCCGGTGTCGCTTCTTCAGGTGCTTTGGCGCGTACGTGACCGCTCGGATCAGGTGCGCCGCCGATCGGCGGTTGCGCTGCTCGAAGAGTCGCGCCAGGTGGGCGTCGAGGCGCGATCGATCGCCGGGCTCTATGTGGTTGCCGTCGATCCGCAGCGCGATCGGCTCGATCTGGACCAGTCGGCCCCGATGGAAGTAGTACTTGAACGCCAGCGCGTTGTGCGTATCGTGCACCCGACTGGGGTGGGCGAAGAGGAAGTTCCCGAGCCCGTAAGCGCAAAACGACGACGGTAGCCAGTCAACTCCCTTGAGCACGTGCGGATGCACGTATTGCACGATCGTGGCACCCCACGCATTCATGTGCGAAGCGATGGTACGCTGGTAGTACGACGGGGCGTCGCCGAATTCGCTCCCGGCCTGGACGTCGACGATCACTGCGTCGTGGCTGGCCGACAAGCGGCGCAGGTCCTTTTCGATCCGCGCCAACTCCAGTTCGAGCGAGCCGGACAACTTTGGCGCGGCCAATCCGCGCCGGCCGGAAACATCGTTGTAGCCGGTGAACCCGAGCCGTGTTCCGAACAGATCGAGCGTCTCGCTGCATTCCCCGAACGTATCGCTCCGGCCGCCGCCGTAGTAGGAGATCCCGACGCGTCGGAAACGCTTGAGCGTTTCGTCCAGGTGCGAACGGCCGAAGTCGGTGAGATGATTTCCGCTGAGTCCGACGATATCGATCCCGAGGTAGGGCAGGATGTCGAACAATGTCGCGGGCGTACAGAACTTGAACTTTTTGAGGTCGTTGACGCCGTCCGGAACAAACGCCGTCTCGAGGCTCAGGTGCGTGACGTCGGCGTCACGGAGCACCGGCCGGATCGTGTGCAGCCAGTCCTGATACGTTCCGGTGGGGGGCTGCTTCAGCAGTCCCTGACCGGGAAGCGACCCGCCCGTGGTGAGTACGGACACGTAGTCATATGCCGAAAACGCCGTCGGGGCGCCGGTCGCGCCGGTGGGCGTGCCGTCAGCGGCGACGATGAGCGGATACGACCGCAATCGCGCCGAATCGACCCGCAGGCGTCGATCGAGCAGCGAGCGTCCGTTGACCCGCAGCAGACGCACGGTTGAATCGATGTCGCCGAGCGCGACCAGTCCCAGTGCCTGCCGATCTGCACGGACCGCACGCAGCACATTGTTCGCCGAGCGGTATGTTGCACTCGGGATCGTCGGGCTGATGCGCCCTTCCAGGCGCGCATCGACGAAAAAAGCACCCGCCGTCGACGGTAGCGCGAGTGTGTCGCGCGTACAGGCAACGTCGTGGAACGGGCCGAACCAGTTGCCGACCAGTGCGAGTAGCACGGGGTGCGGTACCGCGTCACTGTTGCTGGGCAAGCCGATGTCGTAGCGCGTTTCGAATGGAGGCCGGGGCGTTGGCCTGAAGAACCGCTCGAAGTTTTCGTGATAGACCTGCCGCAACACGTCTTCCGGCAGCGCGAAGCCGTTGAGCGTCTCCTTTGTGACGGAGAACGTGAACTGTTCTTGTTCGAGCAGGTGGATGAAGTCCGAGTACGCTGCGACAAGATACGCGTCGTCCTTCCAAGACTCGGCCGAGACGATCACGTCCGTGCCGAACAGTACCCGATCCGGGAAGGCACGGACGATCTCGCGCAGAGCAGCGATGTTCTCCGATACACGTGTCAGGTGCTTGCTGCGCCAACTTCGAAATCCGTAGCTGACATCGAAATGCAGGTTAGGGTGTTTCTGCAGCAGGTAGCGGATCACGTCCGGCTTGTTCTCGCCTACCATGAAATGCGGGATCAGCACCCGCAGGTAGGGATGTTTGTTCAGTCGGCGTTCCACCGTTCGACGAATCGAGCCGCGCTGCAAGGCGACGCGCAGGTACAGTGCGATATCGCGTGTTTCGAGGTGTTGAAAGAAGGCGTCGTAGCGCGGATCGTCGAGCCCGTCTTCGAACCGCTTAGCATAAACCTGGACGCCGACGGCGCCCCGCTCGACATAGTCGTCCAGACGCGTTCGCCAATCGGGGTCGTTCGGATCGACGATGACGAGCGGTACGAACTCATCCGGGTAACGTCGGGCCGCCTCGAGGACAAAGCGGTTGTTTGGCAGGTCGAACACGTCGGGCTTCCAGGGCGTGCCTTCGACGAAGGTCTCCGCGTAGTGCCCGATCAATACCGTTCGCGTAATGTTCAGCTGTCGATTGATCTCGCGCAGACGGGCGAGTTGGTCGAACGATTCCACGGACTCGTGCGCGTTGCAGCGGGTCGGCGGCGTGGCGCCGACATTCCCGACGTATGACGCGAGCAGCGCGGCGCAAGCCAGCAGCAATCCGCGCCGCAAAGAAAGGTCATCCGTTCGGCTGGTCATAGAGCGCCCTCCTCAGACGGTGCATCCAGCAATTCAGGGGCCTGCAACGCTGCCAACAGACAGGTGATGGCGTGCTGATCGTGATCGATGCGCATCTCGAACGACGTGAGGCTGGTGGTCATGCCGCCGAGTGCGCGGGAGGGCGCCTCGAAGAGGCCGCTCTCCGGTCCGGTGATCTGTAGCCGCATGATGAACCGCAGACCGCGCCGCGCTGCCTTACGGTAGCGGGCTGCCCGCGTGTCGTCGCCGCTGGTGCGCGCCAGGCGGTACGCAATGATTACGGCTTCCGTATAGGTCGCCGAACTGATACCCGGGCACTTCGCGATCCCGAACCCGCCGCGGTAGTCTTCGCGGACACGGGCGATGTCGGGGTATTGCCTCCGGAGCAGCCAGTCCGTCAACGTGAAGACGAAGTCCGCATACTCGCGGGCCGGCGTGGATTCATAGCGCGTCGCCCAGGCCTCGACTTGCCAGGGAACGAAGGCGGTGTTGGGGCGCTCTGCGAACTTCGCACGGTAGTACGGGAACGCGCGCTCGAAGACTGTCGGCGAATGTCGTCGATGCGGATCACGCGCGAGCGCCAGCAGCGCCTCCCCGGGGTAGTAGTCCTCGCCGCCCGGACGACCGGGCGCGTTGATGAAGCAATGGAAGCGACCATCCGCGTCCTGTTGGGCGATGACCGCGGCAGCCAGCTTTGCCCGTTCGATCGCGAAGGTCTCCCGAAGCTTGGCGGGCAGGGTCTCGAGCGCCAGCAACGTCAGCGCGGTCGAGCCAAGCTTCCCCAGCCCGTGGCGTGGCTCATGGATGTACGCCGCACTCGACTGTCCGGGGAACGGCCGCTGGTGTTGCAGCAGAAACCGGCAAGCGTCGGCTGCGCTCTTCGCATACTTCGGCCGATCGCTTTTATCCGACTCGGCTGCCATTCGCGCGACCGCGTACGCGGTACCCGCCATCCGCACCATATTGAGCGGCGTTGCTTGAAGCCGATCGGAGAATGGATCATACAAGTAATAAAAGGCCCCGGACGGTCGTTGGAGTTGCAGCACATGCGCTCCCAGCAGTCGAAGCCGCTCGCGAATCGCGGAGCGGGTCAGCGCCTCCGGGAAGCGCCGACGGTTACGATGCAGCTCGACATAACCGGTGCTACACGTGGGGTCTTCCAGGAAATGTCGCCACGAGGTGCGCCACACCGTCACCCGCTGCCACGCTTCGCGCGGGTGCCCCGCAGTTTCGCACAGCCGATTCAACCACTCGATTGCATGTGCCGCACGCTGGGCCGCGATCTCCCAGGGCAGACCACTCAGCGCATTACCGTCGACCTGAAACTCGACGCCGTCGAGTCCCAGCGCAATGTCCGCCGCTCCGAGAATGCCGCGTTCCGCGATCGGTACACGTGCAACAGGCACCATCAGCTCGATCAATGTCGAGCCCGATTCGTCGGGTCTCGGCAGACGCGCCGCACCGTTGCGGATCGCAGACGCGATATCCGATCCCATGCCGTGCACGACTGTCTGTCGTACGCCGTTGCGACGCAGCGCGACGTAAACCGACGTCGCGCGCGCCTCATCAACCGCCGGCGCCTGCGCGTGCCATGCCCGCCGCGCCGTTGCGAGCAGCACGTCCGGCGCTGCCAGCGCGGAGGTATCCGTCTGTGGCGCACGGTGCGCCGTAGACTCGGCGTTGCATAGCGCAGGGAGCGACAGCATCCACCACACAAATGCCCATCGTCGTTTTTTCAGAACCAAGGCGTCGCTTCCGGCCAAACCAGATTTGGTCCACTACCGCCGAAGCTACCGGCGTTCGTCGTAGCAGCGCCGACCGAGATGGTCCCTGACGTGATGGCGCGCCCGACGATCACACGTTGTCGTGCTTCGTCGTGCGGCCACTATAACTGCCGATCCGCTCGATGGCCAAGGTATTTTTCGCGCAACATTCCAGCAGTGCTGCAACATGTAAGCGACCAGCGCGCAACACGCAGCGACGCGCGAACAACGCGCGCTTACGACGTCATAAACCCACAGCGCGATTGATCTTGCGAGCTCGATATCATCTGGAACCGGTTGCGGATATTTTTTGTCGGGAAGCCCGTTTTTTCTCTTGCAAATTGAAAGCATCGAAGTAGTCTACCCGGCGTCCCGAAAGCGCTCACTTCTTCGCGGGACGCGTTTGCGAGCAACAATCCTATAGAGACTCGGGAGGAGTTATGCGCAAGCTTTGCCATAACCGACTCGTCCTTCGTGTGGTCGCTGGCGTCGTCTGTCTGACGGCGTTGGGCGTCTTCCAGAGGCATCTACCAAAGGTCCAAGGCGATCCGAAGGCACAAGTCGATGCGCCAGCGCAGGTCAAGCGTCTGGTGGACTACAACCTCATTCTCAGACCAGTCGAACGCTGGCACACAGCTTCGTTCGATGGCGGGTACTTCGCCTGGTACGAACTCGCCAACGGCGCCATGCCGGGGCCGCTCTATTATGAGATGTCAACCGAGCACTTCCTTGTGTTTGCGCACGACGAGCCGGCGGACGCGCTCGATGCGCTGGTGCAAACGAGACGCATTACGCAAGCTGAGCGAGATAACGTCGGCCGCCTCAACCCGCGCCTGAACTTGCGCGCGGCGGAAATCCGACGTCTGGCCGATGGCCTTCCGATTCGGGTGCCCAAGAAGGTCCAGGAAGGCGAGTGGGTGAAGGCAACGAACGGCATGTTCAACCTTCACGAAGTGATGGACGTCGACCCATCCGCGCCGTTCGGCGACATGAACGCGGACGGCAAGGTCACCGCAACCGACTACATCACCTTCTCGGAGAAGTTGATCGCGGTCGGCCCCGTGGACGGCCTTCTCGGGCGAACCATCCGGATCATCATCGACCTGATCTGCCGCTTCCTTTGCTGGTTGCGTGATATCTTCTTCGCAGCGATCGGCTTCGAAGGAATCCAAGCCGCCGAAGCGCAGGACGCCGTGATACGCAAGCCGCAACGCGCAATCGCCGACATGGACATGCGCTCCGCCGAGCTGATCGAAGCCATCTGGCGCTGCGGCGGCGGCGACGATGACGACGACGACGATAACGACGACGACGACGATAACGACGACGACGACGATAACGACGACGACGACGATAACAACGACGACGACGACGATAACGACGACGACGACGACGATAACAACGACGACGACGACGATAACAACGACGACGACGACGATAACAACGACGACGACGACGATAACAACGACGACGA
>JANQNU010000052.1 GCA_028279405.1 Phycisphaerae bacterium
GGTGGCGCGTCCGCTGCTGCGCCTGCGCGAGCGCCACCAACGTCTTCAGCACCATCCCCGGCAGGAACGGCAGCACCCCGACGAGCACCGCCGACACGAGCGCCTCGTCAATCGGCCGCAACGCCAGGGCCATCAAGGTCAGGCCCGCGACGCCGAAAGCGAAGATGACCAAGTGGCCGACGACCAGCGCCGCCAAAATGCGAGCCAGACCGACACGCGACGCGCGACGCGTACCGTCGATCGATAGGATCGCATTGATCACGATCGGAGCCGCGACAAAGCCGAGCAGATATCCCGCACTCGGTCCCCAGAGCGCCGCCTGACCCAATGCAAAGACATGGTAGCCTGTGACGCCCAACAGCAGGTAGAACGCCATACTCGCACTGCCCCAGCGACCACCGAGCGCCAACGCCGCAATCAGTACGAACAGCGATTGCAACGTAACCGGTACCGGCGTACCGGGCAGCGGCACACGCAACTCCGCACCAACGGCCGTCAGCAGCGCAAAGAGTAACATCCCACCCACGGCCCATACGCCGAGGTGCCGTTCCGATCGAGCGATCATCGTTGGTTTGACGTTCATAGTGGCCGGATCTTACCGGCCCTCCGGCAATGGCTCAACTGTATGGTGAAGCTGGAAGTCACCGTCGGGTGGAACTGGCAACGCAATGGGACAATGCCCCCTTGTCCGCCAGTGGGAAGCAAGCCCCATCGTCCCCTGCACCCTCCGAACACTGGTAGCAAGCTACCCGTACCACCCGCCGTCACGCGAGGGCAGGGACCCTCGGTGCGCCGAGTACGCCCGAGGCGCAAGCGACGGGTTCTGGCCTATCACGCAGCTTGAACCGCTCACTCGCGCTCGCGGCTCGCGTCGGCGCCCGGTGGTGACAATGCGCGCCCGCAAGCGACAGGTCAGTCCCCCACCCCTGGAAGGGATGGGGCACCATGCCTAGAGCGCGAGCGAGCGGTCATTGGCGGGCGAGACGCCCACCCCACCCCGCGAGACGCCCGCCCCACCCCGTGTATCTTGGGGCCGCACTTACCGGAGAGAGCGGCGTAGACGCATGGAAGCATGGAGCCGGTGCGTTCCTTGAACCATCATCCCCAAACGCGGACGCGGAAGCCGAGCTGCTCGCTGAGCGCAATCATCTCGTCGCGAATGTCGCCGTACGCGACGGCGATGTGGTTGCTCATATAGTGGGCCATGACCGAGTCCTGTCGGACGCCCAAGTCGGCCGCCATGAAGGGCCATTGCCGTGTGGTCCCCTGCCACCAGGCGTCGCGCTTCTCCGGCGGCAGCGTCACGACCTCTCCACGACCGACGTCCATCACCAGTTCGTTGTACGTCGCGACCCGGCCGTCCGTACGCGAGCGTGGGGCCGCATCCGACTGGTATTGCGGCGTGCCCGCGATCCAGGCGCGCGCCCAGGTAATGTCGCCGGGCCGACTCTCGCCGGCGAAGGTCCCGCCGGGATTCGGGAAGTAGCCGGCGGGCTGCCGGTAGGAGTGCACGCCCGCGAGCGTGTCCGGATCGTGATTGAACGCGTATGCACCGCACGAACCGCTGTTGAGCAACACCCAGACGAAACGTCCGTCGTGCAGGCCGCCCCAGCGGACATCGTGGAACATCACGGCCGGGTGCAGTCCTTTTTCCTTTAACAGGCGCTTCATCAACTCCATTGGAACGAGATTTCCCTGGTCGCCTTCCGTGGCGGTGATGATCACCTCCCCGTTGCTCTCCGGTCGGCACTGGGAGTTGAAGAGCCCTTCGGCGAAATCGCTCGGCGGCCGCAACGGAATCAGGCCCAATTGGTACTGCCATCCGAGGCAGTCGGCCTGAAACTCATCGAGCATATCCAACACCGCGAGGTAGTCGCGTAGCTGCTCACGCGTGGCGTTGGCGTCGAAGTCCTCGGCGTCCGGCTCGTTGTAGTGAAACGTAACCCCCTTGTCGTTGACGAACGCCAGGGCGGCGTCGATGCGCCCGTCATCGATTCGCTTGCCACGGTCGATGATCCACGCCTGGTCGACCTTGTGCTCGGTGAAGCCGATCGGATTCAACAAGCGCGGCCCGAAGTACCCGTTGATCATGCCCATCGATGTGTCACCCAGCATCAGCGCCAGCACGCGTCGCGCGCGGATCTCGTCGTGCACCCGACCGGCAATGGCGCGGGCCTGATCGCCGACCGGGGCCGGCGCGTCGCGCCATCGCACTTCGTCAGTCGGATACTCGATCACCCCGGTTCGGCACCACTGCTCCAATCGCTGCATGAACTCGTCGTCAGTCGTCCAATCATCCACCTGGGTCCATGCACGACTGAAGCGCCGTCCGACGCTCTCGAGACAGGCGCCCGTGTTGAGCAGTCCGACCAGTCCGGGCCATTGCCCGGAGAAGTTGCTCGTCAACAGCAGCGGATTGTCCTTGCCGACGACGCCGTCGGTGGTATGCGGTCCGTAAAACCAGTGGACGCAGACGCCGATGAGCGGTTCATCAACAGGTCCCAGCGCCTCGATTGCCTCGTGCGGCCGCGTCAGCCACCCACCGACGCGCCGGGAACCAATGCCCAGTTTCTGTAGAGCGGCTTCGAGCTGGGCAGTGGCCCGCTCGATGCTCGGGATCGCGAGTTCGTTGGGGGTGCTACGGTAGTCGCCGGGCCAGAAGATCGCGACGTTGCGGGACATGGCGCTCGCTCCTTTCACCAATACCGGACGAAACGCGGTGACGGAAACGCAACGGAGCCGGCGGGCTGTCACGCCGTCGCCGAACGGATACGTGCAGTTTAGTCTCTCGCGCGATCATGTGTCGAACAGCGCTGCGCGCTGGAACGCATCTACATCAAACGTACGCTCCCAACACTGGCGGACAAGCCGCCAGTGCCACGCAGCGCGCTTCGTGCGCCTTCTTCGCAAGCGACGAGGTCTTTTGTCTCGCGCTCCCCAGTCCCCTCGCTCGCGCTCGGGGCTCGTTGCGTTGGTGCCCCACCCCATCTTGGGGTGGGGGACGGAAGATTCGTCAGTCCCCCATCGCTGGAAGGGATGGGGCACCCCAGACACAGGCCTCGCAAAGGCAGCTTGCTTCCCCCCTCGCTCGCGCTCGGGGCTTGTTATGTGGCCAGGGGGCGCCAGCGCGAGCCGCGAGCGCGAGCGAGCGGTCAATGGCGGGCGAGACGCACGGCCCCCTGTTTTCGTTGGCGATCCACCGAGTTTGCATGCTCCGCTATTGAAATCGAAGGTATGCTGGATATACTTCAATTCAGGAGTGAAATGCACATGAAGAAGTTCGCGGTCTATTACTTCCTGCTTACCCTGCTACGAGGAGGGACCGTCTAGACCGCGCGCACGAAGAATAACGTAACGACGCGAAGTCTCGGCGGTTGCCAACCCCCGAGGCTTTTTTTGTGCGCGCATTGATCAGCGTGACAGCGCTCCGGGTTCGAGCCACGAATCGTCTCGATGTGTACCGAACGTGGCCCGGGCACGTATGGAGTGTGCGCGGATTGTATGGCGTTTGCGAGGCCAGGTAGCCCAATTGGCAGAGGCGCGGTGTTCAGAACGCCGATGTTGTGGGTTCAAATCCCACCCTGGCCATTGTCGGCGGCGGTAGCCCAACTGGCAGGAGGCACGAGCGTGAGGCGCTCGGCAGTGTGGGTTCGAGTCCCACTCGCCGCATTCAACCAATGGGAGCTGTTCCCCACGACGGACTGTAAATCCGTTGTCGAGAAAGAAGTGGGGTGGTCGACGAGAGGTTCGATTCCTCCAGCTCCCATCCCTTGGCAGCCGGGCTGACCGGGCAGGGGTTCCGCCGACGGCGTTTGTGTTCTTCACGACTCCCTCGCCGATCTTCAGTTATTGCCCCATTCGATCACATACAATGACGGGGACGATGACGGCGCCGTGTCCGCCGCTGCCGAACCCAAGCGACCGGGCTGCGGCCAGCCGGCGACGAGGATCTGCGATGACGCCTTCGGAACGACACCAACTCGTATTGACGCTCTTCGACCAGGCGTGCGACCTGCCGCACGACGAACGCGGCCGGTTTCTGAACGAGCGCTGCCCCGATGGACTGATTCGTGTCGAGGTGGACGCATTGCTGCGTGAGGACGATTCCGAGGACGCCTTCATAGACGCTTCCGCGCCCGGACAGGGGCTCGGGATGCTGGCGGCGGCGGCGCTCCCGGACGAAGCACTCCGCGCCCCGGAGCGCATCGGACGTTACACCGTTGTTCGCGAGATCGGACGAGGCGGCATGGGCGTCATCTACGAAGCCGAACAGCAGTCGCCGAAACGGCGTGTCGCGTTGAAGGTGTTGCAGCCCCGCCTGGTGGCTCGCGAACTGCTGCGCCGCTTTCAGCACGAAGCACATGTGCTCGGCCAATTGCAGCACGCCGGAATCGCGCAGATCTACGAGGCCGGTTGGGCCGAATTGCAGCACGGTCGCCAGCCGTTCTTCGCGATGGAGTTCATCGACGGCTTGCCGATCAACCAGTTCGTCCAGGCGAACGAGCCGGACACGGGTGCGGTTCTGGAACTCGTTGCGCGGGTTTGCGACGCGGTCCAGCATGCGCACCAGAAGGGTGTCATTCATCGCGATCTCAAGCCGAGCAACGTGCTCGTGCTCCGTCGAACGGACGGTGGGCCGCGAACCGGATCGTCCGCCGAACGTTCGGGCACGGGCAGCTTCACCCAGGATGGGATCGGCCAGCCGAAGGTGCTCGACTTCGGTATTGCGCGGGTAACCGATGCAGATCTGCAAACGGTTACGGTGCAGACCGAGGTCGGACAGCTCGTCGGAACGCTGGCCTATATGAGCCCGGAGCAGCTCGGCGGGAAGTCTGCCGAGCTCGATACGCGCTGCGACGTATATGCATTGGGGGTGATGCTCTACGAGCTGCTGGCCGGAAGGCGGCCGCACGATCTGGCCGGCCTGGCGATCGTTGAGGCCGCGCGCGTCGTTTGGGAGCAGGAGCCGCAACGGCTCGGTACGTGGAATCGCACATTACGCGGCGACGTCGAGACCATCGTCGCCAAGGCGCTGGAAAAGGATCGCGAACGTCGGTACGCGACCGCTGCCGAACTTGCGGCGGACATTCGGCGTCATCTGACGGATCAGCCCATCGACGCCCGGCGTGCCAGCACCTGGTACCAGCTGCGCAAGCTCGCGCGACGGAATCGAGGCCTCGTCGCCGGGCTGGCGGTTGCCGGGGTCGCGCTGGCCTCGGGAGCCGTCGGCACCGGCCTGGCATTGATCGAAGCGCGTCAGCAACGCGATGACGCGATCACTGCCAAGAACGATGCGGACGAGTCCCGCCGCGAGCTCGAGACCGTAGTCGACTTCCAGACGCGCATGCTCAGCGATGTCGATCTGACGCGCGTCGGTGGCGACATCGGCAACCGTCTTCGAAACGAACTTGCACGGACCCGCGATGGAGCGTCAGGTACCGGCGCCGCCTGGCAGGAGCAGTTCGCGACGTACCTGGACGATATCAACATGACCAACGTGGCCCGCGACGTGTTCAAGTCCCAGGTCGTGGATCGATCGCTGGCCACGCTCGATGCAACGCCGCCGCAGCAACCGCGCACACAGTCGACAATGCGCAACAGCCTGGCGCAGACCTACCTGGGGCTCTCGCTCGCGGAACCGGCAATCGAACAGATCGACGCCGCACTGGAGTTGGTCGACGACGACGATCCGCTGCATCACGAGTTGCTGCACCAGAAGGCGCAGGCGCTCGAAGTGCTCGGGCGGCACGACGAAGCCGTCGCACTGCTGGAGTCCCTTGCCGACGATTTGCAGGCGGTACGCGGCGCCGATGATCGCGACGTGATCGCGCTTCGTGCCCAGATCACGACGGATTACACGATCCTGGGACGCTACGAGGACGCGCTCTCTGTCGCCGACGAGGCGCTCGCACTGGTTAAGCGCCGTGACGGCGACCTTAGCGAGCAAGGTTTGTGGCTCCAGTACCATATCGCGGCCGTACACCAGGAACAGGGCAGTTTCGACGAAGTCGAGCGCACGCTGCGCGAGGTCATCGCCGTGGGGACCGAGCGTCTGGGCGCCGAACATAATGTCGTCCTCAAGGCCCAGTCGCTGTTGGGCGGGGCAATGCTCCAGGTCGAGCAGGCCGCGGACGCCGAGCCGATCTTTCGATCACGGCTCGAGCGATTGCAGCGGACTCTGGGCGACGAACATGCTGACACGGCAGGTGCAAAGAGCGACCTCGGCCTGGCATTGATTCGATTGCAGCGATTCGACGAGGCAGAGCCTCTGTTGCGCGACGCGCTCGACGTCCGTCGTCGACTCCAGCCGGACAGCGACGCGCTGATCGGTACTCAGCGCAACCTCGCAGGCCTGCTGTTCAACACCGGGCGCCGCGAGGAAGGGCTCGAACTGCAGTTGTCCAGCTTGCCAGTGTCCCGACGGATACTGGGTGCCGATCATCCTCAGACACTTGGATTGCAGAACAACATTATCACCTCGCTCATGTGGCTGAATCGACTGGACGAGGCGGAAGAGCACGTGATCGAATCGCGCGCGCGGTGTGGTCGCGTGCTGGGCCCTGACGACCTGCGGACGATCAGCGCCTGTGTTCAACACAATTTGATCCTGAGCAGGATGAGGCGGCATAGCGAGGCGATCGTTCCCGCCACCGAGGCGTACGAAACTGCGATGCGCGTCCGTCCACCAGGGGATGGACATCGAATCAGCATCCGGCTCCTCTACGGGGGCACATTGGCGGACGTCCGACGGTTCGAGGAGTCCGAGGACGTCCTGTGCGACACGTACGCGGAAGCTGTCGCGACGCACGGACGACGCAGCATGCTGGCCGGCTTCGGCATTCGCCGCTTGATTGCGCTGTATGAAACTTGGTCGGAAGCGGAGCCGGACGGTCCCCATTCGGCCGAGCTTGAACACTGGCGCGAGGCGCTCCGCGAGATCCCGGCCAGCGTCATGCCGCGAATGCCGGGGCCACCACAGTAGGCGTGAGGCTAATGCCCGTCAGGCGTTCACGCCGTGCGCCGGCAGGTAATATCGTGAGACATAGTCCGCAAGCATCCGGTGGGTGTTGAATTGACCGCAGACGGTCTGCATGGAGCGTTTGGCCATTTCCATCCAGCGCTGCGGCACATCTGCCGAGTCGCGGTCATAGAAACACGGCACGATCTCGTCGGTGAGTACGCGGTACAGCGCCTCGGCATCGCGCCGATCCAGCGCTTCGCCGGTCGCAGCCTCACCCTCGTCGGCCGCAATCGCCCAGCCGTTGGTCCCGTCGTACGCCTCGGGCCACCAGCCGTCGAGGATCGAGCAGTTCAGCCCGCCGTGCAGTGGCGGCTTCATGCCGCTCGTGCCTGACGCCTCGCGCGGCCGGATGGGGTTGTTCAGCCAGAGGTCGCAGCCCGCGGTAAGCAGTCGGCCGATTTCCATATCGTAGTTTTCGAGGAGCACGACGCGCCCGCGGAAGCGCTCCTGCTCGGCGTATTCGTGAATCGCTTGCGCGAAGGCCTGGCCCTGTTGGTCGGCGGGGTGCGCCTTGCCGGCAAAGAGCAGTTGGACGGGCCGCTGCGGATCGCACAGGAGCGTTTCCAAGCGGTCCGGATCGCGAAAGATCAGCGGGGCACGCTTGTACGTCGCGAAACGCCGCGCGAAGCCGACGGTCAACGCGTTCTCGTCCAGTATGCCGTAGGCATCACCCACGGCCGACGACGGCGCGCCGGCTCGCAGCCGCTGCTCGACGATTCGACGACGCACGAAATGCACGAGGCGTTTGCGCAACAGCGATCGAATCCGCCACAGTTCGCTCGCCGGGATGCGGTCGGCGTGGCGCCACCAATCGTCCTCCGGGCTGCTCCCGACCCAGGTCGGCGTCAGATAGCGGTCATACAAGGGTCGGACCTCAGCCGCGAGCCAGGTGCGCGTATGGATCCCGTTGGTGACGTGGCCGATCGGCACTTCGTCGACCGTTCGGGCTTCAGCGAAGAGCCCCTGCCACATCTCGCGCGACACCGCTCCGTGCAGCTTGGAGACGCCATTGCAATGCGCACTGAGATTCAGCGCCAGAACCGTCATGCAGAACGGATCGTCCTTGCGGCCCGGATGCTCCTGGCCGACCGCGAGGAAGTCGGCGCGCGCCAACTTCAGATCGCGCGGCATGTTCGGAAAGTAGCGCATCATCATGCGCGCGGAGAAGCGATCATGGCCGGCGGGAACGGGCGTATGTGTGGTAAAAACCGTCGATGCGCGAACGGACTTCGCAGCCTTTTCGACGCTCTTGTACTGGCGGACGGCACGACGCAACCGTTCCAGGGCGCAGAACGCCGCATGTCCTTCGTTGAGGTGGAACACGGTCGGCCGGATCGCCAGCTTGTCCAGCGCGAGCAACCCGCCGACACCGAGCAGGATCTCCTGCTGGATGCGCAACTCGTTGTCGCCGCCGTAGAGCTGGTGCGTCAGTGCACGATCCTTGCGCGCGTTCGCCGGCACGTCAGTATCGAGCAGGTACAGCGGGACGCGCCCGACCTGGACTTGCCAGATCCGCGCCTTGACGAAACGCTTTCCGATCGGAACACGCACGTGCTTGCGCGTGTCGGTAATCGGAAACTGCGTAAAATCGTAGGCAGGCGTACCAACGACCGTCTTCCCGTCTGGCGCGAACGACTGCACGTAATAGCCGCTCCGGTAGAGCAGCCCGACACCGACAAGCGGAATCCCGAGATCGGACGCGGACTTGAGATGGTCGCCGGCCAGCACGCCGAGCCCGCCGGAATATTGCGGGAAGCTCTCGTGCAGCGCGTACTCCGCACAGAAGTACGCCACACGCAACCGGCCCGCCTTTCCACGATGCGTCCGTGGGAACCACGCCTTCGCCCGGAGTGCGTCCCGAAGGGCGCGCTCGCAGGCGCCCAACCGACGCAGAAACGACGCATCCGCGACGAGCGCCGCCATTCGGTCGGCGCCGAGTTGCTGAAGCAGGCGAATCGGGTTGTGCCGACACGCCTCCCACAGCAACGGCTCGAGGCCCGCGAACAACTGCTGCATCTCGGCATCCCAGGTCCAATACAGGTTGCGCGCCAGGGATTCCAGCCGGGTGCGAAGCGTAGCGGGAGTGGGGCTCCGGCGTGATGTCGCGGCGGTCTTGGCCATGGTCAACTCCAAACGACTCGAGACTCGGTGTATCGCCGGGGAGTATAGAGCATGCGCCGCCCGACGACACCGACCGGGCCATCGTGCGACCAGGCTGTCAGGGGTAGTCTCGTGGAGCGGGAGTCCGTTGTTGGAAAGCACACCGCGCTGCTCAGCCGGCGGCTTCCGGCAAGAGCGATCCGCGAAGCATCAGAATTGCGGCATAGAAATAGATCAGGATGCCCGTCACGTCGACGATCGTGGTCACGAAGGGTGCGGAACTGGTCGCCGGGTCGACCCCGAGCGCGCGGAACGCCAGCGGCAACATGCTACCGACCAAGGCACCCCACAGCACGATGCACACGAGTGCGGTGGAGATTGCGAGCGCGAAAGGGACGACGTGCTCACCGAGCACCTCGGGTGTCAGCCAATGCCCGCCGAGAACCCGCATGAGCCCCAGAAAGCCCAGCAGCAGCCCGAGCCCAAGGCCGCAAACCAGCTCTCTTCGAAAGACGCGCCACCAGTCGCGCAGCTCGATCTCGCCGATGGCCTCGGCACGAATGATCAGCGACGCGGCCTGCGAGCCGCAGTTTCCGCCGCTACTGATCATGAGCGGTACGAACAGCATCAGAATCTCGGCGCTGTTCAGTATGTTCTCGAAGCTGGCCATGGCCGAGATGGTGAAGAGCTGCCCGAGAAACAGGATGCCCAGCCACAGCGCCCGCTTGCGAATCAGCGAAACGATGGAAATGCTCAAGTACGGCTGCTCGAGCGCTTCGATGGCGGCCATCTTCTGGATGTCCTCGGTCACCTCCTCCTCCGCCACGTCAGCGACGTCGTCAAAGGTCACGATCCCAACCAGTACGCCGTCGATATCGACGACCGGCAGCACCGGCCGATCGTATACCTCCATCGCGCGCACGGCCTCTTCCTGGTCGTCGCGCGCGGAGAGTGCCAGGAACTTGCTGCCGGCCAGCGAGGCCACCTGCGCCTGCGGGGCCGCGAACAGCAGGTCCGCGAGCCGGATCTCATGCAACAGGCGACCTTCGTCATCGGTGACGTACAGCGTCTCGATCGTCTCCGCATTCGGCCCGCGCTGCCGTATGTGGTCCAGCGCCCGGGTCAGCGTCCACTCGGCCTTCAGCCGAAGGTAGGCCGGGGTCATAATGCGGCCGATGCTCTCCGGCGGGTACCCGAGAATCACCTGCGTCCGCCGACGCTCTTCCGGGCGGATCAGGTTCATCAGCTTGTTGACCAGCTTGCCCGGCAGCTCTTCGAACAACTCGGCGCGGTCGTCCGGCTCGAGTTCGTTGATCAGATTGGTGAGTTGCTCGCCTGTAAGGTCGTTGAGCAAGGCCTCCTGACCGTCGGGATCGATGTGCGTGAATACGTCCGCCATTTGCGCCCGGCTGAGCAGGCGGAAGGCGACGGCACGATGCGCGGGCTTGAGGAGCATGATCAGCTCGGCGATCTCGGGGCTCAGCAGGTAGCCCAGCGATTCGCGCGCCTCGTGGGTACGGCGCTGCTCGAGCATCTCGGTCATTTCGGGAGCCAGCAACTCCCGCAGCGCCGTCTGTGTTCCCGTCAACTCCATGCATGCTCCGTGGGGGCCGCGTCCGGGTTGCCAGTATAGGGACTCCCCGGCGCCGCGTCGTCCGTGTCTGCCGCCCATCCAAAGATGAAGCGGAGGCACCTGCTAGTGCCACCCGACGCGATTGGTGGAGCATGTGGTGCGCCAGGGTTCTACCCTGGGGGACACATTGGCCGACAGACAAAACGCGTCCCCCAATCTAGAAGGGTGGGGCACCAGCCACCCAGAGGTGAACGTTCTTGCAAGAGCAAGCAACTCCCAGCAACACCAGGCAGGGTGGGGCGGGCGTCTCGCCCGCCATTGACCGCTCGCTCGCGCTCGCGGCTCGCTTTGATCGGCGTCTGGCTAGGGTCGACCATGCCCCCTCCAGGTCAGGTCGGGGCCCGACTGCACGCCGCACCGGGTTGCTCTATAATCAAGGATTACTCGGACTTCGCTAAGGGTTTGATGGCTCAGACGGCGTTCATTCTCATTCTGGATCACGATGAGTCCCGCGGTCGGGAGTTGCTGGAGGAGTTGCGCGAGCGCAACCACCCCACGCGGCTCGCGGAAACGCCCGAAGATGCGGTCGAGTCGATCGAATCGAAGGTACCGGACGCGGTCGTGGTATTGGGTTCATACACGGCCCAGGAAACTGCCCGCGTGGTCGTGACCCTCGAGCAACAATCGACCGACGCGGTGCTGCTGCTGGTTGACGCCGAACCGGGCGGCGTACCGACGTCGGACCGCGTCCGCAGTCTCGCGCCCGCGGCGCCGGCGGCGCTCGCCGACGCGATCAGCGATGACGCACAAACCGCGGCTGCCCGACGGGCCGACCGCAACTTGAAGGAACTCGCGTCCCGTCGAGAACTCGAAGCGTTTCACGGAATCGTGGGCCAGTCGCCGGCGATTCGACGGATTGTCGACCGTATTCGCAAGGTGGCCCCCAGGGGCAAGCTGACGGTCCTGGTGGTCGGGGAGACGGGCACTGGCAAAGACATGATCGCGCGGGCGATCCACGCGTGCTCGGCGCGCTCCCGAAAACCGTTCGTCGCCGTCAATTGCGCCGCCATCCCCGAAACGCTGATGGAGAGCCAGCTCTTCGGCCACGTGCGGGGGGCGTTCACGGGCGCCGCGAGCGATCAAAAGGGGCTGTTCGCGGCCGCTGACGGCGGAACCATCTTCCTGGACGAGATTGGCGACATGCCGCTGAGCATGCAGGCCAAGCTGCTCCACGTGCTCCAGCATCGCGAGTTCACGCCGGTGGGCGCTACCGACGTCAAGCGCGTCGACGTACGCGTGATCGCCGCGACCAACGCCGATCTGAAGCAACAGATCGAGGACAGTGCGTTCCGCGAAGATCTGTACTACCGCGTTCACCAGCTGGTGTTCGTTGTACCGCCGTTGCGCGAACGGCGCGAAGACATCCCGCTACTGGCGTACCACTTCCTGGAGCACGCCTGCAAGGAGCATGACGGGTCGGCCCACGGTATCACCAGTGAGGCGATGGAAGCCCTGACGCGCTACTACTGGCCCGGCAACATCCGCGAGTTGAAGTCGGTGATCGAGGTGCTTTCGGTTGAGGTGGAAGATCGCGACATCGAGCTGCGCGACCTGCCGGAGGACATTCGCGGCCGCAACGAGTTGGTCGCAACGACGTCCGCCCCGCTTGCCGGCCTGACTATGGCCGAAATCGAGCGGCTGGCGATCGAGAAGGCACTCCAAGCGACCGACGGCAACCGCGAACAGGCGGCGAAGATGCTCGACATCGGTACGCGAACGCTCTATCGAAAGATCAAAGAGTACGGACTAACATAATAGAGGTCGTCGAGTGTATCGAGGCGGACGGGCACGGCCCGGTCGATACTCCGAACGGCGTGGACCGTGACGGGAAAGGCGGGCAGGTAACGCGGTCCATCGGCTGGCCGTGGTCGCCCGCGGAGACCGGCGCTCCGGAGACCCGAGCCCGAGCGAGGCAGCTGGTCGGACCGGCGTGGTTCAATCTCCGCAGCCGGCAGCCTTGGCCGGATCGCGATCAAGAACCTGTCCGCTGACTCAAGCGGTTCGAATGGACGCTTTTTCTGGCGAATTGCCTTCATGAAACCTTAACAACTGAGTAACATACTCAGCACTCGATCGGCGTAGTATTCAGCAAGGGACGTGTTTGGCGCGGCAGAGCAGCCTTTCTGCGCATTGGAAAACTCGGGTCTGGCCCGAAGTCGAGCGATCAACAAGCTGGCGCCCGCACTGCAGTCCTGGCGAACCGGTTCTCGGTCTCCTGGCCTGTGGTATCTGCCTCGCCTGAGGTCAAACGCCTCCAGGTGGGATTGGCGCGAGGCCACGGTTGTAGACGGACCGAATGAACAAGAACGGCATCATCCTCGGAGTTGTTATTGCCCTTTTGGTGGCCGGGAGTGTCTTCGCCTATCAGCAGCTGTTTGCCGGTCCGCAGTCCGTACACGAACACATGTGCATGTATGACGATTGCGGCTGGAAGGGCAGAGTGACGATGGTCAAGGGCCCGTATCCGCCGAAGTGCCCGGATTGCGGGCGGCAGTCGGTGTTGACGCCATCCACATGCAAGCAGTGTGGGCACCAGCAGCTGCTGAACGAAGAGATTCGAAATTTCTCCGGGTTCGAAGGAACCCCATCTTATACGAAGTGCCACGAGTGCGGCGGTCGGATCGTACATGGCGATTAAGCGGAGCACCCAAATGAGACGAACTCGGCGCGGATTCACCTTGATCGAGCTATTGGTCGTAGTAGCGATCATTGCGGTGTTGATCTCGATTCTTCTGCCATCGATGAACGGCGCCCGCAAGCTCGCGCGGCGGGTTCACTGCGGGGTCAACCTCCGGAACATCGGTCAAGCGATGAGCACCTACGCATCCGAGGAAAAAGAGTGGATCGTCGGTACGCCCAACGGTTCCGGTTTCGCGGCATTCGGACCGGGCGGCCTGACGAGCTACAAGGGCTTGCCCACGACGATCTGGGATTGGGCCAATCCGCTCCGGCAGCGCTATCTGGGCGATACGAACGTCGAGCATGACATCCTCGAACGAATGTCCGCGACGCGCGAGGACACCTTTCATTGTCTCGAGGTCCGGGAACTGATGCGGCCCTTCTTCGGCGGAAGCGTTAGTCCCGGCGTGGTCGCCGGCAATCGGTTCGCGACCCAGTTGGGCAACAGCTACCTGACAATGTGGAAGATGATGATGGCGGGCCCGGGGTACGCGGGGACCGTGGCCGGGTACGTCAGCCGTCCGGGCTCCAGCCAGACCGCCCCGATCGACTGGTACACGCACCCTACCGATTGGGAGACGGTGCCACCAGACAACTACCTTCCCAGGATTCAACAAGTCGGCCCCGCGTCGCGCAAGCTGTTCATGATGGATGGAGCGCGATATGTGACGGATGGCGGTATCTGGGACTACGATCTCGATCGGACGGGAATCGGCGCCGGAAGCTACTCGTCCAGCGGCCCGTCGTTTACTCGCTCACGCGAGTACGCGCCTGACCTCCCCGGTTTCAAGCTGAGCTATCGCCATGGCAGCAACGCCGGTCGCGGCGTCAACGGGCTGTTCTTCGACGGTCACGTCAGCTACCTGACCGTGAGGCAGACACGCTACCATGGATTGACGACCGTGAGTGGCTCCAGGCTCAACAGCTTGGGCGACATGATGCCGGAGACCCGCGAGTTGTTGCAGGGCTATTCGCAAGGCGACATCCTGCCGGACTAGCGACCGTCGACGGTCGCCTGCCCGGCACCCAGAAGCTCGGCACTCACTTCCGCCGGCGGACGCAACTCTGTCGGCGGATTGTCTTTCGGGCTGCGACGCTGATAGTAGGCCACGTCATGCCAGCCGCCGTGCTTCCAACCGATCCGCTCGAAGACGCCCACCCGTCGAAATCCGAAACGTTCGTGTAGCCGATTGCTGACGGGGTTCGGCTGCGCGATCACTGCGATCAGCGTCCGGAAGCCCTGCGTGTCCAGAATCGGGATGATCCTGTCGTAGAGCGCCCCCCCGATCCCCTGACCGTGATGCGCCGGGTCGACATACACGGAGACTTCCGAGGTCCAGCTGTAGCCACAGCGACTCTTGAACTCGCTGGCGCGTGCATAGCCGACAACGGATGCCCCCCCGCTCGAGCTGGCATCGGCCACCAGCCAGGGTCGGGTTTGGGTGTACGTTCGCCATTCCTGCTCAAAATCCGCAAGTGCATCGACAGTGTGCCGAAAATTCGCGACCGTGTTCTCGATGGCCCAGTTGTTGATCGCGAGCACTGCGGGAATGTCCTGCTGCGTCGCCGACCGAATCACCAGCTTCATCACCTGCTCCTTCGCGACAGCCGGCATCATTGTAGCCGCGGCTGATCGTGGGTCGTAGCAAGCGCTGCCGATCATCCTCGGCGTTGGCGGAGACGCCTGGTTCTAGGCCGGATTCGGTGTGGGTGCGGCGCGCCGCACCGGCTCGTCGCCACGCGGTTTTCCGACGAGCACGCGGCCGATCGCCGGCTGCTGGGCCTGGACCGGCTGCTTCGCGAGCGTGGTGAGTTCGCTCGCGAGAGTGCCTCCGACATCGGCACGTCGACCGGCATCATCCGCGGCCTGTTCTAGCGCGTCCGCAACCGATTGCCCAGCGACCGTCAGGCCGGCGTCGAGCCCCTCCCGCAGCGCCTGGTACGCCGAGCGCTCCAGCGACGGGCGCAGCATGCGATCGAATGTGAATGGGACGCCCCATGCGACAAGCACCAGCAACGCCGCGTTGATGAGGAAATTGGTGCCGAGGAACTCGCCAGTGCCGAGCGCCCCTTGCTGGAAGCGCTGCACGGTAACGAGCGCCACCCAGACCAGCGCCGCCACCGGAAGCACCATCGTAAGAAAACCGGTCACGCGCCGACCGAGCCGCTGCAAACGTGTGCCGGGTTGCGCGAGCGCCGCCCGTAGCGTGTCTTGCAAAGACCGCTGTATGACATCGCCGACGGAGCGCAATGGCGCCTCCCAGCGCTGTTTGCAGGCCTCCGCCGCTAGTTGCCGGTCGCGGAGCGCTACTTCGACATGAGCCAGGCAGGCCTCGAGCTTGGTGGCCGCCCAATCATCCCAGAGCGGAGCGGTCAGATGCGCCAACTCGTCCGTGTCGGGCCGCTGCTCGCTGGCCGGCGCGCGGCCGGTCAGTCGCTTCAGATCCGCCAGCAGATCGTCGTTGCGCACCGCGAACCGGGCCGCGACGCCCCGCATCACATACTCCATTCCTTCGAGCAAAGCGACCCGCACATCCTGCCACCGCTGCTGGAGGACGGTTTGCACCGCGGTCCAATCGGCCCTGGCGCCCAGCGCTGCTCGGGCGGCATCCAGCGATTCACGCATCTCCTGGGCCCGTGCGCGCAACCCCAACCGCGACAGTTCACGGGCGCCGTGCGATTCGACGAGTGCATGCAGTGCCGTCGCAATGCTGTCGAACTCGTCCGGCGACGGCAATGTCGCGCCTGGTGACGCACAGCTCGTACAGGCCAGTAGCGGGTCGTCAAAACCGCTTCGGCGAAGTTGTCCCAGGAAGTCGTCGCGCTGCGCGACTTCGCCTTCGTCCCAGCGATTCATGACGAACAACCATCCGTGTCGCTCGCCCCGACGCTGCAGGACGCGCCAACCGACATCGTCGCGGTAGCGCTCCGGGCTGACGACATACATCAGCAAGTCGACATGGCGCAACCACGCCAGCGTCTTCTCGCGATTGGATTCGACGGCGCTATCGATATCAGGTGCATCCAGCCAAACGATCTCCCGCCAGGCCTCATTCGCATGCCGTTGCACGGTCGTCTCCGCGATCGGCAGTTCCGTCGGAAGCGCGGCGAGCTGCACGGCCTCATGGACATATAGCGTCACGTCGCGCGATGTGGGGCGCTCGACGCCGGCACGTGCGATGTCTGCCCCTGCGAGGCGATTGAGCAGGCTGCTCTTGCCAACGCCGGTCCCGCCGAACAGAGCGACCACCAGCGGGCGTGCTTCCGAAGCGACAAAGAGCGCGTCCGGCGTAGCGGTCTCGATCGCATTGAACCGCTCGCGAGCGGCTTCGGAAACCCAGCCGGCGGCGCAGCCATCGTCGAGCCAGTCGCGGACCTGTTGGATGAGGCGCTCGTAAGTGTCAATCATCGATCTGCTTCCAGCGCTGCAGCGCGTCGCGGGCGTTTGCCAACTCGTCCGCAGAGACGCCGAACAGCTCGGGCCGCTCGTCGAGGCCCTCTGTCAACCGCGACAGCTCGACGGCGAAGACCGTGTCGATCAGCGCGGTTTGCACGTTCTCGAGCTGCCGCTGTTTGAGCTGCGCCCGCAGTCGGTTCATGTATCCGCCGAGGGCGCTTTCGGTCAAGAGACTCGTGACGGCGAGCATGGCCGGCGCGAAAAGCAAGTCGTTGAGGTGCGCGCCGCCGGTCTTGATCGCGAGCGCGATGCCGGCCGCATCTGCGGTGGCGCGCGTCGCTCGCAGCGTGTTCAGCACCGCGGGCCGCTCTCGAAGGGCGGCGAACAACGCGTCCGCGGTCTCGCGAATCTCGCGTGCCACCTCGCGGCAATGGTCTTCGACAGCGGCCTGGAACCGCTCCCGAAGCAACGGTTCTTCCTGGCCCAGGCGAATTGACAGGACGCGCCAGACCATGTTTCCCGTCTCGTCCTGGTCCGCTCGGAGTGAGACGTCGCGTCGGATTCCGGCCAGCAGGTCGTCGACGCCGGCACGTAGCAACGCGTCCTCGCCGACATGTGCCGCGGACGCCGCGCTGCCGCCGACCCACTCCCGGCCGACCCGCAACGCGAATCGCACGGGCAAGGTGACATATTGCCGAACCGTCGCCAGCGGTCGCGAGATTCCGGGAAGCTCCATGAGGTCGAGGAGTTCCGCGGTCGCTTTCCGAAAGCTGTCATAACGCTGCGGATGGTCGAGATAATCGCGTCGATAGGCTGCAACGAACGCGGCCAGCGATTCCGCGATCAGGGTCTCCCAGGCCTGCACGGCGGCATGCTCCGCCTCAACCGGCGCCGTCAACGACGACCAGCGGTCCTCTGCCAGACGAATGGTCCCGCGCCGACGAAGCCGCAGCCGGGCCTTGCCCTTCGTCTCGAGAAACGCCGCCCGCACCTGTTGCCGCAAGCGGACCGTCGCGTCCGCAAACGCGGGATCCTCGGCCGGTGCCGTCGACAATGGAAGGGTGACGATCGGCCATTCCTTGTCCTTGGGCACCACCTCGGCCAGACGCTCCTGCAATGCACGGTTGATGATCGGCTCGGCATCGGGCGTCATCTTATTGACGCAAACCAGCAGCGAACGCTCGAGCAGCGCCAGACGCTGCATCATCTGCCAAACGCTCAGGTCCGCGTATTTCTCCTTGCTCAGCACGACGAGGATCACGTCGGCCAGTGCGATCGATTCGAGAACCGCCTGACGGTATCGACCCGCTGTGATGGAATCGAAGTCGGGCGTGTCCCAGATCACGGTCGGATCGCCAATCGCCGCGAGCATGCCATCGATTGCACACGCCTGCGTCGCGTACGCCTCCGGCGGCGCCGCTTCGAGCGCTGCAGGCTCGACCCGCGCGAAGCCCGGAAACCAGCCGCCGGTCGGCGGGTAGGGCTCGAGCCGCCCGAGTGCGAACCCGGTCGCGTGCATCGTGAACCCCGCCAGCGGGCTGACCTCGGCCGCACTACTCTCACTCAGCAGATTGACGACCGTACTCTTACCCACCTGTGTCGGGCCGACCACGACGACGTGCACCGCCCCGTCCCGCGACAACGCCGCGTGTCGCACACACGCCTCGCAGAGCAATGCATCATCCCCGGCATGATCGGAGCGATCGCGGGGGCGCGTCGCGTACTTGCGCGCCAACTCGGCAAACAGCGCCCGCAACGGCTCCAGCGGTGCGTCGACCCGCGCCGCTGCCAACGATGGGAGCGCCTCGATGTTCAGCAGTTCCGTCACTGAGGGGTATTCTGCCCCAGCACTGCGAATCTTCCCAGCGCTTTCACGACACTGATGAGATCAAACCGGCCGACGCGCGGCCCGCGCACCAGAGAGACTAGTTCGAAAAAGTGGATTTGCAGTTAAGAAAATCGTTTGCCGCGAAGTGTTGATCCGGTCAGTAGCCAGATGCACGACCAACCACGCCAGCTTGTCCCACGGTTGAATCACCCTACGGTGGAGCAGCGCCGCTGTCGGCGCTGCGCCCCCGGAGAACGCCCACGGACCTAATCCGGGAACGCTTCCTTGGTAAGCCGCTTCTTGGCTTCCCCGACCAGATAGACCGAACCGGTAATGCAGATCAGGTCGTCGCGCGTCACACAGCTCTGGGCGATGGTGAAGGCATCTTCCAGCTTCGGCGCCACCTGCGCCATCTTGCCCGACTTCTCCGCGAAGCGCTGATAAAGCTCATGCGGATCGGCCGAACGCGGCGTGCCGTTGCTCGTAAAGATGATCTTGTCCGCCCCGGTCTGCAGCTGGGTGAGCATTCCGTCGATGTCCTTGTCGAGCGAGCAACCGAAGATGACGACCATCGAGTCATAACCGATGTTCTGACCGATCGCCTTCATCAGTGCCCGAACGCTGGCTGCATTGTGCGCGGCGTCGACGACCGTTCGCGGCATGGCCCGGATCTGCTCCAGCCGACCCTGGACCTGCACCTTACCGAGGCCGTCAATCGTGTCCTGCTCGCTAATCGCGATCCCCGACTCGCGCAACACATCAATCATGCCCAGCGCGACGCCGCAATTGTCCGCCTGGTGCTCGCCAAGTAGCGGCACTTTCAGATGATCGATGCGCGTGGTGCTCGTCGCGAGGCAAACCCGCGTTTGCGGGCCGGTCGACCGCGACGCCTCGAACCGATAGCTGTATTCGATGTCGTCGCCGACAAACCGCACCGGACAACCAACCTTCTCGGCTACCCGCTTGAAGACCTTGCGCACGGCGGGAGGCTGCGGGCAGGAAATCGCCGTTATGCCGGGCTTGAAAATCCCAGCCTTCTCCTCGGCAATCTGCTCCAACGTCGTCCCAAGCTGCGCCATATGATCGAAACTGATACTGGTCATCCCGACCACCAGCGGCTTGACCACGTTCGTCGCGTCCAGCCGCCCCCCCAAGCCGGTCTCCAACACCACGTACTCGCAGGAGCGTTCGGCAAAATGCACAAACGCCAGCGCCGTCAGCAACTCGAAGTAAGTCGGCGAATCGGACTTCATCTTCGCGTCCGCAGCCGCAACCTGCGCCATGACCTTTGTGAACTCGCTCTCCGAGATCAGCTCTCCATCGATCTCGACGCGCTCGCGAATGTCCGTAAAGTGCGGCGACGTATACAAACCCGTCCGAAACCCCGCCTGACGCAGGACGGACGCAAGCATATGCGCCGTCGATCCCTTACCCTTGGTCCCGGCGATGTGAAGACAGTTCAGCTTCTTCTGCGGGTTGCCGACGCGCGAAAGCAAGCGTAGCATGCGCGACAAGTTGAAGTTGGTCGCGTTGTACCCGGCACGAAGCATCTTCTCGTAGTTGGTCTTGCCGTCCAGGTACGCCAACGCCGCCCGATAGGTACGCAGCGACGGTGCACCCGCCGGGGTCGATGTTCGGCGGTTCTTGGTCTTCGCGGTGGTGGAATTCGTTTTCGTCCGCGTGGGACGCTTCGTTGCTGCTCGTGCCATGTATTTATTTCTAACCGCAAATGAGGATTTCGTCAAGATCGCGTGCCCCTTATCGGCTCTCGAGAGAACCTGTAACCTACTGAAACAAAAGAGGTTGCAGGCACTCAGCAACCCGGCACATGTTGCGAAATCGCTCACGACGCGAACCCACGGTAGGACATGCACCACGAGCTCGTAATCCAACTCCCGTCCGGCAGCTATCCGATCCACATCGGCCCCGAAACGATCGATACAGTTGTCGATGTTATCGGACGATTATCGCCTCAGCAGGTTGTTGTCGTTGCCGACGCGGACGTGCTTTCGTTGCACGGCGAGCGCATTCGCGCCTGCCTGACCAATCTCCGTCACCATGTGCTCACCGTTCCCGCCGGCGAGGCCAGCAAGTCGCTGCAACAAGCGGAGCGGCTCTATTGTGAGATGGCACGGCTCCGGGTGGAGCGCCGCGATCTGGTGGTCACTTTTGGCGGGGGGATGATCGGCGACCTGGGGGGGTTCGTCGCAGCCACCTGGATGCGCGGCATCCCTTTCATCCAAGTGCCGACAACGCTGGAGGCTGCGATCGACGCCTCCATCGGCGGCAAGACCGCGGTCAACCTCGACGCCGGCAAGAACCTCGTCGGGGCGTTCCATCAGCCGCGCGCCGTCATTGTCGATACGCGATTTTTCGATACGCTTCCGGAGCGCGAGTATCACGCGGGACTCGCCGAGAGTGTCAAACACGCCATCCTCTCCAACGGCCCACTCCGTTCGATGCACGAGGAGCAGGTGTCGGAGGTCCTGTCGCGCACGCCGACCGTACTCACAACGCTCATCAGCGAGAACTGTCGCGTCAAGGCCGGAGTCGTCATGCAGGACGAACGTGAACATGGCGTCCGCGCCTGGCTCAATTACGGGCACACGATCGGACACGCCATCGAAACACTGTTGGGCTATGCGTTGCGTCACGGGGAATGCGTCGCACTCGGGATGCTGGTCGAGAACCGCATCTCGGTCGAGCGCGGATTGCTGGAGGCATCGGTCGCGGAGCGCGTCGCGAAGATGATCGCCGACTGTCGGCTGCCGACGAAGCTTACGCAGCCGTTGTCTGCCGACGATATCATCGCCGCCACCACGCAGGACAAGAAACGCCTGGGGCAGCGGACGCGCTTCGCGTTGATCCGGGACATCGGCGATCCGTGTATCGTCGATGATCTCGCGGATGATGAGATCCGTGACGCGTTGTCCGCAATCGCGCCATAGCGATCCTACGACCGCGATCACGTCCCATCACGCGCCGTCGCATCCACAAGCTGCGCAAGCCGATCGGCGAGCTCATTATTGGCAGCGCCCGGACGCATGCGCCAGCGCCAGTTTCCGGTCGGGGTACCGGGGATATTCATCCGGGCTCGTGTGCCGAGGCCCAGGATATCCTGCATCGGAACGATCACCGTGTTCGCAACTGAGCCCATCAGGCTGCGAATCATTTGCCAGTGCACGTCGCGGTCGGCTCCGCCAAGAAACGCCCGGGCCCGCGCCAGTTCGCGCCGGTCTCCGACATTCGAGCGCGCAGCTCGGCGAACGCGGCTGAACCAGCCGTGTACGGTCTCCATGTCGTGGGTTCCGGTGTAGGCCACCGTGTTGTGCTCGTACGAGAACGGCAGATGGAAGCGCCCACTGTCGTCACCGAACCCCATGACCATGACCCGCATGCCGGGGAACCCGTGCTTTTCGCGCAGCGCGATCGCTTTCGGCGTCACCAATCCCAGGTCTTCGGCGATGATGTTGCACGCCCCCAGCCGTCTTCGCAGCGCTGTAAACAGCTCGTCGCCGGGGGTGGAGCGCCAACGGCCCTCGCGCGCGGACGACGCGCCCGCCGGGATTCGCCAGACGCGTTGGAAACCGAGGAAATGGTCGATCCGAACGGCATCGAAAGCGCGAAGAAGATGAGCGAAACGAGCGATCCACCAGGAAAAGCCGCTCCGGACGTGGGCTGACCAGCGATACTGCGGGTGGCCCCAGAACTGCCCCTCACGGTTGAAGTAGTCAGGTGGATACCCGGTAAGGGCAGTCGGCCGGCCGCGCGCGTCGAGTTCGAACAAGTCCGGGTTGGCCCAAACGTCTGCGGACGCGTGAGCGCCGAAGATGGGCAAGTCGCCGATCAGCCAGACGTCTCGGCTCCGAGCGTAGTCCCTCAGCCGTCGCCACTGCCGGTCGTACTCGAACTGCAAGAATGTCTCGTAGCCGACGGCCTCCGCATACTCAGCACCAGCCATCTGACGCGTGGTGTCGCTAGGGCGCCTGAGATCGCGCGGCCAGCGCGACCAGTCTTCGCCGTGGGCATCCTGGAGCGCTCGAAACAGGGAATAATCGGGTAGCCAGGAAGCGTTCTCCTCCCGAAATCGGCGGTACGCGGCACTCTTCGCAGCGCGCGAGGCAGCAAACCGGTCGTACGCACAGCGCAGGGCCTGCGTACGAAGACGGATCGTTGCACCGAACGCGGCGCGGTCGCGCGACTTGTTCGGCAACGGCGCAACATCACGACGTTTCAGCAAATCAGCGCCGATCAGCGCATCGAGATCGATCAATAGCGGGTTGCCGGCAAAGTGTGACGGGGAGTTGTACGGACAGTCGCCGGGGCCGCAAGGGGTCGTCGGCAACATCTGCCACCAGCGCAGCCGGGCGCGTGCCAGAAAATCAACGAACGCGTACGCGGACGCGCCGAGATCGCCGGCGCCGTACGGCCCTGGTAGCGACGTCAGGTGCAGCAAGACGCCGGCCGACCGCTGCGTCAGCGTCGGTTCCACCGCGGGCCGCGCGCGTCGTGCCCGAGACTTGGGATCAGGAAG
>JANQNU010000053.1 GCA_028279405.1 Phycisphaerae bacterium
GTTGCTCCTTTTGAAGGCAACTTCAAAACTCCTCGGCTGGTCGTTATACCAGCCAAGGAGCAACGGACGTTCATCCCAATCTAGAAGGGTGGGGCACCATGCCCGTGACCCCTCGCTTGCGCTCGGGGCTCGTCCTGGGGGTGGCACTGGCGGCTAGTCCGCCAGTGTTTGGAGCTAGCGTCGGTCGAATCCGCTCCAGATGTACCCGGGGTGGAACGGCGTCTCGCGCATAGCCCCCTACAGCAACGAGCCGCGAGCGCGAGCGAGCGGTTCAAGCGACGCGAGACGACAGAACCCGTCGCTTGCGCTCCGGGCTCGCAATAGCGCCACCGGCTCCGGACAGGTCATCGCGACCGGCAGGACGAATCGCCAATACCATACCCTGGCTCGCAACTCGTTCGCCCTAGCCGCGTTACCATAAGCGTATGAGTATTCGCACTTCCGTTCTCACAATCTCCGATCGTTGCGCCGCCGGCGAGACCGAGGATCGCAGCGGCCCGCTGATCGTCGACTGGCTACCGACAATCGACGCGACGCTCGTTCGGCACGCGACCGTTCCGGATGAGCCTGAGCAGGTTCGCACCGTTATCCGCGAACAGCTGCCACACAGCGACCTGATCCTCACCACCGGCGGGACCGGCATTGCCCCTCGCGACCTGACGCCCGAAGCGATCTTGCCGCTCATCGAGCGAGCGTTGCCGGGGTTTGGCGAAGTCATGCGGCTCAAGGCCTTCGATCACCAGCCGCTCTCCATCGTATCGCGCGGCGGCGCTGGCATCGCGGGCCGCACACTGATCGTCTGGATGCCCGGTTCGATGAAGGCCGTTCGCGAATGCCTGGAATGGCTCGCGCCATCGATCAAGCATGTTTGCGCGTTCCTGGCTGGAGAAAAACCGCACTGACGCCGACCGGGGGAAACAGGTGAACACGGGCTTAACTGGCCCGGCTGTACATCGGTCGACGTGTTCGAGTACCTCGATTGCGAACTGGTCCTCGAAGTCGCGCCGACGACGGACGTCGAGTAGCGCTACGTGAACTTGGCCCACCATTTCGGCATGGCATTGATCGTTCGGAGGGCGTGCTCGAGGTCGATGCCGATCGTGTCGCAGTACCAGTGCAGGGTGTCCATCCGCGGGCGGTTTTCACGCCGAACGTTTTCGAGCGCGGTCTCACGATCGAGCACACCCTCGCGAATCTGGTTGCTGCGGAAGGTGTCGTTCTCCGTGAAACCAGCGCCGACGTAATAGATGTAGTTGTAGAACGCCGCCGTGCCATCGCCGATCCGCCAGGTCGACTTCGTGTCAGACGCCGTTTCCCAGCCGTACTCATCGATCAATGTACGATTGATCGTCTCCTCGTCCCACGGCACGTACTCGAAGAACTGCAGATAGTCATGCGGAATGACATAGTATGAGAAGTAGGCACCGACCGTATCGACCAACGAACGGTTGATGTACGCCGGGTTGAGCAGATACTGCTTTCCGTAGTGCCACGCGATCTTCACCTTGTTCCAGTTCGTCAGCCCGTAGAAGCGGTCGTGGCTGCCGCCACGCGTCACGCCGCAGAACCCGGCCTTGAACTCGGTCCGCTCCATCGGGTTCATGCTGAAGATCGTCAGCGGGATGTTGAGCTGTTTGCGCAATCGGTTCGCGTGGTAGAAGAACTGCTTGTCGCCGGCCATGAAGAGCGGGACCGTCCCGAGGTCCGGCCGCTTGAGCCAGGCATTCACGTTCATGCGGATGTATTCCCGCTTGCGGTTGATGTCGGCCGAGACGAGGATGTGCTCGACGCCGAGCTTGCCGCAGAGACGCGCAATGTTCCGCCGGGCGATGTCGGTGACCATTCCCCAGTCGTAGGTGTACGTCAGCACGTTGAGCCCGAGCACCGACTTGAAATAGTGCAGCGAGTACGTGCTGTCGCGTCCGCCGGACAAGGACAACAGGGCATCGGGCAGGCCGTCCGTTCGACGAAAGCGCTCGACGTGGTCCGCAAGCGCCTCCGGGCCATGGTGCTCGATCTTGCGATAGTTCCGACAGAAATTGCAGACTCCGTTGTCGTCGAACTCGATGAACGGCATGGCGCGCGTCAGTACGCATCGACTGCAGCGCTCGAGTTCCGGCACCTGGGCAATCCCCGCCTCGACCAACTCATGGATGACCGCGTCCGACGCGCTCGTGCGCGCCCGCGGCGTGGCGACGATGCGCGTGATGTGGCGGCTATCCGCGTCATAAGCCGGCGGCAGATTCTCGATCTGTCGATGGATGCCATTCGTCACGATGCCCGTTCGATCGGGAGCGTCGTCGGCATCGAGTGCAAACCGCTCCAACTGCAGCGCGTCGAGCGAAACCAGCAGCGCGGTGTTCGACCGGAGCTGCAGGATGTCGGCATCCTGTATGTGCCCGCGAAGCTGACGCTTCTCAGCCAGGCGCATCAACATGTCGCGCTCGGATGCGAAGAAGAGCGCCGACCGCTCGCGATTGGCGCAGTAGTAGAGCGAGCCGTTGTTCGTGGCCAACAACAGGACATTGTGATCCTTGAACAGGATCGCCACGGACGCGGTCCCCTCGATCTCCTCGAACGCCCGGCGCGCGGCCTGCGTCCAGGAACCGGTCTCACGCTGATGGCGTTCCAGCAGCGCCAGTAACACCTCAGTATCAACGTCCGCCTTGCGGCAAAGGTCCGTGTGCCGCCCCCACAGGTCCGCATCGTTCACGATGATGCCGTTGTGAACCGCGACAGTCGCGTCCGCAATCACCGGCTGATTGTTCTCGTGACGCCCCTGGGCCCCGTTCGTCACCAGCCGTGAGTGACCGACAACCGCGAGCGGGCCACGCCCGGAACCGTTTCCGGCAGAGCCGTTCTCGCCCGTCGACGGGCGCGTGGCTGCGAGCGCGTCGCGCAGCAGGCCACGGTAAGCATCGGTCCGCATGAGCGCCGAGGCGGTGACGGCCTCCTTATAGACCCGGATCCGGTCCGGCGATTGCACCGCAATGCCCGCCGCCTCCTTGCCCCGCGATTCGGACAACCGAAAGAGGTCGCGCACCGTCGTTTCGATGTCGGTGTCGGTAAACGGCGAAGCCGGCGTCAGCGTAACGCCAAAGATTCCGCACATGATTCGAACTCCCGTCTCGGCCGTGGACGGTCGACATCCTGTCGAAACCACCAAAGGGGTCGTGCCAGACCCGCACGGCCGCTAGCGCCCATCATTGTAGGCGCCGCGGGCAAGTTGGCCACCCCTGCCTCATCGCGCCGGATGGCCCGATCGGGCTTCGGGGCTGACGGACGGGGAATCCACCCGCGCGGTGCGCTGCGCGACCGCCTCCTCCGCCTCCTCCAGAATGTCGAACAGCCGATGTTCGGGAAGCAACTGAGATCGCTCCAGGGCGATCCGGGCCGCTACGAGCTGGGCCGTAGCCGTGGAAGGATCCTGCTCGATAACGCTCGTTGCCAGGGCCATCCGCGCCTCGGCCGTAAGATGATGCTCGGGACCGTAGATCCGAGTGCGCGCCTCGAAGGCCGACTTCAGATGCACCCGGGCAGCGATCGGCCGCCCGCGCGCCACGTCAACCATGCCCAACACCAGTGCTAGCTCGGCCTGTTCAGGAGAATCGATCGAAGGCATCGTTCGGCGAATCTCCTGCGCCAGGCAGGCTTGATACTCCGCCTCCGCGATCCTACCTGTCATGAGGTAGAGTCGCGCCAGATTGATCCGGGTATTGGCGACGGTCGAATGCGTGTCGCCGAACCGTTGTCGCAATGCAACCAGGGCGTTCGCCAGACAGGCCTCCGCCTCGACAAACTCCCCCGCGTCTCGCAAAACGACGCCCAAGCTGTTTAGCACGGTGGTCCGCCCCAATGCCGCCCCGGGACCGCCGTCGGCGAGAAGCTCGCGGAAGAGCCGCTCCGCCTCCGCATAGCGTCCGACGGTCCAGTGCAGACCCGCCTGGAATCGCAGAATGGTCGCAATCCACGGACCCTCGTGCAGTCCTCGCGATCGCAACTCATCGGCCGCCTGATCGAGTCGTTCTCTCGCGCGCTCGAATGCTCCCTCGCGCATATCGCACTGCGCCAGCGATCGCAGACAAACGGATTTTCGCCCCGGATTGGTGGGGGTCATCTCCTCCATGGCCAGTAGCGCCGCCCAACGCTCCCGCGCAGCGCTCCAATCTCCCAATCGCGAGAGGGCGTATGCCTCGATCTCGAGCAACGCCGCGCGCTCGCGCCCGACCGGCCACGGATTGCCTTTGAGGGCGCGCGCGGTCCACTGCAGCGCCGCGCGCGGTCGATCAGCCCTGCATTCCAAATTCGCCCGCGCGCGCAACACGCCCAGCAACGCGTCCGGATCAACCGCCGGATCGACGCTGAGGTCGGCCCAGCTACGGTCGAGCATCCGCCGCGCCTCGTCAAACCGCCCGATGTCAATCAGACGCCGCGCGAGCACCCGCCGGAGCTGCGCCGTGACCAGATCGCTCGTGCCCCAGGCGGCCTCACCCTTTTCGAGGCCAATGCGGAGCACGTCCACCGCTTCCTCGTGACGATCGGTGAGCGCGAGCATGTTTCCATACAGCACCACCAACTCCAGCCAATTCCAGCGATCATCCGGCCGGCCAATGGTCGCCTGCGCTTCGAACGCGGATGCCAACGACGAACGCGCGTCCGCGAAATGCCCCGCTTTGATATAGTTCCAGGCCAAACAGCGATGTACCATCAACGCTAGCTGAGGTGGAAGCCCAGTGGACGCTGCCTCGCCAGAATCGTTGAGCCACGGCCAGAGCCCCCCCACACCGTCCGTCGGCCGAAACCGGGTCACTTCTTCGTCTAGTTGATGGTACACCGCCCGGAGGAAGCCGGCTTGACGCACCGCCATCCAGGAGGCCGTGAGCGCAATCGCGGCAACAACGCCCATCGCGAGCGCGTACCGCTGGCGCCCGACGAACCGCTGAAAACGCTCAACGAGGCGCATCGGGCGCACGCTAACCGGTGCGCCGGAGAGGATCGCACGCAAGTCCGCCGCAACCTCAGCCGCCTGCGCATAGCGCCGGCCCGGATCCTTCTCGAGCATCCGCGCCACGACCGGCGCGACGGCGCTCCGGTAACGCCGATTGACCGACGACAACGAGACCGGCTCGGCCGTACAGATCGTGCGAACCGCCGCCGGCAGATCGCGGGCGTTCACCTGATACGGCAGCTTCCCCGCCAGCAACTCGTAGGTGATGACCCCGAGTGCGTAGATATCGGTCCGCGCGTCAACCACGCCGCCGTATCCCCCACATTGTTCAGGACTCATGTACGCCACGGTTCCGATCAATCGTCCGGCCGCCGTCTCCAAGGTAGCCTCGCCGTCGATGTCGTGCAGCAAACGCGCAACGCCGAAGTCGAGCACCCGCGGCCGACTCCGGCCATCGACGCGCTCGACGAGAACATTCGCCGGCTTCAGGTCGCGATGCACGACACCGTGATCGTGCGCGTGCTGGACCGCGTCGCACAACGCGGCGATCAACTCCAGGCGGGCGGGCCAGTCGAGGGCGCGGGCCGCCTCGTGCAGCGGCTGACCATCGATGTACTCCATCGCGACGAACGGCGTCGTGTGCAGCCCGGTACCGACGGCGCCCGCCTCAAAGACCCGCGCGATCAATGGATGCTGCAAACGCCCGAGCACGCGCGCCTCGCGACGAAACCGTTGCACCGCCTCGGGCGCGTTGCGCCAACGGTGGGCGATCTTTAACGCGACGCGCTGCCCCGTCCGGTCCTGAACCGCGCGATAGACGACCCCCATTCCGCCGGATCCCAGCACACACTCGATCGTATACTGCCCGACTCGTGTTCCGGCCACCGCGCCGTCGCCATCCGACGCAGACCCCAGCGGCCGAGCATCCCCTACAACCCGGTCCCCGCTATCTCCAGAGTCGTAGCCGTTCGAAACGGTCGGATGTGCGGTAGCGCGCACCGGATCGTGCCCGGTGCCTGCGAGCATCGCGCGTAGTGCATGCAGCTCCTGCCCCGCCTCGGCCAGTCGGCATTCCCATCGACGACATCGCGCGCATCGCGCAACGTGGCTGCGGTAGATCGGATCGTCCCGCATCATCGGCGAGTCGGCCGCCTGCTGCAGCCAGGCCAGTGACGGGCACTCCTTCATCCGACCTTCCTTACCCTATATACAGGAAAAACCGGCAACCACCGCCAACAACGATCACGACCGCCAATCAAGCGTCGTAGAAACGGGCCAGTTCGGAACGACATCGCCGCAAGTACCGCAGGCAGAGATACTTGCTGCGAAAGACGTCATCCACAGTCATGCCGCAGTGAAGGGCGACGTCCGCCGCCGGCTCCTGACGCAAGGCGAAGCGCTCGAATGCCTCGATCTTGGCCGCCGCCAGCCGACACGAACGCTTGTCACGCAGGAGCGCCATCGCGCGCTCCGCGATGCAGGCGCGCCATTCCTGTTCGGCGACAACCGCATTCTCATCGAGCAAGGTAACGGACTCCTCACCTAGGATCGCCGGCCGCCCGCGACGCGCGCGGAGCGCGGCCGCTACCTGTCGACGTGCGATGCCCAGCACCCAGTAACGCAACCGCCCACTCTCGCGACGATACTTGGCAACGAAACCCCGATGAAATTCGACCATAACGGTCTGCGCCACATCGTCCGACTCGGCCGCAGATAGCCCATAGCGGCCCGCCACCCGGCGCACGTACGGTCGGTAGAACGCATCGAAGCGTCCCCACGCGTCCACATTCGCTGAGTCCGCAAGTCCTTCGAGCAATGTCGTCGTCGTCGTCAGCAACGTAACCCCTCCCGGCCGGACCACATTGGGCGCTTGCGCGAACAACCGTCAAACCGCGCTACACCAAACGCAATTCCAAACGGCGCCAACAAAAAAAGACAAACCGCGAGATCAACCACGCGCCTGCCCAATCACCCAATGAGCGGTCTCGCTCATCGAGGAGGAGTATAGATGAGCCGCGTATGGCCTTCAAGAAAGAAGTAACCGGGCGTAGCTGATTCCGCGTGTTCTCGGCGTCGCGGTAATCGGTGCACTCGTGCGCGAGGTCGGAACGGACCGGCCAGTCGGGTCGCGCGCTAGTGCGCACATTCGGGACCGAGGTGGGATTCATTCTATCAAAAGGAGTGATCAGAATGTCAAGGGATTATTGTGTGGACAGGATGCGCCGTTATCGGTGCGGATGGACAACTGCTGTGTTTTGTTTGGTCGCCGCATCGTCGTCGTGGGCGACGGTCCTGCGCGTCGACGCGACAAGCACGGCCATGACACCCGACGGCTTGACATGGAGTACGTCCTATCGCTACCTGCAGGATGCGCTCGCCGTCGCGATGAGCGACCTGACCATCACCGAAGTTTGGATCGCGCAGGGAACCTATCACCCCGACAACACGCAGGCATTGCCCGACTCGGGCAACCGCAACGTGTCGTTTCCGATGCGCAGCGGTCTACTGATCCGCGGCGGATTCCAGGGGATCGCCGGCCTTCCGGGTAACGCCGACGACAACGACCCGAACCTCTACGAATCGATCCTCAGCGGCGACCTCGACGACAATGACGTCGGGGACCTGTACGATCCGTCGCGCGACGAAAACAGCCTGATCGTGGTCAACGCCGGCTTCGGAACGGACGACACGGCGGAACTCCGCAGCGTCACGGTCGCCAGCGGCCACCATGTCAATCCGCAGGGGGCCGGTGCGGGGCTCGCAATCTTCTTCGACAGCCACCCGCGCGTCTCCGATTGCTTGTTCCGTCTAAACCGTGCCGGACCGTTCCCGTTCGCCGGCGGTGGCGGAATCTACGTCGAGACCAGCAATCCAGCGCGCCAGACTGTTATCGAAGACTGCCGGTTCGAAGACAACGAAGGAAATGAAGGCGGCGGACTAAAAGCCGACCTTCAATCAGACGTAGTCGTCAATCGTTGCGTGTTTCGGCGCAATCACGCCTCTGAGGCTGGTGGCGGCGCTTTCTTTCTTGCGACTTCGCCCGGTACGTTCACCGATTGCCAGTTCTTCGACAACACCAAAGGTAATCCATTTGACTTTTCATTCGGTGGCGGGGCCGGCGACGCAACCGTTGGTTCCACGCTACTAATGCGAGACTGTGGCTTTTCCGGCAACTCCTCGACGAGCTTCGGCGGCGCTCTTGCAAATGACGTCTTTACCGGCGTGACCCTCGTCGGCTGCAAGTTCGATGGCAACTCCGCATTAGCAGACGTGACCACCGGCGGCGCATGCTACCTCGTCTCCACCAAAGATCGAGTCGTCGACTGCTCCTTCACGGCCAACATCGGCCTGACGGCCGGGCAGTTCGGTGCCGGCGGCGCCATCTATCTCGGAAGCACTTTCGGTATAATCACGAACAGCCTGTTCGCGGGGAACCAGTCCGACACGAGCGGAGCGGTCCACGTCGCGTCCAGCAACGCCCAGATCACCAACTGCACGTTCGCCGACAACAGCGCCACGTTCAATGGCGGAGGCGCCATCGTGGTTAACGGAACCAGCGTGCGGTTCGACAACTGCGTGCTCTGGGACAACACCGACGACGGTACCAACGGAACCCAGGCGGCCCAGATCTTCCTGTTCGGTCCCGCGCCGACCGTCACCCATTCCTGTGTTCAGGACGATACGCCCGGAGCAGCACCGATCCCGTTCGGCGCGGCCACCAACATCGACATCGATCCGGTTTTCGTCGATCCGATGACCGGCGACTATCGACTTCAGGTCACCTCCCCCTGCCTCGACGCCGGCGATAACACACTCGTCCCCGCGGACGACCACGACGTCGACCGCGACGCCGACCTGCTCGAGCCCACGCCCGAGCTGAACCGGGGACCGCGTATTCAAAACGCGATCGCCACCGCCGGCCCGTTCGGATGCAACGCTGCGGTCGTCGATATGGGCGCCTACGAACTCCTCGTCGACTGCAACGACAATCAGATCATCGACGCTGAAGAGATCGCCACCGATCCCGCGACGCTCGACGCCAACAGCAACGGCATCCTCGACGAGTGCGAAGCCGACTGCAACGAGAACGGGCTGCCGGACGAGTGCGAGATCGGGTCCGGGCTCGTAGACGACCTTGACGGCAACGGGATTCCCGATGAGTGCGAGATCTGTCTGTGCCTCGGCGACGTCAATCAAGACAACATCGTCGACACGAACGACATCACCTGTTTCGTGCAGTGCCAACTCGCCGGCGGCGGACCGGTGCCCGGTTGCGATTGCAACTGCGCCGATCTAAACGACGATGGCCTGGTCAACGGGCTCGATATCCAACTCTTCACCAACCGCCTGCTGCAAATGAGCGGCCCCTGCCCGCAACTGATCATGCAGGACTGCAACCTCAACGGAACGCCGGACTACATCGACTTCACACTGAGCGTCGATGAGGATTGCAACAACAACGGCATCCTCGACGGTTGCGACATCAACGACGGCACCTCGGAAGACTGCAACGAGAACGGCATCCCCGACGAATGCGACATCGCCAGCGGAACCTCCGCGGACGTAAACGCGAACGGGATCCCCGACGAGTGCGAGTGCTTCTGCCGCGGCGACGTCAACCGCGACGGCAAGGTCAACGCCGACGACGGCGACCCATTCATCGATTGCTTCGGCAAGATCGTGTACCCGGGTCATCCGTGCATCTGCGCCGACATGAACGGGGACGGCGTCGTCAACGGACTCGACCTCGCCCCGTTCGGCGCTCGTCTCGAATGCGGACCGGAGTCCTGCTCCGAACCCTTCGACGACTGCAACGACAACGGCGTGCCGGATCCCTGTGAAATCGAGCGCGGGATCGCCAAGGATACCAATCGCAACGGCATCCCCGATGAATGCGAGTGCCTCTGCGTCGGCGACATCACTCAGGATGGAAAGGTCGACAACAGCGATCTGGAGGCGTTCCGCAACTGCCTCGGCGGCCGCCGAATTCGCGGTAACGATTGCCTTTGCGCCGACATGGACGGCGACGGCGCGATTACCGAACTCGACGAACGACTGCTTCAGCGGCGCGTCGAATGCGGCCCCAATGCATGCGGCGAAGCATTCGATGATTGCAACAACAACAACCTTCCGGACAAGTGCGACATCCAATACGGCGTCTCTAAAGATGTCAACCGCAACAGCATTCCGGACGAATGCGAATGCGAGTGCCGCGGCGACCTCAACAACGACGGCAAAGTCAATGCTGACGACCTGCCGTTGATCGATGACTGCATAAATCGGCCGATCACCGCGTCCTGCGCCTGTGCCGACATGGACGGCGACGGCGACGTCGATTCGAAGGACAAGGTTTACCTGGAAGCACGGACGCGCTGCGGGCCCGACGCCTGCGGAAAGGAGTTCACGGACTGCAACCAGAACAGCGTCCCGGACCGATGCGACATCGAGTATGACATCTCGAGCGATACGAACGGCAACGGAATTCCGGATGAATGTGAATAGACGTCAGGCCTGCACGCACGGCCGACGTTGACGCCCGACGCAATGTCGGGCGCCCTTGCCGGGGCGTGGCGGACACCACCGTCACGCCCCCTCTGTTCCTACGACTTGCCCGTACAAACGCCAGATGCCCGATGCCATCGCTGCGTCGCTGTACAACCGGCGCGCCGCCGAGCGCCCCCGCTGTGCGAGCGCCGTTCGCTCGTCCGCGTCCGTCACCAGCGCCGCCAACGCTCCGCGCAACGCGTCCGCGTCATTCGGCGGAACCAGCACGCCCCCGCCTGTTGCGTCGACCATCTCCGGGTAGGCGCCGTGCGCGGGCAGGACGACCGGGACACCCGCCGCGAGCGCCTCCAACACGGATATCCCCTTCGCTTCGGGATAATCGCTCGGAATGCAGAACAGTTGCAGCGATCGCAACAACGCGCACTTCTCTGCACGGTCGACTTCGCCGAGATAGTCCACCCGGTCGCGCACGCCGGCCCCGGCCAGATTGCGCAGCTGCCGCGCAAGATAGTCGCGATCACCACCTCCCAGATAGCCGGCAATCCGCAATCGAATGTCGTGCCCTTCCCGACACAGCGCGATGAACGCATCCACGAGACGATGTAGCCCCTTTTCCGGACAGATTCGCGCCAGGTATCCGATCGTGATCGGCGCGCCGGACGGGTCCGCCGCCGGCTCGAAGTCGTCCGGACGCACTCCCGCCGATACGACATGTACGCGTTCGCGCGGCAGATCGAAGTGCTCGATCGCATGTCGCGCGTAGTAGTGCGTAAGCGCCACATGCGCGTCAACATCACGGGCGCGATCGGCGATCAGCTCGAAAGCTTGCGACCGCGACGGCTCGGGCAACGCGTCGAGGAAGATGTCTTCGCCACTCAGTGTGCACACGATCCGCGCCCCCGTCGCTTCACGGATCGCCGGCGCCAGCCCGAGCATCATCAGATTCGGTAGATTGACGACGGCCGGCCGGAGTTGGGCAAGGTCCCGCGCCATTTCGCGGGCGCTCCGGCCCTGCTTGCCGTGAACGCCCCGCAGGACGGAGACGGTCAACGGACCGAGCGTCGCCGGATCGGTCGACGCTGCCCCGCGCGTCACCGTGCGGATCAGGCGCGGCGTATCCAACCAACGCTCGACGAACCGCGGCAGGTAGCGAAACACCGCCGACGCTTGCTGCAAGAAGACGTTGATGCCCCCGAAGAGTACCCGGCGTTCGCTGACATCAACTTCATCCGTCCGGATCGGCGTGTACAACGGAACGAGCAACGCATCGCGACCGTGTTCGCGCAGCGTCGCCACGAGCCGGTTGTCTCGCAGACAACTTCCGCAAATCATCCCGGCAGCGCCTGCTGCCAGGTAGACCACGCGCATCCACGCTCCTTTCGTCACGATCGTAGACGCTTCCCGCGGAATTGACGATCTGCGGGTCCGGAAACGTCTGCAGCTCCGGGTAATCATTCTCGGACGCCGTCGGAATGCAATGGCAACCGCGCGTCAGAGGCGGCCTCTGTTGAAGAAAATCGCTTCCGAGCGGATCCACCGGCATACGGTTGGTCAGGAGGCGAAAACATGGCCCAGGATCTGTTCGCCGTGCTCGGGCTTACACCCGGGCGCTACGAAACTGCGGAGATTACGCGGCAATTCGAGACTCGTCGGTCGGCGGTGCTCGACGCGCTGGACTCTACACGCGACCACGAACGCTCGCGCGCCGACCTCGAGCGACTCTACCTCGCTTTCAGTCAACTCCGCGACCCCGACGGACAAGATGCCTACTTGCAGCAGCTTGAAAACGGCGACGTTGCAGTGGATGCCCTTCGGCGAATGATCGGCGCATCGCTCGAAGACGGCCTCCTGCGCTACTCGAGGCGTCAGACCATCCTCGAAGAAGGTCGCGTACGCGGATTCTCGGACTTCCAGACGCACCTGCTCATCGCGCAGGTCCAGTTCGGCGACGACACGTTCTCACCCGCCAACCCACGAACGACCGGAATGACCGGACGCCAGGCGCTGACACAGTTCGCTGCCGCCGTGGGGTTGGGCGTCGTTCTGTTCGTGCTCGGAATCTGGTGGCTACAGCCGGTCGTATAGACGACACGAGACGACAGGGCCCGTTGTCTCCATTTGCGAGGTCCATGTCTACGCCACGGGCCCCAGCGCGAATCAGAGACCAAACACAGCGAGCCGCGAGCGCGAGCGAGCGGTCCAAACGACGCAAGACAACAGAACCCGTCGCTTGCGCTCCGGGCTCGCGTTGGCGCCACCGGCTCCGAAGAGCACACCGCCCGAGCACGTGCGCAGAAAAAACACCGGACCTTCTCAGGTCCGGTGCGCTTCGTTGGTCATGGTGCCCGGAAGGCATCGACGAGCAGGACCGTCGACACCATTCCGGACACTCCCGGTCAATTGTTGGGGAACACCGCGTCGGTACTGCCGTCGATCGACTTCAGGAACTCGAGCAGCGCCGCCTGTTGATTGGCGCTTAGCTCGTCGGCAATCGTGCCGGCACCGAGTTGGTGTCGTTCGATGACATCCTCGAGCGTCGTGGCCGACCCGTCGTGGAAGTACGGAGCGTGGTAGTAGGTGCCGAGCAGCGCCGGCACGTTGAAGCCGAGACCGCCCAACGCGCCCCGCCCGATTGCACCGCCGGCGCCACGAATCTCGAGCGGTCCGGCCGGGTCGAACGTTCCTGCATCCTCCAGGAACTGAATCACTTCAAGGCCCGTGTCGTACGAGATGATCTGCGGACCGGCGTTGGTCACGCCCGCATCGCGCGGCGTTCCCGGAGGATCGCCCAGCGGGTTAGCATCGAACGCCGGATTGTCCGCGTGGAAGATCTGGCTCTTGGTCCACTTGGCACCGCCGTGACACGCGGCGCAGTTCTCGGCAAACAGCTCGCGACCGAGCAACGCCGCACCCGCGTCTTGCGGAGCGGGGAGGATCGGAGCCCGCACGGTCTGTACCCAAACCGTCATCGCATCGAGCGCGTCACTGGCACCCTGCGTGATGCCGTGGTTGAAGATCGCCGGGTTCGGCGGATCGCCCGCGAAGCCGATTCCGCCCTGGATGTTTCGCGAGTTGTTGTTGAAGTCGGTGATCGAGCCGCGAACCGCGTTCCAGTTGCTGATCCGCTGATCGGCCGGGCTGTCCTTCGCAAAGAACGCGTCGAGCGGAATCGTTTGACGCGGCCCGGTCGGGAAGAACCAGGTAACGCCGTCCGCCAGGCCATCCGGATGGCACGACGTACAACTGCTCCACGCGTTGTCCGAAGCCTTGCCCCGGAACGCCAGCGTATCGATCTCGCGCACCGGCATTCCCGCCAGATCATTGTCCGGCGTTCCCAGTGCCGTGAAGAACGTGAGCTTGCCCACCAGCACCTGGTGCTCGAACGTACCCGGCGCCGGCGGCGTCGCACTCGCGATGTCGCGCATCAGCACGCTGTTGTTCTCGAGGTTGATGGCCGTGATCGAGTAGCCCACCTCATTGTTGGTGTACGCGCGGCGGCCGTTCGGGCTCATCACCACGCCATTCGGGATTTGACCGGTCCGGTAACGGATCACGTTATCCGGCGCGTTGATGTCGAGCACGCCGTTGGCGTCGAGACCGGCGCGGATCACATAATCGCCACCACGACTGACGATCAAGAAGTCGTCGCCTGCCGCATTCGCATCGATTGCGACAACGTCGTTCGCGAAGAGGCGGTCGAGAACAGTATTCGCGACCGCTTCGGCCGGCTGCGTTTCGAGCTTGATCTGATTGTTCAGGTTGACATGCCGGTCGGCCAGCTCAAAGCTCTGCTTCACATCGAGCACGTGCACGAGCGCCTGGACGTTGACATTGAAGCGAATCGGCGGCTCCGGTCCCGGCCCGATGTTGGGCAGGTATGCGTACGGACCGCGAACGACGATCGATTGCAACTGGTTGGGATGGGCGCCCTGCGGGTCATTGGCGATCACGTCGGCGGCCGGGTCGAGCTCGTCGGTGTCCGGGCAAAACGTGTCGTTTGCAGCCGCGGCGTTGAGCTGCATGCAGAACGCCGAACGGTCGGCGCCGAATCCCGCCTCCTCGAGCGGCGACAACGCGATCTCCGTCACCGGCGTCAACCCACCGACGCCGAACGACCAGACGATCCCCTGCTTGCCGGTATCGAAACCCTCACCTGGACCACCCTCGATCAAGCGGGCGTAGAAGTCGGTCACGAGCACGGTCTCGTCCGCGTCGTCGCCGTCGTTGTCGTTCGTGATCGCGAGCGCAGTCGGATAGCCATCGACCGGAACGCTGGAGACGACCGTCCGATTGTCGGCATCGATGACCGACACCGTTCCGGACGTGTGGTTGGCGACATAGATCAGTGCGCCACTAGGGCTGGTAACGATTCCGCGCGGCTCGCTGCCGACCGGGATTGTCGCCACGACCTTGTACTGATCCGGGCCGCTGATCGCGATCACCGACACGGTTCCGTCGGCGGTATTGCTGACGTAGCACTCACCGCGATTCGGGCTCAGCGCCAGATAGCGCGGCTCGTCCCCGACCGCAATCTCGGCGAGCTTGTTGCCGACGTCGTTTCCGTTGACGTCAACCACCTCGACCACGCTCACGGTGTCCGCGTCCCGGTTCACCGCGACCACGCGCCGACCATCATCAGTAATCGCGATGCTCGACGACCGGCTCGCCAAAGCGGCCTGATCACAGGCATCGCCGATCCCGTCCTCGTCGCTGTCAGCCTGGTCAGCGTTGGCCACGTCGGGACAGTTGTCGCATTCGTCACCGACACCGTCCTCGTCCGCGTCAGCCTGATTCGCGTTGGCATCCTCCGGACAATTGTCGCAGGCGTCGCCGATCCCGTCCTGGTCGCTGTCCGCCTGGTCGGCGTTGCGAATGGTGATGCAGTTGTCACGGTCGTCACTGATTCCGTCACCATCCTGGTCCATAACGACCGGACAACCAAAGACAAACGCCAGCAGCGGGAGTGCCGCCAGCAAAGGGAGCGCGCGTCCCGCGCGCAAGTTTCGACGCATTCCGTATCCTCCTGAATCGATGAATCGAGACGCGCGCTCTCCAGGAACGTCACGCCCCATGGTTTTCCACAGCGCTCGTGCGGGCACCGCGCCCATCCGGCTCTTCGTTTCGTTGCAGCCGACACAACGGCCGCATATGACGACCTGCGGCAAACGACTGGACAACGGCTCAAAAATCTCGGAAAACGTGCCGCTAGCCGTCATGCCGCCCGTTTAGGCGACGCGGCCAGCGGTGGATTCACAAAAAAACAAGCGAGAAGTGTTGGCAACCGGCCCCGGCGGTGGGTGACGCTGGTAGATTTGGCATGAAGATGGTTAGTGCGGAGGGATTCGGTCTTTCTGGGTGGCACGGCTTGTCCGCCGGTCCCACCCGACCGCAATTCGGACCTGCCCAGGCATGCCGGACGCTCCGCGTCGGCATGGCACCCGACGCGAGCGCAAGCGAGCGATCCTCCGGGAACGCTGGAGGGACGTCTCGCCCGCGACGAGGCCAGCCCCTTACTCGTTGGGTTGCGTGTTCGGCGTCGGCTGCGAGGTCGGCGTTGACGAAGAACGTTCGAATCGTGCCGCAGCGAGGTTTACATGATCGTCGGTGTTGCGACCGCGCGGATCGACCGCGAACGTAATCCGGCGCGCTCCGTTCAGATCGAGATCGAGCGTGTGTGGAACGCCACGCGTCAAGACCGGGCTCTGGTAGACCTTGCGCCGATCCAGAAAGACCTCGAGCAGCGCCATTCCGTCGAAGCCGCCGTCGACGCCGACGGTCGCCCGGAACCGGTCGTAGCCAGCCGGCACGTCGTAGGTCACGCGGGCCGGCGCATGAACGCCCACGCCATCCGCAAAGTAGCGCCCACCCAGTAACAAGGGCCCCCGGGTTACTTCACGCTGACGTTGTAACGCCCCGTAGCCGACACGCACCGAGTCCGGCTCGAGCGCCGACAGTGGCTGGGTCTGCGCGGTGGCACGCTCGCCCGTCGACCGACCCAACGTCTGCTCGCGCACCATGAACAGCCCAAACGGCGCCGCGGCTCCGACGGTCGCGAGCAGCACGACCAGCGTCAGTGCCTGAAACAGGCGCGGCCAGCGCACCGGCTGCAGTAGCGGATCGTCGAACGCACGCGGGTCCACAGGCGGCTCCGCCTTTCGGGCATCGTCAGCGTCGCCGACGACGGGTCGCTGAAACAGTTGCCACCCGATGAGAACGAGCAGCGCCAGCACCATCGCGCCGCCGACATGCCCGCGCACCGGGTCGATCGCCAGCACGCCGACCAGATTCACGAGGAACAGCGCACTCAGCAGCGCGTAGACCGCCAGGCGCTGCGGCACGACAACGGCCCATACCGCGAGCAAGGCGATCGCCGGAAACAGATACCGTTCATGCATCTCCGTCGGCAACACGAAGAACGCGAGTGCCAACGCGCCACCGGCGAGGAACCGGGCATCGTGGCGCTGCGACTGCAGGTGGATTGCAAGAATGGTTGCGACGCATAGCGCAAAGAGCACGAGCGAGATTCGCCGAACGGTGAGACGTGCGGCCCAGGGATCCTCAACCGCAATCGAGTCTGCATCGCCGGCCAGAAAACGGACGACCGATGGCGGCGGTGCATTGTCGCGCGCCTCGTGCAGCCCGAGCAGGCACCAGAGGTTGTACGCTTCGACCGAACACTGCGGATACTGTCCGACCACCTGCCGATAGCCGCGTTGCAGCGCGTCGTCGACGGTCCCGGCCGCCAGGAAGGGCGCGAGAACGATCACGACCGCCAACAGGAATCCGCCGGCGACATCCCGCAGTCCGCGCCAGCGTAGATAGCGAAAGACCTCGATCAGCGCCAACGGGACGATCGCGAGACTTTGTAGTTTCTGCGCGAGCGCAAACCCCAGCCAGAAGCCGACACCCCATCCGCTGCGACGCGAACACGCGACCAGCGCGAGCAGCAGGAAAAGCGTATGCACACTGTCGACCTGTCCCCAATAGGCCGTCACGTAGATCACAGCGGGGTTCAGGAAGTAGATCGCGGCCGCGAGCCGAGCGGCCGACGTGTTCGCGTAGTGCTTTACGAATCGGTACAACACGAGCGCGATCGCGACATCCGCCAGCATCGGCGGCACGCGCAGCACCGCGTGCATGGCGACATCGGACGTCAGCCCGAACCAGTCCGCGGCCGCCGCACAGAACCATAGCACCAGCACGTACAACGGTGGATAGTTGACGTCGGTGTTGTCGTAGAGGGCCGCAAGCCCGTCGGCGTACGCGACGCGTGACCAGTTCGCGAACCACTGCAGATCTGCGGCGTATCCACGTTCGCCAAACAAGCTGATGCGCGCTGCAACGCCAATCAGCAGCAGTAGCGACAACAGGAAGAACTGGGCCGGCAGGTTTTTGGATCGCATCCGCGCACCGGGCTCCGCATGAGTTCACGTCGGGAAGACCGCTGTCCGCACAACCACGCACCGCTCATCGACCGGCGGTCCATACATCTCGAAGAGGCCTGCAGCAACCCGAAAATACCGATTCCATTCGATTTCGGGTACCAGGCAATCGCCGTTTCTCGGGCCCTGATCAGGCCTCGCAGCGACGACGGGCGTGCCGCGCGAATTTTGCTCAACCGCGATTGGTGCGGATGCCGATAACCACGACGTGGCGTTGAACGAGCGGGGCTGGAGTGCCTTCCTCGTCTGGACACCGGGCACCCGCGGCTTGACGGTTGCCACGGTTCGGCCCAGAATGCCCGACCGCTTTCGACGTCGGAAGCGGAAAGTTGGTGAACAGAAAGGAGTCTGGACAATGAATGATCTTTCAAACATCGGTCCCGCGACGGCCCTGGCGGCCGGCCTCTGGTTTATTTTCAGCTTCCTGTTTCGCGGCGGCTTCGGCAACTTCCTCCCCTTCTTCTAAGGGCAGGGCGCTCCGAAAATACGGATACCACGAAGGCGCCGGCCAATCGCGCGGCGCTTTCTTCTTGCGCGGCGGCGGGCCTATGACGCCGGGTCGCCCGTTGCCCCCTCAAAGGAATCTTCCGCAAGCCGAATCGCGGAGAGCATGCTGCGCGCTTTGTTCATCGTCTCGTCGTATTCGTTCTCCGGAATCGAGTCGGCGACGATCCCGGCGCCAACCTGCCCGTAGGCGCGCCAGCGCCCAACGGCCGCCGACTGAATCACGAGTGTGCGCAGCGCAATGCACGTATCCATGTTCCCGGCAAAATCAATGTACCCAACCGCGCCGGCGTAGGGCCCACGGCGGGTCGGTTCCAACTCGTCGATGATCTCCATCGCCCGCACCTTCGGCGCGCCGCTCACCGTTCCAACCGGCAAGGTTGCGCGTAGCGCATCGAGCGCCGAGAGCCCGTCCGCGAGTTCGCCGGTCACGCAACTCGAGATGTGCATGACGTGGCTGTAATTCTCGACCGTCATCAGGTCGCGAATCTGCACTGACCCGGTCCGGCACACGCGACCGACATCGTTGCGCCCCAAATCGACCAGCATAACGTGCTCGGCACGCTCCTTGGGATCCGCCAGCAGCTCGGCGCGCAGCGCCTGGTCCTCCGACTCGTCGCGACCCCGTTTGCGCGTCCCGGCCAGCGGGCGATTGGTGACGACGCCTTCCTCGACGCGGCACATGATCTCCGGGCTCGCCCCCACGAGCGTCACCTCCGGCGACTTCAAGTAAAACATGAATGGCGACGGGTTGATCACGCGCGATGCGCGATAGATATCGAATGGGTGCGCGCTGGTTTCAATCATGAGCCGTTGCGAGAGGACGACCTGGAAGATGTCGCCGGCCCGGATGTACTCCCGGCACCGCTCGACGGCCGCCTCGAACTCCGATCGCGTCACGTTGCTCGAGGTCTGCTCAACCGCGGACGCCGGCAGCCGTACGCGCGGCGACGGCAACGCCAATGGCGACTGCAACTGCGTGACCAACGCCTCGATGCGCCCCAGCGCCTGCTCGTAGGCGCCGAACAACGCGCCCGCATGACGGAACGGCTCCGGATCGGCCAGCGAGACGACGTGCACCAGCTTGAAGACATGATCGAAGATCACGATCGTCTCATAGATGTCGAATAACAGATCGGGCAGGTCGCGGTCGTCCGCAGGCGCATTCGGCAACTGCTCGTAGTAGCGAATCGTATCGTAGCCCGCATACCCGACGGCCCCGCCGAGAAACTGCGGCAACCCCGGCAGCGGCGCCACGCGCACACCCTCAACCGCCGACGCGACCAGCTTCAACGGATCCGGCGCCGCCATTTCCTGCGACGCGCGCCCGGCGTGGTCGAACACGGTCGCACGATCCCGCGTCGCCGACACCGTCCGACTCGGATTGGCACCCAGGAACGAATAGCGCGCGACCTTCTCGCCGCCGACCACGCTCTCAAGAAGGAATGCGCGGGAAGCCGAGCGTTCCAGTCGCGCAAAGGCATTCACGGGCGTCAACGTGTCCGCCATCAGCGTCACCACGATCGGCACGCGGTCGTACTCGTCGGCCAGCTGCTGAAACGTCTCATAGTCAGGCGCGGCACCAGCCATGGTTATCCCTTCGTCCCTGACGATGCGGGTACGGCACCGTTCGCAGCCAGGCGCCGCAGCGCAGCGACCTGCGCGCGGGTACCGATGGCCACGATGACGTCTCCGACGTTCAGCCGCGTCTCCGGTGTCGGCCCCGGTAGCATGCGCCCACTAACGTGCCGCAATGCGAGAATCGTCGCGCCCGCCTGCTCCCGCACGCTGTCCGACCCGATCTCCGCGCCCTCCAGCGCCGACCCGGCTGCTACGGCGCACTCCTCCATCCACAATTCGAGTTCTTCATCGTGCATCACCACTTCGAGAAACTCGACAACGTTCGGGCGCAGCGCCATCTGCGCCATTCGCCGACCGCTGATTCCATAGGGCCACAAGACCCGGTCGGCCCCTGCCTTCTGCAGTTTGGCCTCCGTCGCCTCGACATTGGCCCGCGCCACGATAAACAGCCGCTCGTTCAACTCGCGCGCGCTCAGCACGACGAACAGATTCGTCGCATCGTCGTCGACGCTGGTGACGAGACATCGCGCGCGTTCGACGCCGGCGCGGCGCAACACTTCGTTGCTGCCCGCGTCCCCTTCGACCACCAGGAATCCGCGTTCCGCCGCCCGCTCGGCCCCGACCGTCTCCTGCTCGACGACCACGACGTCGAGCCCCTCGCGTCTGAACTCACGCGCGACCTGAGAACCCATGCGGCCCGCACCGCAAACGATCACGTGATCGCGCAGCTGATCGATCTTCTTGAGCATTCGTCGTTGTCCCAATGCGCCGCGCAACTCGCCGGCGATGACATAGGTGCCGACCGCCGACACCATGTACATGAACGTACCCACGCCGACCATCGTCAGTACGATAGTCAGCCCACGACCCAGCGGGCCAAACTCCTTGACCTCTTCGAGTCCAACCGTCGAAACCACGATCACCGACATGTAGATGGCGTCGAGCACGTTGACGTCTTCGAGCACGACGTAGCCGGCGGCGCCCAGAACCGTGATCCCGACACACGCGACCACCGCTTCGGTCACGCGCTGCGTAAGCCGCCGGCGCTCGAGCTGACGCGGCGCAGGCCAGGCCTCGGCGTCGTAGTCCTTCATACGCCTCCGTCACCCACCCAACAGCCGCAGGCGATCGGCCGCCTCGAGCGCTTCCTGCGTCTCGGGGTACTTTTCGAGGATCTCGCGCAGCAACTTGCGTGCATCGGTCTTGCGGCCTGTTCGGATGTAGAGCCGCGCCCGGTCGAGCAGCTTTGCCGCCTCCGGACTGTGCGGATAGGCCGCTTCTCGATCGAACTGCTCCTTGAGTTCCCGCTCCGCCTCGCGATCGGCGCGCGTCTTGACTCGCGCGCCGCTCGGCAACCGTACCTTCATCGGAGGATAAGTGCCGGCCTGCTCCGCGACCGCTGCGCGCAGCGCGTAGTGCCAGGCCGGGTCATCGAAGCCGGTTCCACACCGCACGAATCCGTACTGATCGATCACCAGTTGAGCCGGCGTCTGCTTGATGCCGAACGCCTCGCGCAGTGTCTGTACCCCCGAATCCGAGACGAACAGCGTACGCCAGGCCGGTTCGCGCGACGCCGCACGCGGCTTGCCGCGGGCCGCGTCGTCATCGAGGCAGATTCCCAGCAGCGTGACCGCGTCTACCTCAGCATACGACTCCCCTACCACTCCTCGCGCACGATCGAACAGGCGCTGGTCGCGGTCATCACTCCGCCAGAAGTCCAGGACAATCACTTTCCCTTCAGCGATCTCCGGGAGATTTGCGACGATCAAATCGGAAAACGGCACCTGCTTGCCCATCCGCGGCACTCCGGCGCCGCGCCGTTCGAGCAGCGCTTGCTCCTCTCCCACCCGTTTGGCCTTCTCGAGTGCAAGCGTCACCATCTGCGCGTCGCCGGAACTGCAACCCGTCAGGTACATCGACACGCGGGTCAGCTCCGCGTTCGGATCGAGGCGTCCGAGATCCTCGAGCCGCCCGAGCGCATCCGCGGCGTCTCCGATCGCGAGCGACGCGAACAGGTGCGCCTGGAGAAACCTCACCTTTCCCGCCGCGGACAACGACGAAAGATTGATTCCCAGCCCGTCGAGGAGATCGCGCCCCTTGCGCCCGCGCTCCGCACTATTGAGCCGCTCGGGGCGCACGAGGCCCTTGTGAATGCGCCCGAGTTGCTCGGCCTCGTCGGCGACAGCCCTGAATTCGCCAAGCCCGGCCAGCAGCAGCCCGCTTGCGATGACCCATCTGTGAACCCAACCACTGAACATATGCCATCCTACCTCTCACCCGCGTCGCGACGAGACGTGCACGGCCGCGCGCCCGTTCGACGATCGTGACCGTCGGCGGCACGTCATTCGGGGCGTACGTCGCTCGCCGGTAGCTCGTTATCGAGCGTTTTCGCTCGGGTGTCAATATAGTACTGGATCTGCCGCGCCATCCCGATCAGCACATCGCACTCGTTTCGGCTGAGGTCGACCCGCCCGAAGAGGTGTCGCAGCGCAAACCGTAGATGCTCCGGCCGCTGGCTGTTGCGAAAGAAACCGATCGTCTCGAGCGCCGGGAACAGGTATCGGAAGAGCACCTCCTTGTGCTCATGACTCGTCACGTCGCGGTTCAGCGTCAGCGCCAGTGCTTCCTGTGCCGTCAGCTCGCGCCACGTCTGGTGCAACTCATACGCGATGACCACGACCGCCATCGCGAGATTCAGCACCGGATATCCTTCGTCCGCCGGGATGGTGACCGTTCGATCGAAGTGCAGCAGCTCCGCCGTCTTGAAACCGTAGTCTTCGCGCCCGAACACAAACGCGATGTCGCCGGCACCGGTCAGCGGCAACGCGTCGCGCACCGCCTCCTTCGGCGTGATTTTCGATTGCCTTCGATACAGCCCCTCACGGGACGAGGTCGCGTACGACCGCACGCACCCTGCCAGCGCCGCCGGCAAATCGTCGACGACCCGCGCCTCGTCGAGCACCGATCGGCCATGCGTCGCGTACGCGATGGCCGCCTCGTCCCCCAGATCACACCTCGGCGACACGACCACCAACTTTGACAGGCCCATGTTCGCCATGACGCGACAGACCGACCCTACGTTCGCCGGCCCGCTCGGCGATACAAGCACGATCCGGCAACGCGTCAGCGTCGGGCCGTGCGACTCGGTGGATTCGTCCGTCGGTTCAACCATGAGCAGCGCCAGTATACATCGCTCCTGACCGCCCGCACGCGGCACCCGACACCACACTGCCCCGCTCCCGAGACGTTTCCGGGCGCGAGCAGCCTGTTACGGCCGACATCGAGGGTCCGAAACATCGAAACGCGCTTTCGGATGTGGATCGTAGCGGCGCCGGATGCTGAGATTGCTATACTGAGAAACAGGGTAAAGTCGTTTTCGCATGGAGCGAGGAAAGAGGAAAAAGACATGATCCGATTCGCATGTTGGGTTGTTGCGATGATCCCCGTGTCCGCGCTGGCCACGGACGAAATTCTCCCCTACGAGGTGTCGAAGGACGGGCAGGTGAAGATCTTTCTGCACGAGATGCCGGCCGAGACGCCGACGGTCGCGCAGGGTCTTCCGGGCAGCCTGCCGTACAACTCCACGCCCGACTGGGAAAACGACATTCGCCGACAGGTGGGCGGAATCGTCGTCTGCGACATGAACGGCGACGGCTGGGACGACATCGTCTGCGGCTGCTACAACACGGGTGCGTTCCCGCCCTATGAGGACTGGCGCAACTTCGTCTACTTCAACACCGGCGGCGCGCTCGAAGCCAGTCCGTCCTGGCACTCCAGCGACCAGGTCTCGACCGGCATGGTCGCCGTCGGCGACCTCAACAACGACACCTTCCCCGACGTCTACGCCGCCAACGGGACCGGCGCCCGCTCCGTGATCTACTTCGGGACCGCGAGCGGGCCGAACGCCACACCCGGCTGGACCAGCGCAATCCCGCAGAACGCGTGGAACAACTACGCCGTGATGTTCGACATCGACCACGACAACGACCTGGACATCATGACCGCCAACCAGGGCTTCAGTCAGTTCGATCCGCATCGACCGATGTTCCTGTTCCGTAACAACGACGGCGTGGTCGAAACCGTCCCGAGCTGGCAGTCCGCGGAAACCTCGCTGCAGAACTACATCGCGTTCGCCGACTACGACGGCGACGGCTGGGAAGACATGGCGGTCAGCAAGTGGGCCGCGTTCGAAACCGGCATCTATAAGAACGTCGCGGGCACGCTCCAGACGACCCCGATCTGGACCACCGGCCTCGACGGAACCGACAAAGGCGTCGCGTGGGCCGACGTCGACGGCAACGATTGGCCCGACCTGGTCGTCGGCCGCAACCCGACCGGGCTCTACTCCAACGACGCGGGCACGCTGTCGCAAACCTGGACCGGCAATCCGCCGTTCTTCAGCTACAACGAGATCGCGTTCGAGGACGTCGACCGCGACGGCGACATGGACCTGGCAGAGATCCACTTCGGCGACGGCCGGGCACACATCTACCTGAACGACGACGGCGTGCTCAGCACGACCCCGTCGTGGACCTTTGATTCGCCGACCGTCGGGGCCTCACTCGCGTTCGGCGACATCAACGGCGATAACTGGCCCGACCTGATTCTGGGCTATGCCGGCGACCCGAGCATCCGCGTTTTCTACAACCAGCTTGCGCCCGAGACGCTGCCCGGCGACCTGAACTGCGACGGGGTCGTCAGCGTCGGCGATATCAACCCGTTCGTGCTCGCGCTGACCGATCCGACCGGCTACGCGAACGCCTTCCCGGATTGCAACATCCTCAACGGCGACTGCTCGGACGACGGCGCAATTACCGTCGGCGACATCAACTGCTTCGTCACGCTCGTCACCGACGGGTAAGCGATTGCCGCTGGGCGCCGGACTCAAAAATCCGGCGCTACCGAGTCCGTGGGACATGAGAGAAGCCGTTGGGTGCGTCCCCTTCAAGGAACGCACCACGGCAGCGGGTGGCAGTGGAGGACGTCGCATGAGCACCGGGTGGCACTGGCGGCTTGTCCGCCAGTGTTCGGAGCGCACGTAGTCGAGAAGCGTCACGGTCCTGCCCCCACGCACGCGCTCAGCACGGGTAGCAGGCTATCGGGGCCACCTCGGTCTTGCCCGCCAAGACGCTACAGTTCCGCCCCGCACTCCGGGCATCGACCGGAGACGTTACCCGTGAGGTCATAGTCGCACTGGTCACACCGCGGCCCGGTCGGGCGCAGCCCGCGATTTCGCACGCCCTCGAACAGAGCCCAGACGATGAAGCCGCCGATCGGCGTAAGGACCAGCAGGAGCACGTGCGCGAATCGCCATAGCATATCCAGTCGCCCGAACAGTTCTTGCAGCAACCTGAAGAATAGCGTCACCCCCAGCGCGTAAAGCCCCCAGCAGAACAATAGCGCGACCACCCTCATGACCCTAGGATACCGCAACGACGCTACGACGACCGGGGTGGTTTCGGGTATCATCCCGTCGGCGATCCACGAGTTCGAAAGGAGTTTCCCGCGTGAACTGGCCGCTCCTGATCCTGGTGGCAGCTGCCCCACCGGACGCACTGCTGACCAGCAGCGCCCGCCTGCCGGCTGAAAAGCTGGAGGTCGGCAAGAAATATGAATTCATCGTTACCGTTCGCCCGGCGTCCGGATGGTCTGCGGGCAAGCAACAACCCGCGCCGCTTCTGCAAATCGACGTTCCGGATTGCGCTCGGCTGACCGGCAAGGTACTGACCGAAGCCCAGCAGCGCCGCAACGAGTTTATCGCGCTTCCATTCGAGCAACTGCTCAAGGCGGAAGAGACGCGCGTTGCGTTCGAAGTTACGGCCGCACCGGGACCGGACGATCGCTTCGGCTTGAACATCGTCGGCTACCTGAACAGTGCCGACGACAGCGACATGCGCTTCGTCCGACAGCGTCTCGAACTACCACTCGCACCGGGCGCCCGAGCCCAGCCGGGAGACGAAACCAAGTCGAGTTGGGGCAACGATCCCACGCTCCTGAAAATCGGCGACAAACTACCAGCGCTGCAACTGCCGCAGGCTGACGGCGCCATGGTGTCGCTGGCCGATGCGATCGGAAAAAAGCACATCGTACTGACGACGTACCGTGCATTCTGGTGACCGTTCTGCGCACAGCAGCTGGGTCAGCTGCACGGATCGTTTGACGAGTTCGAGAAACGCAACACGACCGCGTTCGCGGTCTCACAAGAGGACAAGGACCTTGCCTCCCACGGTCGGTTCATGTCGAAGCTGCGGCCCCAACTCCGGTTCCGGATCCTCGCGGACCTGAACCGCGGGAAAACCACCCAGCTCGACCGCACCACGACGTACCTTGTCGATCGCGACGGCGTCGTACGGCAAGTGTTCCCCGCAATCATTCACATGCGACCGAGCTGGAAGGCCGTTCTCAACGAGATGGACCGCCTCGGTCTGAAGTAGCGCAGCCGAGCGCGACGCCGGACTGTAGCGCAGGCCAGCGGCGCTGGCCTGCCCGGCAACAGGACGAGCCGCAAGCACAAGCGAGCGATCGACCGCGAGCGAAACGGGGAGCAAGCTCCCAGGATGAGGC
>JANQNU010000060.1 GCA_028279405.1 Phycisphaerae bacterium
GATCGTGCGCGATTCGGACGCGACCGGCGACGCCGATGGTGATGAAGGCACGTTCGTTTGGGCAGACAGTGAAGCAGTAGAATTCACATCTACCGGACCCGATCAATTCCTGATTCGCGCCGCCGGCGGTGTGGGAATCAACAAGAATAACCCGGCCAGTGCTCTCGACGTCAATGGCACGGTCACCGCGACAGCGCTCGTCGGCGACGGCTCTGCCTTGACGAACTTGCCGAGTATGCTCGAAACGGCGGTGGGCGCATTACGCTTTGTCGACGGTGCCCAGCTCCTTACGCGGCCCCTGCTACTCGATCAGCAAGCCAACAATGGTAGCGTTACCACTTCGAGAAGCAGCATTTGGCAGAGCTTCACGGCCGGCCTGACCGGCGACCTCGCCACCGTCGCAATTCGACGGGATCCGGACTCGAATGAAGCGGGCGCGGCGACGGTGAATCTGTACGAAGGGGAAGGCACCAGTGGCACATTGCTCGCGACATCATCATTGCCATCCACGTCCAGCTTCGGCTGGCAGGTCGCCGCATTCGCGGAGGCAGTCGCTGTCCAGACAGACAGCGTATATACCATCGAGTTCCTTTCGAGCGGTAGCCTTTGGGTGCGTATGGAACGACCCGGCACCTACTCCGGCGGCGTCTCCTCCGTTTCCAATTGGGACATGGAGTTTCGAACCTACATCCTGGATCCTGACGCGGAGTTGGAAACTGTTCTTGTCGCTTCGCCTGGCGGCCAAGTCGGCATCGGCCGCAATCCGTCGACGAACGCCCTCGAAGTTTCCGGCGACGCGTCGAAATCCACCGCCGGTGACTGGTTGGCGAACTCCGACCGCCGCATCAAGACCGACATCCAGACGATCGACAATGCGCTCGACACGCTCGATCGCGTGCGGCTCGTCAGTTTCGAATACACCGCAGACTACCAGGCGACCCATCCCGGCGTCGGCGATGGCCGCTACCTGAACGTCATCGCGCAGGAGTTCGCGCAAGTATTCCCCGATCACGTGAAGGGCTCGGGCGAACGCCTTCCCGACGGCTCGGAAATCCTCCAGGTCGACACCTATCCACTCACGATCTACTCCGCCGCCGCGGTTCAGGAGCTGCGTTCTGAGAACCAGGGCCTGCGGTTGGAGGTAGATCGGCGCCTTGCGGAGAAGGACGTCGAGATCGCCACGCTCCGAGCAAGGCTCCAAAAGCTCGAAGCGTTGATCGAACGACTGACGGAACACTAGACGACAACCGTAACTTAGGCGCCTGAAGATAGGCTGCTAATTTCGCGAAAGGACGCTCAACGTGTTTCAAAAACGACTTTGTCCCGCCATGGTCGCCCTGGTTCTGATGTCCTGGGCCCCGGCGACGCTGGCGCAAAACTTCGATGTTTCGTGGTACACGATCGATGGGGGCGGCGGAACGAGCGCCGGCAGCGGGTTCGCCGTCACCGGCACGATCGGCCAGCCGGACGCGGGTGTGATGGCGGGTGGCGGTTTCGAGATCAAGGGCGGCTTCTGGCCCGGACCGCAGTTCGTGGGCCCGCCGATGCCCGGCGACCTCGACGCGGACGGTGATATCGATCTCGACGACTACAACGCGTTCCTCGCCGCCTACGGCAGCACCGTCGGCGATCCGGCCTACAACCCCAGCGCCGACTTCGACGGTGACAACTTCATCGGCATGACCGACTTCGGCATCTGGTACGGTCATTACCTGGCCTTCGCCAACAGCTAGCCGTCGGCTGACGCAATAGCGGAAACGGTGGGTGGGGCGTTTGCCCCACCTGCTCGAGCTGGTAACGAACGGCTAGCGACGAGTCACCTTCCTCTGTAGGCCACGCCTGATTGCATCGGGGTGTCTCTTGTCAGGCGTGGGTGCTCCGAGACGGGGCCGGGAGCAGTGCTCGCTCCCGCCCCGTCGCTATTATTCGCATCCGTCGTGCGCCAAGCGCGTCATCTGTGCGCGCCTGTTCCCCCCCCCGCATCCGGCCATCCGCGATCGCCACACTGCGTCCATGATTGCGGCAGGCCATCAGATCAAATCCCGTCCCACGCCTCCGGCGTTGCTAAAAAACTGCATTCTCCTACCAGCCTCAGTCCGAGAGCGATCTAAGACGCCAAATGCGGGTGCGGCAGACGTTGCGACTCGGGTAGACTCAGTGTGTGTTGTTCGGGAAGCGGGCGCGATTGTTTACAATGGCAATCGCCCAGGCGGTTCCGAGCTGGGAAACGAGGATCTGGCGTGAATCCATCTGAACGATACCAACTCGTGCTGACACTCTTCGATCAGGCATGTGACCTACCCGCGAACGACCGCGCGCAGTTCCTGGCGGAGCACTGCACGGACCCGGAGGTGCGGAGCGAAGTCGACCAAATGCTGCGGCACAGCGAGGGTACGGACGCATTCGTGGATGCCTCCGATCCGGGTCGTGGTCTGAACCGGATGGCTGCCGACGTGCTGGGTGACGACGATGCCGATGCCCCGATGCCGGAACGGATCGGCCGCTACGTCGTGAAGGGCCTGATCGGTCGCGGGGGCATGGGGATCATTTACGAGGCGGAGCAGGAGTCGCCGAAACGGCGCGTCGCGATCAAAGTGCTGCAGCCGTCAGCGGTGAGCCGGATTCTGCTGCTGCGGTTCCAGCACGAGGCGCACATTCTCGGCCAGTTGCAGCACCCGGGAATCGCACAGATCCACGAAGCAGGTTGGGCGGAAATGCCGCACGGCCGCCAGCCGTACTTTGCGATGGAGTTCATCGACGGGGCGCCGATCGACGAGTTCGTGCAATCCAGCGGGCTACGCGTTCAGGAGATCCTGGAGCTGGTGGCGCGTGTCTGCGATGCCGTTCAGCACGCCCATCAAAAGGGCGTCATCCACCGCGATCTCAAGCCAAGCAACATCCTGGTCGTTCGACGGGAAGACGGTCAGGGTACGCGCGGCGCAGGTACGCGGACGGATTCGTCGGGCACGAGCAGCTACGCCAACGACAGCATCGGGCAGCCGAAGGTGCTGGACTTCGGGATTGCGCGCATCACGGACGCCGACCTGAAAGCAGTAACGGTTCAGACCGAGGTCGGGCAGTTGATCGGCACGCTGGCCTACATGAGTCCCGAACAGGTGAGCGGCCGTTCGAACGACCTCGATACGCGCTGCGATGTCTACGCGCTGGGTGTGGTGCTCTACGAGTTGTTGACTGGCAAGCGACCGCACGATCTGACCGGGCTGGCGATGGCCGAAGCGGCGCGCGTCGTGTGCGAGCAGGAGCCGCCGGGGTTAGCGCAGATCGATCGTCGATTGCGCGGCGACATTGCGACGATCGTCGCGAAGGCGATGGACAAGGATCGCGATCGGCGCTATGACACCGCGGCCGAGTTGGCGGCGGACATTCGGCGTCACCTTGCGCATCAACCCATCCAGGCGCGCGCGGCTGGTACTTTCTATCAGTTGAGCAAGTTTTCCCGGCGCAACAAGGGGCTGGTCGCTGGAATGGCGATGGCATTCGTCGCGCTGGCGCTCGGATTGGTGGGCACGACCGTAAGCGCCATCCGGGCCAACGAAGAGAGTGCCCGCGCCAAGCGGGCTGTGGAAGATGTAGAGCTTGTTTCCACATTTCAGCAGGGCATCGTTCGCAACATTCGCCTGCCCGATATGGGACGTTTGATCCTGGATGAGGTCGCGAAGCAGCATTCGGATCGCGGCGGCTCAGCCGAACTGGCGGCGGCGCTGGAGATGCTGAATGCCACGAGCATTTCGCGCGCGGTCATCGATGGGAGCATCTTGACCCGGGCTTCCGCAGCGGCTGACAAGGAGTTTGCCGGGAGTCCGGTGCTATGCGCCGACATCCACGAATCGATAGGCAGTACGTATCACGCACTGGCCATGTACGAGCCCTGCCTGCGCGAGATGCGGCGCGCGTACGAGATTCGGCGGGAGCATCTTGGGGATGACCATCCGAATACGGTATCAGTGCTAAGCAATATCGCGACTTCCTTGGTCATGCTTCGGCGATTCGCAGAGGCCAGCCCGGTTAGGGAAGAAGTGCTGCGCCGCCGGGCGGCGCTGGACGAGGACGATCCGCTGCTCTTGGAGGCACGCGTACACCTTGCAGACATTCAGCGGTTGCTCGGCCGACTGGATGAGGCAGAGGCCGAGCTCGCATCTCTGGTCGAAGTATGCCGGCGGATCCTTCCGCCGGACAGTTACCTGCGGCTCTACGCAATGGAGACGCTCGGGGCCATCTATGCCCAAACCAACCGGCCGGATGAATCGCTGGCCCTTCGGCAGCAGGTGCTGAAGGCCCGTCGGGAGTATTATCCCCACGACATCAAGACCTTGGGCGCATGGAGTCAGGTTGCACTAACGCTTTTCCATTTGGGGCGCTACGACGAGGCGGAGGCTTCCAGTGCCGAGCTGCTCGAGTATGCCGAACATCGCTTGGGCGATCACGATCCACGAACGCACCTGATTTTGCATTGTCTTGCGCATTCCCGTGTTCGGCAGGGCAAGCTGGAAGCGGGTCGCGCCAATTTCGAGACGTTGCTTCAACGCCAGCGAGAGGCGCTTCCGGCGGAGCATCCCATCGTGCGGAAGACTACGCAAGAACTCGCCGACGTCGTTCGTCGGATCGAGACGGAATCCGAAACCGAATAGCCAGCGAGCTCGCATGGAGCATTTCCGTGCTGGCCGTTCGCGCGCCATGTCGCATCTCGGCGACGGCGTCGACCGCGGCATCAGGCCGCGACGTTTTGCCCCTGGGCGTCGCGGGAGCGCCCGGTCGTACCGATTACCAGCCGACGCGCCGAGTCGCCCAGGGTGGCCCTGTTGGCGCCCACCGCAAAAAACCGGACAGGCGAAATAAGTCTGTCTCCAACCGCGGCTGTTCCCGCCGCCCTCACCAGCCATCCTGGCCAGGAAGGAAGCACACGCCTAAGCGTGAGTCTTCGCTTGGCACAGTCTCTTTGGGATGACTTTGTTGGAAAGGACGCCCAGCCCCACCGATTAGCGATGTTTGTCGATCTGTCGCCGACCAGTTCGCTATGGCGTGACTGGGCTACGCACCGTCCGCGCGATTAGCCTGGCGCGCGCCAAACCGTGACGGTTCCGTCGTGAAAAGCACCCGCGATCGACTGGCCGTCAGGGCTGATTGCTACGCTCCAGCACGGCATAGCGCGGCGCGCGATCGCATACAGCATAGAACCGGTCTCCGCGTTCCAAAGCACTACTGTTCCATCTTCGTCGCATGAAACCAGGCGTGAGCCATCAGCACTGAATGCCACGCACCAGATCGTATTCGCATGGCCGTCGTCGTGCATGGTCTTGAGTATCTCGCCTGTTTCGCTGTTCCAGACGTAGATTGTTCGATCCACACCTGCGGTTGCGATCGTCATGCCGTCCGGGCTGAAGGCCACCGAGGTCATTTCGCCGCGAACTGGAGTCAGTTGCAGGAGCACCTTGCCGCTGTGTGCGTCCCACACCATCACCCGGACTCCACCAGCGGAAGCAAGCTTGTCTCCGTCCGGGCTGAATGTGACGTCGTACGTCCCCCATGAAGCAGAGTGGCCCTTCAATAACGAACGTGGTTCGCTCCTTTCCAGGTCCCAGATGCGAACGACGTTGTCTCTTCCGGACGAAGCGAAACGTGTTCCATCGGGACTGAACGCGACCGAATACAGGCCTTCCTTATCGGCGACGAAGTCAGCGCGGACCTCGCCCGTCATCGCATCCCACGCTGTGATCGTGCTGCCGCCGCCGACGAGAATGCACTTACCGTCGGCCGAGTAATCCACCCCGCGACCGCGTCGTCCCTCCATTGACAAGAAGACAGCGCCCGTTTCGGTATCGAAGATACGCACCTTGCCGTCGTCGCCTCCGGTCAGAATACGCGTTCCGTCGGGACTGAACGCAACTGAGCGGGCGGGACCGGAGTGGGCGTCGATTGTCAGATCGTCGTACGGCGACCGCACATCCCACACTCTGATCCCGTCCAGACCCTGCGTCGCGAGGCGCCGACCATCGGGGGAAAACGCGACGGTGTATACACGATCAGTGTGTCCCAACATGCTCAGGATCGAGGATCCGCCCTTATCCGACCACAGATGGACACACCGTTCGCGACATGCCGTGGCGAGCAGCCTGCCGTCGGGGCTGAACGCGACGCCGGCTACCGATGAGCGATCGGCTCGCATCGATCGCACGGACCGACCGGAATCGGCATCCCAGTACGTTACCGTGCCGTCCTGATTCCCGGTGACGATCCGGCGACCGTCGGGAGAAAACGAAAGTGAGTAGGTTGTTGTTCCCGCGACGGTCAACACGTGCCGTAGTTCGCCGCTTGCCGCATCATAGACGTGGGCGCTGGACCAGTCCTGTGATTCCTCGGTGAGATAAGCGGCACACGCGACAAATCGCCCGTCCGGGCTGAATGCGACCTCGCGCAGTTTATGGCTGTGGCGCTTCTCGAAAACCAGCGCGCCCGTAGATGCATCCCTGACGCGCAGGAGTCCGTCGAAGCTCAACGTGGCGACGAGCTCGCGGCGCGGGCCGATCGCGAGTTCGCCGATCGTCTTGCCGTGGGCCCGAGGAACGGACCAAAGCATGCTCTGCGAACCGACGTCCCACAGCTCGAGCGTCTGTTCGGCGTCGCTGGCCAGCACCCATTGGCCGTCAGCGCTGATGGAAACTGCGGTGAGCCCGGCGCCTTCTTCCCGGAAGCACCGCCGTAGCGCGCCCGTCGCCGCATCGTGGACGTAGATGGATGGATCGTTAAGCTCCTGGCCGAGCGAGATGATGAACCTGCCGTCCGGCGTGAACTGTGGCTTACCTCTCCCGGGAAACGCGATACCGCCCCGGTCGGACGCGCGCCAGCGCAACCGTCTCCATTCCCATTTCCGACACTGGCTCGGGCATTCCGCGAGCGCTTCGTGCGCGTGCTGAATCTGCCTCGACTGTAGGAAGAAATCCGCAAGCCGGATGCTGGAGTCGCACAGTCGCTTGGCGAGGGCAGCCCCCTGAGCGTCGGCCCGATTGCGCTGCACGATGGTCTCCCGATGCGCCCGCTCGGACCGAACGTAGAGCCAGGAAAAGGCGATGACGCCGCTCGTCATGAGTACGAGAATGCTCATTGCCGCCGCGAACAAGCGCTTGTTGCGACGAATGACCTTGCGGATCCGCTGATGCACACTCGGCGAGGACGCGAGCACCGTCTCGTCATTCAGATGACGTCGGATGTCGGCGGCAAGCTCGGAAGCGGACTGGTAACGACTCGCCGGTTCCTTCTCCAATGCCTGATGCGCGACGGCGTCGATTTCGCCCCGAAACATCGATTGAATCGAACCCAATGGCGTCGGGTCTTCTTCGCGAATGATGCGGGCGGCCTGAGTAATCGATCGGCGACTCAGATCGAACGGCAGCTTGCCGCTGACCAGCTCATACAGGATGACGCCCAGCGCGTAGATGTCGCTACGCGTATCGAGCATCCGCGAATCTCCGAGCACCTGTTCCGGGCTCATGTACGATAGTGTGCCGATGAGTTGGCCGACTTCGGTTTGCAGAGTTGCCCGCGAGGCACCTGCGTCGGTAGCCCGAGCCACGCCGAAGTCGAGGATCTTCGGTTGCCCCAGACTCTCGAAACCGGTCGGTTCGGCGCGTCCAACCGCCGGCTCGCGGTCGACGACCAGTATGTTGTCCGGCTTGAGATCGCGGTGGATGATTCCGTTTTGATGAGCGTGGTTGACGGCGTCGCAGATGCGCGCCACGAGTTCGAGCCGCTCACGAACGCCCAGTTGATGCCGGGATGCGTATTGGCGCAGCTCGAGGCCATCGATGAACTCCATCGCGAAGTACGGCTGGTGCCCGGACTCGGTCTCGAGCATTCCGGCTTCGTAGACCTGCGCGATACCAGGATGTTGAAGCCGACCGAGCAGGTCCACCTCGAGCTTGAACCGGCGCAGCGCACTGGAGGAGCGGGCTCCCGGGCGGATCATCTTGAGTGCGACGCGGCGATACGGATGCTGCTGCTCGGCCAGATAGACGGCGCCCATCCCGCCCTGACCGATCTTTCGCAGGATGCGAAAACGCTCCTGCTGCTGCGAAAGCACCGGATCAGCGACGTCGTCCGCGAAGGATCCGAATTGTTGTCCTGCACGAAGGGCGTGCTCGTCGAGCGGATCGCCGCGCTCGTCATTATGGCGCAGCAGCGCTTCAACCTCGGCGCGCAGCGCCGAGTCGTCGCCGCAACGGTCGGCCAGCAATGCGTTACGCTCCGGCGCCGACAGATCGTAGACTTCCATGAAAACACGGGTCACGAGTTCGTGGCGCGCGCGATCCATGCTCAGTCACCGGACTCGAGCGCTCGGCGAAGCCAAGCGCGGGCGAGTTGCCACTCACCCGCCGCTGTGCGCTCGCTGATTTCGAGTACGTTCGCCGCCTCGGCGACGGTCATACCCCCGAAGAACCGCAGCTCCACGATCTGTGCGTGCCGCTCGTTCAGTTGAGCCAACTCCTGCAACGCCTCGTCGACATCCAACGCGTCGAAAATTCGGTCCGAACCGTCGCTGCCGTACCCGGTCAAAGCGACCTCGCCCCAGTCGCCGCCACGTTTCGCTGCCCGTCGGGACCGGGCATGGTCAGCTAGCACATTGCGCATGGCCCTAGCGGCAACCGCGAAGAAGTGTGATCGGCCGTCCCACTCGATCGCCGCGTTGCGGACGAGCCGCAGGTAGGCTTCGTGAACCAGGGCCGTTGGCTGGAGGGTGTGATTTCCGCGCTGCTGAGCGAAGTAGGACTGCGCGAGCGCCCGCAGCTCCTTGTAAACAACTGCCAGCAATCGGTCGGTGGCTTCCCGGCCGCCTTGCCGTGCGTCCGCAATCAGACGCGTCAATTCACTCGATGAAGGATCCACACCCGGACTCCGCAGCCTGCATAGCACGCCCGTTTCGTTGCCCAATGATAGCGAATTCCGGTCGCCGACTCGACGATAACCGCTGACCTGACAGGAGATTGCAGCCCGGCGCACAGCGTTTGTGGAACCGGCGCTCGCAAGCACGCGAAGTCGAGGATCCGCCGAAAATCTGCAGCCTTCGCGCCCCTTTTTCGAGATCCGACTGACGCTGGATCGTCGCTTCGACGCGCGCGGCGAACCGCGGGACTGCGAATTGGAAGAACACCTTAAATAGCAATGCCGGAAAGGAGCACGACCGTGTTAAGTCGACGGTTTTCGTACACGTGGGGGATCATCCTGCTCGGGCTCGCGTATTCCCCGTCTCGAGCGGAATCGATCGGAAGTGCCTTCACTTATCAAGGCCGGATCGAGGACGGTGGTGTGGGTATTACCGGACCGGCGGACTTCAGGTTCTCGCTTTGGAACGCCGAAACAGGCGGGAACGCGATCGGCACCGTCAATGCGCTGTCCAATGTCGAGGTGCAAGACGGGCTATTCAACGTGCAGTTGGATTTCAGCGCAGGCGCGTTCGATGGCGACACGCGCTGGTTGCAAATCGCCGTGCGCGCCCCGGCCGGGAGTGGGCCATTTACGACGCTCGCGCCGCGCCAGCCCGTCATCGGCACCCCGTACGCGACGCAGACGCGCGGCATCTTCGTCGCCGCCGACCTCGACGTCGGCATCGGAACCGTGGCACCAAACGCGAAACTTCACGTGTCCGCGGACACCGTGCACGCCGATCTCCACCTCCAGAACACGTACGGCGGGGTCGGCCCGCGTGCGCGGATCCTGATGAGCACACCGAACCGCCGATGGAGTATCGACAGTGACGATGGGCTCGATCTATGGACAGTGCGCGACGCCACCGCCAACGCGGACCGTCTCACGATCGACGCCAACGGCAATATTGGCATCGGGACGGTGGCACCGGACCGTCCCTTGACGATCCAGGGCGTCGCTCCGGCTGCCCAATGGTTGAGCCTGAAGGACGATCTCGGCGTTACCCAATGGCATCTGAACAATGTCGACGACGGGCTGAATTTTGTCGAGACCGGCGAAGCCGACGGCCGGCTCTTCCTGGATGCCGGCGGAGATGTCGGTATTGGAACCACAGACCCCACCAATCCGCATGGTTTCGACCGGGTCCTCAACATACACACCAGCGGAGTCAACGCCGCCACCGTTTACTCGAGTGCCGGGACGGGCGACACCTGGTCCGCCGGCGTAACGTCTGGCGGAAACTTCGAGTTCTTTCATAGCGGGCCCGGACCGGACCTCGTGTCTGTTCCTGTGCTGAGAATCGTCGGTGGTGCCGACCTTGCGGAGCCCTTTGAAATCGGCGCCGCCGACGGGGTCGTCGCAGCGCCCGGCATGGTTGTCACCATTGACCCGGCGAAGCTCGGCGAACTGCGCGTCGCGGACCGGTCATACGACACGACGGTTGCCGGAATCATCAGCGGGGCCGGCGGCGTCAAATCCGGGCTCACGTTGCAGCAGAAAGGTAGCGTCGCGGACGGTTCCCTGCCGGTGGCGCTGACCGGTCGGGTGTGGTGCCTGGCGGATACCGCTGCGAGCGGGCCGATCAAACCGGGCGATCTGCTGACGTCGTCCGCCACGCCGGGCCACGCCATGAAGGCGGCGGACGCCGCGAAAGCGCAAGGGGCGATCATTGGCAAGGCGATGTCTTCGCTCGAAAACGGCCGCGGGCTCGTGCTCGTTCTGGTGAGTTTGCAGTAGCCGAGCGGCGACGCTGCGCCCCCGAACGCCTCAAGGAGAATAGCGATGAAACGAAACAGAACAGGAACGGCGCTGACAGGCTGTCTGCTGACCGTCATGCTGTCGCTGCACGGCAAGGCCAATGCGCAATATGACGTAACGCCGCGCGGCTCATTCTCGCCGCCGCTCCGCGTTACCTGTCAGCCAGATCCTAAAGGATTCCCGGCGCCGTACATGCTCGTCAAGGCTGCCATCGTAGCGATGGCTGGCGACAACATCTCCCTTGCGCCCGGCGACTACAAGGAAACCGGCCTATTCAGAACCCGCTCGACGCTCCGCGCCCCCGATGGCCCGGCCGTGATCGGCCGCGTGGCAGCCTTATCGACCACGACGTTGCGTCTCGCTACCCTCAATACTCACCTCGCGGGCGACGAGGGCGCTTTTTTCGGTTACTGGAACGATAGCCTCCGCGCGGTAGACATTGCCGACATTTGCGCAGACTGGGAGTGGGATTTCGTCGGATTCTCGGAAATCTGGGACGAGGATTACTTCTGCAACGGTTGTTGCGAAGACTGTGACGGCGATAGTAGCGTGATCGCCCCCATTCTTTCGCGCGCTGGATATCCCCATGGAAGGGTTGGCGACCGTAACAATCTCGATTTTCAGCACTCCGGATTGGCGGTAATGAGCCGGCATCCGATTCTCGGGTTTCAACAGTACGATTTTTCAGATTGTCCGGAGAATCCCTGCGACGGGTTCGACTGTCTTGCGAACAAGGGCTTCGTCTGGGCAACGATTCGCAAAGGCGGCTTCGATATCCATATTATCAACACGCATATGCAGGCGGACACCGGGAGTTCTGAAAACGTGCAAACGCGACACGAGCAGATGTCGTGTATTCGCGCGCGCGTGGTGTCTCATATGCAATCAAATCCCGATGATGTGTACTTCATCCTGGGCGACCTCAACGTTCCCGGCGACTCTTCATGCGAGTATTACGTGGAGATGTCTGGTCAATTCGGACAATTCTTCAACGACGGTGCACCGAACACGGTGGGATTCGAGCCATGGCAACAATACACGAACAGCCGCGGCAACCCTCTTGCGCTGTGCTTCGATTGCTCGACAGGTGACAACCGCTTCGATTACATCCTGTACACGCCGCAGTCTTTGAACGGAAGCGTCACCATCGTGCCGAGTTATACAACGGCCCTCAGGTTCCAGGGACCGGACCTCACGGGCAATTGCGGTGATTGCCCTGATGGGCGATTGACGACGGACGAGAAATCGGATCATTGGGGCGTGATCGGCGAATACAAGATCTATCGCGGCGGTTGACAGACTCGTAGTGGCATCACTGAGGAGTCTTGGCTAACTAACGACTTGTCACGGATCGCGAGTCCTCGTTTTTTGCGCCAACAATCGTGCGTAGGCCTTGCATTCATAATAACGTGCAAGCGGGCGCCAAATCTTCAAGCTGGACGTGGCGGGGTCGAGTTCTTCGTCACTTTCCGGCGCGTGACAGAAGGTCGCGACGTTCAAGAAGGGTGCCAACCACACACCGGCTTCGTCGGCAGCCTGGACCGCGTCAACGGCCTTCGAAAGGGCGCTGCGCGCTTCAGGCCTTCGGCCGAGTTGGGTCAGCGCGCGAGCGCGCAGTAGATGCGCCTCGGCACACAACGGCTCACCACGATTCGCTGATTCGGTTGCCGTCATGGTGTCACGCAGCGCTTGAAGGGGGTCGCCCAGCAGGAGCCTACAGCGCGCAACATCGTTGTTGGCGCGAACATTGCACGGGTGCTACGTGCTCCATTGTCGCGCCCGGAAGCCCCGGACCCGCTCCAGCAAAGGCAGCACGCCGCCTATCGATCAGGATCGCTCCTGCCAAGCTCTCAACTTCTTGTCGAATCCGGCGCTGGGATCTGACTTGTGCCATGATTCATAACAGCGAATGATCCGATCATTCATTGTCTGGAGCAATTGCGTTCCGCGTTCGCTCTCTGCGAATGGGTGATGCTGCAGATTCTCGATCGCCTTGACCATGAGTTCTTCCGCTTCGGCGTAGCGGCGCGAGTCGGCAGCAATCGCTTCGCCCAGTTCGCTCTGCGTTGCCAGGATTTGCCACGCGCCAGGCGTCAATGTCTCTCGAATTCTCAGGGACTCTCGTAGCAAAGGTTCGGCCTCTGCCCCGCGACCTTGCCGATTGAGGTTGATTCCAAGGTCATCCATCGCCCTGACGCTATTGATGCCGTCTTTTTGTTTCAGTTGTCGCATGGCCTTGAGGACGGCGCGACGGAACGGCTCTGCTTCCTTCCTTTTTCCTTGCAGTTCGAGATTCTTGGCAAGCTCTCTCGTAGCAGTGATCGTTTTTGGGTGATGCTCCCCAAATATCTGTCGCGCTCCGGCGACAGCTTCTTTGTAGTACTTGATTGCCTCGTCACGTTCGCCGTAACTCGCGTGCAACTTTGCTACGTGGTAAATCGCCCTTAGCGTGTCGGAATCCAGGTCGCCACGACCGCGTCGACGAATCGACAAGGCCTCCAGATAGAGCGTCTTCGACTCCTCACCTCGGTTGGTTTTGCGTAGCAGTGCCCCGAGGTTCTCCAGATACGTGATTGTTTCGGCATGCTCAGCGCCGAATACCTCTTTTGTCAGCTCCAGCGAAGCCCGAAACAGCGGCTCGGCTTCGTCGAATCGCTCCATGCGATAGAGGACGCCGGCCAGGTTGTTCATGCAACTGATCGTCTTGGGGTGCTTTGAGCCGCGGAGCCGCCGTGCCGACTCCAGGGCCCGACGATACAACGACTCTGCTTCTTCCAGGTCACCTTCGGCCCGAAACATCGCCGCAACGTAGTCCATCGCGACCAGTGTGTTCGGATGGTCTTCGCCGAGCACACGCCGTCTAGCTTCGTAATTTTCGACCAGAATCGGCTTCGCCGCTTTGAGGTCGCCCTTTTGCAGTAGCGCGATACCGAGGTTGCCGATATTGGCAAGCAGATCTTCATCGTCCGAGTCTAATGTTCGTTTCTGAATCTCGAGTGTTTTTCGAAACAGCGAAATTGCTTCGTCGATTCGCCTTTCCTTGAATAGCAATGCGGCGAGACTGTTGCTCCAGGAGAGCACGCCCGGGTGCTCCGGCCCAAGTACCCGTGTGGCTGTGTCGAGAACGTCTCGGAGCGTCGCCTCGGCTTCGTCGAGCTTGCCCATTGCGACAAACAAGCCGCCGAGCGCGGCTCCGGCCCTCAACGTGTCGATATGTTCCTCGCCAAGTGTCGAACGACGAATCTCAAGCGATCTTCGAAAGGGCTCCTCGGCTCTTTCGAAGAGCCCGAACGTTTGCAGAGTAGTGGCGGCCGTCGCTAGCAGCCTCGTTTGCAGTTGCGGCTGATCCGAGAATTCCTCGTCAATTGCCTGAATCGATGGCTCCAAGATGTCTTTCTCGATAACGCCGAGCGCGACATCCGTGAAGTTGATCTGCGATAGTCGTTCGGCGAGCTGCCGGCGTTTCTCTTGAGGCACCGCATCGAGGATCGCCGCCTTCAGGTTTGCGCCCATCCGGGGTACGTCAACGCCTTCCAATTGTGTGGCCTGAAATCGGGCGGCCTGATCCGCATCGTCGCGTGATTCGTCCGCTGCTGCCCGAGCGGCGTCCGCTGCTTTGCGGGCTGCGATCGCCGTATTTTTCTCTTTTTCGGCTTCGCCGCGTGCCCGATTGCTTTCAATCAGGCCATAGCTTGTTCCGATCAACGCGATGATCAGCATGACAAATGCCGCCGCCAGACCGAAAACAAGCCCCTTGTTTCGCGCCGCGAACTTGTTGATCTGGTAAAAGGTGCTGGCAGGGCGGGCGTCGATGGGTTGATGATTCCGATAGCGGCGAATGTCCGCGGCGAATTCGGCCGCGGTGGCGTAGCGGCGCTCCCGGTCCTTGTCCATCGCCTTGGCGACGATGGTGGCAATGTCCCCTCGGAGGTTGCGATCAACCTGTCCGAGCGGTGTCGGTTCGTCTTCGCCGATCACGCGTGCCGCTTCCGCCATGGCGAGACCTGTCAGGTCCAGCGGACGTTTGCCGGAAAGCAGCTCGTAGAGCATGACTCCCAGCGCGTAGACGTCGCAGCGCGTGTCCACCTCCGTGGGATTTCCGCGCGCCTGCTCCGGGCTCATGTACGCGAGCGTCCCCACGAGTTGGCCGACTTCGGTCTGGACCGTCACCGTTTGCAAATCCGCGTCGGTCACCCGCGCAATGCCGAAGTCGAGTACCTTGGGTTGGCCGATACCGTCGCTTCGCCCGCTACCCGTCGAATGTGTATCCGCCGCATTCGTGCGCGTACCATCGTCTGGAGTCTGCACGAGAACGTTGCTTGGTTTAATGTCGCGATGAATGACGCCTTTTTGATGAGCGTGTTGTACAGCGTCGCAAACCCGCGCGACGAGCTCCAGAGTCTCGTTCACGCCGAGAGCGTGACGGTCGACGAACTTGTCGATCGGTTCGCCATCGATGTACTCCATGGCGAAGAAGGGCTGGCGATCGTGTTGCAATTCCGCCCAGCCCGCTTCGTGGATTTGGGCGATTCCGGGATGCTGCAACTGTCCCAGCACATGGGCTTCATGTTGAAATCGACGAAGGAGTTCACGGCTGATCAGTCCGGGTCGTAACACTTTCAACGCGACACGTCGCTTCGGCGAATCCTGTACGGCTTCGAAAATAACGCCCATGCCACCGTGCCCGATCCGGCGCCGTATACGATACGTTCCAATTATCTCTGGTACCGGCGCCTCCCCGTCGTCTGCACAGAGCGCTTCGGCGGCCATCATCTCGAGACCACGGCCCGGCTCTGAAACGTCGATAAACGCGTCGCTGGATTCATCCTTCCGCAATAAGGCCTTCACTTCTTCGCGGATCTCGCGGTCAGGGCAATGCGCGGTTAGAAACGGTGCGCGCTCATTATGGGGCAGGTCGCAGGCCCGATCGAAAAGTGTAAGCACGAGTCTGTGCCGTTCCGCAGGATTCATCGCGGTTCACCATCGCGCAGCGCGCGGGGCAGCCATGCCCGCACGCGGCGCCATTCCATTTCTATGGTTGACAGAGAGACTTTTAGCACTCCCACAATCTCCTTGAGCGCCCAAACCGTCGAGAATCGCAGCTTAATGATTCTAGCCCAACAAGCATCCAAGATAGCCAAGCACGTCGGCGTTTTGTCGACGCAAGAGACTCGATCCCTATTCGATGGACAGCGGTATCACGGCGGTAGTCTGGGCTCGTTCATCCAGGGCCGTACGGGCACTCGCACGGCGCTTGGCGTGATTGATCGCCCCTCGCGCACCTGTGCAAGGGGCGATCAATCACCTTTGACGACCAAGCCGCTGACGTGCGCGTCAAGCCGTAGCGTTTCCGGACCGTTTCACAGTGCCGTCGCTTCGGCGCGAATCCTTATTGAGGTTTCGCGTGACAGGTCTGGGCAGCGCCGGCGCCCGCCCATCGTTTGACAACCGAGTTGAGTTCTTCCTGATCGGTATCGGATCCGGGCCCGAAGTACGCGTACTCCAACGCGTGAATGTCTGCTTCCAAGGCATCGAGTTCACGCGCGGTCAGTTGCCCGTCGAGCTGCTCGTACCAGCGCCGAAGGGCGGTCACCACGCTGAGCGGCGTAAGGCGCGCCGGTGGCGTGAGGGGAGAGGCGAGGTTCGTGATAGGGCGCTTGCGCCGTCGAGCCCAAATCAACAGGAAAAGAACAAACGTGGCTACGATCGCGCTGCCGGCAGCGACGTACGGCAACCGGCGGTGGCGTTGAAATCCCAAGTCGATCCATTCTCCGCTGATCGGAGCGATGTCCAAGGTGGCGTAGTGCTTCGATACCAACGTCGCTGGAGTTTCCGCGCCGAGACGTGGAAGTCGGAACCGGCCGGAACTGGCACTGCCGTCGGGTTGGTACGTAACGGTCCAGGATCGCTCCACCACCGGGCGGACAATCCCATTGGCGTCGGGTTCCGGGTAACCCGACGAATCCGCCATGTCGCTCGACCGAGAGGGGGCCACGTCGAAGCCGTTCAGGATCAAGGTCGGCGCCGGCTCGATCCCATTCGGGCCCGCCGAGTAGCCCGGCAATGCACCTTCTATGCCGTCGAGCAAGTGGGCGAGCCCGGGAACGCTGCCGCGCCCGCGCGCGGTGACCTCGAGGCGCACGGACCGATCGGTCGTCTGGGCCAGCGCATCACGTCCATCCACAACTTGCGTGATCAACAGCTCGTCGCACGGTCGCTCGGCAGGACCTTCACCCACCGCGATTTGCGGCGTATTCGACGACGTCACGACGTTCACATATCCGCGCCCTTCGTAAAACTGCATCTCCATCGTGATTTGCGGCAACCGATCCACGCTTGCGTCCTTCGGCGTTACGATCACATAGGCCAACGGCTTTTCGAGCCATTCGTCCTGCCCATCTTCGAGTACTCCCCACGGAGGGAACTCCGGATGATAAAAACCGATAACACAATGATCGAAACTCTTGCTGAACGCGGTTTCGATCGTACGCTCGAGCAGGTCGCGATAGTTGATCTCACGTCCCGGAGCGATGGCGACATTGTTCCGCAGGTACTTCGAAAATCCCTCAGTCTCGCGGTCCACGGCGCTGGTGAACCGGACGGACACCGCCACGCCGAAGGGCACGCCAGCCCGGATCTCGGAGGGTCCGTCGATTGTCAGGCGGAGCTTGACCTCATCGTTCATCAGTTCGCGATAGAGCTGGTGACGTGCGCGAATCGGCGCGCCCGCCGGATGGTCGCCAACAATGCGTATGGCGGCATTTACGAAGCGTGGCTTGCCTTCCGGGGGAACGTTAGTGATGGCTTCATTGACCGCTTCCGCGAATTCCGCAATGTGGCGGTAGGACGCGTCGGGCGGCAGGCGGTGTAACGCCGCCGCGATGTGGTCGAACTGATTGTCTTGCAGCGTACCGGCGAGTGGCAGGACGTCCGCGGTCAGCCGCGATACGTCAGCCGCACCCATCGCCGTCTTGAACCATGCAACGAACAGGTCGGACGTCTCCTGTTGGGAGCCGCTCGCCAGCGCCTTGGCGTAGCTTGCAGCCGCGCGTTCAAAGACCGCGTATGCATCCCGGAGTTGCGCCAGCCGCTCGGCCTCGTCCACGACGTCGGTCTTCGTGCGAAATGACAGCCAGCGAAGAGCGAGAGTGGCCTTGAGCTGATCGGTTTCCCAGTCGTCCGGGGCAGCGCGCTGCGCGCGGTCCGCGAGCTGGTTTGCCGTTTCCATTCCACGGTCGACGACGCGCACGATGACCGCATTCGGGCGCTGCGGCGGGGCTGGTTGGCCGGGCGTGTTCGTGCTCGACGCCTGGCTTCGGCCGCGCCAATATCCGTCCACGGCGGCGCTCACGGCTTCGGCAAGATGACGCGCGGTGTCCGCGGGAAGCTGATCGATCGGACCGAAGACGCGTTCGATGTCGGCGAGTTGAAACGCTTCGGAAGGATTATGGCAGACCGTGAAAACGTCGCCGATACTGGGGAGATGCCGGGAATCGACACCGAGCGGTTCGAGGATTTCGAGCACTTCGCGGAGCTCGTCGAGGTTGCGCCGTTGCAAGCCGCGCGTGACCGGAGGCAGCATGGAGCGCTGGTACGCCATGTTACTTCCAGGGGATTGGGTCCAGATCTTCGGTTCGCCGACGCGCCCGAGCCATGCCGCCCAGCGCTTGAGGAACCGCTCGGCAAGCACTTGGGCCTGTGCCGGATCCGGAGTTCGATCAACAGCGTCCTCGAGCAGCACAACGGCGCGGCTGATGTCGCCGACGCCGGCAGCCAGCTCGATGCTCGCGCCGCTGATGCGCACGGCCAAGCTCGGATTGAGCGCATCGAGCCAGGCGGGGCTGGGGACGGCGCGCAGCAGCAGGGCCCGATCCACGCGGGACACACGCTTATTGGAGGCGTTCTCCAGCTCCTGCGCAATAGCCGTTGTGAGCATCCGTAGCGGAATGCGCAGTGACTCGCGCTCGGCAGGATCGCTCCCGAGCAGGATGTCGACGGCTTCTTTCAGCGTTACGAGTCGGCGGATGCGTTCCGCACGCTGGATGTTCGCGTTGCCGAGCGCAACCGCGTTGAGCGTAATCTTCTCAATCACCAACGGGCCCAGCGTCTCACTTGCGAACACTTCTCGTAGCCAGGGCTCGATCATGGGCCGTGGCAGTTGCTCCATGAGCCGAATCGCGCGCTCCATCGCATCCGTGCGGTCGTCCGGCGAGACCTTTGGGTGCACGGCTGCCTCGCACAAGAGCGCCCACGCCCGAGCCCGGTGTTGGTTGGTCTCGTCCCCTTGACGCAGGTGATTCGCAAGGTACTGCAGGTAGCGGCCATGTTCGAGGATCACGCGTGCATCACCGGCGGTGCGCGCCTCCTGCAGGGGTGGCAGGAACTCGTAGGCTTCGCGGTCGAGCCCGGCGTCCTTCAGCAGATCGAGCGTGCGGCTCCGCCGCGCATCGTCGGTGCCGAATGCCTTCGTTCCCGCGTGGATCGCGCGCATCAGCTCGCTCGTGCCGTGCTTGGAGGCGGCGTTTCGCAGGATCATGGCGAGCAGGTGAACCTGCTGCTCAGTCAGCTCGGCCGGGGCGGCGTCTGCGACTTTGAGGACCTCTTCCGGCAGCAGGCCGGACTCGCCGGCCCGCAGCGCGTTGAGCACGCATCCATACATGGCTTGCGACTGCACGCGCGGGAGCGGCGCAAGGAAATCTCCGATCGCCTCCCAGTTACCCGCGAGGACATGGTCGCGTACCCACACGACGACAAGCTGTACGTTTGCGTTGGCGGCATCCGGATAGGCCTGTGAACGGCTGAGCTTGGTACGAGCCGCCAGAACGGCAGCTGGTGAACGGGCCATACCCGCCTGCACTTGCGCGAGCGCGGCCCGGAGCCGCTGCGCCCGCTGCATGTCCCGCTTTTCCTGATTGCCCAAGTCCAGAAGCGTACCGATATCGACGCCGAGGTCGGCATAGTACGCCTTCAGGCTAGAGCGCTCCTCGGCCGAGGATGCCTCATAGGTCGCCTTGAGGCGGGCGATTCCCTCGGCGGACATTGTCGGCGCGTCGGGAGCAGTGGTCGATGGCAGGCCCGTGTCGGGCAGGCCGGGAATCAGAGGCCGGACCGGATTGCCGGTTGCTAGAGCGGGCAGCATCAGTGCGACGGCGAGCGCAATTGCCCTCCTGGGAGTAAGACTCCGCGACCCGATCGGTATGTTTTGTTGACTTCGCATGCTCATGCTCTCCCCGGGATCGTACTTGGGATTCGTCGATGCTTGATTACCCTCGCGGGGACTGATTACCAGCCGCCATTGAGGTTCGGATCCGCGATTCTGCCGTTGTCACTGCGTTTGCGTTTCTGGTTCTCCCTTTGGCCGGCGGGGCGCCGACTGAGCCCAAAATCGCAATCGCAGCCGGCGGGTGGATACGGCGTCGGGGTTGCCTCGATTTCGTCCAGGGAGTGCTGCTCCAGGTTGAGGACGACCTCGAGATTCTGCTGGTACGTCGCGCGGGCCGCGGCTTGGGCCGGCGTGGTGGCTGCTTGTTCGGAAAGGTGGCGGAAGTGCTGTCGCGACAACGCGGAGACCTGCCGCCATTGATCATCCGGTTGCCCCTGCATGCGCATCTCCCGTGCGCCCATGTAGTATGCCGAGGCGAGCTCCGCGCGAATCTGGCGCGCAATGGACACCGAATCACCGCCGGTCGAGCCTACGTTGTTCAGTAGCTTCTCCAGATTGTCCGCCGCTGCGAACACGTGGCCTGATCCAAGCAGGGCGCGCGCGTGCCGCAGGCGGACGCTGCGGGCGCGATCACTCGCTTGAGGCAGCTCGGCCTGTACGTCGTCCAGAGCCTCGGCAACGATCTTCCAAGCATCGCGCGCATCCTGCCAAGCGATTTGCTCCTCGGCGAATGCGCGTTCCGCCCGCTCGATATCTTCCGGCGTGCCGCTTGCGTCTGCCCGACGCTTGGCCACGACCCTGATTTCGTGCCGCGCCGTCGCACGCTCGTGCAACTGTTCCGCGGCTTGTCGCGCGGTCTCGGCTTGTGCGAACAGTGTTGCAGCACGTTGCTCGTGCAGCAATGCTCTACCCGGACCATAGTGGAAGCTCACGCCGGCGAGCAGTCCGAGCACCCAGCTAGTCCACAATAAGCTCCTCACCATGATGATGCTCCTACTCTGGTTGCCGGTGCGCTCGCCGAGACAGTGCGGGTGACGCGCGTCGCATCACGCTTCAAGCTGCGCTCTTCGCGGCGCGATAATCGCGAAATGCCAAAGAGCGCCAGGGCGGGGCCGATCGCCGCGAACAGCAATGCACCGCCGGCGAGGGCGGCAAGTCCTCGTTCGCGATCGTCCCAAGGCGTCCGCGGCTGCGGCGCAGTCATGGCCAACGAGTGAATCACACGTGTCGGCAAGAAGCCGCGGTTGCCATCGAAGTACTGTCCGCCAAGCCGCGCCGCGAGCAGTTTGAGCGATGTTGCGTCCTGCCGCGAAGCCCGTGACCCTAATAGCGACGTTCCGCGTGTGTCGCCTACGCCGACAACCAGCACATCAGCGATCGACGCGGGCAGTGGCCCGACGGTCATTGAACTCTCGGCGTCACCGTCACTGATGACCACGAGCGTCGCAGAGCGTCGACCCCATGGGCGGGCATGTTTCAGCGCCGCGTTGATGCCGCTGGCGATGTCCGTTTCGCCGGGTTCGAACCCCCTGTAGTACGGCATGCCGCTGAGTACACGGAGCACGAGGTTCATGTCGTTGGTGTCGGTCAGGACGGGGATTGCCTTGGTGTAAAAGGCGACTAGCGTAATCCGCGAGTCGCTTGCGCCGACGCGGTCGAGCAACTCCTGCATAATCTGGCCCGCCCAGCGCGCGCGAGTCGTCTTCTGGCCCTGTGGGCCGGCGTCCTCCACGTACATGCTGGGGGAGACATCTAGGCAGATCAGCACCCGTTTCGACGCACGGGGCGAGCGAGTACGGTCCGCTGCCGTCGGGTCAAAGCGCAATAACGTCATTGCGCCGAACGCGATGGCGCCCAGTGACACCGCCCGTAGCAGCGGTACGGCTCGCACCCAGGCCGCGGGTCGTCCGGCACCCCCGAACGCCAGATGAGCGACACGCCGAATGCGGCGCGCATGCAGCCACTCGGCCCCCAGTACTACCAGCACGACGGCGATCGTGGCTCCCGTTACCATGGCGTATACCTCAGTCCGAGCAACGCAATGGTCTGCAGCAGCAGCGCAACAACTCCTGTCGCCGCACACAACCGCACGTCATCCATTTCGACTTTACCCTGCGGAACGATCCGGGCCGGCTGCATGCGATTGATGTGATTGAACACGTCCGCGAGAGCGCCCTTATCCGTCGCCGTCAGTCCCTCGCCTCCGGTTTCGCGCGCCAGTTCAGCGACTTCCGGGATCATGGCGATGTCGTCGGCCACGTGGACGTAATACAGAACGCAGCGCGCATCGTTCAACTCGCGCGCTAACTCGTACTGACGGCCACCTTGCATATCGGGGCTTTCGCCGTCGGAGACCAGGATGATCAGACGATCACCCTCGAGCGCCTCCGCTTCGATGTTCCTGCAAACAAACCGCAGGCATGCGGCAATCGCCGTGCTCTGCATGTGCTCCGGCTGCTGATCCGGATTGGCGAAGGGCAGCGCGTTGCGGATCGCCTGCAGGTCCTTGGTCAGCGGAATCCAGCGCACTTGTTCGCCTCCGAACAATGTCAAGCCCATCGCATCGCCTTCGCGAGCGCGCGTGAAGTTCTCGATCGCCCGGGCGGCGAGTTGGTAGCGGCGGCCGCTGAAGAACCCCATGCTGCCCGAGACATCGAGGCAGATCTGGATATTCGTCACCGAACGGAGCGCGCGCGGTTGCTGCAATCGCTGTGGACGGGCGAGCAGGATGATCGCGAGGGCCAGCAGGATCGCCGGAAGCGTCGACGTTGCCGCCAGGCCCCAGCGCAGCCAGCGACGTCTCCGGTGCGGGCGATGATCGAACGGCAGCGTCAAGGGCCGGCCCGTCCGCCCGAAGAGCACGAGCGCCACCGGAACCACCAGCAGCATGAGAACCCAGGGATGTACGAAACTGTCCGGTAGCATCATGGCAATTACCCTTGGGCGGTGGGTGACGGCGTTTCATTCACCGATGTCGTGTCGGTCGTCGCGAGGTCGTCGAGCCAGCGAAACAACGCGTCGGTCGGCGCGACGGCCACATCCTGCTGCGAACCGGCGTGCAGCCACGATTCCAGTGCCAACAGTACGTCCCGCGTGCGTGGATGCACGCGCAGCGCGCGAATCTGGCCGGCACGGTCCTCCGGCGGCAGCGCCTGCCGCACGTCCGGATGTTGGGCCAGCACGCGAAGGAACTGGAGTTCCAATCGAGCAAGTTCGTCGGTATCCAACGCAGCGTGGCATCCCTTCTTCAGAAGCAACCGCGCCTCGTCGAGCGGTCGGCACGGCCTCTCTTCGGGCGGCTGTACCGCATCATTCAAGCGGCGCGGCCAATACCGGCGGGCCGCGACGATCAATGGGACGGCGAGCCAAGCGACTCCAAGAAACGTCATCGCAAGGGCGTAGCCGGTGCGGAGATGTGGATCGGGCAGCTTCGTTGATTGCAACGCTCCGGCATTTCCTGGATCAAGCAACGACACGACCCGGACCGGCATCGACGGGAGATGCTCGGCCGGTCGTCCGTCAGCGCGTTCAACGTAATCCCGTAGGTCGTAACGTCCCGGGACAAGTCCAATGAACAGGATCCGTTGCGGGCTACCGTTGGGGTCGTGCGACACGCGAACGAGCAGTGCCGAGGAGGGGGCTTGTACCGGCCGGGCGCGCAGCGTCCCCATGTTCGCGGGCACCGTGATGCTCGATTCTAGGCCGCGCGCGGCGGTGATGTCCTGGTCGGCGCGGGCGGCGACCCATGTTGCAAGTAAAAGGACCGCGAGAGCGCCATAGTGGATCATCATCGGCACCTCCTCGTGAACCCGCCGCGCGACTTGAGGAAACGGCGAATGGGGGCGAGGGGGCGCTCGTCGGTGCGCACCGTCAGCACATCAATCCCGGCTGCCAGCAGCTCATCGTGCGCGGCGGTATGTGCGGGCCAGTTCGTCCGGCCATACCCGATGAACGCAGCGCCGCTTTCTGATTCGCGGCCGCGAAAGAAGCCGGCGCGCAGTCGACCCTGTTCGGCCGGATCGAACAGTCGAATCGCAACGCAGTCATGCCGCAGCGCGCAACGCACAAGACTCCGTGCCGCATCCGGATCGTGGAAGTCGCTCAGCACGACCACGAGGCTTGTGGAGAAGGCCGATGCTTCAATTCGATTGACGGCGACGTGCAGGCCAGAGCTCGCCGACGGGCGCCGTCGAAGTGCATCGAGCGCAAGCCATAAATCGGGACGGCGCAAGCCGGGCTGCGGCGGATGATCGCTATGACCAAGCAGCGACACCGGGTTCATGTGGCGCAGACAAATCAGTCCGGTGGCTGCCGCAATCCAGACGGCCAGGTCGAACTTGCGCGTCGGCATGGATGTCACCATCATCGAAGCCGACGTGTCGACAACGATGTACGTAGGGAGCCGGCGCAGCACCTCGTATTGCTTGACGAACGGTTTTCCGCTTCGCCCCGTCAGGCGCCAGTCAAGCGCGCGTCGCGGGTCGCCGGGCTGGTAGGGGCGCGATGAAGCGTACTCCAATCCCTGCCCGACAAACAGCGAAACGTGACTTCCGAAACCGACGTCGGCGGCGATTCGGCGGACGATCAGCTCGAAGTCCTCGTCGGCCAGTTCGCGCGGCGAACCGAGGGGGGTATGCGTCCACGTGCTCATCGTGCGCCTCCGCGTTCGGGTCCCTTCACTTGCGCTCATGTCAAACGGTCGAGAATGTCCCGCAACACGCTTTCCGGGCGCAGCCCCTGCGCCAGCGCCTCGTACCGCAGTCGCATACGGTGCAGCAGCGCATCTTCGGCGAGGGCGAAGATATCTTCCGGGATTACGTACTTCCGCCCGTGGAGCATCGCGCGGGCCCGCGCTGCGGTCACCAGTGCGATCGCCGCGCGCGGACTGCACCCCAGCTCGATGCGCTCATCATTTCGCGTCAGGTTGACCAACTCGACACAGTCACGGACGAAGACGTCGCTGACGTGGATCTGCTGGACGTCCTGCATCGCGCGGGTCAGATCCGCTAGCTGCAGTTGCCCTTCGTTCTCGATCATATCAAAGGCCGACATCGGCACTGCGCCTTCTCCGCGATGCCTAAGCTTCAGTGCAGCGCTGCGCCGCACGATTTCGGCCTCGTCCTCAGGCGATGGATATGTCAGTCGATGCCGCAGCAGAAAGCGGTCGAGCTGGGCTTCAGGTAATTCGAATGTACCCGCTTGTTCCACAGGATTCTGCGTGGCGATCACGACGAACGGCGTCGGCAGGTCGTACGTAACATCACCGATCGATACGCGGCGCTCCTGCATTGCTTCCAGCAGCGCCGACTGCACTTTTGGCGAGGCACGGTTGATCTCGTCAGCCAACAGCAGATTGGTGAAGACGGGGCCCTCGTGTATGCGGAACGCGCCGGTGCCCTGGTCGAGGACTTCGCCGCCGACGATGTCCGACGGTAACAGGTCGATTGTGAATTGAACGCGCTTGAACTGCAGCGAGATTGCATGTGCGACGCTGTGAACCAGCAGGGTCTTGGCAATCCCGGGGACACCTTCCAGCAACAGGTGTCCCCCTGTCAGCAATGCGATCAGCACACGCTCGACAACCTCCTGCTGGCCGACGACGGTGCGCGCGACGTGGCGACTCACCGCTTTGCCGAAGCGCTCCATGGTGTCGTTCTCGTCCGGTGCGACGGTAACACTCTCCGGCTCGTGCACGTTCGCGTTTCTGTCCATGCGTCGACCTCGAAAAAAGGGACGGATATTCGCTGTCTACTTACTTCCATTACGAGGAGCTCGCTCATCGTTTTCCACGGGCGGGTTGACGATCCGGTCGACGACATCCACAACCCGTGTCGCTCGCACACCGGCTGCACGAACGACTCCATGTGCATCGACGATCACGGTGATGGGGACGAATCGAATGTTGAACGCCGCCATCGTCAGTCCGCCAGGGGTGCGCCGGTCGCCGGGTGGATCGGCGTCGCGCACGATCGTGCTACTCCAGTTTCCTTCGGCGGCGAGCGTCCGTACCTCGGCCCAATCGTCGCGATTGTCGCAGACGGCGATCAGACGTGCGCCGCGCTGAATCAGTTCTGGTTCGAGCGCGCGCAATTCGTCCAGCGCGCGAATTGAGTAGACGTTGCTCGTCGACCAGAAATGCAACACGGTGACGCTGCCGGATGACAATGACGGGTCTGGCCGTGGCCCGAGGCACTCGTCGGTCGTCATCACGGAAACAGCGCTCCCCTCCGTTGCGCGCAGGCCCGGGTCGCGTGTTACTCCGCCGAGAAAGAACTCAGGCGGAAACGAGGCCGTTTCCTCGATGGGGTCCTTCAGGATTCGCTCAATCACGTCCGCGACTTTCTCCGGACGTAGCCCTGCCGCCCGGACAATTCCCCGACGATCGATCACGACATAGGTCGGCCACGCCTCCAGTTTGTAGCGTCGAGCCGTGTTGTCCTGCTCGTCCGACGAGTCGAGGGCGATCGAGTAGCGGATCTGCCGTCTTTCGGCTTCGCGCTGCGCCTTGTCCCACGCTCGGTTCGAGTCATGCACGCCGATGAGCGTCACGCCGCGATCGGCGTATTGACGCACGAGGCTCGCATCCACGTTGAGCGCGGCGATGCAAGGCGCGCACCACGCCGCCCAGAAATCGAGCACGACAATGCGGCCGCGCAGCTTCTCCAGTTCCTGTGGCGCTCCGATCCACGCCTGGGTGTTTAGCTCAGGTGCTGGCTGCCCTTGAAGTCGCCGCACGAGGAACTGGTCCGAGAAGTACCAGTCCAATGGGAATTCATTGCGCGGTTCGCCGGCGCGGGTGCCGTGGTCGCTCCCACCGAGGATAAGCCCTAGGCCTAGTGCCGCGCAACGCAGCCGAGCGATTGTGATATTCATGCTCCGTCCGAATCGCATCAACGGTCTCCAGAACGATAGAAGGTTCGTGCGATCTACCGTGTCGCCCTCTTCGGTTGGTGGGGGTTTTCGATCGCGGTTTCTGCCGTTCGCAGCAAATCCCGGCACCTGGGGTGAGACGCATGAGCGGCGAGGACCAGCTTTCGTAGCACTTTCAGGCCTGCCCGCGCTTTCAAAACTTCGCCCTGCTCGGCGTGCGCCATCACGATGTACGCCCAGTTGTCCGGCATCTGCGGTTCCGCCGGATCATCCTCAGTTTGCGCGGCGATCAGCGCTTCTGAACGATGAAATGCACTGATCGCCTCGGCGAACCTGTGCGCCCGGTAGAGCGCCACACCGAGCGTGTGCACGAGTTCGCCGTCGTTGGGATTCTGCCTGACACGAGCGCGCGCTTCGTTCACCAGGCCGGCAGCGCGCTCGTCGCTTAGTGTGTCGTTTGCCGTATTGACTGCGTCATTCAATCCGGCCGCATTGGCCGCTTCCCGCAGAACCGCATCCGTCACGAGGGCCTGTGCGGCCGAGCGCTGTTCGCGCCGCAGCGTGCGGTCTGCAGCAATCGCGTCGCGGACGGCCGCCACGTCCTTTCCGTTCATCATCTGCTCAACGTACGCTCGGACCGTCGCCTCTGTTTCGCGCGCCTGGTCCCACTGCTTGATTCGTGTATTCACTGGTACGCTGTCCCATATGCGTAACTCACCGTTCGACGCCGACGTGACCACCCAGGTACCATCCGGGCTAAAACTGCAGGAAACGACCTGCTCCGAGTGTCCGCGCAGGGAGAGCAGCTCGCGACCGGATTCCGCATCCAACACGACCGCGAGCGCATTGCCCGAGCCGAACACAATACGATGGTTGTCGGGGCTGAAGGCGATCGCGTCGTGACGGCCGCGCCGTTGTCGGATCCGGCACACTTCACTGGCGCCTTGAATGTCCCACACCATCCATTCGCCTGTCGGCATCGGTACCAGCAGCCGCGATTCGTCCGGGCTGAAGATCGCGTCTTCGGGCCGGGCGTTGTTTGCGTCGGGTGCTCTGGTCGGCTCTGCTTCGATCCGCTGTGATTGCGGACCGACATAAATTGTACTCGCCAGTCGACCGTCATCCGTGTTCCAGACGCGAATCGTCCGATCTCGAGAGAACGTTGCGATCTGCTTTCCGCCGAGGCCGAACTTGGTATCGTGGACGGCATCTTCATGTCCACTTAGCGTGCGAATCGACTGGAGCGTAGACGCGTTCCAGAGGGTCGCCGTCCGGTCATCCGAGACGGTCAGCATAAAGACGCCGTCCGGGCTGAAGGTCGCGTAGTTGACGCTGGCAGTATGTCCTTCGAGAATCGCGACGCGGCGACCGGTCGTTCGATCCCAGACTTCGGTCGTGTTTCCCTCGCCTGGGGCGATCAGGCGCATGCCATCTGCGCTGTAGCTGATTCTGGCATGGATCAGTGTCGCGGCGTGGAGCCCCGCCATCTCGCTCGGTGGGATCAGCGTCAGCAGTTTTTCGCCGGTCTCTGCGTCCCATACGGCGCCGCCCTCATCCTCCGACTGCGTGACAATCCGCGACCCGTCGGGTGTGAACCAGGCGTACGAGGCCGAATCCGCTCGATCTCCACAGACCAGCAAACACCGACCGGTCGGCAGGTGCCAGACCGCCGCCGCGTGGTTCGCCGGACAGACGACGACGTGCTCGCCGTCGGGGCTCCACATATTGGGACAATCAGCGGCGCGTGAGGCCGAAATGCGTTCCAGGTACTGCTTTGTCGACGCATCCCACGCAAGGACGGCCCCGTCGCGGGCGCCGGAGTACATACGCCGATTGTCCGCCGAGATCGCACAGATCTGCGCCACGTCCGTGTGCCCGCGAAGCCAGCGTTGTCGTTGTCCGGTGGTGATATCCAGCAGCAGCACGCGCGCGCCCGCGGTAGCGGCGATGTGCTTTCCGTCTGGACTGAAGGCGACAGACGTGATTCGGTTTGCATCGTCATCCAGCATCACGATTCCCATGCCCGTTTGCGCGTCCCACAGCCAGGCTGGTTCGGAGTCGGCCGTACTGACCGCCTGTTTGCCGTCCGGCGAAAGACGCACGCAGCGAACCGCGCGTTTGTGACGGGCGAATGTGGCGACCGGCGCGCCCTCGGGCAGGCGCCAAACACGGGCCGTACCGTCACAGGAGGCAGTCGCAAGCAGATCGGCGCTTACGGCCATGTCGTTGATTTCGGAATTGTGTGTGGGAAACGCGGTATGCAGTTGGAACGATTCCGCATCCCACACATGGATCGTGCCGTCCGAAGTGGCCACGACGATACTGCGCCCATCGGGCGTGAACTCCGCCGCGCGCATTGTTGCATTCCGAACTGCCGGGAGTATGCGCAGGTCATCTCCCGTGAGCAGGTCCCAGACGCGTGCGGCTTCGCTCGACGTGCTGACCACGCGCATTCCGTCGGGGCTGATAGAAACGGTCCGCACGGGCCCCGCATGCCCTAGATAGGAAAACGTGCGTACCCCGGATCGCGCGTCCAGCACGGCGACCGAGTAGTCCGACCCACCCGTCAACACGCGTGAGCCGTCCGGACTGACGGCGATTGCGTTCACGCCAGCTCGATGCGCGACCGCCGACCAGAGGCTGGAGTCCGCGCGGGCGCGCAGATAGGACCATTCCCAGCCGCGCGCCAGCGCTGGCGCAGCCTCGATCCAGTCGCGGACGCGCTGGGGTTCATCCAACAACAGTGAAGTGTCCGCCGCCACGATGGTTGCGAGGTATGCTTCCTCTTCAGCGTTCTCCTTCTCGCGTACCGTAGCCAGACGAGCCGACTCCGCAGCTGCTTCAGCCGCCCGCGCTTGTCGCGAATGTTCCCGCGCTTCGAGCAGCGCTGTCTCCTTCTCCGAACGTTCGCGCGCGGCGCGCTCCCACGCGCGCGTCGCCCGGGACCACCCGATTGACGCGACCACCGATAGCAACAGCACGGCCATCGCGGCCGCGCCGCCGAGCAGGAACTTCCCACGATGGCGTCGAAATAGCTTCTGAAAGCGATAAACGGCTGACGGTGGGGCTGCATGTACTGCTTTTCCCTGTAGAAACCGACGAACGTCACCGCTCAAGTCATTTGTGGTCTCGTAGCGCCGGCGCGGATCTTTGTCGAGCGCCTTCATGGCAATCCAGTCAAGGTCGCCTCGCACGATTGCATCGAGTCTACGCGAATCGCAATGCCGGCTCGCCGCGATGGAAGGCAGCGTCTGGCCGGACTGCGATAGGCGCGTACTGGGTATGGGCGGCTCGACATCGCGCAGAATCCGCTGCATCTCGATCAGGGCGGCGCGCCGCAGCTGCGACCGCTCGAACGGAGTCGTGCCGGTCAGAAGCTCATACAGAATTACGCCGAGACTGTAGACATCGGTCCGCATGTCGACATCGAGGGCAGCGAGCGCCTGCTCCGGGCTCATGTACTCCGGGGTGCCGATAAACGCGCGATGCTCCGTGAAGAGCGTTTGCTCGGTCAGCGAGGCATTCGTCGCCTTGGCGATTCCGAAATCGATCACCTTGGGTAGGGGGCGGTCACCAGCGACGACCGTGACCAGGATGTTGCTCGGTTTCAGGTCGCGGTGGATGATACCCTTGGTATGCGCGTGCTGAACGGCGTGGCAAACCTGCTCGAACAGCTCCAGTCGTTCGACAATCGGCAAGCGGCGCTCATCGCAGAACGTCGTGATCGGGACGCCGTGCACCAACTCCATCACAAAGTAGGGACGGCCCGTGTCGGTCGCACCGGCGTCGAGCACCGTGGCGATGCTCGGGTGGTCCATCATTGCCAATGCCTGTCGTTCGGCCTCGAACCGTGCGACAATCGCCTTGGTGTCCATTCCAAGCTTGATGATCTTCAACGCCACACGCCGGCGGATCGGCCGCTCTTGTTCCGCCATGAAGACGGTACCGAAACCCCCTTCGCCGATGGTCTGAAGCAGTTTGTACGGACCGATTTGCGTGCCTGGACGCTCGGTCAAGGATGTGACGGGCGTCGTCGACGAAAATGCCGCGACATCGGTCGGTGAGGCGAGGAAGTCATCTTCCTTTTCCGCTGCGGTCAGGAGTGCCTCGACGCGATCGCGCAGCTCTGGCTGGTTCTTGCAAGCGCCATCGAGGTATTCACGCCGACGATCGCCACTGAGTTCTGCAGCCTCGTTAAACACTGCGCGAATTTGATCAAGCTCCGGCATGATCCGTAACCTACCAGGTAACGAGTTCCGGCCTTCTGTGCCTTCATCGTTCCAACTCGTTGCGCAGCCAACCGCGCGCGAACTGCCAATCGCGTTTAACCGTGCGCGGAGAAACTCCCAACGTCTTGGCTGTTTGCTCAATGTCCAATCCTGCATAGAATCGCAGGCGAACGACGGCCCCTGCCTGCGTATCTATACCCTCCAAGCGGATCAGCGCTTCATCGAGGGCCAACAATCCGTCAGAATCTTCGTGGATTTGGACCGAACCCAGGCCGGAAAGGGCCAGGGCCCGTTGGCGCGACGCTCGGCCCGACTCTCCTCGCCCGTGTTTGGAGCGTGCATGATCGATCAGGATCCGCCGCATTGCCTCCGCTGCCGCAGCATAGAATTGGGCGCGTCCTGCCCAAGGGACCTCACGCGCGCCGGTGAGCCGCAAGTACGCCTCGTGAACAAGCGCGGTTGCCGACAACGTGTGATCGCACCGCTCGTTGTTCATCTGCCTCTGTGCCGCGCGCCGAAGCTGTTCATAGACGGCCTGCATCAGCGCATTGCCTGCCCCAGGCCGTCCTCGCGCCGCGCCGAGCATCGACGTGATCGTGTCATTGTCCGCCGGCTTGTCGGGCGAGTCATGTGATTCCGCCATGGCGGGTCCTTAACAAGTGCACCAACCCGGGCAACATAATTCTCACGATGACCGGGCAGTTTCCGCCTAATCCACGCCTGTCTGGTACTTCAATCTTACACGCAAACGGTTCTAGCTCGCTGGAATGAAGCAGTGCACGAGTCTTCTTTTTTCGTCACTCATTGACGATACATGATCGCGCCCAACAGGCGCAATGTGGGCCAACTTACGTACAGCTACAGCAATGAGCTTGCCGCTCCAATTAGATGCGCCTGAACCTGGTTCCTGGTTCGGTTGGAGGGGCGATCGCTTGGTTATTGTTTGGTCTTCGGCAGGAGGCTGAATGATGAAGAAGAAGCGGTTTACGGAAGAGCAGCTTACATTTGCGCTGCGACAAGCCGAGAGCGGCATTGCGGTGACCGAGGTCTGCCGGAAGATGCAGATTAGCGAGCAGACCTTCTACGGGTGGAAGAAGTTTTCGGAATCTTGGACGTCGCTTTGGGGGCCGCTTCGACCGAACCCGGTCCGCCAGCAGCGTCCACAGGCTTCGGCGACTCGCCCCCTACATCTTGGGAGTTCGATGGCTGCTGATCGACGTCCTTCGAAGTTCGCCAATCGCTCCAGGCCGTCAAGGCCGCCCCCACGAGATACAGTATTGCGAGGGACCATTGAAAGAACCGATACTCGTGCATTCCCGCGACGCCGTCCGCGGGGATGCGCTCACGCCATAACACGTTATAGATACCGAGGCCGTAGACGACCATGGGCGCGGCCAGCACGACTAGCAGGAGGACGATCCTGACCTTGGACGCCCACCGTGGTGCGCCGACGGCGTACGAGACGTCGGCGGACCAGTCCACTTCTGCAGCGCTCGGTTCGCTGTTCGCGTCGCTTTCCAGCCAGGTGCGCCATATGCGCCGATACCAGAGGCGGCGTGCATGTGCGATAAACACAAAGAAGCCGTAGACGAAGAACGCGATCGGCATCAGTCGAAAGAACTGCTTCAGGTTGTCTACCGCTGGCGATCCGAACAAACTACCAAAGGTCTTGGTCATCGCTTTGGCGCCATCGGCTGATCCGGTCGCGATGATGTAGAACACGCAAAACAGCAATAACGTCGCCTGCGCAAGGCGGCTCGCGCGCACAGAGGATGTGTAGTAGTCTCGAACGCGCTCCGCAGACGCCGGGTCCAATTGCAGCGCTCCCTCCGACATGCCCAGCCTCCTTTCTCGCGTCACCTGTTGAGCGGAACGCTCATGGTCCGTCCCCGAAACTGGTTCAGTGCACCGGGGATCGGGTTGCGGGCCGAGACTGTTTTACCGATGTAGTTGACACGCAGCTGTATCGGATCGGCCGTGAATGGATTGATGGTCCCCCAGGCGTTCGGCCCGTCGCCGATCGCGCCGACGCGAATGGAACCGCTCGGATTCCTCCACCCGTTGTACGTCAGGACCGCTTGCCTCCCTTGGAGCTTGGCCGCCAGATCGATGGTCATCGAGACATCGAAGGGTTCGATCACCACCGGTTTCACGATCGTCACCCTGACGAACGCGATCTTCTTCTTGGCGGTCGCGGTCATGACACCCAGGCGTACGCCGCTTTGGAGCCGAATGGGAAGCGCGATGCTGGCGGTCGGGGCGCTCTGCGATAGATCAACCTCTATCGGCCGTGCTCCGAGCGTCGCCGTAAGATCCAGCCCATGACCCCGATCGGATTGTCCCGTTAGCCGAAACACGAACGGCTCCGTCTGAGCCGACAAGCGTTGCCGATCGAGATCGACGTTGATCTCCACATCATCCGCGCGAACCACCTCTACGCTATGGACTCTGATCGCCCCGACTTTCAAGCCTTGCAACAACGGCGCTAGTTCGGCGGCGATCGGCGCGCCGCGCAATCGTGTGCGAATCGTTCCGCCGACACGTTGCTTCGGATCGCGTGGCAAGGTCAGTCGGCCGTCCGTCGGCCCCAGGACAACGGCGTTTCCGGCAACACGCACACTGGCGGAAGGTGCTGTAATCTCAACCGTGGCCGCCGACCCTGACGCAGCGGTCAGTGGCAATCGAATCTCGCCGATTGTCGCCAGATGACCCGTTGCGCCCTGGGGCAATCGAAGCGCTACGCCCGCGGGCGCTTCCGTATCCCCCAGCACCGCGCCGCTGCGCAGCTTGACGTCGAGGCTGCTCACCGTAATCGCCGCCAAAAGACGATCCGCGTCGAACGAATCGGGCGCGGGCCACGGCCGCAGCGCCAGCAACGTCAGTACGCGGCCGAACGACTCGGCCAGACCGAGACGAATCCGGGCTTCGACGTTGCCGTCATCATCCTTCTTGATCAAGTGATCGAGTTTGAGAGACGCCGCTCCGCAGCCGATCGTCAGCGGCGGATCGAACGTCAGATCCAACGCGTCGATCGAAAACTGAATCTTCTGCGGAGCGCCGTCGGTGACCAAGTTCGACGACAGTTTCTTAATGGTCACCTTGGTCCCGGCTGCGATTGCCAGGTCCACGTTCTGATCGCTAACCTGGATGCGCTTGTCGAGTGCATTCAGCTCAGCTTCCCCCGCGATTGCAACGGATTCGATGGCCTCCAGAAGCTGCCCATAACTTCCGACGGGAATGGAGATCGAGTTCGGCACGCTGAGCGCCGGTGGCCCGCAGCCGGCGGCCATCAAGGCATAGCTGAACGTGACGATGAACAAACAATAGCTTTGTGTTCGTGTGTTCCGCATGTTGTCGATCTCATGATCGGCTGACCAAATGCGCTGCTCGCATGAAGGGGACGAGCGCAGCGTGGTGGCACAACAAAAGACGATGCGCTAGAACGCAGCCATTCCCGATGATTCCCGTCAGATACTATTAGGAAATTCGTTCGTCAAGGATCAAATGCTACAACTACCTTCAAACTTTCAAGGAATGCGAATCGCAACCGGCGGACAAGGCAATAGCACGCTTGCTCGAGTTGTACTTGGGGCGCCCTAGATCCGCGATATCAACGTCGTTGAACCTGTGGTAACCGAATCGCAGCACAAGGACCAAGAGCGAGGGAGTGTAGGAGCCAGCGCATGGTTGGGGGGAGAGCGTACTCACATGACGATCGGTGAATTGGCGGAAGGTTGCGCGCCGCCAAGCCCTGGTGTTTACCGCATCGAGATCCTCGAACCGCGGCCGCGAGGGAAAGAAACGTTTGAAACGCGTTCGGATCGGGGAGCTTCAACGGTCCGTCTCACAACGAGACGGACCCGTTTATTTACAGCGAGAGAGCCGCAGGCCCACCGGCCTTCGCTCGCCATGTCCCGTTGCCACCAAACCGTTACGGCGAATCCGACCCGCGCAGCCAGCGCTCTCTGTTTTGGAATCACGTCGCGGGGCCCCGCTCCGAACAGGCCATTTTCCGCCCAGTTCCGACCCCGACTCTCTGACTTTCCGCCCCTTGCAACCTCCGCGGCTAGCACACTCGTTCGGAACTTTCTCCAGGGAACCGGCGCTGTGTGCAAAACGCAACTTGCCTGTTGACACATGGTTATGGCCTTGGGCTATAGTCCGCAACACAGCCTACGTTCAGTCACCGTCGTGATTTGCCGGCAAGCGATGGCGACTGATACCCTCGGTTCACTTCTTCTGCCGGCCCGGAGTAATGCAATGAGTCGTGCATGGGGCGCGCCGGCGCTACGTCCTGTCTGCATCAAGTCTTGGGTTGCCTGGTCCGTTTTCTTGTTTGTGTTCATTGTCGCTCCGAGATGGGTTCACGGTCAGGGAGTGACGCCCGGCGGAAGCTCCGGTTTCATTGTTCCGGCACAAATGGTGCCATGGGAGAAGGTCAACGATGGGAACTACGTCGATGCTGGCGCAGGCATTCCAAGTGCAAACGACGTGCGGACCTGTCGTCTGAGCACTGGCGAGTTGTTGTTCTTCTTTCGGATGTCGGGCAACGACTTCGTCGCCGGGCGGCTCAGTGCCGATCGGCGCTGGGAGATCTGGAGTGCGCCGACCTGGTCGAATGCTGCCGATCTCTTGCCGATCTCGGTGTCCCGGGCCTTTGGGAGCTACGGCCAGGTCTGGGTGTACGAACGTCCGTCGCGGCCCGGCGAACTCTTCGGCGTCGCAGGTCGGTGTGCGACGCGCTCCGGTCCGATCACCTTTAACGCGCACGGGTTCATCACGAGTTTTCGATTTGATGGCGACGATTTTGAGCAGTGGGGTGGCGGCGCAAACTATGCGCCCAACAGCCTGTCGCCGGTCATTCGAGGTTGGCCGCACATCGTTGGGACCTTCGATTTCGACCCGGCGACCGGGACCGGAGTCGCCGTGCAGCGTGTCGGTCCGGGAAACCAGTTCAACGCCAAGCTCACCGCGGCGTTGTTTACCGACGTCGACGGTGCCCCTGCGTGGCGGCGCTGGACGCGGGACTCGACGGCCAGCGATCCCGTAGATCCGATTGCCTGTAACGATCCCGGCTTTACCGTCTACGATGACGGCGACTGGGGCCCCGACGAAAGCGCGTCCTGTCAGCGCGCAACGCTCCTGTTCGATGCCAACGCGCCCTGGGACGAGAACAACCAGAGCGGTCCCGTCATCACGCACATTGATGGGACGGATCGTTATCTGGTCACGTTCACCGCCAACTCGACAGCGACCGCCGGTCGATTTCGGTCGTCTGGCCCTGGCGCGCCGGCATGGGATTGGTGGAGTGATACAGGGTGGCAAACCGCTGGGAGCTACGACTTCGCAGCCGTTCGCGCCGGTTCGTGGTCGGGCACTCGCAGGCAGATCGACTGGGCATCCGGCAAGGTGGCCATCTTCACGCGTCATGGTGGTCAGGTGCTGCAGACGATCTACGATGACGTCACCGAGACTTTTACGCCGGAAACCGCGATTGCGCCTGCGACGAGTTATTGCGTGAGCCGAGCGCCGGACGGAGCGCTCTGGCTCGTGACGATGGAAGATCCGCATACGATCATGCTGCGAAAGCGAAAGGCCAATCAAGAGATCTGGGGATCGGCGCACCGGATCTACCAGGACACGGAGTACCGCCTTACGTTGGCGGCGCTTGATTTCGTAGGTTCTAACGTGCCGGTGCTGTTCGTGGTTGCCGACGTTCCCGGTGACGGTCAACGTCTTTGCGCCATTTCGACGCAATCTCGATTCTGGAACTCCGAAACGCCGATCAACGTCGCAGCGCCGTCGGATCCGGTGGTGCTGGACCCGACGATGTTGGAGTATCGTCGCGAGGTGAGTAACGAAGCGCCTCCCGGCGCAAGCGATCCCGACGAGGGGCAGGCCTACCATGCCGGGCTGCCGGCGAGCATGGGCATCGATGCTGACGGCTATGTCTACACGGGTCGGTATGCCAACACCTCTTTGATCGTTCATTCGCCTAACGGAGATACATGGGAAGACAATCACCAGTGGGGATTGCATTGGGACTTCTTCGACCTGCCCGGCGGGGCCGCCGTGGACAACCGGCGCGGCAAGGTCTACGTCGCTGACCGGATAGCACTGACCGGACAAGGCGGGCTCTCGACGGGAGGCAAGGTTCAGGTTTGGGAAACCACTCGTCGATACGAGAGCATCGGGTATCAGGCGGCGGGCTTCATCGGTTATTCGGTACCGGAGTATTTCAACCGTACCTACTACAGCCAGATTTTCGGTAGCTTCTCATGGCCCGCGGACGTGGCCGTCGACGAATCGCGCGGGCTGCTATATGTGGTCAACGCGATTCCCGCGACCGTGATGGTGTATGACATCGAGAACCTCGTCGACAATCTTGTACCCTTCGATCGCGACGGGCTTTTTGCGACCGGGATCCCCTCCGCCTGGCACGACGAGATCGAACAGCTCGTGAACGACCTGGTGGCGATCGGATTTCTCGCCGTCGATGACGATCCTACGAAGGTTCTGTGGGCAAGCGACGACCTCGAAGGTGGCGTCATTCGGTTTCTCGAGGGGCAGCCGAGTTTCGCCGTGCTCCCGGCGACCCGCCAGGAAAGGTTCCTGCGGAACGTACGGAAGCAGTACAAGCAGAGAAACGATCGTCCGGAGTTCCTCGTGTCGTTCGGGGGATACGGCTCGGGCGAGGGACGGTTCCGCTTCCCGCAGGGGATCGACGTGGACGCCGACGGCAATGTCTATGTCGTGGACTGCGAGAACCACCGGATCCAGCGATGGCGTCTGGACGGCGGCGCCTATGTACCTGAATTGTCCTGGGGCGGTTTCGGTCGATCCGCAGGTTCGTTCGCTTACCCATTCGGAATCGCTATTGACGACACGTACGAGGTCGTGCACGTCACCGACTCAGCGAATCGACGCGTTCAGACCTTTACGCTGGACGGAGCATTCCTCTATGAATGGGGTGCTTGGGAGGACGATTCGGGGATACGTTTCCTCGAACATTCGTTGGGGATCGCTACGAATGATCGCGGTCGACTCTACCTGGGAATGAATCGAAAGCTGGCTCAATTCAGCGTTCCGGATGCGGCTCCGAAAGTCGTTATCCTCGAGCCCGCAGCGTGTGCCGTGATCCCGTACGGCGTTTCGAGCGTTCGCGTGCAGGTCAACGATGACTACGGCGTGGACGGGCTGGACATGCGCGTCTTGGCCGACGATGTCGTTGTCTTCGAGGATACTTACCCCTGGCAGCCGGGAGTTCTCAGTCTCGGCTGGACGCTCACGACCCTCGTCGCGCCGGGCACTCCTGGCAAAATCGAAGTGACAGCGACGGACATCCTGGGTCAGAAGACCACCATTGTTAAGCGGGTCCGTCTGGGTGGTCCCGGCAACGAGGTCGATTCCGACGGTGACGGCGTGTTCGACAGTTGCGATAACTGCCCGGACCATGCCAACCCCGATCAAGCGGATTGTGACGCTGATGGCGACGGTGATGTATGTGTCCTTGCGCTCGGACTGGCGCTCGACTGCAACGCGAACGGAATTCCCGATACGTGTGATCTGGCCCAGCGGACCAGCTTTGACTGCAACGGGAATGGCATACCTGACGAGTGCGAGCTGGATTGCAACGGTAACGGCCTTCACGACCAATGCGACCTCGACCGCGGAACCAGCCTGGATTGCAACGGAAACGGTATCCCCGACGAATGCGATCTCGCCAATGGCGCGAGCCTGGATTGCAACCTGAATGATATCCCGGACGAGTGCGATATCGACGTCGGCACGAGTGAGGACTGCAATCTGAACGATATCCCGGATGAGTGCGATATCGCCGATGGCACCAGCATGGATTGTGAGCCGGACGGCAGGCCCGATGAATGCAACATGGCCGGGCGGTTACTGGATGCAATCTTGGTTGGCGATCCGCTCAAGGGGCCGACGCACGTCGTCAGTGACCAATTCTCCACCGACATGTTCGTGCTGGAGCGCGAACGCGTCATGCGGTTGCAAACGGATGGAACGACCAGTGCCGTGACCGGTGCCATCGATTCCCCGCTGGCTACAGCCCAAGATCCGCTTACCGGTGATTTACTCATCTCGTCGTATCTGCTTCCCACGACCAGGATCCTTCGTGTGGACGCCCTCGGTGGCGTGACGACGGTCGTCGAGCTGCCCGGCGAGCAAGTTGTCGGCATCGCGATCGAACCGCAGCAGGGACGCATCTTCGTGTCACGGGTTACGGGCGCTAGCGTCGATGAACTCCTGCCCGACGGCACTCTTCAAACGATCGCCAGCGGTGCGCCGTTCATTGCGCCGGGGACGCTGCTGTATGAAGCGACCTCCGACTCCCTGATTTGCGCGGATGCGCGGGCGCAACGGTTGTTTCGGGTGTCACTAGCGGGGGCGGTCTCCGAACTCGCCGACCTGACGGACATGAGCAGGCTCCGAGCGATTGCCCGCGATCATCGAACGGGTCACTATGTATGTGCAACGGACAGCGGCCGCGTCATCCGCATCACACCAGCAGGCGCCGTCGAGGTGCTACTCGATCAGCCGATCATCGCGCGCGCGTCCGGGCTGGACCGCCACTCGGCGACCGGGAGGTTCGTCATGGTCACGGCGCCGCGCGAAGCAAGCATGGTCGGAGCCTGGTGGTGCCTGCCGGATAGCGACTGCAACAGCAATGGCCGCCCGGATGTGTGTGATCTACTTGACGGCACATCCCAGGACGACAACGGCAACCAGGTACCCGATGAGTGTGATCCGATCGCGCGCCTCGGCGACATCAACTGCGACGGCTTGATCGATCAGCTGGACGTCGAAACGTTCGATCTTGCGATCGCCGGCGAGGAGTTCTACCTCGCGAGGTACCCGACTTGCGATTGGTACAATGCCGACGTCGATTGCGACGGCTTCATCACCAGTGCCGATCTGGAGCGGCTCATTATCTGCGCCGCAGCTGGCGTCTGTAACTGTCCGTAGCCCGATTCGCCCGTGTCTTTCACGACGTCGATCGGCGGCGCGGCGTGCGTCGCTCCAATTCGGTCGACACCAAGCGCGGTAGGAACGCGCGAGTTGCCGATCGGCGTCTCTTTGTTGCTGTCGTGAGTGGCCGCGGGCTACGATATGATCTGCCCTCGTGTCGTCGGACCGGTTCTGAGGCTGGTGTGGACTCCGGGATCGGGTCGGCTGAACGGCGACGACGTGTTGCACCGTCTGTCACGGCTGTTCGCGGAACGTGGCGTTCCGCGGCACCTTCGCAGCGACAACGGTGCCGAGTTCACGGCGAAGTCGGTGCAGCAGTGGCTCGTTCGGCTCGGCGTCCGCACAGCAGTCTTGGGCTATCGACCACCGGCGCCAGCCAGGGACATGTGAGTACGAAGCCCGCCAGATTGCCGCGCGACACGAGGTTGCTGGCACTGCGCTCGGGTACTACCGGAGGCAGTTGTGCCGGCAACCATCGTCCGTCATCAGCCCTCGGCTACCTACAAACCATCAGCCACACAAGCGCGCGCAACCGCGTAAGCATGTACGATGTCAGGATGCTCGCACCCGGCATCGATCACCTGTTTTAGGCTGCGTTCAGCCTCGGCGCATTTACCCAACTCAAGCTGACTGAGCCCCACGGCACCGAACGCAATTACCATTGTCGGCCGAAACTGGGTTACGAGCTCGAACAGCTCGTACAAAGTGGCCCTTCCCAGATCTTGGTACCCTCCGCCATCCACCCGGAGCGGAGCGGCCGCCTCGTGAGCGACGATTCGAATGACGTCGTCAATTACGTCGATCGCCTCCCAGTGCCGCCCAAGCTCTTGCAAAGCGACACCGATCCCGAGCTTTGCGTCGAATGATCTACCATCTGCTGCCTTGTCCGCCGCGACAAGTGCGTCCAGCGCCTCCGGGTACCGTCCCAACATCCCCAGCACCTTGCCCTGATTGAAGAGGAGCCCAGGCGTGTAGCGCTCGTGCAGCGTCTCGTCGTGTAGTGCTCTGTTAATCAAGTCAAGCGACTCGTACGCCTTCTTCGTGTTCTCTTCATCAAAGGCCCCGCTCGTCGGCAGGGAGAGGATCAGGCATTCGGCCACCACGGCGTCCATCACCGCGGAATCGGGGTAGATTCCGGCCGCCGCGCGGGCGAGATGAAGCGCATCCCCGATGCGCCCTTCTGCCCGCAACAATTGGATCCGTACTCGAAGTATGCCCGGATGGTTCTCCCCAAGGACGGCACTCGCTTCGGTGCAAAGACGCCGTGCGTCACGGATCTTCTCAGGGTCGTTGGTGATCACACTCGAGATAACATCCCGGTCCGTGTCCAGCAGGGTGTTACTGGCATTCCTAAGGTGTGTCACGGCTTGGGCCTGGCGCCTACGAGCATCGCCGAATCCTTGGCTGCGAACGTAACTGGCACTTGAAACGCCCACGATTGCACTAACAACCGTTGCCCAAGTCTGTATTCGCGTGAAGCGGAAGCTCGCGCGGGCCTCCCGTCTCTTGATCGCGCGTTCGGCTTTTTCGTTCAGCAGCGTCATGACGTTCACTCCGTTCCAAGAAGTCTAGCCTTGCACGGGCCACTTACTCGCCCGAATCGCTGCACAGAAAGTAGATGTTTGCGGCCAAGACTGCAAGAAAAACTATATTTCAGCCAATAATCGCCATTATGAACGCAATGATTGATATAATTGCAGCATATCTGCTGCATAAGAAGGAGGCACCGAATGACCAGCCGTCAGCCGCCCCGGCCGATGATCGATAACGCGAAAGATCGGCCGTCCTCCAAGAAAGCAAAATACAAACCGACGAGCGATGACATTAGCAAGCTCCGAGATTTCGGTGACTTCGTCCGCGTGTTCGAACAAATCCTTAGGAAGGCGCGCAGCGGTGACGTTGAACCGCGCCTGCGCAGCTTGCTACAAGAGGCGCGCGGCGCCCAATCGCGTGCGGCGTTGCCTGCGCAATGCGAGGAGGTGCCGTTCTGGCCAAGCTTGCAGCGACGGCTGCGCGAGGGTTTCCGGGACGGCCAGCCGATCTCTGCCCTCGAAATGCTGCGCAACACATCCGTGAATGACGTGCTCGTACTCCTCAAAGCCCTGCATTTGTTGGGTCACACATTCTCGCTCGACAAGCTGATCTTCGATCCGCCGCCGTACGATCCTGCCCTTCGCGATCAAATGGATCTTCTAGAAGAGTTACACGCGGCCCGGCAATCGTTCGACGACCAGATCGACCTCACGAAGGCGTTTGAATCCGTGCTCCACCTTGCCCCGACGCTGCTGGCGCCGGAGTTCGCACGTCAGGCCATGTACGTCCTGCAATCCAAGCGCGTCGCCGCGGATGACCATTCATACCTAACGGGCGATCAGCTCGTATCACTCGCATCGCGCGCGGACCAAATACGAGTAGCGACGGCTCGACTCGACTACGGGATCCGATGGGACCACGAGGGCGAACCGCGACCGCGCAAGAGCTTTCGGCGCGTTGCGGATCTGCTCAATCGTGGAAACCACACGTTCATCGTTCCGGCGGACGACAACCGACCAATCGGCCCCTACCGGTTCTCGCCAACTCCGTTCGCAACCAACCCAACGAGCTGGAAGGAGCGCGCCGAGAAGTTTTGCCAGTACTACCTCGATAGTGGTGTCGACGAGGCATGCCTTCAACCGGACAAGCACTTCTTTCACGCAAATCCGATTGGCGGCGCCGGATTCGTCTTCTACGAACTGAGTTTCTCTGAACAGGAATTGAAGGAGTGGCTTAGTATTGTTGATGACGGCGCGGACGGCAACGCCGTGCCCGGCCGTAGGCACCCTGGAGATTGGGTCCCTTTCACGCCGCAACTCCTTTCACGGCTCATCAACAATGAGCTGCTCCTGCTGAGCGATCACCCAACTGACGGCCACAAGAAACGGGCCTTTGCCGGAACGGTTATCGCCGGCTCCGACCATCGAATGCTCGTACGGGCCGCCATGAATGCACGATCGATTCTGATCGCAATGGATCAATGGAACCGGCTTTGCGACACAGCCGATCCATCGCCAAAGGCCGCCAAGGTCGACCTCTCCACCGGCTTCTGGCATCCCGACAACGCCAAAAAGTGGTTGCGCGAGTTCCAACCAAACCGGGCCGGGGGCCAGCGATACGGCCACCCTATCACAGTCGCCGTCTCCCGTGGAGGAGGTCCAAGCCACTAGGCTTCATGCGTCCGGCTGTTCAACGAGCGAACTGTGACATGGGCGTCATCGGCGGTCGGCGTCACTGCGATTTAGCGGAAGCTTCCATGCTGGCACCGCCCTGGATCCTGAGGTCGAGATCAAGACTGTCGTCGCCGTTCAGCGCGTCCGCGATCAGGCGGAGCAGTTCCGCACCGTTTGCGACGCCGCCCTTCGTTTTCACGCCGGTGATGCGTCCTTCGTCGTCACGCGTGAGCGCGATTTCGGCGTCATTGGGGCGCGCGGTTTTCTTGTCCGGCGTAATCTTCTTGTTGAACATGATGCAGCCGAGGGAGCCGGCGCCGCCCGCGCTGCACGGCTCGGGGAAACTGTCAGCGCAAGTGGCGCACGTCTTTACGCGCACGCGCGCCGCGACGACGACTTCAGCGGTGAGATTGAGACGATCTGCGTGTTTCCGATAGGCCGCCGCCCGTCGATCGAGTTTCTCCAATCGTGTTTGTTGTGCCGGCGTCAGATTGGCGAGGTTCTTCAGGAGTGCGGCGCGCTCCGCCTCTTCAGAAGGTAACAGCGGCTCGGGCACAGGTACGGGCTGATCATCGACGTGGTGCAGGGCGGCCACCATTGTCTTGATCGGAATCTGCTTCGGTCCCGGCGTCCGGGCCGCGACAGCGTCGCTGAACGCGCTCAGGTTGGTGGGCGGCGCCGTGAGCGGCTGGGCCCACGGTGGCACCAGGACCAAGAGGGTTCGGTCATTGGCGACGTGGAACTCGCAAGAGCGTCCGCCGACCGTGACGAAGTCGACGTTTCCTTCGAACCCGCAGCCGCGGACGGTGAGCACGGTGTGCTGATCGAGCCAGCCGTTGGCGGGGAGCACGTCGCACACACTGATTTCGGGCCGCGGGCGCGTATGGAAAACGCGCGTGAGGGCCTGGGTGTCGAGCGCAAGCTGCCGCAGGCTGCGCAGGCGCGAGGAGAGTTGCTGGTGCTGGAACTTTGAGGGCACCTTCCCGCCGTGCGCCAGACTGACATCATTTTCGATTTTTTCCCCTAGAGTGAACAGGTTCCGGTGATCGTTGACAATCCAGTCGTAGGCTTTGTCCAGTGCCCGGGCGCGCTCCCAGCTCTCGACTTCGGAGAACCGCCGCGGCCCCGCCCAGCCGGACTCCACCGGCGACCAGCGCACGCCGCTGCGAAAGACAAGGTAGTCAAACGCCTCCGTGGGCTGCTTTCCCGACGCACAACAGGCGCCGTTCGATTCGTCGTCGGCGGAGGGCCTGCTCAGGTACGCGCGGTCGACCAGCAGGACCGCCATTGCCGGAAAGGTCTTGGATTGCAGGACGTTGCCCGGCTTGGCCTCGAACGTGGCTGGATTGGCGAGCGCCACGAACTGCGGCTCAACGCGGAAGCCGAACGCTGTACTTCCGATGGTGTACGCCGACGCGACGGTGAGCGCAGTGGCGGTCTGCGCATCCTGCTCGAGCTTGCGGGCGTAGTCGACGAAGACATTGGCTTGACTGCCAAATCCCAAGAACGCGAGTTGAAAGGCCAAGGCATAGAGCTGTCGGCGGCTGCTGACCAGGTCCAGGACCTGGGCGTCGATCGCGGGGAACACGCCCGCGACCTGGATCGGCGGGTCGGACTCCGGAAAGCGCTCGCTGAGGAATACCAAATGGTCGTTCTCCTGCCGGGCCAGGTCGACCGTGACGGTGACATCCGCCTGGTAGCCGCGGCGCGTTTCCCAGCCCGGTTTGACCGAAACAATCACCGGGCAGAGAAAGAGCTCGTAGTCGTTGAGCTTGTTGGCGCCGGGAACGAGCGTCCAGCGAAGTAGCGACTGCGTCATGGCGTCACCGCTGGCGATCAGGAGTGCCTCCCGCGCGCTGATTTGAAACGGGCCCGATGGCATTGCCAGCCCGGGGCTGAGCGTGCGCCCGACGGCGTCCAGCGCATTTCGCTCCACGCCTGCGAACGGCGGCGTCGTCTCCACGGGTTGCGTCGTGGCGGAGAATTCCGGCAACGCATCCGCGTCCGGGTCCTCCTGGTTCGCGACGACGTCCAGCATCCCGAGTGTCGCGGCGACGAGCGGGTTGTCCTGGACCGGGACCGGTGCCGCGCCGGGCGTCAGGCCCGGCAAGGGTGGAAGCGTCTGCGCGACCCCCGACAACATGTCATGCTGAATCTTCGCCTTGCGCTTGGCTTCGCGCACCTCCGCGATGGAGCGGGCCCGGTTGAACTGCGCGACCGTTTCGAGCGCCTGCTCGATGTTCACGCGCAGGGCCACCTGCGTGTCGACCGCGACCGCATCCAGCGCGCGGACGCCGCCCTGAGGCTTGAACGCCTGCTCGAAGAAGTAATCGGCAGGCTTGTCGAGATTGAACTGAAAGCCTTCGTTCGGTCCTGCCAGAAACGGCGACGAGATACCGGCGAATCCATAGCGATCCACGCTACGAGCGACTTTGTCAAGCTCCATTGCGGTCATCCGTCCGGGAGCGCAGCTGACAACGCTGCAACTGGCCAGCACGAAAAGAATGAGACATCGAAAATGACACGCGCGCATAATCGCTCTCCTGTGGAACGGCGATGTGTGTTTTGGAAAATGGAGCGAGATCGATGATCGCGGCTCCACACGCACATCACTTGCTAAACCATAGGCCAATCACAACTACATTTTTTGTAGACACGTGGCGGTGATCAACCATCTCCGATAATGCAGCCGAAAAGAGGCGGCGTGATTGCGCAAAAAAAAGACCTTGGATCAAGGGCCGCGCGAGTCGACGACGTACATCGACAAGATGGCATTCATCTGGAGCGGTCAAAAAAAGTAATATGACGACGTGAATTCGCCGGACGTGACGGGGACCGTGACCGTGTTATTACAAAAAGCGCGGCACGGTGATGCTCAGGTGATGAATCAGCTATTCAACTACGTATACGACGATTTGCGCTGCATGGCCGTGGGCGAAGAGCGGTGCGCAGCAGGTGATCGACGGGATAGCCCTGGTTCACGCCGCCTGTGCCCGCTTGCTTATGCACGATTCGCTTGATGCGGATAGCGGATCGTCCTGGCCTGTCTGGTCGTCTTGGCGTTGATTCTGGTTCAGCTGCCGGCCGTTTGCGGCGACAACACGCTCGCCGGATCGGCCATGAGCCGGATGTGGACGATCGCACGATCTCAGCGACCTCGAAATCCGGCTTGGCCGGTCGGGGCGGATGACCCTGATTCTCTACTCTATTTTTACGGGTTGGTGCCTTCTCGGTTGTTTACGGGGTGAAGGCCCTGCGGTTCGCAGTCGGCTGGACGACCCGAATACACCCGACAAACCTGACTATCAAAAGGACACCGACATGATTCGGAAAGGACATCCCTCTACCTTCACACTGATGACATTGCTGGCCGGGCTGGCCGCATTCGTCGCTGCCGCGAAAGCCGAAACAATCACCTGGCAAGGAACCTCCAACAGCAGTTGGGGGAACGCCGCGAACTGGTCGCCGGCCCGGGTTCCCGGAAGCGGGGACGTGGCCGTTTTCCCGAGCGGCGTGACGAACAATTCGATCAACCTCAACGGCAATCGCGTCGTCGGCGCGATCGACTTCGCCAACGGTGCGCCGAACTACACGATCAATGGCAACAACGCGCTGACCCTCGAATCCGGGACCGTGAACGTCAGCTCCGGCGGTGCCATCCACACGCTCAACTGTCCAGTCGTGCTGATGGCTTCCGACCGCTGGACGGTTTCCGGCGCGTCGCAGCTCATTGCCAATGGCGTCGTCAGCGAGAACGGCGGGAGCTTCGGCATCGACAAGCGTGGCAACGGCCGGCTGACGCTCAACGCCGAGAACACGCTCACCGGCTTGGTCGAGATCCGCGGCGGCGCGATCGAGGTAGGCACTAACCGCGCGTTGCAACACAACACCATCGAATTGACCGGGCCGGACCAACTGTTCTTCTCGGCGAACGCCCCGAACGGCGTGATCGGGAACTTGAGCGGCAGTGGCGACTACAACACCGGCACCACGGCGCTGACCCTCGGCGGCAACAACGAAGACGTAACCTATACGGGCGTACTGAGCGGCAGCCAGGACATGACGAAAGTCGGGACCGGGACCTGGATCCTGACCGGCGACAGCTCAAGCTATCGTCGTACCATCGACGTGTCGGAAGGAACACTGCAACTCGATGGATCGCTCGGGAGTCAGAGCCAAGACAGAATCTGGGTGAGCCCGGGTGGCACACTTTCCGGCGTCGGCACGGTTGCAAACATCAAACTGGAAGGCGGCACGATTTCGCCCGGTAGCCCACTGGGCACGCTGAACACCATTTTTGATTTTGAGTTTGCTTTCACAGGTCTTTTTCAAGGCGAAACCGTTCTATTCGAACTGGGCGGTACGACGCAGGGCGTCGACTACGATTCCTTCTACGCCGGGGAAATCTTCGCTGCCGCGCAAGCCCGGATCGTGATTCGCTACGTGAATGGATTTACGGCTTCACCAGGCGACGAGTTCGTCATTGCCGAGGCCGGTAGCGTGGTCTTCCACGAAGGGGAGGTCGAGTTTCCCGACGATCAAGGCTGGTACCTCATTCAGCAGAATCAAGGCGATGTGCACCGCCTCATCTTGCGCGTCTGCAACGAACTCGGTGTCGACTGCAACAGCAACGGCATCCCGGACCTGTGCGAACTGGACCAGGACGGCGACGGTGTCCCGGACGATTGTGATCTTTGCCCCGGGAGCGACGACACCCTCGACGACGACGGCGACGGTGTCCCGAATGATTGCGATAGCTGCCAAGGCGACGACGCCAGCGGCGACAGCGATAACGACGGCATCTGCGATTCGGACGACATCTGCCCCGGCTCAGACGACGCCGGTCCTGACGGCGACGGCGACGGCGTTCCCGACGCTTGCGACTTTTGCGCCACCACCGAAACCGGCGACATCGACGGCGACCGCGACATCGACTTCGACGACTTGGCCGGATTCGACGCTTGCCTGACCGGGCCCGGCGTGCTCGCCAACGGCGCCTGCAACTGCTTCGACGCCGACGGCGACGGCGCGGTCACACTCGCCGACTACGCCATCATTCAGGCGGCTGCGAGCGGCAGCGGCGTCATCGCGGAAGGCCCCGGCGAAATCAACATCGAAAACATGATTAACGGCGTCAGCGATTGGGGCTTCGCCATCCTCGGTCAGAACGGAGACGACTTCGCCGGCTACTCCGTCGCGATGATTGACGATCTCAACGGCGACGGCCTGAGCGAGATGCTCATCGGCGCTCCTTCCTGGGGCGGCGGTCAGCGCCGTCGAGCGGGTCGCGCCTACGTCGTCTACGGCCGCACCGACCTGCAAAACGTCGTGCTTTCTGATATCGCAGCAGGCATCGGCGGGTTCGCGCTCGAGGGCGAGTTCGGTCGCTTCGATCACGATTTTGCGATTGCGGAGATCGGAGAAGAATGGGTCAACGATGAGGGCCCCGACGGCGAAGGCGCCGGATTCGCCGTGGCATCGGCCGGCGACGTTAACGGCGACGGCCGCGCCGACATGCTGATCTCGGCACCATACGCCCCCGTCAACGGCAACGAGCCCTGGGGTGGTCGCACGTATGTCGTATTCGGAAGTGACGACCTCGCCAGCCCGGCCCCGCTCGACCTGGGCGCCATCACCGCACCGGGTGCCGGCGGCGGCTTCTTTATCGAGGGTGTGCGCGGACGCTGCCTGCTCGACACCCCATGCGCCAATGCCCGCGGTGCCAGCAGCAGCGGCGACCTCGCCGGCTGGTCAGTCAGCGGCGCACGTGACGTCAACGGTGACGGCCTCGCCGATGTTGTCATCGGTGCTCCCCTCCGTGTCCAGAACGATCGCGGTTCGGGCTACGTCGTCTGGGGTACTGCGGATACCGCGACCATCTCTCTCGCAGATGTGGAGGAAGACCCGGCGCTCGGTTTTAGACTCAGTAGCTCCACCGATCCCACGCGGCACGACCGGTTTGGGCACCGCGTTTCAGCGCTCGGCGACTTCACGGGTGACGGATTGGCCGACGTGCTCGTCCAGGCTTGGGCGCTCGGGCAGTTTCCTGCGTTCCTCACGCACGGTCGCGCCAATGGGTCCCCAGTCGACCTGACCACGGCGACGCCAGACCTCACGGTACTCGATCCCGGGTTCCGCGAGGAGCCCCAGAGCGGGGGTCTGATACTGGGCCGGCCATTCGCCGGAACTCCCGCGCAATGCGCAGGCGACTTCAACGGCGACGGTCGCGTGGACTGGGTCGCATCCGTTGTCAACATTCAGGAACAGCCCAGCGTCGTCCGCAACGAAGTCTACGTAATCTTCGGTAGCGCTGATGACGTCGGTACCACCATCGATCTCGATGATCGTTTCGGTATCTACAACGACACGTTCGCGACGCCGGATCGTGGCGTCAAGATCGTGTTGTCGGACTTCGACACCGTCGAAGAGTGGCGTTGGGAGATCAGCTCGGTCGGCGACGTCAACGCCGACGGCTTCGACGATCTCGTCATCGGTATGGGCAATCGTACCGCCGTCGTGTTCGGTCGGCCGGATTCGGTCGTCCTCGATTCCGCTACGGCGCTCGACGGCCAGCAGGGATTGCTCATCAGCGGGTCCGAGCCAGACGATCAGCACGGCTGGTCGGTAACGGCTGCGGGCGACATCAATGGCGACGGCATCAACGACATCCTGATGGGGGCACCGCTGGATGATACCATCGACGTCGACGCCGGCGGCGCCTACCTGGTCTACGGCACCGACTTCAACGGCGCCATCACCCACCACGGCACCGACGCGCCGGACGTGATCACTGGAACAGCCGGTGCCGACAACATCGTCGGCGGTCGCGGCAGCGATATCGTGACCACCGACGGCGGCGCGGACACCGTCTACCTCGGCGCCGGCGATGATACCGTGATCCTGACCGATACCGACTTCCACCGCCTGCGAGGCGGCCCCGGTCTCGATACGATTCGCATCTCCGACAGCGCGACGCTCGACCTCGAGGCCCTGCGCGGCCGTATCGAAGGCTTCGAGCAGATCCAGCTGCTGAGTGGCGGCGCCGACATCGTGTCGATCCGCACGATCGATGTCCTCAACATGAACGCAACGAGCAACGACCTGACGATCACGGGCGCCGGCGCGCTCATCGCGCTCGGCGATAACTGGGTCCGCGACCTTGGCTTCGCAACCGGCGGTAGTACCCTCATCAAGTTCACCGACGGCCGCGCCGAGCTGTACGTCGACGAACAGATCTCGTTGCGATTCTCGCCGACGGTCACAACGACGGCAGTCAGCGTCGCCGAGAACAGCCCCGTGGACACCTCGGTCGGAATGATCGGGGCCGTCGATCCGGACGGCGGCACGGTCGTCAGCTTTGCGATTGTCGGTGGCGATGGCCAGGGAACGTTTGCGATCGACGCCGACACCGGCGAACTCACCGTGATCGGTGCGATCGACTTCGAAACGCATCCGACCTACACGCTCCAGATCGCCGTTACCGACAACAGCGGCGACATCGGCACACGCACGGTCTCCGTCAACGTCATCGGCGTCAATGAGGCGCCGGTCTGGACGGTCCAGGATTTCGTTGCCACGCTTGCTGAGCACGCTCCGACCGGTACATCGGTGGGTACATTCACCGCGGTCGATCCGGACGTCGGCGACTCGGTGACCTACTTCATCGACGTCGAGGACGCGTCGTTGACGTCGCCGGCGCTGCTGGGCGCGTTCGCGATCGATGCGACCACCGGCGAGCTGACCGTCGCCGACGGTACGCTGCTGGATCGCGAAGCGAGTGAGATGCAGCAGTTGCTGGTCTACGCCCAGGATACCGAAGACCTGCGATCGGTTCCGAGCCTGGTCTCGATCACGCTCGACGACGTGCAGATGTGGCAAATCTCGCTCTCGTCCGCGTTCGTCACGACCGGCGCGAGCATGTGGGATACGGATGGCGCTGTCCTTCCTTCCACGCTGATGTTCGAGCAGCGCATCGACGGCTCCGATAGCGGCGCGCAAAACGCAGAGTTTCTCGGTGTCGACGTCTCGGTCGACGTCGAGGGCGCGCTCGAGTACTCCGCGGCGATTACAACCGGCCCCGGTAGCGTCGACGCGAATGTTCCTTTCGAGGCAGAGCTGTCGATCGACGACGAGATCGCGCTCGGGCAGCCGTTCATGATCGACTTCGACGTGTCGAACCTTGGTGATCCGACGCTCTCGGGCACGACGCCGAACGTTGATATGGACCTTCTGCTCGAGCTCGACGAATTCGAAGTGTTGACAAGCTTCCGCAACTTCGGACCGTGGAGCGGCAGCAACAACGGTGAAGAGTACCTCGTGTCGGGCTTTCAGGATTCCTGGGAGGCGACGGTTCAACCAGACGGCTCGCTTTCGACCGGTTCCTTCCGTACGACCCTGCTTCGGCTGGGCCAGCTCGACTGGGACTCCTACCTGCTCACGTTCCTGGAGCTTGCTGATCTGCCGGCCAACGAAGGCACGTTCGACGTTACCAGTATCCCCGGTTTCAACGTTGAGGTGCAGTACATTCTCTGGACGATGACGATCACGGGCGCCTTGCACCTCGACCAGGAGCTGAGTCTGGATGTCGACGGTTATCAGGCAACGATCGTCTTCGAGAACGGCGACTCGCAGCCGCTTACCGTGGACGGTGCGACGCAAGTCACGCTGCCGACGGATGCCGATACCAACGATGACGGTCGCGTCGATTTCGAAGTGCACATCGACGTTGATACGACCTTCTCGAACTACAGCGACTATGTGGGCACGCTGACGCCCAGGTCAACGAAGGGCTACCTGCACATGACTGGCTTCTCGACCGACGTCCCCGGCCCGCCACAAGAAGCTGAGATCGGACCGGTGATCGATATCGAGGTCCCGGTCGATATCGGCGACGACGATGCCGGCGTGCCGACGCCCTGGCCCTCCGGCGAGACCGGACAGTTCCCGCTCGGCGGCTTCAACACCGTCGTGATGACCGGCTCGATCGACTTGATGAACTGACAAATCTGAACCCAACCGCGACCGGCGGCTTGCCGCTGCCGGTCGCCTTCTCCGAAAGGAACGGACATCATGAAACGCAACACTCTCATCCCCAGCGTCTTGATACTGGCCAGCGCGGCCGTGGCGTGTGCCCAAACCGTAACGGTTTCGCTTGAATCGCCGCAACGCGGTCAGACCGTGGAACCGGCGAGCGTCATCGAGTGGGAAATCACCGTGTCGGTCTCGACAGGTGACAACGAAGGACTGGCGCTGTTTCACACCGATCTGGTTCAGTCGCCGAACAATCCCGCGACGCTCGATTTGTCACCGGCTGGCGGCGTACCCGCGGAATTGGCGAACTTTGCCCGTCCGCTCGGGATCTCGAACCCGGGCCCGAATGGCACGGACGGCTATGTCGGGCTCGTGCAGGGCTCGGACGGCGCGCGCAATCTGGTACAGATCGGCGGCGGTCAGAACAGTTTCGGTCAGGCTATGCCGGTCGGCACAGGTGTCGGCGAGAGCGCCGAGGTCGTCACCGGCGTCGGACATGCTGCCCCCGTGACCATTGCGAGCGGCACGTTCGTCGTGCCGAGCACGGCCGGCACGTATACCTTCACGCTTGAGAACGTCCAGGCCAACGTCCTGACTGCGATTGGTGCTGTCGATGCGGTTTCGCGTGCAGCGTCGGCGACGCTCGTTGACGCCGAGCCGTTGACGTTCGAGGTGCAGACGGAAGCGGTACCGGGCGACATGAACTGCGACGGCGCGGTCTCGGTCGGCGATATAAACCCGTTCGTGCTGGCCTTGACCAACCCGACGGGCTACGCCGACCAGTTCCCGGATTGCAACCTGCTCAATGGCGACTGCACCGAAGACGGGACGTTGACGGTGGGCGACATCAATTGCTTCGTCGAGCTGGTAACGAACGGCTAGCGATGAATCACATTCCTCTGTAGGCCGCGCCTGATTGCATCGGGGTGTCTCCTGTCAGGCGTGGGTGCTCCGAGACGGGGCCGGGAGCAGTGCTCGCTCCCGCCCCGTTGCTATTGTTCGCGTCCGTCGTACGCCGAGCGTGTCGTCTCCGCGCGCCAGTTCCCCGCCCCCGATCATCCGCGATCGCCGCATTGAGTCCAAGCTTGCAGCCGCGCCATCACGTCGAACCCCGTCCCACGCCCACGATATTGCTAAAAAAAACGGCATTCTCCCACGAGCCTTAGTCCGAAGGACGATCTGAGCGCCCTAATCCACGGTCGTGCCGAGCGTCGCGACTCGGTAGATTCGGCGGGGTGTTGTTCGGGAAGGGGGTGCGATCGCTTACAATGATAATCGTCTAGTTCGCTCCGAGCTGCGTGACGAGGATCCAGCGTGAATCCGTCTGAACGACACCGACTCGTGTTGACGTTGTTTGATCAGGTATGTGAGCTCCCCGCGAACGACCGCGCGCAATTCCTGGCGGAGCATTGCCCGGACCCGGAGGTGCGGAGCGAGGTCGGCCAGATGCTGCAACACAGCGAGGGCACGGATGCCTTCGTGGATGCGTCCGATCCAGGGCGTGGTCTGAACCGGATGGCAGCCGACGTGCTGGGCGACGGCGATGCCGATGTGCCGATGCCGGAGCGGATCGGCCGCTACGTCGTGAAGGGCATGATCGGCCGCGGCGGCATGGGGATCATCTACGAAGCGGAACAGGAGTCGCCGAAACGGCGCGTCGCGCTGAAGGTGCTGCTGCCGGCGGCCGTGAGTCGGATTCTCCTGCTGCGGTTCCAGCACGAGGCGCACATCCTCGGCCAGTTGCAGCATCCGGGAATTGCACAGATCCATGAAGCGGGTTGGGCGGAACTGCCGCACGGTCGCCAGCCGTACTTTGCGATGGAGTTCATCGACGGCGCGCCGATCGACGAGTTCGTGCAAACAATTGGGCTGCGTGTTCAGGAGACGCTTGAGCTGGTGGCGCGCGTCTGCGACGCCGTTCAGCACGCCCATCAGAAGGGCGTCATCCACCGCGATCTCAAGCCAAGCAACATCCTGGTCGTTCGGCGGGAAGACCGTCAGGGCACGCGCGGCGCAGGTACACGGACGGATTCGTCGGGCACGAGCGGCCATGCCAACGACAGCATCGGTCAGCCGAAGGTGCTGGACTTCGGAATCGCACGCATCACGGACGCCGACCTGAAAGCAGTTACGGTTCAGACCGAGGTCGGGCAGTTGATCGGCACGCTGGCCTACATGAGCCCCGAACAGGTGAGTGGCCGTTCCAACGATCTCGACACACGCTGCGATGTCTATTCGTTGGGCGTCGTGCTGTACGAGTTGTTGACCGGCAAGCGACCGCACGATCTGACCGGGCTGGCGATGGCCGAAGCGGCGCGTGTTGTGTGCGAGCAGGAGCCGCCGGGGCTGGCGCAGCTCGATCGTCGGTTGCGCGGCGACATTGCGACGATCGTCGCGAAGGCGATGGATAAGGATCGCGATCGACGCTACGACACGGCGGCCGAGTTAGCGACGGATATTCGCCGGCACCTTGCGCATCAACCTATCGAGGCCCGGCCGGCGGGTACCCTTTATCAGCTGGGCAAGTTTGCGCGGCGTAACAGGGGGCTCGTCGCTGGGATGACCACGGCGCTCGTCGCGCTGACGCTGGGGTTGGTGGGTACGACCGTGAGCGCTATTCGCGCCAACGAAGAGAGCGCCCGCGCCAAGCGGGCCATGGAAGATGTGGAGCTCGTGTCCGGCTTCCAGGGGGGCATGGTCCGCAACATCCGCCTTCCCGACATGGGGCGTTTGATCCTGGATGAGGTCGCGAAGCAGCTTATGGATCGCGGCGGCTCAGCGGAGTTGGCGGCGGAATTGGAGACGGTTCAGGCTACGAGTCTTGCACGGGCAGTGATCGATGGGAGCATATTGTCCAGGGCTTCCACTGTGGCTGACGAACAGTTCGCCGATAGCCCGGTGATTCGCGCGGACATCCTCGAATCGTTGAGTACGACCTATCACTCACTGGCCATGTACGAACCCTGCCTGCGCGAGATGCGGCGGGTGCTGGCGATTCGCCGGGAACACCTCGGAGACGCCCATCCGGACACGATCAAGGCTCTGGGTAGCGTCGGAAGCGTATTGATGAATCTTCGTCAATTTGCGGAGGCGGAACCTGTTCTGAAGGAGGCGTTGCAGCGCCGCCGAGCGACACTGGACGAGCATGATCCGATGGTCTTCGAGGCGCGCATGCGGCTGGCCGAACTCCGGTTGCGGATTGGACCACTGGATCAGGCCGAGGCTGAACTCAAGTCGTTGGTCGAATTCGGCCAGCGAGTGTTTCCACCGAGCCATCGCCCGCTGCTCTATACGATGACGAGGCTCGCGGCCGTCTATGCCCAGACCAACCGGCCCGCTGAGGCGCTGGCCCTCCGGCAGCAGGTGCTGGAGACTCGACGGAAGTTCCATGACGACGATCTCGAAACCCTTGCGCTATGGAATCAGATTGCACAGACGCTTTCGAAATTGCAGCGCTATGACGAGGCAGAGGCATCTAGCAAGGAACTACTCGAACTTGCTGAACATCTTCTGGGTGATGATGATCCGCGGACATGCCTCGTGTTGGCCGGCCTTGCGCGGACCCGCCTCCGGATGGGCAAGCTGGAGGAGGGCCGCGCTGATTACGAACGTCTGCTCGAACGACGGCAGCGCGCGCAACTCGAGCAGATTCCGATGATTCAAACAGTGGAGCGCGAGCTTGCGGACCTGATTCGTCGGCTCGAGACACAACCCCGTACGGAATAGCCGGCAAGCTCGTATGGGGCAGTTTCGTGGGCTCCGTCGCGCAGGCATTCCGTCCGACTTGGTGATTCTCAAATCATTCCGTCATTGCCGAGCTGCTCTTTCGCTTTCAAGCCTCGCATGTTCCATCGCTCGAAGTCATGTGGGTCAGCGTTGCCATCCAGCCATTCCTTGAGTTTGTGGATGTTTCTAATTGCCTCGATCTTGTCCTCGTGCTCAAGTTGATCCTCGAAACAGACGCAGTACCACCAGATGAAGGTCTCGCCAAATAGCCCGGGCACCGACTCATCGTGCAAGTGCTGTAACTTTATCGACTGCCACAAGCGCCTATAGAAACCGAGGAGAATCCACAGCGGCTTGCATTCTTTCTCGCCTCTGTCGAACAGTTCTCCCAACGATAGGTGGGGTTGCTGCTTGATGTACGCGTTATCACGTACCCTTCGCGGCTTCATACATAATGACTGCCTTCATCGACAGGCGATCTCTCAGTAGTAATCCGATTGCTTTCGCAAGGCATGAAATGTACTATCGCCTTGGAGCGGATTTCCAGGGCCGAAGGGTGTGGGCATGGATCATCGGCTGGTTCGGACAAAAACGACAACAGCTCTATTGCGCGCGCTCGCTGACCTCGAAAATGAGCAAGTCTGGGTAGAGTTCGACCGTCGATATCGGCCAATTCTTTGCGGCCTTGCGCGGCGATGCGGTCTGGGTGAAGAGGATGCAGCCGACGCGGCGCAGCAGACTCTATTTGAATTTGCCCGTGATTATCGCGCAGGCAAATACAAACAGGAGCGGGGGCGCCTCCGATCGTGGCTTATGGGCATCGCTCGGCATCGCATGCGCAATGCGCAAAGGGCTTGCTTCAGGGAAGCTGGGTGGCGCGGCGATTCAGCGCTGCGCACCGTCTCGGACGATGATGAACTCGATCGCATCTGGGACGACGAGCAGGAGAGAGCGATTATACAACGGTCCGTCGGTCTGCTTCGCGAGCGGACGAATTTCACGGAGGGCACGTTGCAGGCGTTCGAGATGCTGATCTTCGACGGGCTGCCCGCGAACGAAGTGGCGTCGGCCTTCGGAAAGTCCAAGGCGGAGGTGTACCGGATCAAGAATCGTGTTTCCATGCGACTCAGAGAGATTGTGACCGAAGTGAGGCAATCATACGAGGAGCCAAGTGGAGACGACCCTTGATCACAGGCGGGCGCGCCGAGTGCCTCGATGATGCTGAACTAGAGGCCGTCGCCTCGGGCTTGGAGGTGGCCGAGGTGATTGAGCGACACCTTCGAGATTGTGGCGAGTGCCGAAGAAGGATCGAACAGGTAAAACAAAACAACGCGTTTCTTGAGAGCATTGCTCCCAAGTTTAGGAAACACGCTGCCGGTGTTTCGGCACGCGCCTCGTGCACCATTCCCGATTATGAGATTGTCGCCGAGATCCAGCAGGGTGGCCAGGGCGTCATCTACGAGGCGCGGCGAGCTGTGGACGGACAACGCGTCGCGTTGAAGGTGCTGCGGGGGGGCGTACTGGCGACGTCCGTCCAGAGACGCCGGTTTGAACGAGAGATCGAGCTGGCGAGCGAACTCCGTCATCCCCATATTGTTACGATCATCGAGAGAGGATATTGGGCCTCAGATCAGCCGTACTACGCGATGGAGTACATCGAAGGCGTTTCCCTGCGCGAGTACGGTCACCGTGTTCGAACAGGGGGGTGTGATGAGGCGCTCCGCATCTTCGTGCTGATCTGTGAGGCTATTGCCTACGCACACCAGCGCGGCGTGATTCACCGCGATCTAAAACCCGGCAACGTGCTGGTCGACGAAACAGGGGCGCCCCGGGTCTTGGACTTCGGCGTGGCCAAGTCCATTGGCGAGCCGGCGCGTCTACGCTTGACGCGTACCGAGGATTTCGTGGGTACATTGGCCTATTCCGCGCCTGAGCAAGTCACTGGTAGTTCCGGCGACGTCGACACGCGCACGGACGTCTACTCACTCGGCATCCTTCTGTATGAACTCCTAACGGGGAAGCTGCCGTACTCGCTGGAGGGATCTGAGGCCGACGTGCGGAACACGATCTGCTACGTGGATCCGCATCCACTCACGGCCCTTCGCCCTGATCTAGATGGTAAGCTCGAAATCATTCTGCTGAGATCGCTAGCGAAGGATCGCGCAAGACGATACCAGTCCGCTGGAGAACTGGCTCGCGATATCAAGCGGTACCTGAACAAGGAACCCATCGAGGCCGAGCGGGACAGCCGCTGGTATCTGTTGCGCGCGACCCTGCGCAAGCATCGCATGCTCGTGATGTCGACGCTGTGTTTGTTCTTCGCACTAATGACCGTTGCGGTCACGTTCAACTGGCTGTGGCATCAAGCCCGTACCGAGCGTGATCGAGCCACTCATGCGGTTACCGTCGGCTTGTCAATCGTTGAAAAATTCGTTCACGAGTTGGACACGCACATTGTTGCCCTACCAGGCAGCGTCTCAGTCCGCGAATCCCTGGTTCAGACGTTGTCCGAAGCAATCACCGATCTCGAGGAGTACGCGGAATCGGGCTCGGCCCCTGATTACGTCGTAGCCGGGGTGGAGATGTTAAGGGGGGATCTTGCGTATCTTCGCGGCACGTTCGAGATCGCGGCAGCGCACTACGCTCGATGCGTTGAGCTGAACGGTGAGGTTGCGTCGGGCCGGGACGCATCGGCCAGAGAGATCCGATTACTTGCGAGGAGCCATCGAAAGCTCGCCGTCGTAGCAGGAGAGCACGCCAGCTTCGAGCAATCGATCACGATACTGGAGCAATTGCTCGATGATGATCGTGATGCTGAAACGCAGCTGGAGTTGTGCACTACGCTGCTTACCTATGCGCGCGAGTCCATATTGAGCGGATACTACGAGCGAATTGAGCAACCGATCGAGAGAGCCCTGGAATTAGCCGACTCGAAGGCTCACCGGGATGACTCTTCGGAAGTCTGGACGGCGCGTTTGGCCGAGGCCCGTGAGCTGGAGGGCGACGTCCATCTCGCGTTGGGCAATTGTGAGCGCGGCTTTGGTGCCTTGCAGGAGGCGAGAGATCTTGCGGACGCTTGGCACGAGGAGCACCCGCATGATCTGTACGGCATGCGGAGACGCATGCGCGTCCATGTCAAGCTGGGACGAACTCTCGATGATGGCGGGCATGTCGAGGAGGCCCAAGCGGCCTTCGAGATTGCGGTTCAAATCGGGACCTCCTTGATGGAGACAGACCCCACCGTGGCGTTGTGGCAACGGGATCTCTGCGCTGCACACACAGGGCTTTTTATTCTAAAGAGCAAGCGCGGTAATGAGACCGCTGCAACACACAGCGAAGCGCTGGTCGAGTTGGCGCGCGCTCTCGTGAATGTTGAGGCGGGGAATCGCGAGTGGTTGCGCATGCAGGGGTTTGCCTACATGCTGACCGGGAGGATGTTGGGCGCTCGCGGTGAGCGTACGTCGGCTCTCGCCAGCTTTGAAGCGGCGCGAATCATTCGTACACGTCTGCTGGACCAACAACCGACAAGTCCCGCGCTTCGAAGTGAACTGGCAACAACCTATGACCGGCTGGCTGACGTGTCTCAAGATCTGGGAAAGTCGGACTTGGCGCGCACGTACCACGAGAAGGCCGTTACCGCGTGTAGTGGACTCGCGTCAGAGCACCCCCGGGTTGTTCCTCTCATGGCCAAGTTCACCTGGATCCTCAACAACGCTGCAAGGTGGCACATTAACGAGAAAACGGATACGCACAACCGGGAAGCGAGTTCGTTGATTGAGCAGGCTGAGACGACGCTACGAACCATGCTTGACGAGCCTGGGCTCAGGGGTTGCGACCAAAAATATCACGCCTGGCTCGAGAAGATCCAGAAGAACCGACGTATCTTGGAGAAAAGGGCCGCGGCCGGGGATTCGTGAAACCCCGACCGCGGACGATCGGCCTACCTAAAGGGGAATCTGGTCAAACCCTTCGATCTCAGCCGGCTCATCGTCATCTTCTGCGATCGGCCACAGATCGCCGATTGGGAAGAACGTATAACTGAGGCCCTGCGTTGGATCGAACGGTGGCACTGGACCGTTTGCGATGCCCTCGAAGTCGTAGTCCATGTTGGGGTCCGAAGCGGACTCCGCGTCGGCCGTACCCTCAACGAAGGGCGGCATTGTGAACTCGCCAACCAGGGGATCGTTCAGATCGTCATGCTTCACCCACCAGAGCCCATCCGCCGTGTCGACAGACGGTGCGGAATCCGTCCACCGGCGATTGGCAGTAGGGGCTTGGTTGACCTCGATTACCACGACACTCAGGATCGTGTAGCCGATCGAGGCGGCGCTGGAGTTGGTTTCCTCCAGTTCGAGCACGATCCGCCACTCAAGCACTGGATTCTGCGCGTTGGGGTCGTCGTAGAGGTTGTACGACACAATCTGATCAGCCCCCAACGCTCCTGTCATGGCCGATAGCAATGTGATGCACACTGCTCCGCTCCGCGCCCAATGCGCGGATTGCAAACTAACAAGCAACATTGGCTTGTCCTCCACGCCACGTGGAGGCGGATTCCGCGTACGCGTGCATGCGCGCAATCCTCAAGTGCACCTGGACCGACGGTGAAATCGGTCTCGCTAGCGATGGATCTGCGGAGCGCCTCCGTCGGCGTTCAAACAGATCCGCGGTTTCAACACGCCACACGGCGCGCTGCAGAGCCGCCATCTCGTTGACGAGGGCTCAAGCGATGGGTCGACAACATCCCGCCCTGCGTCACCTCAATAGGCGCGATTGGGTATCGCGAACCTTAGGAAGAAGCGATCGTTTTTGGACCGCGAACATCGTTGCGCCGCACGACCATGGCGATTGCCGGCCGGGCGTCGTCGTCGCTTGTGGTGCCATGAACGAAGCCAGGATTCGGTACAAGGCAGGGTCGGCGCTTCGTGAATACTTGGACGAATTTCGCGGAATTGCTGAGAGATTCTGGAACGGGCACCGCAATCAGACTGAACAGTGTCAAGAGTCGGGACGGTGTGATTGGAGGCCTGACCCCTTACGGGCGAGACTGAAGTCGCCGAATGAGCGTGGTGTTGCCGGACAGGCACCCGCTCGCAGGAACGAGTGCGGGAGGAAGAGGAAGATAGCTTTGACTTTCTCCAGCGCCCGGGCGGTAGGCCCGCTTCGGTGGAACTCAGTTCGTTGCGTACCTGGTAGCGCACTGGCAAGTAGGTGCGGATGAATCTGCAAATCAGCAAATGGTACGATCCTCCGTCCAAGCTATTGAGCACACAAATCAAATCACCAGGAGGTGCGAGGATGCGATGGCGGCTGATGCTTATCTCGGGGATTGTACTAGCTACCGCAGGATCAGCAGGATGTGGAATAGTTATGGCGATACCTCGCTTGATTGGCGGGATCTTTCACGTAGTCGACGAAGCTGATGAACTAAAGACCAATCGGGAAAAGCGAGATATAGAACTCGCTCAGGCGCAGGAAGACGCCAATACCCGGGAAATGGAGCGGCGAGAACGAAGCCGCGATCGCTCCTTGCCGCAGGGTCTCGTGGAGCCGGCAGCGTCCAAGATTGCCAACGATATCGCCGGCGAGATTCTGGCGGACGAGTATGTCGCCAAGCATATCGAGCGGACCAATGCGAGGATGGTCCTGACCACCGGCAGTATCTCGTCGATGGCTCCGCACACGTCCGGAACAGCGGTTAGGTCTCTTTCCGATCGTATTCTCGGTGCCCTGAGCAGTCATGCGGCGTTCAAAGGCTACGTCGACGTCATTATCAATCGAAAGGAAGCGGACGATATCATGGATCGCGAGGCTGGTGGCAATGGGCGGATCTTCGAAGATGGTTCGGCATCGCCGCGATCGTACGATGCGCGCGAGATGGTCGTGCTTAACCTCGAGCTACGCGAGTTCGACCGGCCCGGGGAAACGAGCTGGGAGGTTGCCTACAAGGTCTACAATCCCAAGTCTCGTAGGTTTCTGGTTAATGGCGTTCACAAGATCGATCAATAGGAGGCATCATGACCGTTCGCTTGCTGTTGTACGGAGCGCTTGGCGTAGCGTGTTGTACGGCCCGGGCCGAGTTGCCCCCTCCTCCTACGCAGTCGGCGAATGAAGCTCACGACAACCGGGGGCGCGCGCGGCGTGCCGAACATGACGCCTTACTCGACAAGTTGGCGGATGCTTGGTTTGACGCAAGAGAGCCTCGAATACTTGTGCTCTGTGGCGCCCCGCGCAAATACGTAAACAGGCACTTGTCCCGGCGGTTCGGTCTGTTTCGGCCTGAGACGTCCCAGCAACTTGAACAAAAAGCGAGGCGAGATGCGGGCAATGAGCGAGCTACGGGAGTCCGTGGTGTTGACCGGGCAACTCTGACGCAACCGGGGACGATTGCAAGTTCCAACCTATCGTCCCGTCTCTACATTGGCGATGATTTGACCTTGAGCGGAGGTTTCGCATCGAAAATCGAGGCTGCCGTAGTGGGTCTGCTATCCAAACGTGAGATGCGAATCGAAAGCGTGCAGGCGGAGGCTGAAGCGCAGCGGCGGCTGCTGACAGTGCTCCAGAACAACGCCGAGTATGATGCGATTGCTGCGACGTTCGCCGAGACCAATGCGGATTATGTTCTCTACATCAAACTTCATCCGGAGCCGTTCGCTGACGACGGAACGCCGCGCGTCTCGGTCGAGTTACAGGTTCATCGTGTGGGCATGCCTGGTTTTGTCGATGCAGATGTATTGCCACCATCGCGCGTCGGATCGGGGAAGCGATTCCTCGATGCCTATGGGAGCCGGATCACTGGCTGGTTTGCGAGAGCGATGTTGCGCCAGTTTCAAAGCAAACGCGGCTCTCTGACGCACGTCGTGCTCGTCGGTGGTCAGGCCCTGACACGGCCCCTCTATCAAGCGGTGCATAAGAACGAGCTCGACGGCATTTTGCGTATCGTGGATCGAGGAGGCAGCGACACGCAGGGTCTGCATCAGTACGATGTTCGGCATCGGGGCGATTCGATGCAGTTGTTGTTTACGCTCCAAGACTTCGCACGAGAAAAACTCCAGGTGGAGTTGGTTCGGCAGGATGCGATCGATGGGGCGTTGACGCTAGGCGTTCAGCCGATCCGAGACAATGCAAACCGCCCGCGCCGACGCTGGGAAACCCTGGCCGATCTCAATGATACGGGACGTGCGGAAGTAATGGCCGCCGTTGCGGATGCCTACCAAGATCGAGGACGTCCTTCGATTGCCATTGTCATCAACCGGGAGCTGACGGACGTCGAGATACGGGCGATGGATGCCCAGACACAAAAAGCGGCGGGGCTTGACGCACAGGCAGTGTCCGGTAGGCGTATGGTAGCCTACGGCGCTGCGTTGCGTGGCTTCGACTCTGGCGAAGCACAGACCGATGCGATGAACACACGTACGATGGAGGACGTTGTACTACGTGTTTTTCGCGAGGAGTACGTTGAAGCAAACATTCAGCTGCGCGATCCGACGACGGTTGCAGCGCAGATTGCCAAGCAGGCCGACCGAGAGCAGATCGTCTTCGACGATGCGATGATGATGAAGCTGATTCGACAGGCCAACGTTGCCGATCTCGTGATTTATGGTCTCGGACGTGTGGATCAATCACGGGGGCGCCCGAAGTACAGCTATAGCTTTCGAATGGTGCAAACAGACAATGGCGAGGTCGCGGCGGCACACAGCCTCGAATGGACAAAGCGGGAGTTTGCCGCTTCGAGCAATCCTTTCGAGCACATGGCGCGGGAGGTCACGGCCAGGCTGTTGGTTCAGTGTATGGACGCTTGGGCGCCGCCGGACCAGATCGTCATTGACGTCCTCAACGTCAAGTCATTAGTTCAATTGATGAGGATTCGTGATGTGTTCGACAAACGCATCCCTGGCGTGGAGCACTGCACGGTCAGCGAGTACACCGGGCAATCGCGAGGATCCATCAAGATCACCTATTCGGCTGGGATGGATCATCTTCTGCGATGGTTCAGCCAGGAGGCTCAGAGCCTGCCTTTCGAGGTGGCGAGTTCGGACCAATCCCGTTCGCGCCTCAGCATTCGCATTCTCGATGAGCTTCACGACTGACCGCGTTCATTGAGCGTTTGCAGCAACCGCTCGTTTGTTGTTCGGCGGGCGGCTTCAAGTGCACTCACGCCATCCCGGGCTTCAAGATTCGGATCCGCTCCTTTCTTGAGTAGCGATCGGATTACTTTGACGATCGCGGAGTCATCGAATCGAATGGCCTCTTCCACAGCGAGGATAAGCGCCGTCTTCCCATCGACGGCCGTGGCTGAGGTCGAGGCGCCCTGATCGAGCAGGTAATTCACCGCATCCGCTTTGCGCGCGAGCGCAGCGATGTGCAATGGCCTGTACTCTTCGACACGGGTTTGGCGTTCGAGTTGATCGCCGGCAACGAGAAGCGCTTTGAGCATATCGACCGAGCCTCTCGACGCTGCCGCGTGGATCGGGTAGTACCCGTCCGCGCCGCATACGTTCAGAGCGCCGCCGTTCGCAAGCAGCTCTTTCGCGGTCAATACGTGATCGTTCCGGCAGGCGAGCATCAGCGGCTGCTCCCCCGTTCGTCGTGTTTCATTGGGAGACATACCGGCACTTAGAAGCACACGTACGAATCCCGAGTATCCCAGCCGCGCGGCCAGATGCATAGCCGTGTCACCATTCCTGCTGCGAGCAGGCCGGACGTCGTACTTCGCTAACAGCGTCTTGAGTGCCAAGAGGTCGCCGCTTGAGATCGCTTGAGAAACGGCTTCCCATGATGCGGTGGGCTTGATGGTTTCAGCACGCTCGGCTGGCTGCGTAGTCGCAGCGCCCGTTCCTATTTCAGGCCTGCCGTCGGCTGTCGTTGCGGGGTCGCTTTCGGGCTGCTCTATGTCCGCATTATCGAGCGTCTTCGTCGGCAGTACATCCGCGTTTGGCCTGTTGGTCAGGATGACGAGGCTCGTTGCGAGCAGCACGGCGGCTACCGCCATGGATGCGCGGTACTTCCAGCGCCCTCGAGTCGAAAGCGCTCTGTCCAGCGCCTTGGACATCGAAGCCACCGACTCAAATCGTCTTGAGGGTAGTGGACTGATCGCTCGCATCACTACCTTGCCGATTCGCCCATTCAAGGACGTATTTGCGGTTCCGCGGGACCTTCTCGGTCGTGTCGCGAAGACAGCATTTGTCTGAGGTGGCAGGTGGCCAGCAAGCAACTCGTAAAGAACCACGCCTAGAGAGTAGATGTCGGATCGATGATCTGGAAGTGCATCTGGCGTTCGCTGCTCCGGGCTTGCATACGCAGTGGTCCCCCGATGATTACCAAAGTGCTCGAAGTACCCCGCCTGAGACGGATCCGTCGTCTGGGCGATACCGAAATCAACGATCTTGACAATACCGGATCGTGGTTTGTCGTCGGCTTGTACTAGAATGTTGTTTGGCTTGAGATCTCGGTGGATAAGCCCTCTGTTGTGTATGTAACTCACGGCTTCGCAAACGTTCAAGAAAAGGTTGATTCGCTCTGAATCAGTAAGTTCTTCTTGATCGCAGAATTCCAGCAGCGTACGTCCTTTGACGTACTCAGTTACCAGATAGGGTAGTCCTCCTCTTGTGGATCCTGAATCAAGAAACCGCGCGATGAACGGGTGACTGAGTCGACCGATGATCTCGATTTCGCGGCTGAGAAAGGCGCGCTGCGCGGCATGCTCGAGATCAGTTCCATCCAGCGAGATTACTTTGACCGCGCCGAGTTGTTCGACCTGTCCGTTCCACCGACGCCCCAGATAGACGGTTCCGTACCCGCCCTCACCTAACACTGCACCGATTTGCCAGTCATCGATCATGAGGCACGGCTGGTCATCCTGAGCTAAGGCCGTCTCGGCAAGCAACCGTTCGATTGCCTCGCGATCAACACGGTGCATCGAGAGGAACGCCTCTCGCTCCTCATTCGTCATCCTTGCCGCTTGCAAGGCGAGTTGTATGAGCAAGTCGTTCGGTTTCGTCATTCTTCGTTCGTCCATTCACGCAGCAAATTACGGGCCAGCCGCCACAGGTTCTCCGCAGTCGACTTGCTAATACCAAGGATGCCGGCAGCCTCCTCGACTGAGTGGCCTCCGAACCACCTCAATTGAACCAGTTCCGACATCTCAGAATCATGCGCTTCGAGCTGCTCCAGAAGTTCTCCAACCTTTCCGATATCGACCGACGGGCGCTCGGCAATGCTGGTCAAATCAACCAGCACCGGCTTGCGGCCCCCGCCTCGCTTCTCGGCCTTGCGCTTGCGCGCGTGATCGAGCAGGACTCGTCTCATTGCCTGGGACGCAGCCCCGAAGAAGCGAGTACGTGACGCCGCATTGAGTTTCCCGTTCAGACGAATAAACACCTCGTGAACGAGCGCCGTTGGCTGGAGCGTGTGGCCAGGCCGTTCGTGACGCATTCGACTGCTTGCGAGGCTTCTCAGTTCGTCATAAACAGCATGAATCAACTCGCCATAGGTAGCCTGATCGTTGGGATTGCTTTGTAACTGACTCAACAATGTTGTCACGTCCTTGCGCGGTGTCGATTCCGGTGCCGTCTCGGCCTGAGGTTTCATTTTGTTCTCCGGGCTTGTGTAGTAGTCTTGTGGTATGCAACGCGATCTGGTCGTTCTCTATTATCGTTCGCGTATTGTGCGGCTTTTCACCTTGAAAAATCTCGAGATTGGGAATGACAAACGGTACCGTTGGCTAGGTTCATGAGTGCTTTGGCGGAGTTGTAAACGCTCGTAACTCTCTCTTTTGCAATGACTTGTCGTGTTGGTTGCCCGCGACTGTTAGCGCCGACGGAAGGCCAGGATCGATCCTGGCGAGCTGCGAACGGAAATCGACAAGCTACCTTGCCGACTTGTTGCGGAAACTGCTCGAAGCGCGGCGGCTGGCCGACGCGCCCGAGGACCTCCAACCTGTGTTGATTTTGCACTGCCTCGTTTCCTGACTGATTCAAGAGGGACGATCAGACTGGCCGGCGGCCCGTTGCGCGGCTGTGTCGCGATTTCGTTCGGGTCGCGGGAGGCCATCGGCGACCGTCTTAGCACACGCGGCGTTTTCTCAGGATTTTCCGACGAAGCGGCATCCGTTTGCGAATGAGCTGATTAGGCAGGGTGTGTTCACTGGGACTCGGGCTGAGTACCAGCCGGGCCCCGGAGCGGCGATCCCTGACGCAACGCACATCGGACGGACCGACCTTGCGGCGAGTCCAGGCGGCGATGTGTGGTCCGTGGTTCCCTGTTCGCGCTGTTCCGATGCGATTCAGGTGATGAGGCCATAGAAGAGTACTGGAGTTGGGCCATGCCGCGTAGCAACAAGGTTGTCACAATGATCGTGCTGTTCGTGGTTTCGATAGGAGGAGGGGGCGCGTTCGCAGACCCCTCGCCCCGGATTGTGATTGAGGCCGTGGAGGCGCCATATGCCGTCAGAGTCAACTCCGCGACCAATCCGGAGCCATTCAGAGTCGCGATTCATGCCGTAGTCCCGCCCGACCATTCGATCGAGTACAGCCTCGATGTGTGTAGTCTCGCCGGTTGCTTTGCTTCTTTCCCATTTCAGGACTCGCCCGAATTCGATGTGATGGTCGACCAGGACGGGGTTTTTCGTTTCAAGGCGACGGTGCGCATCCTAGGCGAGGACGTCACGAGCTCAGACTCAAGCCGGCAGATTTTCGTCTATCCCGACGGTCCGATCACGCCGCCGAACGCGCTGCAGGAGTTCCGCGCCACGGCCCGCGGCATCTTCGCGGTTACATGGCCGTCCGAATCCGGTGGCAGCGGCGGACCGCCGACTTCATCTCAGGACGGAGCCGGCAATCATTCCATTTGGGGCGGCGGCACGACGCAGGTCGTCGCCTATGACATCATTCTCACGCCCAACTCCAATACCTTGGAAGTCGAGCCCATTGTCGAACGATTGTATGTTCCGGACTCCGTGTGGGAGCCGCGGAATTACACGCAGGGGTTTTCCTTGTTCGACTCGCAGGATTCGCGGCTTGGCGACCTGATCCGGACGATTAATGAGAAGGTTGCGGAAACGACGCCGGTCGATGGTTCGCTCTCAAGGGTGACGGCGACGATTCAGGTGCTGGCACAGGACGGCCTGATCTATGACTACATGCCGCTTCCCGTGACGTTGAATCTCTATGACGAGTTGCCTCACGTCGTATCGCTGACGCCGGTCGTCGATCTTCCCAATCGGACGGTGCGCGTCGAACTGGGCGAGGTCGTTGTTCCGGAGAACGGGTTTTTCTCCGCGGACGTAGCGCGCGTGTATCACAAGAACTATGGCACCGAGCCCGGCGATTACTGGGAGATTCACGAACCGATGACGGGCGACTCGGTGCTGCTCGTCGACAACCAAGGTGCTCCGGTTCCGCCGGGCGCTCTGACGGGACCGTTCCTGGTCAATATCGTTGATGAGCAAGGGATTCCAGTCGAGGCGGTTCTGTCGTCCGAGAGCATCGAAGGAGGGCTCGGCGTGCCACAGTGCTGGGATGGCATCGACAATGACGGCGACGGGCTGGTCGACTTCGATGACGGCGATCCCGATTGCGATTTCATGTACGACCTCTACGAGTATGAGAACGTCAACGACCTGGAACTGGCAGCGAGAACGCTTGTCATTTACAACGAAAACGCGGCGGATGCCCGGCAGATTGCGGAATACTACGCGCTGCGGCGCGGCATCGATCCGTCGCACATCTGCCCGATCACCGTCGCGCCCGGCCATTATGCCGCCGCGTGGGAACTGGAATGGGCGGCAGCACGTATCCGGGCGCACATCTGTGAGCGTATTCTAGAGATACCGCCCGGATTCTGCGGCGTCCTCTCCAATGTGGCGCTCGCGGAAAGGTCGCCGATCACGCACCTCGTGATCATCAAGGGGATTCCCGCCCGACTGTACGGGACGCCATGGGGGTCCGACCAGAAGGAGCCATCTTTTGATTATTACCTCGCGTACTCGATCTACAACGATGGTGTGCTTGATGTCGTCGACGGCAAGGTCCTGCACGGTCTCTTTGACGGAACCGAAACGGACGGGGTGGACTATCAGCCCGTCGACTCGATCAGGAGTTACATTCGCCAACTCGACCCGGCCCGCGACCGCATGGTTGCCTACGGGCGTATCGAGGCCATCACGACAGCACGCACGCTGGACCTGATCGATCGCACGATTCAGGCGGAGCGCGCCGGCCCGTCGGGCAAATTCCTCGTTCAGGAGGAACATGATCGCACGGAGATTTTCGACTTCCTGGCGGACATCAGTTCCACGCACGATCCGATCAACCGCCCGGCGCACTGCCACCCAAGCGCGTACATACTGACGGACGGCCTCGACTGGCCGCACAATGAGTGTCGCGCGGGTACGACCTTCGAGGGGATTATCCCGGGAGAGCCGGTCGATCCCGACACCGGCCGGAACCAGAGCATTCCTTATGCCGTTAATGCGGGGATATACGTGGGACAGGGCCTCCCGCAAATCGGCGGCCCTGCGCACGACGCGTTCAGTGGGTTCGCCAACATGATCAACTGGCGCCGCGTGCATCCTGACGAGCAGGCGTCCCCGTGCACGCCGCTGTGTGCCGATCTGCCGACCCAGGCGGAGCGCACGGCGTGCCGGGCGGCGTCGACAGATTTCTTTGGTGAAATCAACACGGACTGTGTCGGCGTGGCGCCGGGAATGCTCGGCTGGCAGTTGCGTTCGTGGCCCGTGCAATATTATGGATTCACGCCCCATGGATGGACGTCGGAGAGCGAAGGGGCGACAGAGAAGATCATGCCGCACCTGCTGGTCGGAGACCCGGAACACGGAACGTACGCTCACTTCGGGGCGCTCGACGCGGTTGCGGAGCCCGTCTGCGTGAGTCCGCCGGGCGTTCCTCCGCAGACGGTGCCGTGCCTGGAGCTCATTGCGATCGACCTCGCGTCGACGACCACGCTCGATGAGCCGATCCCGGTCGTCGGCACGAAACGCTTCCGCATCGGCTTCGATTACCGTCGCGGCGGAAGCGAGACGGGCAGGTTGGTCCTCCGAGTAGCGTTTCATCCCGAAGGCGGAGGCGATGATGCGGCGTTCGTGATCAACCGCGCGTTCGACCTCGTCGCTCCTCAGCCGACCTGGACGCATCGAAGCAAGGTATTCAACGTGCCAGAGCGGTACTCACCCATTGTCGCCGTAACCGTCCAATTGATCGCGAAGCGCGGTGATGACATTCGCGGGTGGCTCGACCTGGACAACATCACGCTGACCGACGACCAGGTGGCATCCGCGCCCAACCTGATCCCGGAAGAGATTGGCGCCTTTGAGAGCGTCGTTCACGAAACGGTGACTTGGGGGGATTGGGCCCCTAACGTGATCGATCGATTGGGTGGCGTTGCATGGTGGGGTAGCTCGTCACATCACGTGACGGGCGGTTTTACATTCGTTCCTGTCACGAAATTCCTCGGTGCTTTCTACGCGGGGCGTACCCTGGGCGAATCGCTCTCATTCGTCGGGAGTTCTGCGGTATCCGGCATCATCTATGGCGATCCGCTCTATCGACCAGCAGGTGTCAAGATCTACCTGGGTCAGGGAATCGAGCCGGTCAACGATCCCGCGAATCCGTACCGTCTGTATGCCGACGAGGCCGAGCTCTGGCAGGATCATTCGCTGGTCATCAATGCGTTCCACGGCCAGGCCGATCACGAGCCGGGATCGCCGAACGCTGCATCTTGGCGCGTGTCCATGTGCCCATTCGAAAGCGTCGGCTTATGCGATCAAATGAACGCCTGGACGCTCGTTGACGAGCAGCATGGGGTCACGGGCAACGACGTCAATGGTGTTTTCGCCCATCCGCTCAATGTCAGCGTAGGGGAGTTGGTTGACGGTAGCATGCCGAACAGTGTGCAGAATATTGTCCTGCGTTTGCGTGTGTGGATTCCGTCACAGGAAACAGTGATGGGGCCGGTAGCAACCCACAACAATGATCTGACCAACTACGCGTATTTCCGCTACATTCCGTGAGATCTCAATCGGCGAAAGGATCGATAATGCAGTCGAAGGGACGAGTAATGACGGGGCCGCCGCATTTGGCTTTCGCGGGCGCGAGCTCCTCTACTTGCCAGGCGCGTGCCCCTCGTCCAAGGCGTCGTTTACGCCGCAGGCAGCCGTCAGTTCGCTCCACAGGCATCCGGTGCATGCAAGGTCCGGGCTTGTTGTGTCGCGGAGCTCCGCCAACTCCAGGCACAGCTCGCACGCCTGCTCGAGGCAACCGCCTAAATAGTAGGCATACGCGAGCATCAACTTCGACGAGATTGTATCGGGGTGTCCCGCGCCAAACGTGCGCCGCCGGCCGTTCAGCGCGTGCTGATACATCGACTCCGCTTGCACATAGCGTTCCTGGGCCAGGTACACATTACCGAGTTCGTGCATGCTCCCCAATGTGGCGAGGTGCTGATCGCCCCAGGTCGACCGGCGGGCCTCCACGACCTCTACGAGAAGTTGCTCGGCTTCGTTCAATCGGTCCTGCCGATGGTAAGCCTGCGCCAACGTCTCCATCGTTGACAACACCTCCTGATGCTCGCCTCCGAGAAGTCGCCTTTGTGCGTCGAGAGCCTCCTCGCCGTAGAATGCCGCGTCGATCGCTCGGTGTTGTCGAACGCAAATCGCGGCGAGTATGCTCTTGGACCAGAGCGTCCGTCGATGGTTGACGCCGAAGCTCCGCTCCTGGCTCCCCAATAACGATCGGATTTGAAGCTCCGCTTCGATATAGCGCCCTAGCTTGATCAACGCCAGCGTCAACGTTCCTCTGAACACGAGGACCATCGGATGTTCGCTTCCGTTCTGGTTGATGCACGCTTCCAGGCCGTCGGACAAGAGCGACTCCGCCTCGTTGCAACGCCCGATCGTAAAGAAGAGCCATCCCAGAAGGTGCGCAGCGTTGGTCGCCTTGGCGAATTCGTCTCCGCGCGAGCGTTTGTAGGCATCCAGACTTTCCCGAAGCAGCTGCTCCGCCTCCCCATACCGACCCATCTCGATGTAGTTCTGGGCGCGCAAGTACTTCGATTCGAGTGTCAATTCATCTGTTTCGCCCAGCACGCGCTCCTGAGTCGCCACCACCTCGGCATACAACGTTTCGGCTTCGGTGAATCGCCTCTGTGCGCTATAGATCGACGCCAGTTCCTCAATTGCAATGAGCGTGTGGACATGCTCGATACCCAAGGTCCGCCTTCTGCATCTGACAACCTCAGCCAATAGCTTTTCGGACTCCTGCACCCGGCCCTGCGCTTTGCAAGCGACCGCGAGTACACGCATCGTGTGCAGCGTTTCAGGGTGGCCCACCCCAAGTATGCGGCGCTGCGCCGCCAGCACTTCCGTTCCGACCGCGATGGCCTCGTGGAAATGCTCGCTATGCAGGTGGATCGTAAGCAGTGTACTCCGGTCACGCAGCGTGTAGAGGTGGTCATCTCCCAAGACGCGGCGTTTGACCTCGATCGCCTTGCGGATAAGCTCGCGGGACTCCTGGAATCGACCCCGCTGAGCATAAAGGCCGGCGAGCCCGGTCGTCAGGTTGAGTGTCCTCACGTGTTCCTCGCCCAGGTCCCGCTTGCTCAAGCGCAGCGCCTCGACGGCCAGGGTCTCCGCCTGCTCGTAGAGCCCCAGCGACCGGTAGGCCTTTACTACCGTGGCGAACAATTCGACTCTGACTTCCGAATCGTCGATCTCGTTTCGGGCGTACTGCACGGCGTCGTCGAGCATCTCGCGAACGGTCACGTCCCTGCCGTGCGGTTCCACCGATGTCAGTATGTCGCCAAGCAGCCGATTGACCTGCTCGACTTTCTGCTTCTCGTTTTCCACGCGATTCGCAGCGGCGGCGGCCTTGATGGCCTGTTGCCATGCGATCGCTCCGAAGGCAGATACGAGAACGAACACGCAGCTTACAGACAAAACAGACCAACAATGTCGCCTGATGAACTTTCGTAGTCGGTACGCGCGCGCGGGAGGATGTGCCAGCACCGCGTCGCCGCTCAGGAAACGCTCGATGTCCTTCGCGAACGACTCCACCGTCGGATACCGGCGTGCCGGAGACTTCGCCAGCGCTTGGAACACAATGGCGTCCAGCTCGGCGTTAATGCCCTGGCGCAACGTCGACGGCCGCGGGGGATCGCGCTCGCAAATGGAGCGGAGCGTTTCGTGAAGACCGGACTCCACACGATATGGAAGCCGCCCCGTGAGCAGCTCATACAGCACGAGCCCCAGCGAGTAGATGTCGCTCAGCGTCGTAACGGCCTTGTTCGTGACCTGCTCCGGGCTGGCGTATTGCAGGGTAAACGAGAAGCGCCCCGTGGCCGTACGATCGGCAGCCCCGTGAACATGGTCGTCCAGGAACTTCGCGACACCGAAGTCCAGCAGCCGCACCGCGCCGCTCTCCGTGACCAGGATGTTCGGCGGCTTGAGGTCGCGATGAACCACCAGTCGTTGATGGGCGTATTGCACGGCGCGACAAACCTGGAGGAAGAGCTGGAGTCGCGCGCGGATGGACAGCTTGTGCGCGTCGGCATACTCGATGATCGGGCGACCGTCGACAAACTCCATCACCATGAAAGGAGAGCCGGCCTCCGTCGTACCGCCATCGATCACGCGTGCAATGTTGGGGTGATCGAGCGCGGCCAGCAATCTCCGCTCGTGCGCGAAGCGAAGTGCGCCCTTGCGAGACAGCTCGGCGTTCAGCAGAAGCTTGATCGCGACGTGTCGCTCAAAGGCCTCGTCGGCCCGGTGGGCCTTGTACACGACGCCGTGACCGCCCTGCGCGATGACGTGGTCGAGCGCGTAGGGGCCGATGCGGCCGGGAACGAGATCGAACTGCTCCGCCAGGATCTCTTCGACTTTGTCGGCGATCGGTCCGGCGAGCAGTTCGTCCCCAGGAGTCTCGGCGGTCAGGAGCGACAGGACCTCCTCCATCAGCGCCGTGTCGTTGCCGCACATTTCGCGAATGGTCGCTTCGCGTTGATCGGCGTCAAGCGTAGATGCTTCAAGCGCGATCTGCAGAATTCGGTTCCAGCGATCCGACATCGGACGTCAATCCCCGACCACCGCGCACACAAGGGCCAAATTGTCATGCGCGCAAAAAACCAGCCTACCTAGCCGACGAGGCGGATTCAAGATCAAGCGCGTCATCCGCTATGAGCAACCCGGGACGTCAGGTCCGGTGGAGACACCCCGCCGTGGAGCGAATTCGCAATGTGAAGCGGGATCGTCGAGAGATCTTGAGAAAGGGGCGGACCGCCAATACTCTGGTAGATGAGGACACCCATGATCTCTACCAACAGCGCATCGATGCGCGCCGAGATATCGGCGAGTGACTATCGCGATCTGCGACGGCTGGCGCACGGCATGATGCGTCGCCTACGGTCCGATCACACGCTGGACGCTACGGCCCTGGCTCACGAAGTCTTCCTTCGGATGTTCAAGTCCGGCGAGTCGCGCGTTGGCGGCTTCCCAATGTTTGCTGTTGTACGAAACATGCGAGAGGTCCTGATCGATCACGAGCGCCGCAAGCGGGCCAAAAAGCGTGGGGGTTCCTACCAGCGCATCCCGTTGGACCCTGACACGGCTACTGAGCGACAAGGTGCGTCGGTACTCGACCTTATCGCCCTTGACGAGGCATTGAATCGAATGGAGCACGTCGCGCCGCAGCTTCGCACAATCGTGGAATTGCGGTACTTTGCCGGTCTTTCCCTGACAAGTGTCGCGGACTGGCTCGACCTGAGTATTGACGACGTACGAAACATGAACGCCATCGCAAAGCGCTGGCTGGCGCGCTACCTGGGCATCCCGGGGGATTAGATCGAGTCGAAGACCCAGGAGCGTCCAACGCCAGGTTCGGGCGATCAGTAGATCGCGTTTGCATCGATCAGCGATTCACTGGCGTCGATGACTTGGCGCGCTGCGCTACCAGCAAGCGACTCGTTCCGTCCTACAACCCGTCAGCGTGGGACCGAGGGCGTCTTTTGCTCGATCTTGGACGACGCGCCGACCGCAGACGCCGAGCGCTCATCGAACGGGTGCCGACGTTGGTCGGGTATCTGCGTTCCACTCCGCCGCCTTCGCTCGCCACTCGGCTGCCTGCGCGTCGTAGCCGGTACCCGGTTCGATGGAGTGCCAGAGCTCGTAGAGCCGAACAACGCGCTCCAAGGCATGCCGTTGGGGCGACATACGATAGGCTGGCGGAATTGCGTCCGCGAATTCATGCAACCCTTCGTAGCCGTCCAGCAGCAGCACTTCCGCCTTGCGTAATACATCGTTCAGATCGGCGTCGGGACCGGCGGTAGGATTCAATGAGCCGTCCGCGACCTGTCCGACGAGACACTCCCCGAGAGTGCTCATCGTGTTAAAGATGAGCCAATGTTGCGGCGGCATTGTCGCCTGCCGAATCGTCAAGCACTCGCGCAATAGAGGTTCGGCTTCCGAGAATTTTCGTTGACCGAAAAGACTCTGTGCCAGCTTCATTGCGCAACTCGCTACGTTCGGATGCTCGTTGCCGGATTCCTTGCGGACCAGAGCGAGCGCCTCGCGCAACAACGGCTCGGCGGCAACGGAGTCGCCCCGGTCGTGTAATAGCGCTCCCAGTTTGTTCAGACACGCCGCCACTCCAAGGTGCGCGCCTCCCGGTAGCTTGCGGTACATCGCCAGAGCGTCGCGGTAAAGTGTCTCGGCTCCGGCGTAGTCGTCTTTGGCTTGGAGCACTTGCGCAAGGTTGCTCATGCACGTAGCTACCTCCGGGTGCTCGTCGCCATACCGTTTGCGATGCACTCCCAGCGCCTCACGAAGGCATTGCTCGGCTTCGTCATGGTCGCCTTTCGCGGTGAGCACAAACGCCAGGCTACTCAATGAGAACGCAACGTCCGGGTGCGCGTTGCCCAGAAGCTTTCGCCGCATGGCAAGCGCCTCCCGGTGGAGCGGTTCGGCCTCCGAGTAGTCATCGCGTTGGCGCAACAAATCTGCAAGATCGTGCATGATCGACGCCACGTACGGATGCTCATTGCCCAACCGCTTCCGGCACAACGCAAGCGACTCACGTAACAACTGTTCGGCGGCGGCGTAGTCGCCACGACCACGTACCGCATGCGCGAGGTAACCGAGGTTCATCGCCACTTCCACGTGCTCGTCACCTAGCAGCTTGCGGTTCAGCGCGAGGGCCTCGCGATAGAGTGTTTCAGCGGCGGCGTAGTTGCCCTGTACCTCTAGCGTTCTTCCCAGGAAGAGTTGACTGCGCGCAACGTCGACATGCTCTTCACCATGCAGCCGCCGGCGCGCGTCCACGACTCCACGAAACAGCCGTTCAGCTTCGGTGTACCTGCCTTTGGCGAACAACAGCTGCGCCGAGCCTTCTACCGCTCCGAGCAAGACGGTCAGATCATTCACACTCGTCGCCACCTCCGGGTGCTCTTCCTCGAGCAGGCGGCGCTGCATAACCAGCGCCCTTCGATACAGCGGCTCGGCATTTGCACGATCCTCCTTGGGACCCAGCAACGACGCGAGGTTGCTCAGGACCGATGCGACGTCGCCGTGTTCCTCGCCCAGCGGCCCGTGCCGCAGGGCGAGTGCTTCGCGGAAGAGCTGCTCGGCGGCGGCGTGGTCGCCTCGGTCCGCCATGAACGTCGCGAAGCTATTCAAGCTGCTTGCTAACTCCGGATCCTTGGCGTCCAGCAACCTGCGGTTCATTTTCATCGCCTCGCGAAAGAGCGGCTCGGCGGCGGTGTAGTCGCCTGTGACCCCCAGTGCCATCGCCAGATCGCAGATGGCGTGCGCGAGGTCGGGATGCTCAGCGCCCAGCTCGGACCGATACAACGCCACCATCCGCTCGGCGTGGTACAGCTCTTTGTCATGCTCACCCAGGCTTCGGTACGTCTCGGTAAGCGTGTGGTGGATCTCGGCTCGGATGATCGGTTCTTCTTCGAATCGCCCCTCCAGCGCTTCGGCAGCATTGTCCAGCGCCTCGACCACTGTAATCCGGTAGCCCAGTTCCTCCGGCTTGGCCGACCTTAGCACATCTTTCTGGAGAAACGTGTTGACCTCTTCTGCAATGCGCGCCTGGCGCCGGGCCTCATCACGCTGAAGGTCGGCCTCGTCCCGCTGACGCGTGGCTTCGACGAGGAAGTAGCCGGTGCTGATCAATCCGATCACCAGTACCGCGAACGTCGCAACCAATCCGGCGACCAGGCCCGAATTGCGGCGTGCAAACTTGCGAACCTGATAGAGCGCACTTGCCGGCCGGGCCACGATCGGCTCATCCTGCAAATAGCGCCGGATGTCCCCGGCCAGTTGCGCTGCAGACGCGTAGCGTCGTTCCGGGGCTTTCTCCAGCGCCTTGGCGAGGATCGTCTCGATGTCGCCCCGCAACGACTTGTCGATCGCGCCGGCGGCCGGCGGCTCATCGTCTCGGATGATCCGCGCCGCTTCTGCGACCGACCGCCCGGAAACATCGAGCGGAAGCTGGTGCGTCAGTAACTCGAACAGCACAACCCCCAACGCGTACACGTCGCTGCGCGTGTCGATTTTTTGTGAGTCGCCCGCGACCTGCTCCGGACTCATGTATGCCAGTGTGCCGATCAGCTGTCCAACTTCCGTCTGCAGCGTTGTGACATGTATGTCGCCGTCGGTCAACCGGGCCACGCCGAAGTCGAGAATCTTCGGCTGACCAACCGGCTCGATCGTTTGCGAGCCGGTTCCCGTGGCTGCGCCGCAAGCGTCCTCCTGCGTCTCGGGCGGCACGACCAGAATGTTCGCCGGCTTGAGGTCGCGGTGGATGATTCCCTTCTGGTGGGCGTGCTGCACCGCGTCACACACACGCGCCATGAGTGCCAGCCGTTGCCGATTGTCGAGCCGCTGCTCGCCGGCGTAGGTCGTAACGCGTTCGCCGGCGATGAACTCCATGGCAAAATAGGGTTGTTCCCGGCCGTCGATCGCCACCATGCCCGATTCGTAGATATGGGCAATCCCCGGGTGGGTCAGCTGAGCCAGTACTTGGGCTTCCCGTCGAAGGCGAAGTACGAGCTGCCCGGCGTCGAAACCCTGACGAACGACCTTAAGCGCGACCCGGCGGCGCGGGTCCTCCTGCTCGGCCTCGTAGACCACGCCCATGCCGCCGCGGCCCAGCTCGCCGAGGATCGCATAGCGGCCGACGCGCGCCGGGACGGTCCACCGCCCGTCATCCGCAGGCGCACCTGGCGGCCGGACCTCCTTCACCAGCGCGTGGGCGATGCCTCCGGGGTCGACCTGGTCCATTGCGAGTTGGGTCCGCTGATCCAGCTTCAGCAGTGAATCGACGTGCGCGCGAAGCTGCATGTCTGAACCACAGGCTTCGCGCACGAACGCATCGCGGGCTTCGCGCGGCAAATCGCACGCGCGTACGAAGATCTCATAGCCGATTTCAAATTGAGTCATCGTGCGGCTCGATTCCGAGCTGTTGCGTGAGCCACGCGCGGACGTATCGTAGATCGACCTGCACTTTCCGCGCTGATACACCCAGTTCGGTCGCGATATCTTGGGTCGAGAGTCCCGCGAAGTAATGCAGCTCGACCAGCCGGGCTAGCGCCTTGTTGATCTTTTCGAGTTGAATCAGGGCCGCGTCGAGCGCGACCAGATCGACGATGCAGTCGTCCGCTCCAACGAGCGCCGCCATGGTAATGTCGACGCGGCGCGCATCGCGCTTGGCTGCGAGTTTTGCTTGTGCATGTGTGATCAGCACTTGTCGCATGGCTGTCGCCGCCAGCGCGAAAAAGTGCCGCTGGTCCTTCCACTTGGCGTTCCCGCGTGCCAGTTTGAGATATACCTCATGTACCAGCGCGGTCGGTTGCAGGGTGTGATCGCTGCGCTGTCCACGGAAGTGCGCTTGGGCGAGAGCGTGAAGTTGATCATAGACCTCCGGCAATAGTTCGCCGACGTCGTTGATCGGTTGGGTGTCCCGGGTTTCATCCATCACCTTTCATGGTAACGCGCGGATTGTTGTAATCCATCAGGAACCGGCGGCCGGGCGTCGTGTTTCTGGGATTGGACCCGTGCGCCAGTAGGCGGCTCCTATCGCAAATCCGATTGCGCGTACCTCGCTTCAATCGTTCAAACGGAATCCAGCCGCGAACGCGCAGCGATTTATAAAAAATTCTGACATCCTTACCGATGATCGAGACATTACCGAGCGCGACTCGCCGTCGTAGCGTCCAACGGCGACGTCCGCAGCGCGAACAGTACAGACTAGGACGCGATTCCCAGAAATCTTTGCGCGCATCTTGGCTGATCAGGTTTATCCCAGTGAGCGCGTGTCGCGGCGACCGCGCCACCGTAACCACCAATGGCAAAGTGAGATCAGGCATGCGAAACGTAACACAGTTTGGATTGCTCATGCTCCTTTCGGTCGCGACCTCAGTCGCGCAAACACCACTGGGCAGCGGCTTCACCTATCAGGGCCAACTCAATCTGGGCGGCAGCCCGGTTGACGGAACGGCTGACTTGGAGTTCACGCTTTGGGACGCCGTTAGTGGCGGCAACCAGGTCGGCGCGACGCTGGCGGCGAACAATGTCAGCGTCGTCAACGGCGAGTTCACCGTCGACCTCGACTTCGGCAACGACGCCCTCAACGGCGACGAGCGTTATCTGGAGCTCGCGGTTCGCAGTCCGGCCGGCGGCGGCACGTTCACAACGCTGTCGCCGGCCCAGCCGCTGGCGGTCGCGCCCTACGCCCTGAGCGCAATCAACAATTGGAGCCTTTCCGGCAACGCCGGTACCGACCCCAATACGCAGTTTCTTGGCACGACCGACAATCAACCGCTCGAGCTGCGCGTGAACAACCAGTCCATGGTACGCATTGAGCCAAGTGGACTCGTCGGCACCTACCCCGCGGGCGGCAACATCATCGCCGGGTACCAGACCAACGCGGTGCTGGCCGGCGTGCGTGGCGCGACGATCAGCGGTGGCGGCGGCTCCAACTATTTTGGGCCGAACATCGTCTTCGATCTCTTCGGCACAATCAGTGGTGGCTATACGAATACCATCGGCACCGATGACGGCGACGTCTGGTCGGCAATCGGCGCCACGGTCAGTGGCGGCGTGCGCAACGCTGCGCTGGGCTCAGGTTCTGCCATCGGCGGGGGCACCAACAACAGCGCCGATGGGGTCAATTCTGTCGTCGCGGGCGGCGGCGGCAACCAGGCCACGATGAACTACGCCGCGATCGGCGGGGGCGAAAACCACCAGGTCACTGGTCGATACGCGACTATCCCGGGCGGACGCCTCAACGTCGCGGCCGGCGACAATAGCTTCGCCGCCGGGGAAAAGGCGAGTGCGTTGCACAATGGTTCGTTCGTCTGGTCCGACACGCCCGTCCATGCGCTCGAGCCCAGCTTCGCGTCAACGGGCGTCGACCAGTTTCTGGTTCGCGCCCGCGGCGGTGTCGGCATCGGCGACACCTCGCCGGACGGGCCCCTTGAAGTCAATCCCGACGGAACGGAGGACAATGGCGACGAGTTCGTGGTCGATGCTTCGGGCAACGTCGGTATCCGCACGAACGCGCCGTTGGCACCCCTGGACGTTCGCTCCGACGGCTCGACCATTCGTACGCAATCGAGCGCAGCGGGCATGTCGTCCTATATCGATATGAACGACGGTAACGTTCGCGGGCTGATCGGTGTCGACGGACCCGGCTTTAGCGGCAACGCCGACCAGTTCACCATCGCCACCTGGACCGATCACGCGCTCAAGATCTTCACCAATCAAGCCGAACGGATGGTGGTCACGCCGACCGGCGATGTCGGGATCGGCGTGCCGATACCCGGCGCGAAATTGGACGTGAATGGGACCATTCGCTCGTCCTCCGGCGGCTTCGTGTTCCCCGATGGTACCGTGCAGACCACGGCTGCCGGCACCGGCCGAAAGTACATCGTGACGACGCGCGAAGGAAACGAGCAAGGCGGCTCTGGCCTGCCCCCATTCTGCCCGCAAGGCTGGTCTGTCGAATCTTCGTGGGATTACAGGATCGCATACGACCGCGGGACTGCGGGCTTCAAGTGGGTTACCCAGACCCTCTGCAGTTGTGACTGTCCGTAGGCGACCGCTCGTCGCGTAGCCACATCTCAAGCACACATTCCAGAGACAGGTGCGAAGCGCCGCCCATCATACGGGCGGCGTTTTTTTTGTGGCGGACATTCTTTGCGCGCATTCCGACAGATGCGGTTTATCCCAGTGAGCGCGTGTCGTAGCGACCGCGTCAACTAAACCGCCATCGACAAACGATTGGCCAGACGTACGCCGATCCGGTGCCCGGCGATCAGAGAGGCAGCGTAGCAGACTCAAGCGGTTTTTCTCGGCCATGACTTGATATGGCCTGTCTCGCGGTGAGACAGGCGGACGCAGAACGTGCGCGCCATCCATGGCTCGCAACACAACGGATGTCTCGTTTCAGAGTCGATGCGGAAGCGTGTCGCGGCGTTCCGGCGAGGTGCCGGCGCCCGCAAGACTGTCGCGCCAACGGGTGTTTCCGATCGGCACATCAGGCCGCAATCGTGGCGGCCACCAACCTTATGAAAGGACCCGACAATGTACACGACCTCGTCTCCATCAACCCGACACGCACACTTAATAGCGCACCGGCGTTCAGTGCGATTCGTCACTCTCTCAACCCTCTTGCTCGGCGCCATGCTGCTCGGCGGCTGTCCGGTCGACCCGCAGCTCGCCGAGGATGCGGCACCGGTCGTGAGTGCTCCTGCGGCCCCGCTCGAAGATGTTCTCCGTCCCAAGGACGGTCCGCTTCAGATCCAGCAGATCACGCCCACCGTCGGAACGACCGAGGGCGAGACGATCGCGCTCATCAGCGGCGAAGGATTCGTTCCGGGCATGACCGTGCGCTTCGGCGACGACGAAGCCGAGGACGTTACGTTCATCAGCGACCGGATGATCACGGCGCTCGTTCCGCCGCATACCGCCGGCGCGGTCGACGTTGAGCTTACTCGCCGCTCCGACGGCGGCGACTTCTCAGTCGGACTTCCGGACGCCTTCCGGTTCATGGGCTTTTTCCCGGGCAATGGCGCGGACACCGACGGCGATGGCCTGACCGACCTCGAAGAGCTACTTGGCTACCGGCTCAAGGTGGACTTCTTCGGTCTCGGACTCGACGCCGACCACCTCGTCGAATTCAGCACCAACAGCGACTGGTTCGACCCGGACACCGACGACGACGGCCTCAACGACGGCGAAGAGTTCCTCGCGAAGAGCAACCCGCGCGACAAGGACACCGATGGCGACGGATTATGGGATGGGGAGGAGCTCAAGCGCTGGCTGACCAGTCCGATCAGCATCGACTCCGATGGTGACGCGCGCGAAGCGGACCCGTCGACCAACCGTAGCACGATCCCGCCGATCTCCGCGCTCTTTGACGGCGGGGAGCTCTACACTCCCGCGCAATTAACGATGGCTCCGGCCAATCGCGGCGAGATCAAGCTCAACGCCACTTCGCCCACGCTCCGCGACACGGACGGCGACAGCGTCAGCGACCGCGACGAAATCGACACGCCGGTGCGCACGCCGCTGCTGGCAGACATGCCGCAACTCGCCTTCGAGATCGTCGACAATGTCGATGTTCGTCTCGACGTCCAGTACGCCGAGCAACAGGGCCGCACCACGTCGTTCGCTACGTCGTTCACGACTGGCGAATCGAGTTCCGTCAGCGGCTCACAAGGTGAAACCGTCTCTCAAAGCGTCACTGCCGGCGGCTCGGTCGGCGTGAGCGAGGACGGCCTCGCGGCCGGTTTCTCCGCAGAGGTCACCGCCGGCTACGAACGCAGTTGGGAGACGACGACCGCGTCGGCTGTCGAATCCGCACAAACGCTGGAGCGCGTCGAGCAAAACGCCCGCACGCTGACCGAAACAGCTTCCACCGGTTCGATCACGGCAGGAATCAAGGTGACCAATCTGGGCAACATCACCGTCCAGGTCGTCGACCTCGCGTATACCGTGCGCCAGTGGATCGCCGACAATGCACTCACACCCGTAGCCGGCGCTACCGGCGCCTATCGCGCCTTCGCGGCTCTCGCACCAAACATCGGACCGGGCCTGACGCTCGCCCCCGGCGGCGACTCGGGCGTTCTGTTGGCGACCGATACCGGCCTCAACGGCGACCGGGTCAGGGCGCTGCTGGCACGACCGGACGCGCTGCAGGTCGAATCGGCCGTTTTCGAACTCGTCAACGACCAGGGCATCAACTTCGCCTTCATCGATGAAGTCACGCAGGCACAGACCGCGCGCGTCAGTATCGACTTCGGCGACGGTCGACTCGAAGAGTATCGCGTCGCCACGAATGTCGATCGCGCGCCGGACAGTTCGCTGCGCGGTATCACGATGGCCCGCGTCATGGATCTGACCGTCGGCGCCGGTAACTGGGAAGCGCAATCCATCACACCGCCGTGCGATGCACCGAACGACCCCAACCTGATCACCAACGGCGAGTTCGAAAGCCCGGTGGCGCCAGGCCTGCCGACCGGATGGCAGATTCGACAGACGCCGCCCGGGTTCAATGCTCCTTTCATCGGGACCGATGCGACCATTGCGGGCAACCCGAACGACCAGATCCTGGTCATGGAGATCAACGGCGGTCCACAAGACGCCGCCGCAGGAGTCTACCAACAGCTGTCGGTCACGCCGGCCACATCGTTCGACTACTCGTTCCAGCTTTTCGCGATCGACGAATGGGCTATCCCCGGACCGCGATTCGACGTCCGACTGTGGCGCGGCGAGCCACAGAACAACGGCCAGATCGTCGATCAGGTCAGCTTCACTTGTGATGGCTGTTCGACCTTCACGTACACCGGTACGCTGAACGGGGGAGTGGCCACGTCCGAGCCGTATTACTTCGAACTGGTCATGAATCCGTTCGCGGGCTTCCGCACGCTGGTCGGCATCGACAGCGTATCCGTCGTGCCCCAAGGCACGAGCGTGACCGACCCCGTTGCACTGACCCGCGTGCGCGATCTGTCCACCGAGTTTGACGCGACGCCCCAGTTTTGGTCCGTCCGTTACAGCGCAACCAAGCCCGGCAACGGTCTTCCGTTCGCAACCACTACGCTGAAGGCCGGCGAAAGCGTTCTGATCACCTATCTGAAGGATGCCGACGGCGACGGGCTGTACGCCCCCCAGGAGCAGGCGTTCGGCTCGTCGGACGCGTCAGCCGATACCGACGGTGATGGCCTGCTCGACGCCGAGGAGGTGGCGGCAACCTACCGCATCCCGCCGAGTTGCGCCGAATCCAACGGCGGCTGGAACGTCGACATCACCCGTACGCGACTGTCCGACGGTGGCGGATACCCGACCTCGTTCCGCGCCTACTCCAACCCGGCGCTCGCCGACGCCGACGGCGACGGCCTCAACGACGCCGCCGAGCGGACTGCTGGCACGAATCCGCTCAGTCGCGATACAGACCGCGACGGACTGGCGGACAACGTCGACCCCCGACCGACTGTCCAATCCCGGTTGGTCTACGTAAACGCTTCCGCACCAGCCGGCGGCGACGGTACGACCTGGGCTACGGCATACAACGCAATCACGGACGCTCTGGCCTTCGCCGGCAATCCGGCAAACGACGTCGGCGAGATCTGGGTCGCAATCGGTAACTACACGCTGACCAACCAGTCATTCCCCAACGGCGTCGCTATGTACGGCGGTTTCGCCGGCACGGAAACCCGCCTCGGACAGCGTACGGCGAGCGCGCTCTCCAACGAAACCGTCGTCACCGGCGTAGCGGGTTCGCCAGTCTTCGCCGAAACGCGCAACAACGTGACCGCGCGACTCGACGGCTTCACGCTCCAGGGCTCGAACAACCGCGCGATCCGCATCGACAACACGGGATCCAACATCACCCTCGCCAACTGCCTGTTCATCGACCACACCGCCATCACGGACGGCACCGACTTCTTCGGCGGGGCCGCGGGAGGCGCCATTCGTATCGCCGGCGACGACATCAACACCAACCCTCGGCTGACGATTGACGACTGCATCTTCCGCAACAATCGGATCACGATGAGCGAAAGTACGCCGACTTGGGTCCGCGGCGGCGCGCTCTACGCTGCCGACGCAAACCTCATCGTTCGCCGCACGACGTTCACCAACAACGTTGTCGTGAACACGGTCGGTTCCCAGCAGAACGGACCCTACAACAGTCTGGGAGGTGCCGTCTCACTCGAGTTGGGTACACAGGCAACGTTCGAAGACTGCAACTTCCGTTCGAACGAGGTCACGCAACCGCCGCTGAATGGACCAATCGAACGCCTGTCTACGATTACGCGTCACCAGGGTGGCGCCGTTTCAATGGAAATCGGTTGCACGGCAAACTTCCGCAACTGCCTGTTTGACCGCAACCAGGCGGATGATCGCGCGGAACGCTTACACTTCACCTGGTCCGAACTCCGCGCCGGCGGTGCGGTGACGGTCGGCGCAACCAGCCAGGCCAACTTCGAGAACTGTGTGTTCCAGCGCAACCGTGCCAGCATGTTCGGCGGCGCGCTGCATGTCGAGAACACCGGTCAGGCGCGCGTCGTCAACTGCTCGTTCCATCAGAACGAGGCGTACCCCGCCGGCGATCCGAACGTTGCGAGCGGAAGAACCCAGACGAACTTGTTTTATAGCCATATCGCAGTCGGCGGCGCCATTGGTTCAGCCGGCGACTCCTTCGTGGCCAACACCGCCTTCTGGGATAATACGGCCGTACGCGAAGTGCGTGTCGGCTCCCCCCAATCGAGCACCCTCTTCCACCGATGGGGACTCGAGCAGCAGGTGGCGACGCGGCCGGCAATCGTCGTCAATGGCACCAGCCCGATCGCAACGGCTTCCGGCTCCTTGACGTTAGACCATTGCGCGATCAACACGCTTGCTGAGGCAGAAAAGCTCGCGTCGGATCCCGGCGCTCAGCCACTCAGCGCGGTCGTCACGCTCGCCAACAGCAACATCGCACCGCAGACGCCGGACTTCGTCAGCCTGACCAACGGCAACCTGCGACTGCTCGCCACCTCGCCGTTGATCGACGCCGGCGACGCGGTCGTGGATGCCGACCTGATCCGGCCCGGCTTCCAGTTGTTGTCGCCGCTGGATCTCGCCAATGTTTCCCGAATCGTCGACGGAAACGGTGATGCCGAAGCGCGCGTGGACATCGGCGCCTACGAGTTCCAGCTGCCGACGAGTTCGTCCAACTAGGTGTGTGTGAAGGCGACCGCTTCGCCCCGTGCTGACCAGCGATCACCAGCCGCACGTCAGCACAGCGCCCGGGTCAAACGGCCCGGGCGCAGGGGCCACGGTAGCGTTGCCATACGGGACACGGTTCGCGCGAGGTAGTTGGTTCTCAGCCAGGAGCGCGTTCACAGTACTTCTCCTTTCCTTATCGTCCGCTCGTGGGTTGGCGGACGCACCAGGCGGCCCCACTTCGTCGGGAAGTGGGCCGTCTTTCTATGGAGGGTCGCGACCCCAACCGACGACGCGCGCTTATCGAGGTAAACTTCGATCGCTCGCCGTTCGCGTCCTTCTGAGCGATGAAGTTCAGAGGATTCGTGGATGGAGCGCGGACGATCTTCCGAACGCTGTCGTCGCGCCCTTGCCTAGCGTTTTGTCGCGCCGGCCATGAATCTCAAGTATCCGATGAAACCCTCCGGAACAACGGCGGCTGTCTCGTTCAGCAGGAATTCAAGTCTCTCTAGTTCACTCGGATCGCCGGCCGGTATGTACGGTCGGCGAGCCCAGGTTCGCAGCATCTTCACAGCATGTTCCGAGACGGACGGAGTCCTACTCAGACATGCCTGCAGTATCGGTATGACGGCGTCCCACGAATGTTGTTGCGCGAGCAATGTCAGCGCGTTGCGCGCAACGTGATCGTGCGCAGTGGTCTCGGCCAGGTGCGCGAGCGTGGAACTGGCCAGCTGCAATGACGCCCTGCGCGTCAGCACGGTTGCTTCACGAGACACCCCCGGGCTCTCATCGGCAATCGCATTCGGAACCCGATGCATCAATTCCGCCGGTGCTAGTCTACTGAGCGCGCGCAACGCAGTGCGACGGTTCCTTGGGAGCTTGTCGTCAAGGAAGCCAAGCACTGTCTCGGCGTCAGACTCGTTACCCGTTTCGCCGAGTCCCGCAATCGCTGCCGTCAGTCTCCGGCCCGTCTCGCGCCCAATTGCCGATTGGTAATCTGACTGGAAGCACCGCGCGGGTTGTTGCCGCCGCAGATAGTAACGGGCAATATCGCGCACCGACGCATTCTGGTCGAACAACGCCGGTTCGAGCGTTGCTCCTGACTCATCGGGGAACAAGTCGGCCAGGTGGATCAAGGCGGCACGTCTGACCTGCGATGAGCTGTCAGATGAGAAGCGCCTCAACACATCGCTAAGCTCGGCCGCCGCGAGCCTCCGGGTCGCTGCGGAAACGGCGTGTAGGCGAACGATGCTGTCCGCGCTCTTCGCCGCGTGACTGAGGAGTTCACTGAATGGCATATCGCCAGCTTCTTCCAGAAGCTCGAAACATGCCCGCCGAACTCCCAGGTCAGAGCCCGCTAACCCGGTCAGCAGCGCAGTGCCCGCCGGCCCGGCGAGAAGCGATCGGCGGATCTCTTGCAATAGAGCGGCATGGTCCGCTCGCTCGCAAGTACGCAATCGCTGCACGAGCGGCAGACAGTTCACGAAGTGCGTCAGATACGAGGAGTTGAGTCTGCGCGCTGTCGCCCGCACTGCTGCGCTTCGCACTTGCTCGACCCAATCATTGCATCGCAACAGGAGGAAAGGCAGCTCTTGTCCGTCGTTCACACATCGATCCAGCGCCATCACGGCTCGCTCGCGGACGTAGCCACTCCCATGTGTAGCGGCCAGCCCAAGCAAGACTGCGCGAACATCGCGATAACCGGCAATGATGTCCACGCAGCGTGGCGTCAGTTCGCTGTGCCAGCAGTGCGACATCAGCCACGAATCCCGCATGTGATTGTCCAGCCAAACATGATCGCGGGCGCTGAGGTTCGACATCAACTCGCGCACGGCCGTAGCCGCGGCATCGCGCACGATTGTCTCTTTGTCGATCAGGTAGTCGCGCAAGTACGGAATTGCTGCCACCTCATTCAACTGGGCAAGATCGCGGATGAGCGCTGCGCGAGATTCTGAGTTGGCTCCGAATAGGCGCGCCAGAGCAGTTGGGCGGTTCTCTCGCGCCAACTGTTCGATCAAACGCCGCGACTTGTTCGACAACTGCTTCATCGCTGGGCTCACTGTTGCCGCATTCGTACCATCCGAGCCCGGCCGAGTTGAACCGCATACCCTCGGCCGAGCAAACCGTCCCGAATCCAGTGGGCGACGAGCCCAGTATCAACGGGTCCGGACACAAAAAAACCGGCCGACCTGACAGGTCGACCGGCTGTGTCGTCACGCTTTGTTGATCAGACGTTACTTGTCAGCGCGCGACCTCTCCGGGCGACCATCGGGCCGCGAATCTCGGAACGAACTCACTGACGATGTCATGATCATAGTATACGTAGTATTGTTGAAGACGCCGTGCGAGTCAACCGTCTGCGCCGGGCGGCGTTTGCGAATGTCGTGGCGTTTTCGTAGGACTGTGTCATACGCGCGCGGCATTGTTACTCGCTCAACCGAAGTACCTGGCCGTTCAGATGCTGTTCCTTGTCGTACAGGAAACGGTCGCGCGATGGCGCCGCTGGACAAAACGTCCGGAGTGTGTCGCTACCTGCGATCGGCGTCTTCGCGCCGCAGGCCCATCCGTTTGATGCGCGAGGCAAGTGTCGTCGGCTGCATGCCGAGAAGCGCCGCCGCTCCTTCCGGCCCATGCACGCGCCAATTGACCTGGTTCAGTGCGGCCAGGATGTTCTGTCGTTCCATTCGTTTGATCTCGTCCTGGGAAAGGACCGTTCCCTGATTGCATTGCGTCGACGCGGTCCTGCTGCGCTTCGAAGCATCGGGCAGGTCGAAGCGCAGTGCCTTCGATCTGAGGGTGATGACGGCGCGTTCCACCACGTTCATCAGTTCACGTACGTTTCCGGGCCAGTCGTAGGCTTGCAGCGCGAGCAGATTGGCTTGCGTGAGTTCGACTTCGCGACGATTGAACCGTCGGGCCGCGCGGTGTACAAACTCGCGCGCCAGAAGAGGGATGTCCTCCTTCCGCTGGCGCAGGGGTGGTACCTCGATCGGGAACACGTGCAGTCGATAGTAGAGGTCCTGGCGAAAGCGGCCGGCCTCGACCTCGTCGCGCAGGTCGCGATTGGTCGCCGCGACGATGCGGACATCGGTTGATCGTGTACGATCTTCGCCGACGCGTTCGTAGGCGCCCTCCTGTATCACCCGGAGCAGCTTACTTTGCAGGTCCAACGGGATTTCGCCCACTTCGTCGAGAAACAACGTGCCGCCGCTGGCAAGCTCGAAGCGTCCGACGCGGTCGCGTACCGCCCCGGTAAATGCGCCCTTGGCATGACCGAAGAACTCGCTCTCGTACAATTCACGCGGCACTGACGCACAGTTCACGCGAACGAGCGTGTGTTCGCGCCGTTGGCTGTGACGGTGAATCGCCTGCGCGACCAGTTCTTTGCCTGTACCCGATTCACCCAGGATCAGCACGTTGGCGTCTGTGGCCGCAACCAGCTCGATCTGTTGAACGATGGTTCGCAACGCGGCACTCTGTCCGAGGATATCGCCGAAGGCCAACGCGTCGGAGACTTCCTCGCGCAGGTATTCGTTCTCGACACGAAGCCGATCACGCAATTGCTCGATTTCGTCCATGGCGCGCGAGTTCGCAATCGAAGCGGCGACCAAGTCCGCGATCATCCGAAGCCAGTCGAGGCAGTTCAGCGTCAACTCCGTACGCGTGAAGATTGCGATCACGCCCAGCACTCGGGCATTGTGAATCAGCGGCTGGGCCGCGAATCCGAGTATGCCCTCGGCCCGGGCCCAGTCGGGGCGTGCGATCCACCTGACGTCTTGCTGGATGTTGAGCCCGGCGACGCACTGCGCCTGGGTCGCACACAGCCCGACCTTGCGGACACCCAGGGGAAACCGTCGGAACTCGCCATCGATCCGATCCCAGGCAGCGCGGTCGCCGTGGCGCGGCTGACCGGCGCTCGCGACCAAGTGCAAGCAATTGGACTGGTCCGGGCACTCGGCACGCATCGGGCAAGCGTGACAGATGTCCCCGGGCCGCGTGAGCCAGATCCGCGCCAATGCAACGTCGGTCAGCCGTCGCAAGCGGTCGACCACCACGCCCAGGACGGCGTCGAGGTTGGGCTGCAGGCTGATGTCCAGTAGCAGGTCGCGCAGCGCCGGGGAGACAGCGATCTCTTCAGTGAGCTTGGCCATCTCGGGAGTGTACCCGCAAATACGCAAATTCGTTACGAATAATCGTAATTAACGCAAATACGTAATCACGGCTTGTCGATATGTGTTTCTGTAAACCATTTATGGTTAATGGTTTACGAGATTTTCTCGGAATGGCACGTGGGTTGCGATAGTGTCGTCACGACGGTCGGTTGGCGACCGCTACGCAGCAATCAACGTGTAACTGGAGGACAGATAGAGATGTCAAGAATCAACGCGATCGGGAACGACCAAGCGAATCCGAAGGCCCGCGAAATGCTTGCAGCGGCGGAGAAGAAACTCGGTATGGTTCCCAACCTTTTCGCCACGATGGCCAATTCGCCGGCGGTGCTGGAAGCGTACCTCGGATTCAGTGGCGCGCTTGCCAAGAGTGCGATCTCAGCGCGGCTCCGGGAGCAGATCGCGCTCGTGGTGGGAGAGGCCAACCGCTGCGACTATTGCCTTGCGGCGCACGCAGCGCTCGGACGCCTGGCGGGCCTGAGCGACGAAGAGATCGCCGATAGCCGCACGGGGAACTCGCCGGACAGCAAGGCCCAGGCGGTGCTGCGGTTCGCGCAGAAGCTTGTCCGCGATCGCGGGTTCGTCAGCGACGACGACGTGAACGCGCTCCGCAAGGTCGGGCTTGGCGATCCTGAGATCAGCGAGGTCGTGGCGGTTGTGGCGCTGAACCTCTTCACGAACTACTTCAATCACGTCGCCGGAACCGAGGTCGATTTCCCCAAAGTTGCGCCCGTGCAGGCGGCGTGCGCCAACTGACGAGGACCACGGGCGTTGGCCGGTACCGGTTTCGGGAGCCGGCCCGCACCCGAAAAGGAGCACGACATGCCCGCACCGACCGATATCAGGCCGCCGTTCACGCGAGAGAGTGCGCTGGCCAAAGTGAAGGCTGCCGAGGATGCCTGGAACACGTGTGACCCCGAGCGTGTGGCGCTGGCTTACTCGGAGGATTCGGAATGGCGCAACCGTTCGGAGTTCTTCAAGGGTCGAGCGGCGATCAAGGCGTTTCTTCGGCGCAAATGGGCCAAGGAACAGGGCTACCGCCTGATGAAAGAACTCTGGGCATTCACGGACAACCGGATTTCCGTGCGTTTCGAGTACGAGTGGCATGATGAATCCGACCGCTGGTATCGGGCGCACGGCAACGAGCACTGGGAGTTCGACGACAACGGCCTGATGCGTCGGCGTGACGCCAGCATCAACGATGTTCCCATCGCGGAGCATGAGCGCCGCTACCGCGCGACGTGACCGGCGCGAAGAGACCCAGCATCGAATGGGCGTGCGAAGACGCCCCGACGGAAATTAGCGAGTCAAACAGGAGCAGGAGCAAATCAATGAACTCGACAGTGACTACGATCGTTCTTGTGGCGGCGGTTTCGATTGCCGTTCAGAATCAAGTACAAGCTCAGTTGCCCGACCCCGGTTTTGTAGTGGACCGCGAGCGGACAGCGCTGGTGATTACGGATCCGCAGAACGATTTCCTCAGCCCCAATGGTGTAACGTGGGGCGTTGTCGGCAAGAGTGTGACCGAGAACCGCACCGTCGAAAACATCGAGGCGCTGTTCAAGGCGGCCAAGCAGAGCGGTATTCCGGTATTTGTATCCCCGCACTACTACTACGTGCACGATCACCAGTGGAAGTTCGAAGGGGCGCTGGAATCGCTCATGCATCAGATCGGGATGTTCGATCGCAAGAGCGCGCTCGACCTCGACGGCTTCACCAACTCCGGCGCCGACTGGCTGGAGCGCTACAAGCCATACATTGCCGACGGCCAAACGGTTGTCGTCAGTCCGCACAAGGTTTACGGACCTGAGTCGAACGACCTCGTCCTCCAGCTTCGCAAGCGTGGAATCGACAAGGTGATTCTGGCTGGAATGTCCGCCAATTTGTGCACCGAATCGCACATGCGCGAGCTGGTCGAACAGGGTTTCGAGGTCGCTGTGGTCAGTGATGCGACGGCCGCGGCGGTATTGCCGGACTACGACGGCTACCGGGCGGCGCTCGTAAACTTCCGTATGATCGCCAGTCACGTCTGGAAGACCCCCGAGGCCGTGCAGGCGATGCGGACGGCGTCGCCGAGCAGCGCAACGGACGCGGTGGGTTCGTCTTATCCAACGCGCTTCAAAACAGTGAAGATCGATGGTCTGGACATCTTCTACCGCGAAGCCGGACGCTTGGATGCACCGACGATTCTGCTGCTGCACGGCTTCCCGACGTCGTCCCACATGTTCCGTAACCTCATTCCGGCGCTGTCGGACCGCTTCCATCTGGTCGCGCCCGACTATCCGGGTTACGGCAACAGTGCGATGCCGCCGGTTGATGCGTTTGACTATAGCTTCGATCGATATGCCGAGATCGTCGAGAAGCTGACCGTGCGTTTGGGAATCGAGCGGTACAGTCTATACGTGATGGATTATGGCGCACCGGTGGGGTTTCGCCTGGCTGCGAAGCATCCGGAACGGGTTGAGGCGCTGATCGTTCAGAACGGAAACGCGTACGTCGAGGGCATCGACAATGATTTCTGGGAACCGATCAAGGCCTATTGGAAGGATCGGCGCGCGTTCGACCAGGGGCTCGATAATCCTTGGTGGCGCAATATCAAGGCCGCGTCTGGGAAGACCGCGATGTCCAACGAGGACGCACTACGGTTCCTGCTGACGAGCCGCGCGACGCAATGGCAATACACCAATGGCGCGCGCAACCCAGAGGCGATCAGTCCGGATACGTGGGCACTGGACCAGCAGTTGCTCGACCGTCCCGGGAATCAGGCGATTCAACTCCGGATGTTCTACGACTACGGTAGCAATCCGCCGCTCTATCCGCAGTGGCAGGAATACTTCCGCAAGCACCAGCCGCCGACGCTGATCGTCTGGGGCAAGAACGACGAGATCTTCCCCGTCGCCGGTGCGCATCCCTACAAGCGCGACCTGAAGACACTCGAGTTCCACCTCTTCGACACCGGCCACTTTGCGTTGGAAGAGGACGGTCGGGCCATCGCCGATCGAATCCGGAGTTTTCTCGATCGGCACCTCGATGGCGCATCGCTAGTCCGGGCTTCCCGTTAACACTGGCTACCACGGTTCGTCGGCGGCGTTGGCGGTCGGCGTACCGTGGCACCGTTCAAGGAGCGCTTGGGATGAAACGTCACGTCAGCGATATCGCTTTCACGCCGACGGTCAAGGCTGTCCAGCAACGTCTTGGCTCGCGCAAAGGCTACGCGGCAATGGAACAGCGCGGCGGTTGGCGCGACAGCATCACGCCCGAGCTGAAGGCCTTCATTGCCGAGCGCGATACGTTCTTCATCGCGACGGCGAACGCTGCGGGGCAACCCTACATTCAGCACAGAGGTGGCCCGCCCGGTTTCCTGAAAGTGCTCGACGAACGTACGTTGGGCTTCGCCGACTATAGCGGCAACCGGCAGTACATCACCGTCGGGAATCTCGAAGACAACCCCAAGGCCTTCATCTTCCTGATGGACTACGCGAATCGGCGCCGCATCAAAATCTGGGGGCGGGCCGCAGTTGTGGAGGACGATCCCACGCTGCACGAACAGCTCTCCGATCCCGACTACGGTAGTGCGCCCGAGCGTTTCGTCGTGTTCCGCGTCGACGCGTGGGACGTGAACTGCCCGAAACATATCAAGCCGCGCTACACCGTCGAGGAGATCGGCCGCCTGGTGCCGCTCCCGGAGAACCACTCGCTGCCGCCGGCGGAGTGAGCGAAGAGGGCGGACACAGGCGGTGCGATGCTGCATACGGTTACCACGGCAATCCCATCAACCAGACATCAATGATGTCCCACCGATCTTCCAGTTCAAAGAGTTCGAGCGGCTCGCGCTCACGGCGCAACATGCGTAGACAGTCATCGTCAATTCGTGGATTGTCGAACGTCCGAAAGTAGCGTGTAGCGCGCCGTAGCGCCTGCTGCATCTCCTTCCGGCGCCCGTTCTGTTCTGCCGAAACGGCACGCGTGTACTCGACGTACCCGAGTCCTTCAAGCCGTTCGAGTTCGCTGAACCGTCGGAAAGCATCATTGAGTCGACCGGTTGCGACATCCGCGCGTGCGTTCAAGATGTCGAGTTGTGCCAGTCGCAGCTGCTCCAACGCGATCGCCTCGCGATAGCCGATACTCTCAGCGCATTTCATGGCGCGCGAGTGGAGTTGCCGCGCATCGTCGTAGCGCGCTTGTCTTCGTGCCAACGTGCCGAGTTCGCTCAATACCCGACAGATGGCCACTTTCCGATGAGTTCTCTCGTACTGCGACAAGGCATCTTCATAGCTTCTACGCGCCTCCGGGTGCCCCTGTATCCCGACTCGTTCCAGCACACGTCCCTGCATGTGGTAAACGTATCCCAGGAGCGTTCCGTCGGGAGACGACGACTTGTCCTGGCGCTTTCGACCAGCGCGTTTCACGATCGTCCGCACCAGCCGGTGGGCCTTTTCCACCTCGTCAACGACAAGCAGAAGGTCGCAGCGGTTGATCAGCACGCCGAGTTCGTCTCCTGTTCGCGCGGCGCGTTTCGCGAGCTTTTCCGCGTGCTCGAATTGGTCGCGTGCATCCTCGAGCCGGCGGAGCTGGCGATAGCAAACACCGAGGTTGTTCATCGCTGCGATTCTCTCGACGGAATCCGTGGCGACTCGTCGAAGCACCCCGCCCAACACGGCAACCGCCTCTGCGTACCAAGCGCCATCAATGAGACAGCGCGAACGCAGGACGAGTGCTTCCAGGTCGTCGGGGTCTTCTCTTAGCTCCGCTTCCAGGAGCTTGGCGGCACGGATCAGTTCAGCGCACTCATACGCATGGCGGGCACGTTCCAGTCGCGTCCGATGCCTGCGCCCGACGCGCGGCGCGCCCGTCGCTTCGATTGCGTACGGCGTATCCATGTATGCGACATTCCACCGCTGCCCGTCGATGCGAATTCGTATCGGTTTGCTCATTTCGACAAAGCGTGCGTTGAGAGCGCGTCGCCCGGCATCGTTCGCGATGGAGGCGGGGATTGGCGAACGCGGGTGCGCTTCCCGATACTCGATAATCCTCTGTAGTACGATACGACCGGTGCGACGGCCATACTTTCGCTCGGGCTCGGCTTTGTCTCTGCGTTGGCGGAGGTGATCGTCCAAATCGATCTCGAGTTGCCGCAATTCGCTGAGTGTCAATTCCTGCACGAACCCCACCCTTTCCAGCAAGACCTCGTGCATGGCGCGCGCGCGCCGGCTTTTCTTCCCACTTTTTGGCGATGAAGCCAACAATCGTGGCGAAGTCGCAACGGGCCCGTTCATTAGTATACGCCGCGCCCAATAGTGTGGGATCCTGAGCCAATCGCGGCGTTGTTTTGGTCAATCGAGGATTTCAGGAGCCTCTGAAATGTTGGTACTCAACGAGGAGCGCAAGTATGTGTGCAAGATGTGCAATTGTCACGGCGTCCGTCGTCGTTGTCATGGGCGCAACCACGGTAGGGGCTGGCGAAGGGGCGTTGCTTCTGGAGCCTGCGACCGACACGGTAGAGATCCCCGTTACCCGTGGGGAATCACCTCTTAGCCGAGCAGCAACATACGAGGCAAGGGTGTTGATGAGCACGCTCATGGCCGGTCGTGGGTTTATTCTTCGAGAATGGCAGTTTGTGTACATGGATCGGTCGCTTTCCGCCGGCCCGAACGTTCTCGTGGCCCACTCTGCAGGGTTGTCACCGGGTGGGGAAATCCGTTACTCCCAGACCGGCCTCCTTCAGCCCGGGCGGTGGCACCATCTTGCTTATGTGTACGACGGCTCTGAGGAGCGTCTGTATGTGGACGGCGTGCGGGTTGCCCAACGCTCGGCCGGCGGCATGATCAATCGGCGTAACCCGAATTCGGATGCGCCATTCGCGATGGCGATCGGCGCGGCTCCCGAAGGCGCTACCGGCCGGCAGCTGAGCCCGGGATTCCGCGGGCACATCGATTGGGTACGGATCAGCAACGTCGCCAGATACACGGACGATTTCTGTCCGCCGGCATCGATCAGTGCCGACGGTGCGACCATGCTGCTGTACCAGTTCAATGACCCGCCGACGAACAGCCACGCGACGGACAGCAGCGGCCGCAATCGACACGGGTTGCTGGGCTTCGGTATCGCGCCTGGCGAGACACGGCCGGACTTCGTACCGCTTCCGCCGGGGACGTTTCAGTTGCGTCCGGGCGACGCGAACTGTGACGGCGAGATCAATGTCGCGGATATCAACTGTTTCGTGGCGGCCCTGGCCGGCGAGCAGCTCTGGGATGACTGTGGCCACGCCGCCGGCTGTCAGTTCGTTTGCCAGAACGATCTCGATGGAAACGGCGCTGTGGGCGTGGGGGACATCAACGGTTTTGTGTCCTGCCTGACCGGTGCCTGCCCCTAGCCGATCAAACACGGGCCGGGTGCGCATGCCCGACTGGTGCGCGCACCCGGCATTCATGACCGCAAGAATCGGGTCGCGAGCCCGGCTGTGTGTTCGATAGATTGCGGCACACCGGAAGGAGGTGAGTCGTGAAGATGCTATCGAACAAAGTTGCGATCGTTACCGGCGCAAGCTCCGGAATCGGGCATGCCACGGCGCTACGGTATGCGCAGGCGGGGGCGAAGGTCGTCGTCGGCGCGCGCCGTCGTGACGAACTCGACCGCCTGGTGGCGACGATCGCGCGCTCGGGCGGCGAAGCGGTCGCTTTGCCCGGCGACGTGTCGTCCGAGGCGTATGCCCGAGCGCTCGTCGAAACGGCAACCGCCACGTTTGGCAGATTGGACATCGCATTCAACAACGCCGGAATATTGGGCAGCGCCACGTCGGTTACCGATCTCTCGCTTGCCGATTGGACGCGGGTGATGGACACCAACCTGACCAGTGGCTTCCTGTGCGCAAAGCACCAGCTGCCGGCATTGTTGGAGACCAGGGGATCGATGATCTTCACGTCATCGTTCGTCGGCTACACCATCGGGATGCCGCAAAAACCAGCCTATGCGGCGACCAAGGCTGGACTCATCGGCCTGACCAAGGCGCTGGCTGCCGAGTACGGTCCCCGCGGCGTGCGCGTGAATGCGCTACTGCCCGGCGGCACTGATACCCCGATGGCGCGCGATTTCGGCGACAACCCGGAGGTCGTTGCGTTCGTGAACGGCATGCACGCATTGAAACGGCAAGCGCAGCCGGACGAGATTGCCCAGGCGGCGTTGTTCCTCGCATCCGACATGGCCAGTTTCGTAACCGGGACGGCCATGCTCGTGGACGGCGGCGTGTCCATTGCCAAGACCTGACGTCGAAGCGTCTGTCCGGCACTGCTCGTAGTCGGCCGGCGCCCGGGGTTGATTCAGCGCGCGGGCCAGGACGGCGGCCCGCTCGGTCGACGTACCTCGCCTACGTGGCGTCGATTTCGCCGATCGTGCTGATGGAAACGCCCGCGTGTTGCAGTCGGATGCGAAGCTCGTTCATCCCCTGGTCCAACAGCGAGCGAACCATCCGTTCGGACTTTCCGATCCGTTGCGCGATTTCGCGTCGCGGAAGACCGTCGACCTGCGAAAGTTCGACGACGATCTTGACCTGCGGACGCAGCGCGTTCAGCGCCACATGCAATGCGTCGCACGACTCCAGCGCGCGGATGATCCGGCTCGGCGTATGCTCGTGCTGCTGGGACGGCGGCAGTTGATCGGCCGGCCGGTCGGGCTCGCCGACCGTTGACTTGACTTTGCGTTCCGCCCGAATGAACCGCAGCAGCGCGCAGCGTGTCTTCTGAGTCAGCCAGTAGTTCCAATCCGATACGGACTGTGGGTGCGTTCGATACGCGGTGACCGCGACCTCCTGCAGCACGTCCATCGCAGAGACGCCATGCACCGCGTTCTTATGCAAATGACGCTTGATCAGATTGGTCAAACGACCGTTGTTGCGCGCCAGTGCTTCGGTCACGGTGTCGTGCCAGCTGCTATCGTCTGGCTGTTGATGTGGTTGTTGTGACTCCATCCTGGAAAGCTCCGCCCTAACCCCGTACCCATCTCGAACAAATCCAACCGAGCGCATATAGATTATATCCCCTGAACGATCGATGCTCGCGGTCTTATTCCGACGATTCCCAGGTTGCAACGGAGAATGTCCGAAATGAACGCGTGAGGGCGCAAGCGGTTCCGATTGCGAAGCTCGCTGCCTTCTCGACCGTCGGTGAAGCTGGTGAACATCGGTGCCGCAAACGGAAAAAAGTCAGGCACAATCCAGGATTTCACCGCCAAAAACGCATTCTCAGCGACTGTATATATAGAGAGCGCTTTTTTGTTTTGTAGCGCACACGCGAGGCTTGCGGCAGCGATCATGAGGCTGCTTCGAGCCGGGGTCAAGGGAGTGGTGTCATGGAGCAGGGCGTGGAGGCCCTATCCGCTCGTTGTGCTTTGCTCGTGATCGCGGTATTCGCCGCCGCTCGCGTTCGGCGTGACGGGTGCTTCGGCTCATCGTGCCTGGTCCGCGGCGCTGACCAGGCACATGGGCCGACACTACATTCATATCACCGCCAACACATTTCTCCCGAGAAAACGAAACGCGCCAAGCAGCAGCCAAATACTAAAACACATTTCTTTGGGGAAAAGAAAAGTGTTCGCGAACGCCGTTCAGGCGTTTACCCCAAGGGTGATGGAGGAAATTTGCATTTTTTCCCTAAAGTTTTGTAAGAGTCATGGCGCAGACGGTGCCTAACTATGTAGAGGCACTGAATCGGTCGGGCCCCCGGGCCGGGTTGCTTTCAGGAGTTCTCGAGGCCGCGCCGCGGACCGATTGAATGCACCTCCTAATGCATCACTCGCTCGCGTTGGTTGGTGTTTTGCGGAAGAGCGGCGTGGCCCATTAAACCAAGAGGCCTGCGACACATTTGCTTGGGTGCCGCAGGAAGTCAGTGAGTCGGCGGAAGTGGGTTCCGCATGACTCGGCGTGTCGGGTGGATTCAGATGCAGCGAACCGTCGGGATCGCTGGTGGGACCGGAGACGGCGTGGCACGGCTTGTTTACACAGCCGGGCCTCATGGAGGAATCCCTGCGCTTGCTGGAGCGTGGGGACACAGGGATGGGTCTGCGGCGGAGGAGCCGCGCGATGAGCGCATTTACGAGACAGTGGGCCGACGCATGGAGGGCGAGCGCCGCGGCCACTGTTCAGCCAAATCAAGTCTTCGCGATGCGGAGTATGAGATGCACGCTAAGAGCAAGCGTGCCGACTCCGCGGTTGAAGGGTGGTGCTAGAAAACGAGCGAGCGGTGCTTACGAGAGACGGACGGACTACGGTTATCGAGCCGTGAGCCCGTCGGCGGCCAGCGGATGCTATCGTAGCAGAAACGCTGATGGCACCCAGTGTGTGCATCTTCCTACCGCTGACCTAGCGTCGCAGCAGCCGAAGAAGGGGGTCGTACATCCGCTCAGTCTGAACGTCCGCCTCTTCGAGCCGAGACGGGTCGAAGGAGTTCGGTCTTTTCGGGCACACTTCGGCCTCGGTCTTGGTGGTAATGCATACCGTGGATGGCACTCCCGGGGCCGCTTCCTGAAATTCGCGTTTGTTCTCGTCGACAGGCTCGCCGACTGCACAGTTGTCGGCCGTGTTGGGTGCGGGATCAATCGCACGCAGGATGATCGTGTTGTCCGCGAATTCGACGGACAGCGGAGCCTCATTGGCCGCCCACGGCGGCCGCAGGTGGCGGATCTCCTCTTCCGGGCCATCGATTCGGCAGTTTATCGTCACCGACAACGAGATTCTCGATTTCAAAGCTGTTACCTCCGTTATAGCGCGCAGAACTTCCCCGGCCCTCTCAACGAGATGGAAGTCGCGGAGTTACGCACTAGTTCGGGTTGCGGAACAATGGCTAGCTTGCGAGCGAGCGATGCAGCGGCCAGCCTTCAATCTAACATCGGAACACTGACGAATCGCGGTCGACTACCCGCGACACCGTCGGCGCAGCATGGAGGCCGCCCCCAACAAAATCAAAGCAGCGCTGCCCGGCTCGGGTACGCCCGCCGGAATCGAAATACCGGGCTCGGTTTCATAACCCCAGGCGAACGCGTCGAGTTCGCGGCCGGTTCGCACAACGCCGATCCAGCCATACTGCGTTCCTGCACCGAGGTCAAACTGAACTCCTATGTAGGTTTCTTGTGCTTCGACAATTGGCGAGTCGAAGCCATCAAAAGTGGTCATTCCAGAAACTCCCCATGGGAGCCCGGAAGGAATGTCCATCCCAAAATCAACGCCCATCGCCCAGAACTCAAAACCGGAATCGAGTTGTACTTCGGCACTCATCGATCCGCCGTTGCCACCGACGTTGCTGTCGGTCGTGCTAATCACTTGCGTGAGGGAAGACGAACCACCATCTCCTGGTTGATCAACGGCAGAAGATGTTATGTCGAGCCATATTACTTCGCCGACTCCTCCCGACCAATCAAAGTGGCTTGGGCCGGCTGGGTTGTCAAAACGGATCTGGGCTGCTCCTGCAACCCCGACCGCGAGCACAGCTACGACCGCTGTGAGCGCGCAAGGAATTATGCTTCTCCTCATTATCCAACCTCCTGCATGGTGTTCAGTGCCACCTGGTATGGCGGCGAAGCCTTTGGACAACCAGCCACTGCACTCGCTCGCATTGGCATGATGCAGATTCATTGTAGACCGATTGGATCAGCTAAGAAACCGAAAAAGGTGGCGAAGAACACTACTGCAAATGCAGGTCTGATAAGAAGTTATCTAGCCGAGTCGCTAGGTCAATGGCGACAGAAAGGAGTGAAACAAGCAATTTAGTCGAGAACGGGCGACGAGGGTCGTCGCTCACGACTCCAGCGCAGCCACAACCCGATAAAGGTCATGGACTGCGCGGAGCCATCTAGCAGAATGATTTTAACGAAAAGGATGACGAGATGAAACAACTGCTAACAGCATATGGAATCTGCGCATTGATTTTCCTGGCGAGTAGCGCACCAGGTGCCGTATTTCAGTGGGACGGCTCGACCGATTCTGATTGGCAAGACAGCACAAACTGGGTAGGCAGTTCGGTACCGAGTCTTCCAGGCTCGTCCGATGAGATCGTCATCTCGCAACAGTTCATTGCGGGCGGCTCGCTGACTGCAGACTTCAACTATACCAGTGGAACGGCCGCTGACTACTCGGCGGTTACGGTTGTATCCGGTGCCAACGAGCCGGTCATTCTTCAGGTAACGGCAACCGTCAAGCCCGACTTCAATGCCCTAAGCCTTACTGGCTACTCGGGCTTCCCGGCGGATCAGGTCGCTACCTTGGACGCTGACGAGGACATGGACGCATCAACGATGACGATCGAATTCGGTGCTGAAGTTCAGGTTGCCGCTGGAAAGACTGTCGCGCCTACTAGCATTCTTATCGATGCCAACAGCGCCCAGGATGCCTCGCAGCTCGAGTTCAATGGCGCTGGCATCCTCGACAGCAGCGGTGAAGTCCGTGTGAAGGCCTACCTGACCGCAGCGGGCGATGCGCGGCTGTACATCAATAACACCGACGCCAACGAGTTCCGCGCCGGGTCGCTGGTGCTCGAAGGCTCGACCACCGAAGCTAATGGCGACTCCATCCTGCAAGTCGAGCAGGACTTCGCGGTCGACAACGCCGCCGGCACCGACACCACCTTCAACGGCTTCAGCGAAGTCGATATGGGCGACTATACCTTCCAGGCCAAGGACCTCGTGTTCGCTTCGGGTTCCGACGTCCTGATCACCGGTAGCAGCGAGCTGAGCTCGATCGTCCAGTTCACCAGCCTCACGGACAACAACATGCCGTGGGAACTGAAGGGTGACGATGTGGTCGGCGGCGGCGTGACCTTCGAGGTCGAATAAGCACCGCAGCCCAATCGGCTTGTTTTGGTTTGGAATCGGTTGAAGCAAAAGATGATTCACGCGGCCGAGAGGCCCCATTCTCGGGCTACCAGCCGCGACAACAGGAGATAGCTACGATGCGAAGAATTTACGCAACAGCACTTTCGGCAGTTTTCGTCCTCGCCAGCAGCAATGCCCTGGCGGCGACCACGACGTTCGAAAAGGAAGGCGACTGGAACACCGCGTCCAACTGGGACAACGGCATTCCGACCGCCAACGATACGGTGATCATCGCCGAAAACTGCACGCTCGATACGAGCAACGGCGTCGCTGACAACATCACTGTCAACGCGAACGTCGTCCTGACGATTACCGGCGTCCGCCTCGAGCTGGACGGCAGCGTCTCGTCGACGCACACCATCAACGGCGACATCGTTCTCTCGAACAGCACCGCCGAGCTGCGCTTCATCGATCGCGATCAGACGATCGCCGGCAGCGGCCAGATCGAAGGCCAGAACAGCGACGCGCGGCTCGAGGACGACAATCCGCTCACGCCGCGCAAGCTGACCCTCAACAGCACGGCGACCTTCGCCGGCGGAATGCAGATCCTGCTGAGCGTTCAGAACGACGGCACGATCGACGCCGACGATAGCACGGCCGTGATGCTGCTGGACGGCGACGCCACGTTCAACGGCACTGGCGACTACAACGTCAGCGTCAACGGTGGCGTGATGCGGTTTGCTGATGGTGCCAGCTTCGATATCGAAGACCTGACCATCACCGCCGGCGGTCTGGCTGACTTCGACGAAGATGCGACGGTCAACAACCCGTCGATCAGCGGTAGCGGCTCGAAGGTCCGCGCCGGCCGCAACGTCTCGGTCCGGTTCAATCAGTAATCACTGATACGCGCCCGGAAGCGGCGGACCCACTCGCGGTCCGCCGCCCTATTGACGGCGCAGGAACCGCATCGACCTCGGACGGGAGGACGAGTCCGCGCAGGAAGAAAAGCGGCGATCGTTGCCGCCCATAATCACTGCCAGGGATGTGGCCTCGACCCGCGCGCGCGGGCCGAGGCTTTCCCTGTCTTGAGAGGATTCACACCATGAAAACGCTCATTGGTTTCACTACACTCTTTTTAAGCCTCGTAACGTTCGAAATGCCCAGCGCACGCGCCGCCGAGTTCCGAAGCATCTGTAGCGGCGCCTGGGACAACGCTAGCACCTGGGACTGCGCCAGCGGCGGAACGCCACAGGCCGGCGACACCGCTATCGTTCGCAGCAACGACAACGTCACCATCAGCGCCAACCGATCGGTCGACAGCCTGACCGTCGAGAGCGGCGGCATCCTGACCATCGATGGTTGCAAGCTGACCATCCTCGACAGCGGCGGCCTGACCGTCAACGGCAGCGTCACCGTCAAGACGAACAGCGAGATGGACCTCTGCGGTGGCGGAACGGTCGTGATCAACGGCATCGTCATACTCGACGGAGACACCGCGGAACTGAGCGTCACCGACTACGACCTGGTCATCGATGGCAGTGGTGAGGTACTCGGCAAGAGCGATAGCGCTCGGTTCAACATCGACGGAGACATTGCCGTCACGCTGACCACGAAGCTTATCGTCGGTGGCGCAATGGAGATCCGTGGCTTGGCCGGAGAGGTCCACGCTGGCAAACTGGTCAACAATGGCCTGGTTGAGGCCCACAATCCCGGCGGCGGATCTATTCTGCTGTTGGATCGCGGCTTGTACGGCGGTATCGGCGTCTACGCCGCAACCACCAGCGGCAGCGTTCTCAGATTCAGAAGCGGAACGGCCACGGCCGGCATGGGCGCCGACTTCGAAGTCAAGAATGGTGGACTGCTGAAAGTGGAATCCAATATCTCGACTACCGGCAAGCTCCGCAAGATGAGTGGATCCGGGTCCAAGATACGCGTCGGCAGAGCCAGCTCGATCAAATTCAACCAGTAGCGCTCAACGCTCAGAATGTCGGGATGCAGCCTCGTTCCGCGAGTCTACGTCGGGAATCATCTGTCCTACGTCGGGAATGGGTTGGCTCCAGCTTAGGTAAACCGACTTCAATAGTTCGCGTCATGACGTAACACGACGGACTTGTTCTCGCCGCTCAATGTTTGGGAGCGGTTCTGGTACTCGCGCTCTCTCTGGTCGCGCCTCCCCGTCCGGCGCGATCGAGCGCGATACACCGGCCGTCACAGGCCGATCGTTTTGCGAAACAACTGAGCCAACCCTCGGGAACGTCGTCGCACGAACACACCTCCGACCGGACATCTGTAGCGTCCCCGCTCGACGCTCCCGCTGAACAGTCCAACGTCCACGTACAACCTCCCACCGTCAACCCAGCGACGAGTAGCAAAAACGCGCTCTTCCACCAGACGCCGCCGCGTTCTGAATGAATGAGTTCGAACATCAACCGGAACTTGCTGGTTCGTCTTGTTTCGCTCCCATGTTCTGGTGGGTTCTCCCTAGTCGGTGCCGGGCGAGACGACTTACGGCTGGTTCTTGGACGTTTCGGCGACTTCCGCTTCGCTTGTGCTCGCTTACGTGACTTACGTTTCTTCTTGTGGTCGCCGCTCATAGCCAACTCCCTGCGGACCCTTGTCCGCCAATCAATGGCAACCCATCCATGGAAATGCCAGATCCGTCGTTGATGCCCGCCAGTGCCGCACTGTCGGTGTTGTGCGGTCCACATCGCACCGGTACCGAGCAAGCGCAGCGGCTCCATTTGCCCAAGGAGCAACTGGCCTAGATTTCTTTGATTCTGAGATGCGACGCCACCCTAGCGCACACATCCCCTGTGCTCGCTGTTGCAGCGAGCTTTTCGAGGTGGGCCCGACGGCAGTCGGCAGCTCACCCTACCCAGTAAACCCCTATGAGAAATTAACCTATCGCGACAGCGCGTGGTCTGCGGTAACTGGCGTCCCCGTGTTGCGCTTGGTCGAGATGATCGAGAGTCCTGCGATTCCAGTGGTTACGTATGCATGGTTTGCATCGACGCGTACGCGCCGCTGGTCCGGCACGACGATTCGGTCGAGCACGCGCGGCGCTTGCGGGTCCGAGACATCAAAGGCAAGCAGCGAATGACGGAACTGTGCGCCCGGGTCCTGCTCGACGAGATAGACGAACCCTTCCGAGTCGATATCAACGCCTCTAGCACGTTTTCCCGAGGTGAAGGAAAGCCGGACCGGATTGGTCGGGTCGGCTACGTTCTCGATATAGAGGCCACCCTGCTCCACTCGAGAGCTCTCATTGGCAATCAGACAGAGATCGCCACGAACAACTACATCGTTCGACGTGGACAGCGGTGCGACAGATTCGAGCGTCGGAAAAAAGGGAGACTCGTTGTTGATTACCGATATGGAAGTGCCGAGTGCAATATAGCTTAAGCCGTTCGAAGCGCGCCAAATTGTTCGAATCAGCGGGTCACCCGCCGACAGATTTAGCAGCCCGATTTGGCTAATGTTGAGCGGATCCGACACATCGTAGTTAATGAACTGGCTGCTCGAAGCCCCAACGGCAACGGTTTGCGTATTCGGCTCATAACGCAGGGCCATGGCACGATCGTCATTGCTGAACGGCACACCGCCGATTCGAACTGGATTACTCGGATCCTCGACGTCCAACACCTCGAGCCCGCCACGCCCGGCGGCAAAGTACGCCTGCCCGTTGTGAACATCGATTCCCCAATGATCGACCGTATCGGGCGCCGTCTGGTAGACGCCGACAATCGTCGGACGCCGAGAGTCTGACACATCGAGGATGGTCAGGCCGTTGTAGGCATCCGTGACATACAGCAAAGACCCGACCTTGCGCATCTCACGCAGATTCGCGGGCGAATGATACTTGCCCAGCACCTGCGGTGCCGTTGGTAGCGAAAGATCGAGTGCGACCAGCCCCTCGCCATAGTCGGCAAGAAATGCCCGATTACCATCAACCACGACGCGACTCGTGGCCCCGGCGTGCGTGCGAAATGATCTCAGGATCGTCGGATTGTCGGGATTCGAGACATTGACGATCGCCAAACCAAGCCCCTGCGACGCAATGCTGGTGCTATCGGGGTCCGCAATGTAAGCAAGGCCTCCGACAACCTCGATGTCCCGCGGAAACTGAAACGCACCGATGATGCTCCCGCGCAACACGGGATTCTCCGGATCGGAAACATCAACAATCGAGAGGCCACCGTCAACACCGCGAGTGGTGACGTACGCAAAGCCGTCAACAACGACAACAGCAGTTGATTCATTGTCTTGCCCTGCCAGCACAACCTCCGACAGCGGCGTTGGACTGAACGGGGCCGTGATGTCATAGATTTCGAGCGTACGGTCGCGGGTCGCTACATACAGCGTGCTGCCGACAATCGCTGAGTCTTCTGCATTGCCTTGAACGATCAACGTTTGCAGATCAGGTGTTGCCGGTGAAGCCATATCGTAGGTGACGATATCGTTGAGCAACGTGCGGACCAGCGCGGCGCCATTACCCAGTAGATCGATTTCTTCAGGCTTCGAAACGAAAGAGTTGGGCTCCGTCCAAACCAAGCGGGGGCTGGTTCGGTCGCGCACGTCGACCGCGGAAAAGAAAGCGGGTTCGCCAACCGTCGCGACATAAGCAAAACCATCACGTACGGCAACATCACTAACGAAGTTGCCCATATCCAACGACCCGATCTCATCGAACGCAATCCCGCCCTCGCCATTATCACCTAGTTGCAGGATGACCAGGCGCCGGCCGCTGCCAATATAGACGACGTCCGGATCCACCTCATCGACAAAGATTGCGCGGACCTCCCCACCCCAAACGCCGCGCTGTTGTAAGCGTACGTTGTCGGAGGCAGATGTCGGTTGGCCTCCGTTTTGACCAATAGGTACTGACCCAGGCGTAACCACCGAGCCTAGCATCCCCTGTGACGTGCCCCCCTTAGCCGACCCATCCGTTGCGGCACTGCCACCTGCCGGCAACACCGATTGGGCACCTGTCATTCGCTTATCGATGTTTGGGTGGGCCGTGGCACCGCGATCATGTTTTAGCTTGGCATCATTCGATCCGGCGAGTGCCGCGGTTGTGTTGTTTTTTGACGAGATCTTGGAAGCGCCAAGTGGAGAGGAAGCGCTGGCAATGCCTGGCAAGTAACAGAAACATAAACAACAGCCAGCAACGATGTAGAGGACAACCTGCGTCGAGCTACGCGCTATCCGCTCGAAACTCCCGCCCAAGGTCCGGTGGACGCATGCGCCGACACTGATGTTCTTCCTCATCTTCCTGGCTCCCGACTTCCAGTTTTGTGAAGTTGCCTTTTCTTCAGAGAATCTACATCGTTGCTATCACGAGATGAATCCCCACAGCACTTCACGAACTGCGTGCCTGATCTTCATGAAATGTAAACATGGGTAACGAAACGAGAACTCGCGCGTATTGAATCGACTTGGCTGCAATCGAGACTCCTCGCTCCGACTACGGGCGAATGCCCTTGAGCGGCGACTGGATTCGCGAACCCTAGTCGCAACCGCTTACGGGATCAATCCCTTTATCCATCCTATCAACCAGAAGGCAATAGACGAAGACAGTTTCTTCGAATTATTCTGAAAACAATCAACCGATTTCTGGAGCCCACCATATCGGCAATATCGGCCGATAGCGAGAATCGCCTAAGTGTGTTTCTCCAGGGAAATAAGGCGATTTGCCACAGTTGGTCACCGCTAAACACGAGCTAATAATCCCACCCAAATGACCGCCAGGGAGTTTATAGTACTCAGGTAATCACGATATAGTAATTAGCTAGCGGTGTCAAGATATTTTGGAGCTTTTCTTATCGCGCGGGTGTGACGACCAGGGACTACTGCGTTATCGATTGCTATCCGACGTGCCGATTACCCCACGACATCCGCGGTCGCGGATGCCGAGATCGGGATCCAGATCGTGAAGGTGGTGCCGGCGTTCTCGCGCGACTGCACTTCCATCTTGCCTCGGTGAGCGGTAACGATGTGATTGATGATCGCGAGGCCGAGCCCCGCGCCACGTGTCTGGCGGACGCGTGGATCCTCGCCGCGGATGAAGCTCGCCCCGAGCCGATTCAACTGATCGTTCGACATGCCGATTCCGCGGTCGACCACTTCGATCAGCAGCACATGTCCCTCGCCGCGCATTCGCAGCCGCACGAACTTGTTATCGCCTGCGTAGCGGTAGGCGTTCTGCAGCAGGTTTACCAGGATCTGCTTGATCGCTTGCGGGTCGGCGTGCACGGTAGGGATCGGTTCATCGATCTCTAGCTTTGCGTCGAACCCGGCAGTCTGGAACTGCGGCTCGAACAGGGTCCAGGCCTGATGCGCGATTTCGAGCGGATCGCAAGAAGAGAGCTCGTACCGATGATCAGCGCGGTCCAGTTTGCTAAAGTCGAGGATGCTCTCGAGTAGCAGTGAAAGCCGCTCGCTCTCGCGCGTGATAGTGTCGAGATACTCCATTTGGCGGTCCGGGTCGCGGATCCGTTGCTCACGTAGCGTCTCGGCCATGAGGCGAATCAGTGCCAGCGGGGTCTTCAGCTCGTGGCTGACATCGGCAACGATCCGACGTTGCAGTCGGATGAGCTCACGCCGACCGGTCAGCAAACGCAGCACCAGCCAAATTACCAGACCCCATGCGCTGGCTGCACCCGCGGCTGTCGCGAGGACAAACCGGTTACTGCGACGTTCCTCCGATCGCAGACGCTCGATGGTCGACTCTGTGGCAACTAGTGCTGCTTCGCTGCCGAATGGTTCACCAAGGGGCGCCAGACGGAATCGGGCGTCGTCGGGATAGTGCGGATCGAGCGATGGCTCCCAGGGACGACCGCCGTCTTCGGGTGGTAGAAACGACTGGACGACGAACGGCTGTGGCCGAACGATCGCGAGCTCCACATCGCGGGCGATCTCGCGTCGTGCGAAATGGATCGGTGCGTCACCCACTTCCTCAACATCGAACACCGGTATTGCCGACGGCGGTGCATCGGAAGTGCTCAGTACGGCGAGTGTCTCGAGGATCTCGGAGCGAAGCCGTTTCAGCGTCGCCTGGGCGCTCGTTTCTTCAGCGGACGGTACGGCAGGCTCTCCCCCAAGCGAGGGGATAATCGATGGCGACGTCGGATAGAGCGTCCAACTGCCGCCTACCCGCCGTGCGGCAACGACCGTTCCCGGCCGTTCGCGGCCTGCCCAGATATCGAGGCCGTTGGCCTTGGCGCTGAGCCACGCGAGTCCCGCGCCGTAGAAGCGTTCCTCAACATCCTCTTCGAGCGCATCGCGCATCCGGTCCGCCGCCTGCTGCGCAATCGTGCGGACTTCGTAGAGCTTACGTTCCTGTAGCGACTGGCTCTGGCCGACGACGGACCAGACGGTGATTACCGTCAACGTTACGCTAAACAACACGACCACCGCCAGAATGGTCCGTTCGGAGATCCGTCGCGCGCTATGGCCCATTGTCCGCACCATCGTCCTTCGCTTCGGTCGTAATCGGGCTCCAGGTCGCAGACCATCTATTCAGCACCGCGTTCCGGTGCCGGTCCAGCAGCGGTGCGAGTTGCACCGCGTGCCGCGGCTCGCGAACGTCGAAGTCGAATCCGGGCGCGCGCAGGGTCAGTACGATGTCCTCCTTCGGCCCGTACAAACCATGGAGGTAGAGGGTCTCTTCCTCGACCCGCACGCGCAGTCCCAGCCTTGAATACTGTATCTGCTCGGGCAAGATGGAGCCCAGTCCGACCGGTGCCGACCCCAATGCTCGCTCGAGAACTTCCAGCAGGAGATCCCGTCCGACCCAGGCCGGCGCGGCGTCCTCGGTTACCACTTCCAGCACCGCTTGCAACGAGACGAGCCGATTCTCGACGATGGTCAAGTCTTCGATCCGCAGCGAAGCGGTTCCGGTCATCTGGCCGAGCGAAAACGCCTGCGTCAGCCGTTGCAGGTCAACCTGGGCACACTCCCCCTGTGCGATCAGTCGGCGGATTCCATCACGCGTCAACTCCGCAGTCCGCACGTCGAGCGCCAGGTCACCCGGCACATCGGAAGCGGTTACGAATGAAAGCAGGTCACCGAGGTAGAGGCCCGCCAAGCGCCCTCGAAAGTGGAGGCGGACGGGTTTCCCGTCGCACACGATCAGTTCGTCAAGTACCGCTTCCGGCGATCCACCGCGCCACGGCGTCGGCAGGAACATCTGGCTCAGCTCTGCGAACGAAATCTCGGCACAGCGGCCGCTCAGGGTCAGCCACTGGTGTCCGTCGCGTTCAGCGTAGCGCAGCGTGCCGCCGAACGAACCTGTGTCGAGCGGCGCGCCGGCAAGCTGCCGGAGGCCGACGGTCCGCACCGGGAGCGTCGGCACGCGCAGCTCCAGTCGATCAATGCGCGTTCCCGTTTCCGTCGGGAACACCGTGGCGACCAGCATCGCAGGCTCTTCCAACTCGTAGTCGTTGAATCGCCCACAAGCGATGGTGGCGCTGGCCGTCTCGTCGAAGTGAATGACGCCACTGGCTTGGGCCAGGTGTGCCTGAAAACCGTTGCGTTCGAAGGCGATGTCGAGGTCGTTAAGCACCACCCGTCGCGGGCCGGACTCTTGAAACCCCGGTCGCAAACCGGACTCCATCACGAACCGATAGTCGTCGCGCAGCCAAGTGCGGGTGGAGATCTCGCAACCGCCACCGGCAAGCATCAACTCATAGTCGTCGGTCCCTCCCGTCTGTCGATCGACGTATCGCAATTCCGCATAGTGAATGTGAGCAGCACGGCCACGGCGTTCGGGGAGCCAGACGTGGATGTCGCGAAATCCTTGTGCCGAAAGCGTGAGCGGTACCACCTGTCCGATTTCACACGCCAGGCCCAGGCTCTCCGACAGCTCCTTCGCGCAAGAATTGCGGTACGGCGCAGAGCGCAAATACCACGCGTAGCCGCCCGGCACGGCGACCGATGCGAGCACCATAGCGCCCAGCGTCGGTATCAGGATTTTTTGCAGGCGGGTCATGACGAACAAGTCTACTCGAATCCACTGCTCGTGCCCGCCGCACCGCACGAATGGACCGAAAACGACGTTTCGTGACAGGCCTGTCACTGGGAGCGCCGCAAAGATGCCGCGGATCGAACATCCATCGTCGAGCAATGTGGCAACTTGCCCGGGCCGACCTTAGGCAGCCCGGCGCGAATGCCGATGGGACACAGAGGAACCCCGTCCCGGGGCGCGTATTGGATGGGCCGTAGCGGGATGGGATCTGAGGCCTGGCCACGAGGAGTTCGTAGATGAACAGATTATTGGTATTGGCGCTTGTCGTCGGGTCGACGTGTACCGCGTGCAAGGGCCCTGAGACCCGCCTGAACGCTCCGCCACACGGGGAGGCCGAGGCGACCACCGAGCTGCAGGCCCCCTTCGTCTATATGGCGGACAACGCGCTGCTCGAGGACATGTCCGTCTCCGATTATCACTTCCTGCCGCACCGCAGCGAACTCAACACGCTCGGCCGACAACGGCTCTGGCGGCTCGCAACGCTCATGGAGGAGTACGGCGGGGACATTCGCTTCGACAGCGACCTCAGCGACCCGCGGATGCGTGCCGATCGAACGACCGCCATCATCGCGCAGCTCTCCGAGTACGGGGTCGATACCCGTACCGAACTGGTCCGAGACGGCATGCGCGGCGGATCCGGCCGGGCCGCAGACGAAGTTGTGTTGATCAAGCTCGTCGAGGGGATGTACCAGCCGCCGCGTAGTTCGGGTGGCGGCGGCGGCGGCGGTGGTGGTGGCGCTGGGCAGACAGGGTCGAATTAACGAGTGAGGTGTCCGACCGTGAATAATGGAATGCTGAGATGGATGGGAATGACAGGCGTCGTAACCGCAAGCGTGCTGGTCGGCTGCCAGACGAACAATGGTAGCGCCTTGCAACGCAACGATGATATTGAAGTCGTCAGTGAAGATGAGGCCAATCCGCGGATCAACGCGTCGACCTATTTTGCCCACGGTCACCTGCTCGAGCGGCAGCAGCATTTCGATCGTGCCGCCGAACAGTATCGCCGGGCGCTCGAGATCTCGCCGACCTTTCTTTCCGCGCGCAACCGGCTCGGAATCACACTGAACTATCTTGAACGCCATGCGGAAGCGACCCACGAGTTCGAAACGGCCCTCGCCCAGCATCCTGGCGAGGTGCACGTGATGAATAACCTGGGCTTCAGTCTGTTTCTCGAAGAGCGTTACGATGAATCTGCTGCGATTCTGCAGCGGGTGATCGATCTGAAACCGGACTTCCACCGGGCACACATGAACTACGGTCTGGTTCTGGCACGGACCGGCGATTTCGACGCCGCCCTCGCCGAATTCCAGACCGCGACCGGCCCGGCCGACGCCTACTACAACCTCGCAATGGTCCAGACCGAAGCGGGGCTGTTCGCGGACGCCGCCCGCTCGCTGGAAACTGCACTGACCAACGAACCAAGCCACAAGCTGGCGCGCGCGCAGCTCAAGGAGGTCTCGCGATTGGCGGCCGAGGCCGAGGCGACGCGCTTCGCCGAGGCACAGCCGCCCACGGACGCGCCAGGCACGAACACGTCTCGCCCGATCGCCAGCACACAGGGCTCCGATCGGACGCCTGACACTGCACCGAACAGCTCCGGTGTGCGGCCGATGACGCCGATCGCGTCGAGCAACGACGGATCTGCGGTGTGCCCCATGACGGGTCAAATGGCCTCCACCGGTAGCGGATCGGCGCACACGAGTCGGAGCCCCGGTACGACGGATGGTGGGAGCGCTCCTCAGAACAGTGAACGCCCCCCAGCGCACGCTTCGTCGACCCCATCGGTGAGCCGTCAGAGTAGTGGGCAGAAGGTTCTGCCGATGTACCCGGTCGACCCGAGCAAGTTGCCGCCGCTGGCGGGTCACGCGTCGACCGCGGCGCCCTCCAACGGCAACACCACGACCACACGTTCGGAATCGGCCTCGGGTGACGGGGTCACCTATCTGCCGATCCCGCATCGCGGTCCGGTACCGGCACATGCGACACTCACCGGCACAAACGAGCAGCCGCAGCCGAACGGCATGCCAATGCTGGATCCGAACGGGCCGTGGAACCAGCCGGACGTCGGCCCGACGGGCCAGCCGGGATTCATGGCCGGCTTCGGTGCGCCGCCGCATACCGCCCAGATCGCACGTGACATGCAGATTCAAATGTGGTTCAACCAGGTCATTCAGGATGCGCTGACCGGGCAGCCGCAGAATTGGGAAGAACGGATGTGCCAACTCCAGGAAGTGCTGGACGTCGCCCAGGCGACACCGAACGACGAGTAGCCTTCGACAGACGAATCACACTGCGTCGGGCCCGCGCCTTCAATGACGGGGCCCGACCGACAAGTCAATGCCCGGGCGTATGGCGCTCACGTACGCCCGGGTGTTTTTGCGCGCAGCACCGGTCGACGCGATGCAGTGCCCCTCAGCGTTCGCTGTCATCCTGCGCCGGCGGCTGTAACCGGCGTTCGTGCAGCTCATCCAGTGCCTCAGTAATTGGCCCGATCCGATAATCGTCGTTACCGAACATATCCAGTAGGCGCTTGTGGGCTTGCTCCAGATGGTCTCGTGCGTCCGCGTAGCAGCCCAATCGTATGAGGCAACGCCCGTACACGCCATGAAGCACGGCGGTCCGCCAATGGTCAGGCCAATCGGCATCAGTGACTTTGATCGCAGACGACAGATGCCGCGCAGCTTCTTCGAAACGTCCTGCGGCCATCAGCACCCGACAGTAGTCGACGAGGACCTGAATCGTCTTCGGATGCCTACCGCCGAACTTGTCATGTATGACCTCCCATGCAGCCTCAAGCAGATTCGTTGCAACGACAGTATCTCCAGCTTGAAGGCGCGCCCGGCCGAGCAGCACTCTCAGACGTGCAATCGCAATCTCGTCTCGATCCTGCCGGGAACAATGAACGGCAAGCAAGTCCTCGAGCGACGACGTCGCCTCGGGACGGCGCGCGTCGATCAGTACTTTCGCGAGCGCCTCCTTGATCTCAAGAACAAAGTGACGCTTTTCGAAGGGTTCCTTATAGGTTCCGGGAGCCAATCGTTCGTAAGCGGTCTGTACATCGCTCAATAGTTGCAACGTTTGATGATAACGTTGCTCAGCCTTATTCAGCCGGCCTCGGTCATGAAGCACCTCGCCTTGATTGAAACGCAGCCGTAGCCACCGCAAGACAAGGGTGCAACGCTCGGCGGTCGTGCAGTCTCCTACTGCTGTTTCGGGGCCATACCCGGAGCTATCGATCGCTTCCTGAAGCAACACCCCCGCCTCGTGTGACCGACCGGCAGCGCGCAAGCTGTCGATAAGAAGGTTGACGGCACGAAGCGTAGCTTGGTCCTCGATTCCGAACATCTCACGATGAAGGTCAAGACTGCGACGATGATCCCGCGCGGCTTGCTCGTATTCCCCGGTTTTGTAGTACGCGCTTCCTCGGACCTCAAAGGCCAGGCTCTCCACGCTCGGTTCCAGCATCGTACGATTCTTCTTAAGAAATGAGTTAATCGCGACGATGTTCTCGCCGGCATCGAGCGTTCGAGTAGCCTCCGCGATCAGGCTTTGCTGTTGCAATCCAATACGCCGCGTTCGTTGGACGTTTTTGTACTCGAAAAACCAGGCCATCACGGCCACGACACTGGTTTGTCCCAGGATGAATGCGAGCAAGGTGGCCACGACGAACGCCCGGTTGCGCGCCGCGAACTTTCGCAGCTGGTAGAGGGCACTTCGCGGTCGTGCTGCGATGGGCTCTTGGTTCAGGTACCGTCGAATATCCGCAGCCAGTGCTGCCGCAGATGGATAGCGACGTTCCGGGTCCTTCTCGAGCGCCTTGCCAATGATGGTTCCGATGTCCCCTCGAAGCGCACCGCCGCGTGTTTTGACTGGCGATGGCTCGTGCCCGGTGATGAGCTGGATCGCCGCGGGCACTGACATCTCCGTCAGGTCGTACGGCAACTGCCCGGCGACCAATTCGTGACACACAATGCCCAGCGCATACACATCGGAGCGTGCATCCAACGCGTCCGGGTGCGCTCCACACTGTTCGGGACTCATGTACTGCAAGGTACCGACCAATTGGCCGACCTGCGTGTGCATTGTCGAGAACGCCCGGTCGCGGTCTGTCAGGCGCGCAACGCCGAAGTCCACGATCTTGGGCTGGCCCGTCACGGTCACCAGAATGTTTGCAGGCTTCAGATCGCGATGAATCACACCCTGTTCATGCGCATACGCCGTCGCATCACAGACACGCGCGAACAGTTCCAGACGTTGTTCCGGAGTCAGGTCCTGCCCCTCCGCGTACACGGTGAGCGGCAGGCCATCGATATACTCCATCGCAAAGTAGGACCGCGCGCCGTGCTCCGACGCAGCACTGCCCGCTTCGAAAATCTGGGCGATCCCAGGATGCTGAAGCCGTCCCAGGATCTCGGCCTCGTGCGCAAACCGACGCGATACGGCAGCAGAAACGGCGCCTGGCCGCATCACCTTGAGCGCGACGCGGCGATACGGGCGCTCCTGCGCCGACTCGTACACAACCCCCATCCCACCCGTCGCAATTATCCGTCCCAGTCGGTAGCGCCCCAGCCGTGCCCCCTCCCCTGTGAGGGCATCGGCGGACGTCGCGCCGTTGACCGGCAAACGTCGCGCGGGTTCCACTGGATCAAGCGTTGAGCTGCCGGAAGACTCCTCGACCAGGCACGACGCCGCCTCGTGGATCGCGAGTAACGATGAGACCTCAGCGCGCAGGTCGGCGTCGTCGCGACACCACTCGTCCAGAAACGCGCCGCGACTTGCCGGAGGGCGGTCCAGCGCCTCGTGAAATGCTGTTTCGATTCGACGCCAGCTGTCATCCGTCATGGCGCAGCCCCGGCACGCAGTTCCCGTAACAGCCAGGCCCGTGCCAGACTCCATTCCCGCTTCACCGTAGCCACGGAGATCCGCAGGGCTTCGGCGGCCTCCTGGATCGACAGCCCGGCAAAGAAACGCAGCTCAACTACGCGCGCCTTGCGCACATCAAACGTACTCAGCTCGCGCAGCGCCTCGTCCAGTGCCACCAAATCGAGGTTGCTTCGACCGTCGAGTGATACCACGCCATCGTCCAGCACAATGCGTCTACAATCCCCACCTCGCTTATGACGCCGTCGGCCCTTGGCGTGGTTCACCAGAATCTGCCGCATGGCCATCGCTGCAACCGCGAAGAAATGCGCGCGGTCGCGCCAACGCACGTCGCGATGTCGTTCGAGCCGCATGAACGCCTCGTGCACCAACGCGGTGGGCTGGAGCGTATGCGCCGGTGACTGTCGCCGAAAACACGCCTCGGCCATTCGGTGCAGCTCGTCATAGATGACCGGCAGCAACCGCCCCTGCGCTTCCCGATCGCCGTCAGACCAGGCTCCCAGGAGAGTGGTCACGTGCTCGTCAGTTCCTTCGACCCTACGGATTGTTCGCCGCACTGTCACGCCGTCTCCCGCTAAGCACTCGATCACATTTGACAAGACGCAGTTCATTCTTACCCGTCAAAGCACAATGGGTATACAAAAAGTTATTCCGACGATACAGGTACCTGCCCAACATACGCCGGAAACCGGCGCTGTCTCCCCTCAAAAAATGAACCAGATTCGCCCGCTCCGTTGTGTTTACTTGATAACGAACGGTCGTTGCCACGGCTCCCGCTCACGCTACATGGCGACGCCGACAGATCAGGAGAATGGACCATGATTTGCAAACGAGCTCGTATTTATCGACAACTGGGGTGGGTGCTTGCGCTCTTTTTGCCAGCTTTGGCGCAAGGTCGCACAGTCTGGTACGTCGATCAGGATTCGGCGGGCGGCGACGGAAGTAGCTGGAGCCAAGCGTTTCCCTCGCTGCAGGATGCACTGACAAACACCGCGATTGCACCCGACGATGAGATCTGGGTTGCCGACGGGAGCTATAGTCCCGGCCCGGGTGTCGGCGACTCATTTCACTTGGTGAACGGAGTGAGCGTTTTGGGGGGATTTTCAGGCACCGAGACCGCCCGAACCCAGCGCAATCCGGCGATGCACGTCACGGTCCTCGACGGAAACAACGTCAATCACCACATACTCCAAGCCGACAACCTCAGCGAGGGAGCGACCGTTGACGGGTTCACAGTGACCCGCGGGCGCGCCCGCGGAACGTCCGGCGACGGCGGCGGATTGCGGAGCGAAGCCAGCAGACTGGTCATCGCCAACTGCGTCTTCCGGGCCAACCATGCCGAGTTCGGCGGCGCGGCCATTATCCTGCGAAACAACGACACCGCGGACATCACAAACTGCGTCTTTTTCGATAACGAGCACCTGGGCGGTAACGGCGCCGCCGGCGGTCTCTACGTCGGTGCAGCGTGCGTCGCAACCGTTTCGAACTGCACGTTCAGCAAGAACACATCGAACCACAAGTACAGCGGCATCTTTGTTCATCCATTCGACGGCGATCTCAAACTGATCAACACCATCGTCTGGGACAACGGTGAGGAAGAAATCAGCCTGCTGCAGGGAGCCCGCACCCGTGTACAGTTCAGTTGCGTCAAGGACGGCTTCGCAGGCACCGGCAACACCTCAAAGGCACCGGCGTTCGTCGATCAGGATGCCGGCGACCTGCGGCTGCTGCCGGGTTCGCCGTGCATCGACGCCGGGGCCACCAGCGCTGTGCCGGCCGGAGTGACAAGGGACCTCGACTGGCGTCCGCGAGTTTGCGGCGATCCACCAGCGGTGGATATGGGCGCCTACGAGTTTCCGAGCAACTGCGCTAGCGAAGAGCGTTTCTGGGAGCCTGACGGTCCTGATGGCATTGCAAACACGAATGTGGGCAATGTTGGCGTGACAAGTACGCTCACGGTCGCCGACAAGGCTACATTTTCCGCCAACGTCGACATCGCTGATTCGCTCGCGGTGGCCGGCGACACCGAGATCGCAGAAAACCTCAACATCCAAGGGGCGCTTTCAGTGGTCGGCGACAGCCAATTCTCCGGCAACGTCGGCGTCGGCGTCGCCGATCCGGAGTTCCGCGTCGATGTCGCCGGTCCACTTGGCATTCGTGGGGACGGTCTCGTCGGGGTCGCCGGCGTTTCCGAATCCCTCGTGGGTGTGTTCGGACAGGGGCCCGAAACGGGATTCGCCGGCCTCTTCCTCGGAAGACTGGCGGCGAGCCTGAAACTGTTCGTGATCGATCACCCGCTCGACCCCGCCAACAAGTACCTCGTGCACGCGTGCGTCGAAAGCGACGAGATGAAGAACGTCTACGACGGTCTCGTCGTGCTCGATGGGAATGGCGAGGCTTGGGTCCAGGTGGATGACTGGTGTGAGGCGCTCAACCGCGATTTTCGTTACCAGCTCACGGCAATTGGTGGCGCCGCTCCGAGCCTGCATGTGGCTGACAAGCTGCAGGACGGCGCGTTTCGGATCGCCGGCGGCCCGTCCGGCCTCGAAGTTTCGTGGCAACTCACCGGTGTTCGAAAAGACCCCTGGGCCGAGGCGCATCCACTTCACGTCGAGCCTGACAAGGACGTGCACGAGCGCGGCCGATACCTGCACCCCGCCCTTTGGGGAGCAACGGCGCAGTCGCGCTTGTTTCCCTTAGACCCGGCGATCGAGCCACGTCGACGACGGTAGCCTTCCGCACTCCCTCCCTCCGATGTGCGGTGCCGGCCGGTCGTGGCGCCAACGCATGGCGCCCGACCGCGTCGGCTTTGACGCGACGACGGTATCTCGCCGTCGGCCCAGCCCCGGACGCAACGGCACTACCTCGCAGGGCGCTCGGGGCCGCAAGCGCACGACCCTGACGTACCCGCCCGAAACCCCTCCCGGAAACGGAGCTGAGTCGTTACAATCGAAAGGATCCGGGGACTCGCCATCAGGTGAGAAGAGCGAGGAATCAGATGACCGAACGGCAGGCCGAAGCAGATCGGTGGCGTGCTGAGGTAACCGAAGCGCTCTGCCGTAACCGTGCGCGCCTACTGAACGTGCTCAAGGGTGATATCCCCGCCCGACTGCGAAGCACGCTGGCCGTTGCCGACGTTTTTCAGGAGCTTGCCGTTCGGGCTTACAACACGCCGCCGGATTCAGTCCGCAATTGGGACCACTGGCTATTCCGGGCGGCGCGGTCGGTACTCCTTAATCAGGTCCGCGACTGGACGCGCCTCAAGCGTGGCGGTGGCTTTTCCCACGTCGAGCATCATGGGACGTCGTGCATCGAGTTGCTGGAAGAGTTGCAGTTGGACACGCAGACGCCGAGCCGCGTGCTGAAGGATCATGAGGTGGCCGACGCGGTTTCGATGGCCATCGCCAGCCTTCCCGATGAGTTGCGCACGGTGCTTTCGCTCTCGCGCTTCGAGGGGCTCTCGTACCGTGAGATCGCAGAGCGGACTGGGCAGACGGAGGCGAACGTTGCGCGTCTCGCCGTGCGGGGTCTGAACGAGCTGCGCATGCGGTTGAAGGACGTAGCACTTTCGCTGAGTTCGGTTCACACGCTTGAGGTGCAGGACCCCGACGCCGACACCGACAACGACGGGCGCGCGACCCGAGGCCCGGACGCTTCGTCATCGTGACACCATCAGGTCGCCGGATGCAGGGCAACGCCATCGTCGCTCGGTCGGTCAACGGAAGCGTCTCCCAGGATCGCTTCGGCAACGAATCGGCCGGCCGCTTCGGTCGAGGCTGGGGGCGTCGACGAGGCGGACGCGTTAGATCGCGGGCTGCTGCAAAGGTCGGCGGTCAGCACACCGGATTGCAGCGCGTGCTCTACCGCGGTGGCGACTGCCTGGGCCTCCGCGGGCAACTGTAGCGACGTTTCGAGCATCATGGCCGCGGAGAGGATCGCACCGTACGGATTCGCGACGCCACGACCGGCCAGGTTCGGCGCCGACCCGTGTATCGGCTCGTAGAGCCCGACTCCCGCCTCGCCGATCGAAGCAGACGGCAGCATTCCCATCGAACCGGTCAGTACGGAGGCCTCGTCCGACAGAATGTCGCCAAACATGTTCTCGGTAACCACGACATCAAAGCGACTCGGTTCCTGGATGAGGTACATGGCCGCCGCGTCCACCAGCAGGTGTTCCACGCAGATGTTCGGAAACTCGCGGGTTACGATGTCATCGACGACCGCGCGCCACAGGCGGGAGGTCGCCAGTACGTTCGCCTTGTCGACCGAGGTCAGCCGACCCTTCCGCGATGCCGCCAGTCGACAGGCCAGCCGAACGACACGTTCGACTTCGTGGGCTGTGTATGAACATCGGTCGCTCGCCTGCGCGCGACCCTCCGTACGTTCTCCAAAGTAGATGCCGCCGGTCAGCTCGCGCACCAGCAACAGATCGCACCCGCGCAGCCGCTCGGCACGGATCGGCGAACGGTCTACCAGCGGCGCGTGCGTTCGGACCGGACGAAGATTGCCGTAGAGCGCGAGCGTCTTTCGTAGCCGTAGCAGGCCTTGCTCGGGGCGCAAGTGTTGCGCCAAACGGTCCCATCGCGGTCCGCCTACGGCTCCGAGCAGGATCGCATCCGCTCGACGACAGGTTTCGAGCGTTTCCGTCGGCAACGGGTTGCCGACGGCGTCGATGGCGGCGCCGCCGATTTTCGCGTTCAGGTATACGAACGAATGGTTGAAACGCGCCGCGACTGCATCGAGAACGCGAACCGCCTCCGTCGTCACCTCCGGTCCGATGCCGTCGCCGGCCAGGATCGCGATTATCGCCTGCATGGGATCGACTCCTCGTACTCTGTGATCTCTTTCGTAAAACGCAACAGCCAACCCAACGGATCGGTGCTGGCAATCAGGCACCGTCGACCGAAGGGTTCGATTGAGAAGGCAAACGAGTGCGCCGCACAATGCACCTCCTGCCGCTCGAGATCGATCGAAACCAGGACATGCGGCGTGTGTTCGAGTAGACCACAAAGCCGCGCATGGTCCGCGCCATCGAGCTCGACCGGCGCGATTCCGTTGTTCAGGGCGTTGGATTTGAAGATGTCCGCGATTCCCGTGCTGATTACCGCCGAGACTCCGGCGTCCCGAAGTGCCCAGACGGCGTGTTCCCGCGATGAGCCGCAGCCGAAGTTGCTTCCCGCCACGATGATCGCGGTGTCGGTGCCGTGCGCCAGCGGAGAACCCGCGTGCGGCGATCCATCCCGACGTAAACGCCAGTCGGCGAACAGGTGCCGGCCGAGCCCGCTCCGCGTCACCGTGGTGAGAAACCGGGCGGGAATGATCTGATCGGTATCAATGTTGGACTGGCGCAACAGCAGTGCCCGCGATCGGATCGTGCTCATGCCAACGTCTCCTCTATTTGCGGTTCGCGATCGAGGTTGCGCGGGTCGACGATGCGCCCGGCGATCGCGGCGGCGGCGGCCGTTGCGGGACTTGCGAGAATCGTACGCGCGCCGGCCCCCTGGCGCCCTTCGAAGTTGCGGTTGCTGGTGCTGACCACATACTCGCCGGCTGCGGCGCGGTCGCCGTTCATCGCGATGCACATCGAGCAGCTCGGCGCCCCCCAAGTTGCGCCTGCATCGATGAACACGCGGTGCAACTCTTCCGCCTCAGCCTGCGCTCGAACTACCTGCGAGCCCGGAACGACCAGGAGCTGGACTCCGGCGGCGACGCGCCTGCCGCCCAGGAGCGCGGCTGCAATTCTCAGATCACTGAGGCGGGCGTTCGTGCAGCTGCCGATGAACACCCGATCGATCGCGTAGTCGGCGATCGCGCGGCCCGGCTCGAATCCCATGTACTCCAGGGCCCGCACGTCTTGCGCTCCATTGTCCGGTACCGGAATCGTGCCGTTGACGGGCATCACCATGTCGGGCCGCGTGCCCCACGTAATCATTGGCTCCAGTCGCGACGCATCGACATGCACCGTGCGATCAAACACCGCGCCGGGATCCGTGGCGAGCGCCTGCCAGCGCCGGACCGCTGCTTTCCAGGCATCGTCGCGCGGCGCATGCTCGCGGCCGTGAAGATATGCGAACGTTTTCTCATCCGGAGCGACCAGCCCGGCCCGCGCGCCAGCCTCGATCGACATGTTACAGATCGTCATGCGTTGCTCCATTGACAGCGATCGAATCGCGGCACCGCGGTATTCGATGACATGCCCGGTGCCCCCGTGCGCGCCGATCTCGCCGATCGCGGCCAGCGTCAGGTCCTTGGCGGTGACGCCGCTGTTGAGCCGGCCGTGGACTTCGACCGCCATCGTCTTTGGACGACGCTGCAGGAGGCACTGCGTCGCGAGTACGTGCCCGACCTCGCTGCTTCCAATCCCGAAAGCGAGGCTGCCGAACGCGCCATGCGTGCTCGTGTGGCTATCTCCGCACACGATCGTCATACCCGGCTGGGTCAGTCCGCGCTCGGGGCCGACCACGTGAACGATGCCGCGATGTTCATGGTCGAGACCGAACAGCGGTATGCCGAACTCCGCGCAGTTTCGCCGCAGGCTCTCGAGTTGTTGCTGCGCGTCGGGCTCGATCAGCGGCAGTTCGCCATTTGGCACGGAGCGCGTCGGCGTCACATGGTCCATTGTTGCCAGCGTCTGATTCGGTCGGCGCACGCGCAGGCCGCGTGCCCGTAGCATGTCGAACGCCTGCGGCGACGTCACTTCGTGGATCAGGTGCAGATCGACATAGAGCACGGCGGGCGTATCCGCCGTCTCCGGAACGACGACATGCTGATCCCAGAGTTTCTCGACGAGAGTCTTGGGTCTATTCATGGTGGCACCTCGCATTCGGACCTAGGAGGTGCCGCTGAGTGCGGCTTCCGGGGTCAGCACGTTCAGGCGCAGCAGCCGGTTGACAACATCGAGAATCGCCAGCGCGCTGGCCTCCACGGTGTCCGTACTGATGCCGCGGCCCCGATAGGGCTCGCTATCGAACGCGATCTCGACAATTACCTCGCTCTGCGCGTCTTCTCCGATCGTCACGCTACGGACCTTATAGTCTCGCACCTGTAGCGCGAGACCCGTGGCGCGCGCGATCGCCTTGAACACCGCGTCGATCGGACCATCTCCACAGGCTGCTTCACGTACCACCGTGTCGGCGTCGCATTCCGCGATTTCGATCGTGGCCGTCGCAATCGCCTGAGTGCCTGCGACTGTGTGCAGCGAGCACAGTCGCCAGCCGGACGCCGCGGCATCGTTGTTGCCAAGCACCAGCGCCTCGATGTCGGCGTCGTAGATCTCTTTCTTGCGGTCGGCAAGCTCCTTGAAACGGGCGGCAACCAGATCGAGTTGTGCATCCGTGACCTCGAAGCCCAGCCGTTCGATGTGCGCCCGCAGCGCGTGTCGGCCGCTATGCTTGCCGAGCACCAATGCGCTATGTCGAAAACCGACATCTTCGGCCCGCATGATCTCGTAGGTGGCGCGGTTCTGCAGCACGCCATGCTGATGAATGCCCGCCTCGTGGGCGAAGGCGTTCTCTCCGACGACCGCCTTATTACGCTGGACGTGTGAGCCTGTTATGGCACACACCAAGCGGCTCGTCGGGTAGAGCCGCGTCGTGTCGACATCCACCCATACGGGCAGCCGATCACGGCGCGTCCGAACGGCCATTACGACCTCCTCGAGCGCGCAGTTGCCCGCCCGTTCGCCAATCCCATTGATGGTGCATTCGATCTGTCGGGCGCCGGCCTGGACGGCGGCAAGGCTGTTCGCGACGGCCAGTCCGAGATCGTTGTGGCAATGCACGGACAGTACGACCCGCTCCATGCCGCGCACCGAGCGTCGCAGGTGCGCGATGAGTGTACGAAACTCGTCCGGCGTCGCGTATCCCACCGTGTCTGGGATATTGATCGTCGTCGCGCCGGCTGCGATAGCGGTTTCGACGACCTCCGCGAGAAAATCCGGCTCCGTGCGGGCGGCATCCTCCGGGGAGAACTCGACGTCGTCGCAAAGCTCGCGCGCCTGTGCGACACCTGCGCGTGCATGCCGTACGATCTCGTGCTTCCCCATGTGCAGCTTGGCCTGTCGATGGATCGCACTGGTGGCCAGGAAAACATGCAAACGCGGGCGCGCAGACGGCCGGACTGCCTCCCAGGCCCGGTCGATATCCTCGGGAATGCAGCGCGCCAGAACACAAATGACCGGTCCGTCGATGTCGGTCGCGATCTGCCGTACCGATTCGAAGTCCCCGGGGGACGCGATCGGAAAACCGGCCTCGATAACGTCCACACCCAGACGAGCTAGTGCCCGTGCCACCTGCAGCTTCTCGGCGACGTTCATGCTGCAGCCCGGCGATTGCTCGCCGTCGCGCAGCGTGGTGTCAAAGATGATCAGCTTCTGAGTGGTACGACGCGACTCGTCACGAACGGGTGCGGATGACATTGGACACATTCCTTCCTTTCTTCTAGGAGGCAACACTGGAACTCGATGGACCACGGTCGCGCGAACGATCGGAGCCCGGAACGCTGCGGTGCCGCATGGGATACCCGCGCGCTCCTTTGAGACAAGACTGGTCGCTGTTGGTCAACGCGGCGATCTGTACCGCAAGGTCTGCTGAGCGTTGTCGCAGCAGCGCAGCCCCGTCGGCATGGAGAAACTCGAGGCCGATCAACGCGCGCCCCGAGAGTTCGCCGGATGACTGAAAATTGAAGTAACAAATCGTCGCGACGTCGCTGATCCGGCGCATGAACTCATGGAGCGCGCCAGGACGATCCGGAAAATCGATCGTGACGAACAGTGGCCTGCCGCACAGCTCTTCGCGAAATGGAATCATGCGGAAGTCGACTGTCTGCGACCCCGTTACGTCGGCGGCACCGCCCGGGAGCGATGCGAGACCCGCACCGAATGCGGGTGCCTCAGCCCTGTCAACTTCGAATCCGATGACGGGCCAGGCCCGATCCTGGTCGACCTTGCCGTACTGGAAATCGATGATGTTCGCGGTGTCATCGAGGACGTCCAGCGCGTCTGCCAGGGAGCCTGCACGCTCGGCGATCTCCAAACGGTAGTATCGCCGGGTTCGACCCCCGATGCCGGCCCGGCGCGCGATCCGTCCGAGCGTTGTGAAGTCCATGTTGGCACCGGTGACGATCGTCGCAGGTCGCGTCCCGGGATGTTCCCTGAGACCGCGCAGGGCGCCGGCGACGCCGATCGCGCCCGAGGGCTCAGGAATGAGTCGGCGCTGTTCCCACAAGAGCTGAATGGCGTTGCACACCTCGTCTTCGCGAACGACCATTGTGTCGTCGAGCAGCGTGCGGCAGAGCGCGAAGGTGTGCACGCCGGGCATCCGGACCGCGGTGCCGTCGCAGAACCCACTGACGTCCGCAAGCCGGACCCGCCGGTCAGCCTGCAACGATCGCGTCATGCTGTCCTGACCCTCCACCTCCACGCCGATCAGTCGGATGCCGGGCGCACGGTCCTTGAGCACGCTCGCGACACCGGCCGCTAAGCCGCCGCCGCCCACTGGCATATAGACCGTGTCGATGTCGGCGCTTGCTCGATGCAACTCGATTCCGATCGTCGCCTGGCCCGCGATGATTTGCGGATGGTCGTAGGGTTCGACGAGCGGCACGCGCTGCGCGCGGCTGAAGTTCACAGCGGCCTCGGTCGTATCGTGAAAATGATCGCCGTCGAACACGATTTCCACGCAGTCGCCGCCAAAATCCGACACCTGTCGACGTTTGACGCGCGGCGTTGAGTGCGGCATGAAAATCGTCGCGTGCATGTTCAGCCGACAAGCGGCCAGCGCAACCCCCTGCGCGTGATTGCCCGCAGACGCGGCCACGATCCGCGCGATACCGCGCTCACGCAGCTTGCTGATGCGAAAGTACGCCCCACGCCACTTGTACGAACGGATTAGCGAGAGATCCTCCCGCTTAATCAGAATCGTGCCGCAGTCGGATTCGACGCGCTCTATCGGCGTGACCGGGAACAATCCATCGAGGCAACAGACGGCCTCCGCGACCAAGGGTCGAAGCGCAGCGAGTCCGATCGGATCCGGCACAGCGGACGTCCTCTCGTCCGCGGCACCGTTGGGATCGACAACAATCATGGCGTGGTCCTCGCGTCAGGCGCACGTGGTGCGCGGCAGGGGGCCGAGTACGTTGACGGTCCGAACATCCGCCAGGTTCGCAATATGGTTCTGCAGCACCGTCGGGCAACGCGCTCCGTCGACGCACAAATCGACGTGGTATGCGTGCCGTTGTTCGTCATGCAGCGCGCTCAGCGCGGTCACGGTAAAGCCCCGTCGTCGGACAACGCCGAGCAGTCGCTGCAAGGCGGCCGGCTCGGACGACAAATAGACATCGAAATGGGCACTCATGGGTGAACTCCTTCGCGCGGCGGCGTGGCGCGGGAAGCCGCGCCGGCCGGACGATTGTGGTCGGCGTACGTTTGGCGTTGTGGGTCGAGCATCTGCGTGTTGTCGGCGCCAGGCGGCACGAGCGGCCAGACGTTCGCCGCGCGATCGATTCGCGCGTGCAGAAGCATCGGACCCGGCGTATGTAACAGCGCGTGAAGTGCGTCCGGCACTTCGTCGGCGCGGGAGATCGACCGTGCCGGGATCCCGAACGCGCGCGAGATCTCGCCGAAGTCCGGATTGTCCGACAGATCAACGGCGCTCTCGCGATTCCGAAAGAACAGCTCCTGCCACTGCCGCACCATTCCCAGCGCGCTGTTGTCCAGGAGCAGGATCTTTACCGGCAGCGCATAGCGCTGAATCGTTGCCAATTCCTGAATGTTCATCATGATCGATCCGTCACCGGTAACGTTGATCACCGTCGCAGCCGGCAATGCTGCCTGGACACCGATGGCTGCCGGCAGACCGAACCCCATCGATCCCAGCCCGCCGCTGGTCAGGTGGCGGCGCGGATGCCGGAACGCGTAGTGCTGCGCTACCCACATCTGATGCTGCCCGACATCACAGCAGATAAAGGTCTCGTCGTCGGCCATCGCGGAAAGGTCGCGCAACAGGCGCGGCGCGTAGATCGCCTCGAACGGCGCGTCATAACGGAACGCGAACCGCGCTTTATCAGCCAGGCATTGACGGCGCCAGGAATCGATCTCGGGCGTGGACGTCAGTGCATCCAGTGCAGCGGTCAGATCGCCGCGCAGTGCGACCGTCGGCGTACGCAGCTTTCCCAGTTCGGCCGGGTCGATGTCCATATGAAGGACGGCGGCTTCGGGGGCAAAAGCGGACAGTTTGCCGGTCGCGCGATCGTCGAAGCGCACACCGACCCCGATCAGCAGGTCGCAGGCGTGTACGGCACGGTTGGCCGCTTGCGTGCCGTGCATCCCAAGCATCCCCAGGAACAACTCGTTGTCACCGGCAACGGCGCCCAGCCCCTGGAGCGTATGGACCGTCGGCAGGCCCGCGGTGTGCACGAATCGGCGGAGCGCCTCCACCGCCTCGGCCTTTGCCACGCCACCACCGGCGTAGACCACGGGACGCCGCGCGCGCTGCAGCAGCCCTCGCGCTGCTTCCAGTTGCTTCGGATCCGGCGGCGGTGGACGCCGCTCGCAGCTTGGGCCGTCAATCGGCAACGCGTGCGTATCGGCGAGTGCCACGTCCTTTGGGAGGTCGATCACCACCGGACCCGGTCGGCCGTGGTGGGCGCGATCGAAAGCGTCGCGAACGACCGTCGGGATGTCGTCCACGTTCGCGATCAGATAGCTGTGCTTGACGATCGGCATGGTGATGCCAAGCACGTCGACTTCCTGAAAGGCGTCCGTGCCGAGCAGCGTGCTGGGCACCTGGCCCGTGATCGCCACGATCGGGACCGAGTCCATCATCGCGTCGGCGATGCCCGTGATCAGGTTGGTTGCTCCGGGCCCGGACGTCGCGATGCATACGCCGACCGCGCCCGTACTGCGTGCGAAACCCTGGGCGGCGAAGACGGCACCCTGCTCGTGCCGCGTCAGGTAGTGGCGGATCGGCGAATCGAGCAGCGCGTCGTAGACGGGCATGATCGCCCCGCCCGGGTAGCCCCAGACGCGCTCGACCCTCTCGCGCTCGAGACAGCGAATCAGGAGTTGTGCACCGTTCATGGAGTCGTACCCGCTTTCTGTCGCAGCCAGGCGAATCGCTGCCGCAGTGCCGCGCCGACCGTCTCGATCGGATGCGACAGGTCTTCGGCGAGCATTTCTGCATACAGTCGACCGCCGGCCGCATGTTCCGACTGCCATTCGCGGGCGAACGTGCCGTCCTGGATCTCCTGCAACACCCGGCGCATATTGCGACGCGTCTCCTCCGTGATGATTCGCCCGCCGCGCGAGAGATCGCCGTATTTCGCCGTATCGCTGACGAACTCGTGCATGCGCGCCAGCCCGCCGGCATAGATCAGGTCGACAATGAGCTTGAGCTCGTGAGCGCACTCGAAGTACGCCAGCTGCGGGTCGTAGCCGGCGGACACAAGCGTCTCCCAACCGGCGCAGATCAGCTCCGTCACGCCGCCACAGAGCACGGCCTGCTCGCCGAACAGGTCGGTCTCGGTTTCTTCGCGGAACGTCGTCTCGAGCACGCCCGCGCGCGTTCCGCCGATCGCATGTGCGTAGGCCAGGGCGATTTCAGCCGCGCGGCCACTGGCATCCTGATGGACGGCGAATAGGCACGGGACACCGCAACCCGCCGTGAACTGGTCCCGAACGAGCGCGCCGGGGCCCTTCGGTGCGACGAGCACGACGTCAACGCCGCCGGGCGGCGCGATGGCGCCGTAGTGAATGTTGAAGCCGTGGCTGAACAGGATTGCGGCTCCCGAACGCATGCTGGGCGCGACATGCTGTCGATACACACCAGGCTGCTCCATGTCGGGAACGAGGAGGCAGACCACGTCGGCGTCTCGAACGGCGGTATCGACGGCGACCGGCTCCCACCCTTCCCGTTCGGCCTGTTCCCACGAGCGTCCGCCTGGACGTCCGCCGATGACGACGTCAACGCCGGCGTCGCGCAGGTTGAGGGCCTGTCCGCGTCCTTGGCTGCCATAGCCGATCACGGCGACGCGCCGGTCGCGGAGGATCTGGTGATTCACATCTGCTTCGCAGTAAAACGTTGTCATTGGTGCCCTTCCTACATCAGGGACGTCGAGGTTTGGGTTAGCGCTGTCTGTGGCACCGGGCAGGTCGTCGCGCCCTCCGATGCTGAAGAAACGGTCGCGGCGTAGCGCGCCAGGACGCCGGTTCGATGGCGCGGTGCGGGCGGTGACCAGGATTCGCGCCGCGACACGAGGTCGGCCTCGACGTCGATGCGTCGCGCATGCACATCGATATGGATCGAATCACCATCCCGCACCAGGGCCAACGGGCCACCGCTGGCCGCCTCGGGTGTCACGTGTCCCACGACGATGCCGTGCGTCGCGCCGCTGAAGCGGCCATCGGTAACGAGCGCTACACGATCGCCGAGCCCGGCACCGACGAGCGCAGCCGTCACAGCCAACATCTCGCGCATCCCGGGCCCGCCGCGGGGACCTTCATAGCGAATGATCAGGACGTCGCCCGCGCGGATCCGTCGCTGCTCGATTGCCTGGAAGCACTGTTCTTCGCAGTCGAAGACACGCGCCGGACCAGTGAACGCTGCCGGACAGTTGCGCGCTACCTTCATCACGGCGCCCTCCGGAGCGAGCGAGCCGCGCAGGACAGCGAAGTGGCCTCCCGCCTGGAGCGGCGCGTTTGCCGGACGAACCACCTGCTGGCCATGAGGTTCGATCGCTTCCGACGCCTCGGCGATGATCGACCGTCCGCTCACGGTCAGGCTCTCCTGCAGCATTTTCAACTCGGCCAGGCGACGCAGAACGAGTCGCGTGCCGCCGGCCGCGTGGAGATCGACCGCGGTGAATCGACCGCTCGGCTTGAGATCCGCCAGCACCGGCGTTCCGGCACTGATCGCCTCGATATCGTCGAGATCGAACGCCAGGCCGGCCTCGCGCGCGATTGCGAGCAAGTGCAACACGGCGTTCGTGGAGCCGCCGGTGAGCGCCACTGCGGCAGTCGCGTTCTGCATGGCGGCCGGCGTCATGATGCGCCGCGCCGTCAGATCACGTCGAATCAGCTCGAGCACCGTCCGACCGGCATCGAAAGCGGCTGTCGACCGGTCTTCGTGGGTTGCCGGTAAGTCACTGGAAAACGGTGCAATTCCGAGTGCCGCGGCTGCCGTTGCCATGGTGTTCGCGGTGAATTGTCCGCCGCACGCGCCGGCGCCCGGGCACGCGGCGCATTCGATGCGAGTCAGCGTCGCGTCGCTGATCGTTCCTCGCGCATGACCGCCGACGGCCTCGAACACATCCTGTATCGTGATGGTCCGTCCGTCGTGATGGCCCGGCTGAATCGAACCGCCATAGAGCATCAACCCCGGCAGATCGAGCCGCGCCAGCGCTTGAATAGTGCCCGCAACCGTCTTGTCACAGCCGGAGATCGCGATCACACCGTCAAAACAGTGCCCGCGAACCGCCAGTTCAATGGAATCCGCGATGGTCTCGCGGCTGATGAGCGAGCAGCGCATCCCGTCAGTGCCCATCGCGATGCCGTCCGTTACGACGATCGTGTTGAACTCGATCGGAACCCCGCCCGCCGCCCGGATCCCGCGCTTTACGTGCTCGGCCAGCGTCCGCAGGTGCAGGTTGCAAGGCGTGACCTCGGCCCAGGTGTTGAGGATCGCGACGAACGGCTTGCCGAAGTCCTCGTCATTCAGACCGGCGGCCCGAAGCATGGCGCGCGCCGGCGCCCGCTGTGGACCGGTTTTGATGGCGTCTGATCGCATGTCGGCGACTCCCTGGCAAAAAAAAAGCCCGCACATCGTTTGATGTGCGGGCCGCTGAAAATCTCGATCGTGTTGATCAGTTACGTCCCGCACACTCCCGTCGGTAGAATGACTACGACTAGTACGACGACGATAATGGTGCGGCACACAGACGCAGCAGTGATGGCGCGCAACGCGGACGACGCTCGGCGAGCGATCGCGAATCTTGAATTGTGTGCAGAACCACCGATCATAATTTGCTAAAATAGCGATCGTCCATTGAGATGTCAACGCGTAGCGGACGTAACCCCTCCTTTTTGCACTCACGTCGGACGCGCAAGCGGGCTATGGCTGGATCGACTTCCCGGAACCGGCGCAGTTCTAGCGATCGTCGGGAGCGTTTATGGAAGACTGGATCACGACCTCGACCATTCTGGCGCGGCTGCGGGGCGAGGGCGACGACGACATCTGGGAGCACTTCTGTCGGCGGTTCCACCGACCGATCGTCGGGTTCGCGCGCAGTCTGGGCCTGAACGAGTCCGATGCCGCCGACGCCGCCCAGGAAACGCTGGTCAGCTTTCTATCCGCACTGCGCCGCGGCGGCTATGACCCGCAAAAAGGTCGGTTAAACAAGTGGCTGTTCGGGATCGCATACCGGAAAACGCTCGCTGCCCGCAGGAAGCGTCCCTTGGCGACTCCGAACGATACGGCCTCGGACCTGCTCGCCTCGATCCCGGACGAGTCCGTTGCCGAGCAGGCCTGGGATGAGGAGTGGGAGCGGGCCGTGGTGGAAACGTGCCTCGGCCGGGTCCGTGCGGAAGTGAACGATAAGACGTATGCGGCATTTGAGCTGGTGGTCCGTCAGGGTGTTTCCGCGGACGCCGCCGCAGACCGTCTGGGTATGTCGCGGGCAGCGATCTATACCGCCAAACACCGCGTCCTACGACGCGCCCGCGAACTCGCAGCGACCTTTGACGACTAGCCCGTGTCCATGCCTAATTCCGGCGCTCTGTCGCCGATCGACGCTCCTCCTCCAAGGCCTTCCATTCATCGATCCGTGCGCGCCAGGCCGCTGCGCGATCGGACCATTTTGCCTCGCGACAGAGTTCCAGGCACCGACGGGCCGTCGTCCGATTCGGTGCCGAAAGCGGACCGGAAGTGCCGACCAGCGCGTCGTAGACGGTATCGATCGTCTCGGCCGCATCCGTCGTGCGATCGGCTGCAAGCTGCATCTGTCCGAGCGTCAGGCGGGTACGGTGTGCCCAGGCGTGCCCCTCGCCGAACAGCTCGAGCCGAAGCTCGAGCACCTCGCAAAGTAGTTCAACCGCCTCCGGCGCACGTCCGCTGCGCTCGTAGACCAGCGCCAGCCGCTCCATGGTCGGGGCCAGTGTGCGTTTCGGGGGTCCGCCCTGGGAGCTTCGGAGGCCGTCGATCGCGCGCTCGTACTCCCGGATCGCGTCGGCGAGGTTACCGAGCTTGGCGTGTACGTTGGCCAGATTGGCGCGTGTGATCGCGATACTGCGGTCGTCGGCGCCGCGTGCCGTGCGCTCGGCGAGGACCTGTTCAAGCAGGGCCCGCGCCTCATCGAAGCGTCCTTGGCCGCTATACAGCGTCCCCAGGTTGTTCAGGTTCGTTAGATGATCCGGATGATCCGGACCGAGCGTCGCCTGGTCCAGGTCACGCGCCCGCAGGTACAGCTCTTCGGCACGTGCCCACTGTTTTTGTCGACGATAGACGCTCGCCAACGACTTGATCACCGCGATCGTGCGCACGTGTCGCTCGCCGACGGTCGCCAGACGGGCTTCGAGCGCCTCTTCCAGTAGTGTCGCCGCTTGATCGAGACGTCCCAGATTGCCATAGACCGCCGCCAACGCACGCATGGTGTTCAGCGTGCCAAATGCCTGCTCACCAAGGACGCGTCGTCGCCCGGCGAGCGCCGGCTCTAGCATCTCGAGCGCCGCGCGTGGCCGGCGCGCGGCCGAGAGCGTCGCTCCGAGATTGTGCATGGCCTCCAGAGTCTTGGGGTGCTCGGGGCCCAGCATCCGCTCCCGCCCGGCGAGGATTTGCTGCCCGAGCTGCACAGCATCGGAGTAACGCCGTTGTCCCTGGTAGCATGCCGCCAATGTTGTCTGGTAGTACAGTGTCTTCGCGTTGTCCGGCCCCAGGCGTTCCTGTAGCTGCTCCACGGCCTCAACCAGCAAAGGCTCGGCGAGGTCGTACAATCCCTGACGGTTGTATGTTTCGCCGAGATTCCGCCTGGCCCCGATCGTCCGATGGTGGTCCGGCCCGTAGGCCCGCGAGAACCCTTCGAGCACGTCGCGCTGCTGCGCCGCCGCTTCTGCGTAGCGTCCGACACTCTTATAGAACAAGGCTAGCCCTGTGCGGTGAAACAGCGTGGAGACGTGTGCAGAGCCATGAACCCGTTCCATCTCCCGAACTGCGGCCTGGTAATGCGCCTCGGCCCGCTCGAGATCGCCAATCTCGCCGTAAACCCGACCCAACTGGGTCTCGAATCGGCAGATGAGATCCGCTGACGCCGTGCTTTTGCGGGCGCGCTCCAGACCGTCCTCGCAGAGCGCCGCCCGGCGTTCGGCGCCGCCCGTCTCGAAGATGGACTCGACGTACCGGCTGAGCGTGTCGAGCGTCTCGGGATGGTCCGGACCGAGCTTCCGTCGTCGACGTTCCAGGAGCTCGTGGAAGATTCGCTCCGCCTCGGCGCGCTCGCCGGCCAACAAGTGAACACTCGCAATCCCGGCGCGGGCGCGCAGCACGTGTCCATCGTCATCATCGAATGCATCGCTCGCGACGGTGTGTGCGGCCCGAAAGTGCATCGCGCTCGACTCATAGTCGCTGAGGCTCAAGTAGGCTTGGCCGAGCGCGTTGTGCAGGCGTGCGGCAACGGCAGGGGCGTCAGGAATCCCGTCCTGCAGCAGTCGCGCCGCATCATCGAGGACGTCAACCACCCGCACGTCGCGTCCCATGTCCGCTGGATCGGAAGCGGTCAGCATGTCCGTAAGGAACGTGATGACCGACTCGGCCTCGTCGCGCGCCACCTCGGCGCGTTGTTGGGCACGCTCGGCCCGCGACTGCCCGTCCACCGCGGCACGCTCGGCACGTGTCGCACGCACGGCCTGCCAGGTAGCGACCGCAGTGGTCCCGGCCAACAGTGCGATCGCAACGACGCTCACGCCCACCAGTAATCGATGCCGACGGGCAAACTTGTACAACTGATAAGCCGCGGTCGGCGGCCGGGCCACGATCGGCTCGTCCATCAGGAACCGCTGAATATCACTGGAGAATTCGGCAACGGTGGCGTAGCGCCGTGCAGGGTCTTTCTCCAGCGCCTTGAGCACGATCAGTTCGAGATCCGTCGGCAACCCCGGCACGAGCGCGCGCGGTCGCATCGGCGGCGTCTCGCAGATCACCCGTAGTCGCTCGACAAGCGACCCGCGTCCCAACGCATAGGGGGCCTCACCCGTCAGCAACTCGAACAGGATCACCCCCAGCGAATACACATCCGTTCGCAGGTCGATGCCGTCGTACGCGCCACCAGCCTGCTCCGGGCTCATGTAGCGCAGCGTCCCTTGGAGCCGTCCGGCCTCAGTCGATTGCTGCGACCCCTCGTCGTCGACAATCCGTGCCAGCCCGAAGTCCAGCACCTTGGGCGCGCCGTCACGTTCGACCAGAACGTTCGTAGGCTTCAGGTCGCGATGCAACACGCCGCGCTGATGCGCGTGCGCGACGCCGGCACAGATAGCCCGAAAGAGCCGGATTCGCCCCGGCAGCGATGGACTGGCTTCCGTAACGTAGCGATCGAGTGTCTGACCACGCACGAGTTCCATTGCAAGGTAGCGGCGTCCGTCATGAGTGTGTCCCGCTCCGATGACGGTCGCGACTGCGGGGTGCCGCAAGCGCGCGAGGGCTGCGGCTTCCCTCTGGAACAAGCGAAAGGCGTACTCGCCGGACTCGGCCGCGTTGCCCAGCAACTTGATCGCGACCGAACGAGGCGGATCGAGTTGTCGCGCCTCGTAGACTACGCCCATTCCGCCGCGGCCGATTTCGCTGACAACCTCGAACCCGTCGAGCGCCGGCATGGCGCGCGGTGTGGTGTGGCGCGTTCTCTCCGACAGCGCGCCTTGAACTCGACGTTCGAACGAGAGATTGGACCCCACTTGGGCGACGCGGTCGGCGCAGCTCGAGCAGGAACGCAGGTGCGCGTCGATCGAGTCGCGAATCGACGGCGCCGCAGCACCCGCCGCAAAACGCTCCAGATCTTCGACGGCTGGGCAATTCATGATCGTACCTTAAGAACCGCTGCTCAGAGCATCAGTCTACCACGATCGCGGTCTGCAACGCAGTCGCCCCGCACCCACACGGCAGCGGTACCCGCTGGTTGCGGGAACCAGCTGCCGGCGGCAACGGGTGGTGCGCCGGGCTACTTGGCGTCCAGCGCGGCGTACCCCAGAAAGTAGTTGCGGCCGTCATCGTATTTGAAGGCTAGCATCCCGCCTGCGGTATTCGTCTGGACGTCGCCGGTCTCGAAATCGCTGTCCGGCGAACGGGGATCAGCCACGGTCGACCAGGCGCCTCCGCCCGGACTGAACTGCATCGTATTGGTCGCGTCCTGGCTGCCGATGATGGCGTACGGTTCATCATCGATGACGCCGATGGCCAGCGAAACCCCGCTGCCGACACGCGTGGACGGGTCACTCTCGACTGGAGTCGTGTCGCTGAGATCGGCCGCGGTCGCTTTCCCGTTTGCGAGGATGGCGTAGAAATCGCCCCGGATGGCCGACCGACCGGCACCAAGTCGGGTCTTTTCGATCATGACCGGCGCAGTCGCGCCGCCGACCAGATCCCACATCCAGAAGTTCTCCTGCGCCCGATTGTCATAGTAGATCACGATCCCGTTTTCGTACGCGTGCTGTGTGTCGAACTGCTCGACGCCGCCGAACGCGGACGTATCGAACGCGCGGGGCGCCGCGCTCGGATTGGTGATGTCGTAGAGATAGAATGTCTGACGCATCTGCGCCACCAGCGTCTGCGTTTCCGCGTCGACCATGATCATGTCGATCACCGCGTGTTCGTCGTCCCCGGGGTTGTGGTCGAAGACGACGACGCTCGGAACGGCGTCGGAAACATCGACCACGCGGAGCCGCCGCCGGTCGGCGACGCCGTCGAAACCGATCTTGTTGATGGTGCCGACGTAGGGACCGTCAACAACCATGAAGGCCGGCGAGTAGTTGCTCACCGGAATGGACTCGAGCCGAACGTCGTCCTTGGAGATGCTGTTCAACGTTCCCGTTTCCGTATCGAAGACCGATAGCGTGAAGACGAAGTCGTTGGTGGGACCACCCAGCAGGATGATCTTCGTGCCGGTCACCAGGAAGCTGTCGGCGTCCCACTGCTCGGCGTTTGGCAGCGCGCGGCCGGCGGTGTCCTTTTCAGATGGGACGATGTAACTCAGGCGGTTGCGATCGCCGAGGTCCTCGGTGAACGCAATGAGGTCGTCGCCGACCGCGATGCGCCCCTGGACATGGACGGGGATCCCGGTCAGCGTGAAGTCGAGATCGGTTGGGGATTGCGCTGTACCGTCGTTCGTCTCGCCGACGCTCTCGTTGCCTGTACTACCCCCATCGCGATCGCCGACGGGCCGACCGCTGTTATCCGCTGCGTCGAACGTTTCGCTCGGAATGAGTTCCGGCACCGGACATCCGCCGAGCCCGCCGGCCAACAACAGCACACAACATGAGTAAGTCAGCATTTGATTCCGATTCAGCATTTCGTTGCTCCTTTCAGGTGATTGATCGCTCTGGCGGTATTGCCGTGAGCGGAAGGTGTCTTTCAGAAAATCTCGATTCGGTGTTAGTTCAGCTTCGCTGCGAGAAACTGGTCTTCGGGTCCGGTGAGCCGCTTGTCTTCGCAAACGATCTTGAGTCGGTCGCGTTTCAGGTGGTCCTTGGTGAGGTATGCGATAAAGCGGGTCGCCAGCCGGGTGTCGGTTCGCACCACAACCTGCGCTTGTAGCTCGGAGTAGTCGTGCTTGGACCATTTTTCGGCGATCCCAAGCCACTGCCAGCCGGTCGATCGCTCCCAATCCTGCATGACGAAGCGAACCGAATGTACGTCGTCGTTCGGATAGGCTTCTTTCCAGGCGGCCGCGACCGCGACACGCAGCGTCTCCACATCATCCCCGGCATAGCGTTCCGTCGGTGGTTCGTTGCTCGCGATGATCGACTCCGTGAGGGCTGCCCGCATGTCGTCGATCGACGCAGCCGTAGCATCGCGGCGTGCGGCGAGCTGCGCCAGCTGAGGCGGCGCCAGGCCGACGGCTTCCAGCAACGCGATCCGGTCGCTCGCCGACGTCAATGCACTCCCGGCGCCGCTGAAGAGCTGCGGCCGCTCCTGCTTTACCGCGTTGCCGGCGATCTCGAGCGCCTCGTTCAGTTGTTGTTCGATTTGCGGCGGGGCGGACTTCGTCAGCGCCGTGCGCGCTTTTTCGTAGCGCTCGACACGCAGATCGAAGCCTTTCAGGATGCCGGCCAATCGCCGGCCCCGTGGATTCTGCTGTTGAACGAGCGACGCATACTTGCTTGCCAGCGCCTTTCGAAAGCTCCCCATCGATGCGTATTGCCGCGCCGTCTCGGTTGCACGTCGAACGTGGGATTGCAGCATCGACGGCACCGCGATCATCAACCCGAGCGCCTCGAGTTGGGCAAACTCATCTTCTGCCTCCGGAAAGACATCCGGACTGGACAATGCGTCCAGCTTCGCCTTTGCCGCCTTAAGCGCCGTTTCGGCCGCAAGCAGCGCCCGCGCTGCCTGCTGCGCTCGAGTGCTGAGCGCGGCCACGTTCGGATTGCCACCGGGAAGCTGGCCCAGCCGCGATAGGACGTTGTTGAGTTTCTGGCCCAGCCAGTTGACCTGGTTGAGCTTCGCGTGCAAGGATTGCGGATTCTCGCCGCTGACGTCCTCCAGGCCGGCGATTCGCTCCGCTTCACCTCGCAGCTTCGGCAGTTCACGGTCGACGTCCTTCATGTAATACGCGGCGTCCTTGAGCAGCCGTTGCTGGGCGGCATCCAGCGATTGGGCCAGCGCTGAGTGTGATAGGACCAGCGCCAGGCCGGCGAGTGCGATCCGGGACCATTTCATCTGTCGTCTCCAGTCGTGTGCAAGGGGTTTGGTTTTTGCAGGGCGGTCGCTGACCGCAACCGCGGTGGTGCACGATTCCGTCTTTCGACGAGCCGTGTTGTGCCCGGTTATGTGACCGACAATCAGCGCGCGTCGACGGTCGGGCCCGGCTCCACTGAACGGAGGAGCGGGGCGCCGCCGTTACGACAAGTGAGGCAATGGATGGTGTCAGCGCCGCTAGCGGCGGCGCAGCAGAGGCAGGCCGGCAACCAGCAGCCCGATGGACGCAGGCTCAGGAACGACGTCGAGCGTCAGTCCCTGGAGGAAGCTCGCTTCCGCGGCGCTGAACGTCTGTGTTTCGAAGTGATAGACGTTCCCGGCCGTGAGTTTGAGCGGTCCGCCGACGAACGTATGCGCGCCCCCAACGCTGGTATTGCCGATCGACGCTACGCCCGGGCCGGTGATGTCGAAGAGCGGCTCGTTGACGAAGTCCCGCGTGATGTAGCCGATGAGCATGACGTCGACGTCGAACATGAAGTCGAAGGCCTGCGCGCGGTTCGCGCCGCCGATTTGGAGTCCGTTGTTGTTGGTACTGACGAACTGATCCGGCCCGATCACCGTGATCGGATTGAAGAACGTCGCCGTCCCGCCGTCGACCGGACGCGCAAAGGACGTCTCGAAGTGGCCGACATTGTCGGTGAAATCAATCGTAGTCGTGTCCGCGTGTGCCGCCGTCAGCACCATGAGGGCCGAGAACGCGGTCGCTCGTGCGACAAGGGATACCGAAACGTGCATTGTCCAACCTCCTTTTTCAGAGAAAGAGCTACTGCGGCTCGGGACGTCACCGTGACATCACCGCCGAGGCCGCCAAGACGTGTGCCGGCCAGGTCGCGGCTGGTTGCCACCGGTTCCGCGAGGAGGCCCTCCGGAAGGTGGTTGGGCGGCCGCGACCGCCACGCACGACGGGTATTGCCGCCGATCACACTGGTCTTTCACGAAATTCGGCAGAATCTAGAGGCGAATACGGCGCATCCCGCCAGGCGCCTGCCAAATCGGCTACGACGGCGCCCGTCGAAAAATTCAGGTATAATTCCGGCCTGAGGCGTCAATAATGAATGGATAGAGTTGATTGCGGCGGTCGATCTGACGGCCGCGCCGGGACAAGCGAGGTGCCATGTCGGCGATTCTCTACTCGGGATTCAATCGATATGAGTTGACCCGTCGGGGCTCGACACCCGCGGATGCGGACGTGGTGCCGCTGCGGGATCGTAGCTCGGCCCGGCGTTTCCTGGCCCGCTTCGTCGCGAACGGTTCGGCGCTTCGTTCGCTGCGCCGATACTATGCCGTCGCCCAAGGTCGACCGATCTCCGACCTGTCCGACGAGCAGGTGCTGGACGGCCTCGCTTGGCAGATCGCGTCCGGCCGTATCGTCGTGATCGAAGGGAAGACGTTCTGGCCGAGCGGTGGGTCGGCCGAGCGGCCGGAGCCGGAAGAGCCCGAGCTGCGAGGACCGCCACCGGCGGATACCAAACACTGGATTCGGTTCAAGGTCATCGACGATGACACGAACGAACCGATAGCGGGAGTGACATTGCGCGTGCGGACGCCGAGAGGGATCGAGCGCGACTACCAAACCCGCGCCGACGGCAGCATCCAGGTCGATGAGATTAACATGGGGACCTGCGACATCATCGCGATGGTCGACGAGGACGGGCTGGAGGTCGTCTCCGTCGAGTAGGCCCGACCGATCTACGGACCGGAGGTCCGACGATGAGCTTTGACAACCGCGACAAGGCCCGGCGCTACAAGCCGCAGGATGGTGATACGCTCGAGGACATCGCCGCCCGGGAACGCGCCGGCGGGCGTGAGCTCACGCTGCAACAGTTGGCACGCTTCAACTGGGGAACCGACGATCCGGATCAGATCAACGAGTTGATGCGCGACGAGCTCGGCTGCCGCAAGCGCGACGACGCCGGCAACTTCGTGATCGCGGACGACGATCGACCGCGAAATCCGCTCCTGATTCCCGAGCCGTTTGCGCGACAGGGGTTGCCTGTCGATCGTGAGCATACGCTCCGCGTCCGGCGGAAGGCCTGCCCGCCGCAGTTCCTCGAGTGTTGCTCGATCCCGGGTATCACGTTCGAGTTCGACAAGTCCTTCATTCGTCCCAGCGTCGTGGGCGCGTTGAAAGAGCTGGAGGAGGCTGTCGGTCGTCATCCGGACGCGCGGGTCATGATTTTCGGTCACACGGACAAAGTCGGAAGCGACGCGTACAACAAGAGCCTCAGTGAACGCCGAGCCAAGAGCGTCTTTGCGTTCATTACGAACGACGTCGAGGCGTGGGAGCAGCTCTGCAGCCAGGAGGGATGGGGTACGAACGAAACAGATCAGATGCTGGCGGATCAGGGTTTCGACCGCGGCACACGGCCGGACGCCGTCCGGGAGTACCAGACCTCGCGCGGATTGACGGTTGACGGTTCCGTCGGACCCCAAACGCGCGCCCAGCTATTCAGCGACTATATGTCCGGCAAGCATGATCTCGCGCTGACGCCGGACCAGTTCATGGAGCCGCGGCATATGGGTTGCGGCGAGTTCAACCCGCAGGTCGCGACGGACGCGGCCGAGGAACGCAATCGGCGTGTGACGTTCTTCCTTTTCCATCGCGAGCGTCTGCCAAATCTCCCCTGTGCGGCGGGCGATCTCGCGCCGTGTCAGCGACAGATGACCCCCGCGGCGCCACGGTTCAAGTCGTCGTTTCGATGCAGCTTTTTCGACAGTATCGCCGCCAAATGCCCGTGCGAAGGTGGCGACACCAGGCAAGGCCGCGTCTGGATCGGCCTGCAACCGCTCTTTGAGGACGAGTTGCCGGAAGAGGCCACGATTCGAATCGAAGCATCCACCGGCGACGCGATCGAGGAGCTCATCGAACGTGGCACGGACCACGGAGACGGACTCTTGTACTTTGCGCTGCCAAATCCGCTCGACGGCGTCGAATACCGCGTCACCCTGCGCAGCCGCGGCCAAGAGCCGCGCGTGCTGTTCGAGGGATGTCAGCTGTCGGAGTTCGTCCGTTGCCTGAACTCCCCGTCCGAAGTGCCGACCTACCCCGACGTGACACACGACGCCGTCCAGCACGACGACGAAGAGCCCTACGAAGATGGAGATTCCACGTCAGACCCCTACGAACTGGACGAGCTGGAATTCGGACCGATCTATGGCTAGCGTCGCGGCAAACAGACTTGCGCGATCAACTCGCGCGCCCCTCCAATGGACGATCGTGACGGCCGCTTTCGTCGCTGGTTGCCACGGCCCGCGCGCGACGCCGATCAATGCCGGCGGCGCGCCCGCACTCCTGGCGGCGGCGCGCGACCTGGATGCCTTGGAGGTCCTCGATCGCGAGACGGGCAATCGTCGCTACACCATGAATTCCGACGAAAGGGATCGCTTCCGGTGCATGCTCGCACGGTCTGTTCCGACCGAAAGTCTGGCAACCGTCGCCCCTTCATGGCAAATTGTGCTGCGCTTACAGCTAGGGGATCGTGGTACGTTCGTCCTGCACCCGATTGATTCGGTGCTGCGCCTCAACTGCGAAGCGCCGTTCTCGGCGGCGGTGGTGGATGCCGCCGGCAACTTCAATCCACCCACCATTCGTGACCTTCTGCTCGAATACGACGACTGGGATTGGCTGCATAATGTGCTCGAACAGCAGCTTGGACCGCCGACGTCAAACGAAGTCATTGTTTCGCCTGTCTACTAGTTCTGGAAAGTAGCTACCGTGGCCAAGCCGACACCATTGCGAGTCGATTTCAAGGACGCAGGCGCCAAGCCGGTAACCGTAGATCGCGTGGTGCTGGAGATTGGCGGGGCCAAGACGGAACTGAAGAAGAGCCCGTTCGAGTTCTCCTTGAGCGCTGCGGGAACGGGGACGCTGCTGTTCGAGAAAGCAAAGCACCATACCTACACATTCCTGGTGGAGGTCGTGGATGGAGGCAGCGAATTCACGCTGAAATTCCACAAGGATGGAATCGACAAGCCGCGCATGGGACACCTCGCGAAGGTGATGGCGGTCGGCGCTGGCGGGGCATCCATTGGTGTGAACAGCCTGACCTTCACCATCGAGGAGTGTAAGGAGGTCCTGCTGGTCACCGGCTACGACTATTCGGGCGGTAGCAAGTACCGCGCCTTCGCGACCACGCGGATGCACGACTTGGCCAAGGCCGGGACGATCGACGACAGCACCGTCATCACGCTGATGGAGTTCGAGACCGGGAAGAAAACGCGCTGGGTGCGCGGACGCGGCAAGGAGCGTGTGAAGAGCCACATGTGGTCGTCAGGTTGGTGCCGGATGACCGACGAGCTGGTCGGCACGGCGGCGCCGGTACCGGTGCGGGGCGGGGGCGATCCCGGTACCGGCTCAATCAGCATGCCACACGTCCACGAACACATCGTCTCGATCGGCAAGGCGCGCAAGGGCACGCTGATCGAGTACAGCATCTTCAGTCACTCGACGGCCAAGGGGCCGATCATGTTCAACACGTACGAAGGTCCCGATTTCGCGCCCGGTGGGGCCCGAGCCGCGGAGCGCGACCCCGATGATCATGACGGCCGATTCTGGAAGGACTTCACGGCTGTCAATCTGCCGGACGTCGCCGACTTCAAGGCGGCCTTCAGCATCGATCCACTGGTAAAGATTTGGGGCTGCCTTGCCATCACGGCTTGGCGACGAATGCTCAATGCCGCTCGCCGTGCAAAGAACGATACCGACAAGCTTGGCGTCTCTGCCGCCAATCGAACGAGTATCTTCACGGCGGCAAAGGTGTACCCCGATACGCGACCGGGAATCCTGGAGTTCTTCCGCGAGGAAGCTTTCAAAGCGACCTACATGTTCTTCATGTCGAAGACCATCGGGCACCCCGTCTGGGGTGGTCCGCCTGGAACCGGATCACTGATTCTGTCATCGGGCAAGTGGGTCTGGCACTACGTCCCGGAGTACGAGTTCAAAATGAGTGGCGGCAAGCGCGTCAAGGTCCGCAAGTACTACTACAACGAGCTCCATTACATGGAGAAGGAGCTCGGCTGGACGTTCTCTCCGGACTGGTACATGAAGTACTCGTAAAGAAGTCGTACCAATCGCCCGGAAGTGAGCCTGTTTGAGCGGCCGTCGACGTCCGCTCGGTCAGGCCCCAACCACTCTTCCCCGCCGATCAATCACGAGTGAAACTGCTCACGGCGGCAGCGAACGGTACGGCGGCATCGGATTTCGTCGCTCGCCAGCGTGCGAACAATTCTCCCGAAACACCTCGCCAACGGTTCGACTGCGCTCGGAACAAGGCACCAACTGGAATCACGTCGGCAGCGGATGGCGAACCTGACGCCGATAGCCCAGGCCTGACCTCTCACCGATCGGCGCGCAGCGCTCTTTGGTTCGCCATGGGGCTCTTGCAGGGCATTGACACAATGCAGCCTCGTTTTGATAATTATCATTCTGTTTATCAACGATAGCTTGCATACGTCACGAATTTTCAAAAAGGGGTTATCTGTGCAACTCTCGCCGCCGCATTACCCAATCATCTACGTTCGAGGCTACGCCGGCAACGACCGAGAAATCGAGGACACGGTGGCCACTCCGTACATGGGCTTTAACCTCGGTTCGACAAAGATGCGGCAGACCTGGGAAGGCAACGCGGTGCGTCAATACTTTGAGTCGCCGCTCATCCGGCTCATGAAAGAGCATGGATACCGGGATGTTTACTCGGGGGGCGAAGAGATGCCGCACGACCTCGAGTTGGCACCGCGGTCAATATTCATCTACCGCTACTACGATGGGGCTTCGACGGAGCTCGGCACCGGAAAACGCGAAGAGATAGAGGACTACGCAGGTGGGCTCAGCGAGCTCGTGCTCCGTATTCGGGATCGCATGTGCGCGTCTGCGGCGGAACGGCGCGCATTCCGTGTATGCCTTGTGGCGCACTCCATGGGAGGGCTCGTCTGCCGCTGTTTTCTCCAGAACGGCGATTGTGGCGCGGACGAAGCACGGGCCTGCGTGGACAAGGTATTCACCTACGCAACTCCTCACAATGGCATCGACATGAACATCGTCGGGAACGTGCCAGGGTTCTTTTCGCGAAACAACGCTGACAACTTCAACCGGGACCGGATGCGGTCCTATCTCGCGCTGCCCCCAAGGGAAGAGAACGTCGCGAGTCTGAACGGCCGGTTCGATCCGAACCGCTTCTTCTGTCTGGTTGGCACAAACGATCGCGACTACGACGTTGCGTCGGGCTGGGCGCGGCGCATGGTCGGGCCGATGAGTGATGGACTCGTTCGCATCGCGAACGCCACGGTACACGGTAGCTGGCCGGCAACAGATTCGACTGCGGTGCGACAACGACGGATCCAATCGCCGCGCGCGTATGTATACCGGAGCCATTCCGGGCATTATGGAATCGTGAATTCGGAAGATGGGTATCAGAATCTGACACGATTCCTGTTTGGCAATGTGCGGGTAGACGGCGTACTCAGGATCAATAGGCTCACGCTCCCGCCAAAAATTGAAACCGCCCAGGAAGCTGGGAAGCGGATTCGGGCTTCCTATCATTTCGAGGTCATCGTACGCGTTCGGGGTGCTCAGTGGGACTTGCATCGAAGAACGGTGCAGGAGCAATCGGCAGTGTTTCGCACCTTCGATGAGATGTTTGGAGCGGCTTCGGATGAGGCCCGATACCCCCATCTTTTTTCGGCATACCTCGACAGTGGTGCACGGGTGAACAAACGACGCAATACGCTAGGGTTCTCCGTAGATCTCGGTGTGCAGGTGCCGCTGTACGAGATCGACCACCGCCTCTGGTTTGATGACTATTATGATGGAAGCTATCTCTTCCGGGACAAGATCAACCTCGAGGCGGTCCCACCGAGTGGAGAGGGAACAGCGTGGCGAATCAAGTATGGTTTCAACTCACGGACCCCCGACCGCACAACCACCTACGTAGACGGCGAGCCGGAAGCGGACGGCTTGGTCTTCCGCATTCCGGTTTCGCAAAACACCCGACCGGGGCTCGATGGGGAGCTCGTACTTTCGGCGAGGCAATGGAACATGACTTGAGCTGGGAAGGTTGGGCGTGTGATTTGGCTTCGTCGGGCCGGTACCTGGCACTGACGTACGCCCCGTGCACCAAGGAGGTCGGCTGGGACTCATTGCGACGAGGGCCATGTTTCCAGATGTGCGGCGCTGATTGATTGCAGTTCTGTGTAGACTAGCTCGAACAGTGATGATTCGGCCGAACGGTCACCACCGACAGATGCCAACAGGAGACGCGTAAGCGGTTGATTGTTCTCGTTGTTTTCCATGCAGGGAATTGTAAGGCACACGCCGTTCCTCCTCGTCAGCAGGCGCCCCTTCCAGAACACCTACCCCGACAAAACCAAACCAGAGGCGGCTCAAGACCCTTCGTATCGACACCCATAGAATCGCAAAGGGCTTCGGCGCTTTACATTATCGCTTGAGCGAGGTACCACAATGAAATCGCAATGCTACTAAGGTTCTCGGTCGTACAATACAACGTCGCAGAACGGAGGTCCGGACGTGCGATCATTTTTTTGTCTCGTGCTTTGTGTCGTGCTCATCTGCTGTCCAAGTTGCTCTCGTATCACAGCGCGTAACTTGGACAGGAACGCAAACGAAAGGGCTGGGATCCCATTCTATTTGCCGAAGCCGTACTTGGTTGTGACGAAGAACGTGCGGCACGTACCCGCGCCCACTGTAGGTTTGACGCAGCCTGCACCTGTTCCTGATTCCTTCGACCCGGCGGGCAACGAACTCGCGATTAGCGCTGCGATCACTCAGGGCCGAACACTGACCTTGGAGCGAAAACTGGCTGAGGAAACCAAGTATTCCCGAGAGCTTCAAGAGAAGTACGAGCAGCTGCTCGAAGAAAAGTACAATCGTACCGAGTCGGATACACGGAGCGACACGAACACGACAGCCACCACCACGACGCGCTCTGAAACTGATGCGAACAACGTTACTACCACAGTAAGCGAGCAGACCAGTAACAGCACTACCACGAACAACAACACGAACACCACGAACACGAACACTGGAGGAGGGGCGAACTCGAGTGGTGTGACCGGGCTTCAAGGCGGCAGCACCCAATTGCAAGGTAACAGCGGACCAAGCTCAGGCCGGACGGCGAGCGCTATCGCTGCCGACAAACAGATACTTGGTGTAAGCGACCAGTCCGTGGTGCCAGCTTCCAGCATCCCCGATGGGCTGATGCCGGAAACATTCTATACGTACCAGATTGTTTACTTGCCGGATCTTACGCAGAAGTACGGACTAGAGATTCATAACGGCCCAGGTGAGTTTCGTTCAACGATGAACCTCGTCAACGGCTGGATGCACACTGGGGCGGGGCCGGTTTACATGCGTGACAGCACGAGCGCAGCGCGGACAGTTGCAGGGGGTGTTGCTCTTGGGAATGTCATCGACTCGATTGCTGGGCTTGGTTTTGCCACGGCTGGTTCATTCACGCCGAGCCCAGCAGTCGCTGCCGTCCCGAGTATTGTGCCCGGGCTTGCAGATACAACTGGCAGGGCACAGTTGCAAGGAAGCGGCGGGACACCTGAGATTGAGACGATTCCCAACTATGCCCAGATTTGGGTTTTTGAGCCGGTGCTGGACAAGAGGACGAAGACGGTTACGTGGCGAAAATTGCCGGATATGCCTATCGAAATGAACCGTGACTATCTTTCTATCAGCGGCGACACGCGCCGCACGGAGAACAACGGCGGGAGTGAGCTTGAAACCGTCAGAGAGCGGGTTGAGAACGAGCTGCCTGAAATCCTCGATCGTGAGGCGATCAAGACGGTCACCGGTGAGAGCGCCAAGTTGGTTCCAAACGGTGTTGTGTTACGTAGGCAGTCAGTCGTGATTACATTGAGCGGTGCTCTCGATGACGCGAACAAGAAGAAGCTCAAGGCTGCGCTGATCTTGATCGACCACCGTGTCTCCTACGACTTTGATTCCTAATTCAGGTGTCCGAATGGCCTCGCGTCGGCATGCTGCGGCTCTACTGAAGCATTACGGCAAAAAACTCCTGAGCTACCCGAATGTGGTGGCTGTAGCGATCGGTCGTAAATCTTCAAACGGTGAAATCGACGAGCGCGGCTGGTGCCTCCGTGTTCATGTGACTCGAAAGACCAAGCGGCGCTCCGCGCGAAGTGTGCCGCGAGAGCTTACAGCGCCGCGCGGCCGCCCGCACTTGGGAAGTATCGAGCTTGATGTGGTACAGACCGGGGGTACGGAGCTTCATGCTGAGGTCCGCCCCGGTCTTGGGCTATATGTTTCCGAAACGGGCGTAATTGCCTGTCTGCTTCAGGACGAGCACGGGCAGAGGTATGTGCTGACCGCAGGGCATGTCGTGGGACGATCGCTTGTAGTCGATAGAGCTCGCAACGGAGGTTTACCATTTGGCGACCAACCGGAGGCATACTTGGTGGCTCCGTTCACCGGCGAGCGTGCTTTCATTGGGCCGTGCGTGAAGTGCTCGGCGCGAGAGCCAATTGACCTTGGGCTTGTGCTCGTGACCGCTCGCGAATCAGATTCAATACCGCAAATCGCCGGTGTGCGTGATGTGGGCGAAGGAGCTGAACCGCTACGGGCCGGTGAGCCTGTGCGAGTGCTTCGGGCAAGTGGTCGGTTTGAAACGAGCTTCCACCCGGGCGGTGATGCGGACGGGAGTGTCGGCTTTGGCTATCCGAGGCCGGGCGGCGGGATTGAGACGGTTGTCTACCACAATATGGTGTTCTATCCGAGAAGCGGGCGGGGTGGCGAGCTGAGCAGGGGTGATAGTGGCTCCCCTGTGATTGATGGTGAGAACCGGCTGATAGGCGTACACATTGGGGCAAGTACGGAGCAAGCTGAAGGGGACACGCTCTTGGTCGGTTACGCAATTGGCTGCCGTGCAATAGCCCGGTGGGTTCGTGGGATGTTTCTATTGACACCAGCGGGAAGCGTGGCGCTGGAATAATGCCAGGCGCATGAACGGGAGCACGGGACTCGGTGGCGGATTCATGTGGCGCATTGTAACTGTTTTTCAGCAAAGAGGTTAAGGGCTCGAAGGCCGCGGGGCTAATAAGTGTTGCGAGACTGGCTAGACGGGGTGTCGGAGCCTGGCGCGGGGGAGGAGGCGCATACAGCAGAAAAACGACGGATGATCGGCAGGGGAGCTACGCCAGTTCGTCGAACGTCCAGGCGCAACGCCGCTCTTGCCGTGAGGTACGGCCGATCGGGACCGGGCAAGATGACTTCCGGGTAAGGACTGCGGCAGTCTTACTGGCGCGTTGTGTCAGTTTTGCTGTCGCATACCACACATACCAACCAATTTATGCCGGCCGCTCCACCAACCAACCGCTAAATAATGTTTATCCTTGCAATCTGCGAAAGCCGCGAATATCGTGACTGAGGATTCATTCATTTTCGAGAGGTCTCTGATGGCTCGGCCGATCGTCAAACGTCCGCTGATCGAACAGGGGGTTGTCCGGGTGGTTGCTCAGAAGGGGCTTCACGCGACAACGATTCAGGACATCGCGTTGGCGGCGGAAGTGTCGCCGGGCCTGCTATACCGCTATTGGGCCAACCGGGACGAGTTGGCGGGGGAGGTGTACCGTCGACATTACGAAACGGCCTTGGCGATGATCGACGCCCGTGTGGCGGTGGAGACACAGTTCTGGCGGAAAATCGCGGCGGCGGTCGAAGTCTTTTTTGCGTTCGCCGACGCGGAACCTGTGCTGTTGCGGTTCTTGCTGCTCAGTCAGCACGACCTTGCAGACCATGTGCCGCGCGAGCGGAACGTGCACCAGTGGCTCGGCCGCCTGTTGAGCGAGGGAATCGCCCAGAAACAGGTGCGTCCCCTTGATCTTGACCTCGCCTGCGGGCTCGCGACCGGCGTGTTCTTGCAGCCGGTGATCAGCTCACTCTATGGTCGGCTCTCGACGCCGGTCTCGCAGCACGTGCCAGAAGTCGTTGCTGCGTTGAAGCGTGTGCTATCACCTGAGAAGAAGCCGGCACGTCAGGCGCGGCCACGACGCCCGCGCGCAATGGAGGCCTGAAGATGCACACCGCGGTACGTTCGCCGGCAATCACAACGTACGGCATTGGCTGTCAACAAAGCACGCCGAAAGTCGACAGCCCTCGGGGGGTGCGCGCGCCTTGCCCCGATCGCCCTCCTTACAGGATCCAACACCAAAACAGTTAATCGAGCGTGACAATCGAAAAAGACGGGGCGTAAAAATGAATAAATATTTGTTCACAAATTCGACTGGCCCGGGGAGTTGGCGGGGGACGATCGTCGCGCGGCGGGGCGCTGCGCGGCATTGTCGCGTTGCGGCGATGATCGGGGCCGACTGGGACCGGGAGGGATCGGCGGAGCGGCGACCATGCAGCTCCTCCGTCCGGGCGCTGATCGCGGTGGTGGCCACGGTGCTGTTGGCCGCGTTGTTTGCCGAAGCGCACGAGCCACCCGCGTTCAGCGTCGAAGTGACGACCTATCGGAGCGCAGACGGCGACCTGGCATTTGCACTCGATCTCGAGTTGCCGTTCGGTACTGAAGATTCTTCACGACCCCACGTCGTTCGGGCGCGACCGATCTCCGGTAATGCCTATCTGGTGTACCCCCGTTCGACCCAGTTCACCAAGCGACATACGGCCTTCCATGGCCGGTTGCGCGGGACGGGAGTGGCGCGCATACAGATCGAGCATGACATCGAGCACGCACGACCCGACGGATCGCGCGCACTCAAAACGCGTCGATTGGTGGTGGATGTGCCGATTCCGACCGCCCCCGTGGGCGAGCGGGAGACGCTCGTGGCGTGGGCCGGCAGTCAGGCGGCACACTTCCGCGCAGGGCTGCTCCGGCTGCCGGGTGATTCGTTCTTGCAGTATCTGGCGCCGCATTCGCAATGGCGCTACGGTCTCCTCCCGGACCCGGCCCGCCGACCCCCGCCCACCGTGTGGAATTGGGGGCGGGCGCCTGACGGCCGATACAGCATCTTAGAGGTAGCCGGTACACTTCAAGACCAACTGCTTCAATCGCCCTTTTCCACAACGCATCCTCAGGATCCACCGGCAAAGACGATTCCGATTCAACAGTTGACGGCATCGGACTTGCCCATGCACGGGATCGAAGCACGGGTGGCGAAGAACGGTCCTCCCGCGCCCGTTCCGGTGCCGGTGATAACAAAGTGGATTCCGGCCGACCAGTGCGTGATCCTGCTGAACTCGAGCGAATCCGTCGAGCGCTTGTTGACGCTCGCGGATGATATCGGCGTGAGGCTGGCCGGTTCGGCTCGTCGGCCGATCGAGCGGCTGCAGCGGCAACTGGGCGTGCGGACTGACGACCTGCGAGCGCTGTTTGCTGAGGGGGCCGTCAGGTCGCTGGCCGTGACCAGCCCGGATTCGCCGCTGGATACGGCCCACGCCGTTTCGTTGGTGTTCGATGTCGCAGCGCCAGAAGTTTTCGACGCGCTACTAATGCGGCGTGCGCAGCAGATGATCGGACAACACCCGGCGATTCAGATGCGGACGTTCACCTATCGCGGGCAGCGGGTGGCAGCATTGTCGAGAGTTGACCGTGTGGTCAGCGCGTATCTGACACGCCGCGAGAACGTGGCAGTCCTCTCCAACTCGGAGACGGCAATTCGGCGGATGATCGATACACAGCGCGGGAAGGTCCCGGCGATCGCGGGGTCGGCCAGCTTCCGAGATCTGGTCACGAGGATACCGCCATCGTCAGAGCCGGTCGGGGGATACTTTGCGATTCCGGAAGGCTTTGTTCGCCGGCAGATCTCGCCCGCGACGCGGATCGCGGAGGCACGTCGGCGTGTGTGTCGCGGTCATCTCACGGAGTTGAGCCATGCGGCACTGTTCTACCGACTCGAGAACGGACGCTGGCCCACCGATGTGAACGCGTTGTTGACGCAGCGCTACTTGCGGCCGACCCTTGCGCGTTGTCCGCATGACGGCGTCTACACCCTCGATCCTTTGACGGCTACCCCGAGCTGCTCGGTGCACAACCGTCTTTCGGTGTCGACGCCCGCTTCGGAACTCGTTGTCTCGCACGTGACTGAGAACGAGCATTCGCTGTACAAACGATTCAAAGAGCAATACACGGAATTCTGGCAGAACGCGCTCGATCCGGTGGCGATTCGTTGGCACGCCGGAGAGCCGTTCGTGCTCGACGCCTGCGTGCTACCGCTTTCGGTTCGCCACAGCCATATCAACGCGCGAACCGACGGACCACCGCTTCCTCCGACGCATGGGAACATCCCGTCAACGGCATTCCTTTCGTTCAATGCAGCTTCGATCGGGTCCATGATGAAATCGAAACTCCGGGAATTTCCGTTGGTTCGCGAACTGGCCGCTGTCGATCCGACCCTCGGCGATCTCGGTTGGCTCGGAGAGCGATTCAGCGTTCATCTTTGCGACGCCGATCCGATCGTCGAAATTGATCCCGAATGGATGTACGCAAATTCTTCCAGTCTTCCATACGCGATCTTCGGAGCACTCACTTTTGTCGTGGAACTGCCGATATGCGCCACGGTCGATCTCGAAGATGCAGACCAGGCGACCCATGCTCTCGAGCAGCTCGCCTCGCGTGCTCCACTGCGGGAAATCGTGATCTTGTGGCGTTCTGAGCTGGAGGTGTACCGTCTCCTAACCTACCGTGGATACGCGCGCTATGTGCTGACTTGTCGCTTCAGTCCGCTACGACTTCGTGCGTACATGGCGATCGTTGACAAGCAGTTGGTGGCGACGTCAACGCCTGCGTTGCTCGAGCGGCTGCTCGATGCCCGCATCGATAGTCATGCCGCAACGCCGCAGAGCGCTACTCCGGCGCACGCGACGATGACGTTGCGGCCTGCGATTATCAGCAAAATGCGCGAAGATCTGCGCGTGTACTGGTTGGAGAAGGCGCGCCGCGCTTGTCATGCCAGTATCGTGCCGCTCGAGATGATGCATCGACTGTACGATGATCCGTCGGTGACGCCGGAGGAACGCTACGAACGACGGTTCGGCGTTCACTTGATATGCCCTGCGACAGGTGTCTACGAATGGGATACGGAGCGCGGCACACTGGAATGTACGATTCACCGCGATCGACAGTACTCGCGTCAGGGTGACCGATCGGACTCGGCGACGCCGATCGATGCGCTGATCGAGGGATTCGACCGAATTCATGCGAGCATCCGATTCGCGGACGACGCGTTGCTCACGCGCGTCGAGATCGACCGGGCGGAACACACGCCCAAGGCTCGGTGAGCGCGCATGGCGCCGGGGGCGCTACTCGGTCAGCGCACGATGGAACGGCTCGGCGTCGACGGAAACCTTGGAGAACAGCATGGCTCGGTAGTACGGACCGACGCCTGTCGGCTTGACTGGAATGCTCTCATCCAGCAACAGTCGAGCGTCGCTCGTGTCGCCCAGTTCGTAGTAGTTGTGAAGATAGGAGTAGGGCACCACGCGTCGATCATCGCTGGCGCGCTCCGGTTCCTCGATCTTCCCGACCCGGCCGCGCACACAAGGTTCGTACAGCAGCATGTACTTCCGACTGACGCGGAGCAATTCGTTGGCGATCGGGCGGTGGTCAGGGACATGATCGAGTACGGAGATCGTGAACGTCAGATCCCAGGAATTGTCGGGGAACCCGGCGAGGATGCGCTCGTCGCCGACCCAGATATCGAAGCCGCGCGATCGGCCGAAGCGGATCGATGCCGCGTTGATGTCGACACCCGCAAGCCGCGCTGACGGTAACAGCGTCCTCAACTGTTCGAGATTGCGTCCGGCGTTGCAGCCGAACTCAAATACCGATTCCGGCTGCCCGGCGGCAATCAACCGTGCGATCTTAAGGGCATATTCCGGCGGCCGCGCGCCATAGCTCTTGCCCATCAGCTCGGTCTGGCGCCAGAACTGTTTGGCGTCTTCGGTTTCCGACGGACCAAGATCGGTCGTCAATCGAATTCCGTCCAGTTCGCTCACGGTGACTCCTTCCAGCAGCGCCGGATGTCAGGGGGACGCGATACTCGGCTGGCGTTTCGTGTTGATATTGTCCGCCCACCGCAGCATCTCGGCGGCCCGGTTGGCCCACGTGTGCTCCGTCAGAAACGCGTCCAGGACCGCGGGGTCGGGCTCGGTGTCGATCGCGTCGTCGAGGGCATCGAGGAAGGCTTCTGGCGTGTCGACCGTCTGGGTGTACGGATAGTCCGCGATCTGGGGCATGCGCAGCGAGACGACAGGCAAGCCAAGGCCGAAGTACTCGTAGATCTTGATCGGGTCGACGCCGTCTGCGAGCCGGCTCGGGCGAAACGGTATGATCCCGACGTGCCAACGGGCTGCCAGCTTGCAGATCTCCGGATGGGTCTTCGGTCCCAGCAGCACCATGTTGCGCGGCAGATCGAGGTCCTCGGGGGCGCCGTGCCCGATGATCTCAAAGCGGTACTCCGGGCGCTGTCGCGCAATCCAGGTTAGCGATTCCCAATCGAACCAGCGATTCGTCAAATGTCCGAAGTAGCCGATCACGATCTGATCGCCGGGGCGGTGCTGGTATCCCGGTGCCAGAAAGCCCGGATCATATGCGTTCGGGGAAAGCCGGACTGTTCGGCGCTCCGTATAGGCGCCGAGCTTGGTTTGCAGCGGTCGCGATACGCAACAGGTCGTGTCGCAGCGGTCTACGACGAATTGCTCGACTGGCTTACGGTACCAGTTCGCCATCCCCACTTTCTCGAACTCCTCCCAGTCGTCGCGCGCGTCGTACAGGGTCACCCAGCCGTTTGCGCTGGCCATCGTAACAAGCCGGCAGACAGAAGGATGAGGGTATGACACGATGAAAACGCCGAGGGTTGCGCCGAGATCGCGCACGAGCAGTCGTTCGACCAGCTGGGGCGTTTGGTCGATCGGCGATTGCAGCACCAGGCCGCCGTCGTAGTCCGGAATATGCTGTGTCGGCGTCCAGCGGTGAAAGTTGAACAGTACGGGCGTCCCCTCCTCGGCGAGGCACTTCGTCAGCCGGATCGGCCGGTTGGCGCGCACTCCCTGTATGAAGGTCGTCCCGCCGAACATCACGACGACGTGCCGATAGTCGCCACGCTGAACGCGCGTGACGAATGCGTCAAAATCCGCGTGGAGTTGCTTGATGCGGTTCTCGACTTCGGCAGCCGGAATCGGATCGCTCATGGTAGTTGCCTCAACGTGCCGACGTGGGCTGAACCATAACCACAGCGTAGGGGCTCGTCGACGTAACCGCGCTTGTCGGGCCGCCTTCGATCGGCTCATGGCGAATGTCCGACACATGCAACCGTCCGGCGCGACCGAAACTCCATGGCTTGCAGTTCACGACAGCCAGTGTGCGCACCGTCAGCCGGTAGGGCGTGTCGCGACCCGCCAGGAAGACGCGAATCAACGACTTGTGGGGCCATGAAGAACAGTCCTCTTCCAACACCGGCTTGCCGTCGACGAGCACCTGCCACGCGATGTTGCCCGACACCTTGTCGGATGAATAGGGCGAATGTACCCACAATGATGTTACCCAACGCGCCGCCTTCCGCGGCGGTAGGGTCAATGGGACGGTAAGCTCCGCAAAATCACCGGCGCGCGGATCGCTGGCTTCCAGGTGAAACGCAACTTCGTCCGCCGAATGCTCGAGTACCACGATCCGTGGCAGCTTGCCCCGCGCAGCACCGGCGCGCACCTCACCGTGCTTCAGCAGGTCGACACGAGGCGCCGCGAGACCCAAGGTCTTCCCGCGTTCTTCGAGACGACGCGATTGTTGCCGCAACTCCTGGATCTGCTGGTCCTTGTCCTTGCGAATACTGGCCAGCTCTTCGGTCAATGATTGCACCTGCCGCTGCCAAACCTCCGCCTGTCTCTTGAGGTCTTCGAGCCGTTTCTCGACAGCACTGCGGTCGCCGATCGCGTGCCGCAGCTGAACGTCGTACGTGTTGCGCGCTGCAACGGCACCCTCAAGCTGTGCCCGCAACCGTTGCGCGTCGCGTTCGTTCGACGTGAGCCGCTGGCGCAGCATCATGCTCAGACCGCGGTGGAGCGCAGCGGCGAAGATGGTAAGCAGATCATCGACTTGCGCAGGTGGTTCCGCTGCTTCGCCGTTTTCGATCGGTTCGTGGCGGCGCTGACTGGCGATCACGACCGCCCCCGCGACCGTGTCGATTGCGATCTGGTCGAAATAGCCGGCGAGCAGCGACCAGGATTCGCGGCCCGCATCCATAGGGTCCCCGCCAAGACCTTCCGGCGCAAGCGGGATGACGATCCGGTATCGGCCACCGGCCTCGAGCCGCGCGTGACGAATGCGCGGGTCCGGCATGCACCAGCCGCCAGCGTCATCGAGCACCTCGATGATCTGACTGAACTGTCCGCTCGCGGGCAGCGCCGCAAGCTCGTCGTGCCGCAGCGTAAGCCGGGAACGAACAGCATGTGGAAACTCGTCAAGCTGTTGCCGGCCGGCCTCGGCAGCGGTCTGCGTGGCGACCAGCAGGGTCACCTCGTCTCCGTTGCGCGCCATGCGAATAGCAGCTGACGTCGCCCCGGCACCGATGACCAGGACCGACCCGCTCGCCGGGGCGCGACCCACGGCCGCCTCCCACGCAACGGATGCCGGGGTCGGCGCTGGTTGGTCCGCGGTGTGCTGCATTTGGTTATCCTCTCCTCACCATCGAATCACCGCCGTCAGGCATGCTGTAGCGTCGCCGACGGTCGAAACAACGTATTCTCGAGTCGAGCCAGAACCTCTGGCGTATCGAATTGGGCACGAACATAGTCCTGCGCGACGCGCCCTTCGATCTCTCGCTCCATGTTCTGCTGTAGTTGATCGACGCGGAGCGCGGCTTCGCCGACCGACCGAACGATCCATCGCGACGAAAAGATCGATGCCGCGCCACCCCAGTCGAAAATGATCGGCACCGCGCCGCTGGCCATCCCCTCGGCCGCTGCGAGGTGAAAGCTCTCGGTGTCGCTCGTCGACAGGATGTACCCTACATCGCGGAACCAGGCGCCGACCCGTTCGTCGTGCGGGTCGAAACGAACCGCACCGCGCAGCAACGGGCTGGTGTTGATGCGTTCGATACACTCCTGATAGTGTTTCTGCTCCGCCGGCCGGGACCAGACCCAACTGAACTCCCAGGGCATGCGGCTCTTGACGCGCAGTCGGTAGCGCAGATCGCGCGCTCGTAACTGTTCGAGCAGATCCAGGCAACGATCGAAACGCTTGAGCATCGGCACGATGCCGACGACGCCGAGTGTGAACGCCGCGTCGGGCCGTTTCGGGCGGTCGTACTGCGGAACGTCGACGAAGTTCGGCAAGACGTAGAGCTTCTCCTCGGGCCAGCCGAAGCGCGCCATGACGCTGCGACGCTTGTGATCTCCGACGAAGAAGACGGCGTCAACCGCATCAATATCAAGTTCGGTCGGATACTGGGTGCGCTCTTCAAAGGCATGAAAGCGAATCACCAGCCGCTGGTCATCGCGTTTGTGACGACTGTACCATGCCGCATTGCCAATGCACCATTCGCAGAAGATGCAATCCGCCCAGTCGAGGAGTCGATCGGTATGCGGACCGCACCGGCCGGCGGCCTCCCATCGGTCGAACCGTAGCGTCACTTGCCGGCGCCGCTGGAAAAACTGCTCGAGTTCGTCAAAGAACTTGAAATCATGACCGGCCGCAACGACCCGGGTCGGTGGATCGAAGGTGTGCCCGAGGCGTCGTTCGCGCGCCAGCAACCCCCGCAACACCGTTCCCGCATGTCCCGCGCCATTCACAGCAGCCTCCCTGGCCCCCGGCAAAACGACCGTCTTGCGCGAGCACTGGGGAAAACGCTGTTCGAATCGGGCTCTGTCCGCTTCCAAGAAGAACAAGATCCGCCGTGGGAGCCGAACCGACTCCGCCTCCAACCGCTCGGCCAGCGCCGCTTCGACAGGGTCGTCGTAGTGCGGGATGATCCAATGCAGAAAAGGCGCGATTTCCGGTCGTTCCGCGACCATACCGATCGCTTCCGATCCGATCGCGACGTACGCGTCCGCGGCGTCCGTATCGAGATCGACTCCTCCGCTCGGAACAACGACGGATACGTCGTTTCCGCCACGGGTGAGCCAGCTGGCCAAACGTTCGGCAGTCGGGTCTCCGGCCACGGACGTCAGACAGACGATACGCAGGGTAGTGGAAGTCCGTAACGGCGCCGCACTCTCGATCATCGTGGAGACTCGATGATGGCTTCCGAATCGTGCTGGTCCACGACTTCCGATGCGGCGCGCGTCTGTTGTGCCAGCGGCGGCGCTGCGGCGGCGATCGCGTCACCCTGGAACAATCGCACGCCGACGCGGAACATCTCAGGCATCATCGCGTCGGCATCCTGGTCGGTGGTGGGCCAGCCGAAGCGGCGCAGGACCGCCGTTCCTACCAGGCAATTCTCGGGGCTCAGTCGGTCGACGTACGAGAACGGGAGCGCGTCGGGATGTATCGTTCGGGGGATACCGACAACGTCGGCGTCGCAACAGCGCTCCGAAAGCAACAAGCTTGCAAAATGGTCGGGCGCGTACGTCGCAACAGCGTGCGGTACCAGTACGGCCGTATGGTCCACGGTGCACAGGCCCGCCAACTCCGCGAATCGCGCGTGGTCGGGGGCCGGCGATTGGCTGACAAGCTCGACATGCGTCTCGAGCGGGCACGCCTGTGTCAGCGCCTCGAGCAACTCGGGTGGCGGTGCCGCGATTGTCGTTCCAACGACGAGTTGGGACGGATGCGATTGCTGGTGGCGCAAGAATGCAACGAGTGGATCCAGATCATCGAGCGCATCGACCAGCGCCACCGCCGCAAACGCCTCGGATGAATCCGCGATCGCCAGACCGGCGTGCCGCAACAGCTGTTGCAGCCGATGACCATACGTATGCGCGCTCAGCAATAGCGATTGCACCGGGCGCAACAGGGCGCGAATCTCTTCGCACGACGGGTCCGGGCCGATCCGATCCGCCACCGCCGCGCGAACCAGCGGAATATCCGCCACCGTCGGATCGAAGCGGCCGGTGTTCGCGTTGCGCACGAACGCGCCCGACGCAAGCAAATCGAGTCGGCGGCGCTCGTGACGGAACTCCCCGCGAATCGGGCAATGCAAAAAGAAGTCACACGCTGACCGCGCCTGATCCACGTCCGCAACGCAGCGCAAGCGCCGATAATGCACCGTAACGTGCTCGTCGTCGAACGCGCCCGCCCACGTCCGATCCAGGTCCATCAGCCAAAGGTCGGTCGGCGCCGGCAACCGTCGACCGAATTTCGGCAACGGTCGATCCTCAGCCAGCCGAAGCCCCACCAGGTCGAGACAGCCCACCCGCCGCGAGGCATCGTACGCACGCGGCAACGGCCGCGCACGCTTCGGCTGGACCGCGAGCGGCAAGTGGACCAAACGAGCCGATAACGCGGGTCGCGCCGCCAGGTACTGCCGATACACATCGCGACTCGCCGCGCAAACCAGATCGAATCGCCCACTGATCGCTCGCCAGCGCTCAAAGGCGTTCGTGCCGTCCACATTCCAAAACACTGTCGGAACACCACGCGCGCGACACCATCGCAGAATACCATCCAGCTCCGGTGGACACTCGGGTTCGGAGTCCGATAATGCCGCCGACCACGCACCCGGATAGTCCCAGCCGGCCGACTCCATCAAAAACAGGTGCGGCGGCTGACACTCGAGTGTCACGCTAAAATCGTGGGGATCGATCGGAAGTACGCGGACTTCGGGCTCCAGGCAGGCGCGGAGGTCGTCCCCCACGATCGTGGCAACCCAGGTCTGCGTCAGCGCAATCGGGACACAGCTGCGGCCCGCACTCAAATGTCGGTCGGATGAGTCCATGAAATTCCAGCCGCGCTGCTAGCGGAACGGCACACGGATCGATTTTTCGCCCGGCAACAAACTTCACGGAACGTGTACGATGCGTGCCCGAAAACCGCATGCATTCGCGATGCGTCGATCGAACCCTTCTAGAACAACCGAAAACCACGGACGGCTTGTTCGCGAGACCGCATTACATCCTATCGTACGGGGGGTCGTCAAGGAGGCGGCGCCAGCATCACCGACTGGAAGACGCATTAGCCGCGCGCACGACCGATCTGACGCACGAAAACCGTACCCGCGCACGCCAGGATTCCGAGCAGGACCGCTGCACCGGCGGCTGTCGTCGTCGGCACGGACGGCGGCGGCGGCGTAAACTCGATCGTCAGCATCGGTCGCCGATCGGGGACCGGGTACTCCCGGCTGTCGAATCGTTTGGCCGTCCCCGTCGCCGACTCATCGCCAATCAGAATCCAGCCGAAGTTGAGTTCAGGCTGATCCACCCACACCTGGACATCCGCCACCATCCCGGACGCGGACCACGAGTAGAAACTGGAAAAATCCACAGGTGTCGTGGCACTTGCCGTAGCGGCAAAATCGCCCCCCTCAGTGCTCCAGAACTGGTCCGGCGAAAAGGTGTGAAGCCACGTCGCATCCCCCGGCATAGCGAGGCCCCCGATGCCCTCCTGGCCGGGGGCGTCTGAATCGCCTTCACCCCAATCCGCCAGAACCCGGTGAGCGCTGACATCGATGCGCCCCGGCCTGCCCCGCGACACGAACAGCCGTAGGGAAACCGACTCGATCGTCGACCCGGGTGGGATCACGCTGGCCAAGTCAAACGCCAGCAACGCACGACGCGCCAGCGGAAACGCCGTCGCCCCGGCGAAGAGGTGCGACCCGCGGCCGTTGCTGTTGACGTCCGTCTGTGGTTCGTAAATCGTGTTGTCGCGCGCCGGCGTGAGCGTGACTTCCTCAGCCGCGACCGGCGCCACCATCAACATCAACGCAGCGATAGACAGCACACTTCGCACGGCTTCCTCCAGTCCCACTCATCAAGACTGCCCCGCTAGGCGATTACCCGCCGAACGGTCCAGGCACCCGCAAGTGCCAGCAGCAATGCCAGTGTCCCGACTCCGACGGTCGTCGTCGCGGGGACAGCGGGGGCCTCGGTGAACTCGATCGTCAACGTCGGTCGCGCGCTGACCGCGCCATTTTCGCGGCTCTCGAAACGTTTCGAGGTCGAGCTGGTGCTCTCGTCCCCGATGACGACCCAGCCGAAATTCTGACCCGGGTCGTCCAGCCAACCCTGGGCGTCCGTCGCCATCTGGGCCGAAGACCAGGTGTAGGCCGCCTCGAACCCGACAGGGATCGTGGCGCTGGGCGTGGCCGCGAAATCGCCGCCGGCGCTCGCCCAGAACTGCCCGGGCGAAAATGTGTGAATCCATGTCGCATCGCCGGGCGCGGCTGGAGCGCCGCCACCTTCGTTCGCGGGTGCATCCGAGGCACCTTCGCCCCAGTCCGCTAGCGCACGGTGCAGCGCGACGGGCACGTCGCCGGAGATCGAGCGCGACACGGTCATCGTCAGCGAAACGGAATCGATCGTCGCACCGGCCGGGACCGCACTCGCAACATCAAAGGCCAGCAGGCCGCGCCGAATCGCCGGTACCCCGGTTGTGCCGGCGAAGAAGTGGTCGCCGATCCCGTTGCTGAGGTCGCCTTTGTCCGATTCGTAGAGCGTGTTGTCCTTCGACGGCTCCAACGTGACCTGGCCGGCCAACGCCGAGCCAACCAGAACCAGCGTCGAACCCATGATGTAGACCGCCTTCACATTCTCCTCCAAACGGCCCGCCGATCTGTCTCCAAGGGCAAAGCGCCCAATCTCGTTGTACAACAAACACGGTTCCGGATTCAACCGGATTCGGCGGACCCACTCACCGGCCGTAGCCCGGAATCATTGTCGAAACACCCGCCAGCCAATTATCCACGACACTCGAAAGCGGTCCGTCGGCGTCGCATGAAAGTCTCGTAAAACCAAGCCGAGCTGTGGACCCTCGCGCTCGAACCCGCACGACCGGGCTGCCAAACCACGGAGACGCGTGTACGATTGGGCCAAGGCTAGTGAAACCTCGTCAGGGCGTGCTCAATGGATCCTGTCCTGCTGCTCGAAATCCTGATCCTGCTCGCACTGCTGGTCGTCATCGGGCTGCAGCTCTGGGGTCGCTCCCGGCCCGATCCGGCAACGTGCGCCCGCTTCGATGCGCTCGAGAAAAACCAGGAGCGGGCCGAACGCGGGCTGCGCGAGGAATTGGGGCGCAATCGAGAGGAGCTGACCGGGGCGCTGGGGCAAACCGCGCAAGCCGTGACGACCCGGCTCGATCAATCCTCCACAACCCAACAGACGCGGCTCGATCGGTTTGCGGACGGTTTGGCCGCTTTGCGAGACGAAGTGCAGAAGAAACTCGAGACCGGTCAGCAACAGATCGGCGAAATCCGCGAAAAAACGCTCGCTTCAATGGCCGACGTCCGAACGACAGTCGACACGCGCCTCAAGGCGCTGCAGGAGGAGAACGCGGGCAAACTCGAGCAGATGCGGGCGGTCGTCGACGAGAAGCTCCAGACGACCCTCGATCGACGACTCAGCGAGTCGTTTCGCGTCGTCAGCGAGCGGCTCGAACTCGTCCACAAAGGACTGGGCGAGATGCAGACGCTGGCGCACGATGTCGGCAACCTGCAACGCGTGCTCACCAACGTCAAGACGCGCGGCGTCTGGGGCGAGATTCAGCTCGGCACGTTGCTCGAGCAGGTGTTGACCCCGGATCAGTACGCGACAAACGTAGCGGTACAATCTCAACAGAGCGAGCGCGTGGAGTACGCCATCCGGCTACCCGGCACCTCCCGCGACGAGAGCACGCCGATCTGGCTGCCAATCGACGCGAAGTTCCCGCTTGAGGAATATCAGCGGCTGACCGACGCGGCCGAACGGGCCGACGCCGGCGCCGCCGACCAGGCTGGACGACAACTGGAGACGCAGATCCGCGGCCAAGCCCGGCTGATTCGCGAACGCTACATTCATCCGCCACAGACCACGGACTTCGCGATCATGTTCTTGCCGACCGAAGGGCTGTACGCCGAGGTCCTCCGCCGACCCGGCCTCGCGAGCGGGTTGCAGCGGGATTACCGCGTCGTCGTTGCCGGTCCGACCACACTCGCCGCCCTGCTGAACAGCTTGCAAATGGGCTTCCGGACGCTCGCGATCGAACGTCGCTCGAGCGAGGTCTGGCAGGTACTGGGTGGCGTCAAGAAAGAATTTCAGACCTATCAGGAGTTGCTGGTAAAGGTCCAAAAGAAGCTCAGCGAGGCCAGCAACGTGATCGAGGACGAACTCGGTCGTCGGACGCGCGTAATCAACCGACGCCTGCGTGCGGTCGAGGAGCGTCCGGTCGAAACACAACTCGCACTGGAGGGGTTCGAGCCCGAAACGGAGGACGCGGCCGCGTCGCGGTTCGTATCCGAGTAGGAGTATCGGCGATGTGGAAGAGAATCACGACGTTCGCGCTACTGCTGACGACCCTTTCGGCGGTGGCCGACGAGCCGGCAATCGCATTCGTCAACGGGCGCCCGTTGCGTAAGAAGGAAGTGCTCGAGTTGCTGCTCGAGGCGCACGGACTGGAGGCGATGCAGCAACTCATCGCCCGCGACCTGGCGCGCCAGGAGGCCCATCGGCGAAACATCTCGGTCGGCAGCGACGACATTCGTGCCGAGCAGCGCCGTGCGCTGGATCGAATGATGCCCGAACAAAGCGAAGACGGCGTCAAGCTCACCGACGAGCAAAAGATGCAGGCACTAAAGACCATCCTGGATGAGCGCGGATTGTCGATGCAGGAGTTCCGCGTCGGGATGGAGCGCAACGCGTACCTGCGCAAGATCGTGGAGCGCGATCTGGTCCTGACGGAGGACCAACTTCGCAAGGAGTTCGCGCGCCAGTACGGCGAAAAACGGCAGATCCGACACATCCAGATCTCAGCCCGCGATCGGGCGCGATTGCAGGACGCCGTCGCGCGGCTGGCGCGCGGTGAGCGATTCGAAGATGTGGCCCGCGCGGTTTCGGAGAATCGCACGACGGCCGAGAACAAGGGACTGATGGAGCCATTCGCTTACACGGACGATCGAATACCCGGCTCCATTCGTGAATGGGCGTTCATCCACGAGCCCGGTGATCCGCACGAGCAGCTCACCGTCGAACAGAAGGTGCACATCCTCAGGCTCGAGCGGGTCATACCGTCGGAGAGCCATCGCTATGACGACGTTCGGAGCGAGGTTCGCAAGAAGTTCAAGGAGCGGATCATGCCGCTCGAGATGAACAAACTGATCACCAGCCTCTTCCAGCGTGCGAAGATCAAGATCCTGGATCCGAAGCTACGGCGCGAATACGAGGAGTTGATGCGCAGCATTCAATTGCCCGGCCAAGCCGGCGGCTGACGGCCGTTACCGCAGCAGGGCCCGCGTGGCCCGCCGGTCGTCGAGTCGATCAATACGATCCCGAGCCTTCTATCCGCCCGCGACCTCGGCCTCGACCAGCACTCCGAGCGCCTCGAGCGCGATGCGGGCCGCCTTCTGCTCGGCGTCTTTCTTGCTCGGTCCCCAGGCACCGGGGAACTGCCGGTGCCCGATGCGGACGGCGATCTCGAAGCATTTGGCGTGGTCGGGCCCCTTTTCGTCGAGCAACTCGTACGTCGGGGTGATGTTCATTTCCTTTTGGGCGTGCTGCTGCAGTTGCGACTTGAAGTTGAAGTGGTGTTCGGAGGCCGAAGCGGCTTCGATTTCCTCCTGCATCGCGCGGACCACGAATTCCCGCGCGGGCTCGAGGCCGCTGTCGAGATAAATGGCCGCAGTGATGGCTTCCAGGGCCGCGGCAAGGATCGAGCGCGGCAGGTGGGCGTCCGGCGTCATTCCTTGTCCCAGCGAAAGGCAATCGGCGAGGTCCAGGCGCTCTGCCGCCGTCGCGCAGGCCCGTCGCGAGACCACCGCGGACTTAATCTTCGTGAGGTCGCCTTCCTGCGCATTGGGCAAGCGATGGTATAGCTCGGTGCAGACCACCATTCCGAGGATGGCATCGCCGAGAAACTCCATCCGTTCGTTGCTGTCACCGCGGTGATCGGCGGAAGACGAGTGGGTAAGGGCTGCAATGAGCAGCGATTCATCCTGAAACGAGTAGCCGAGACGCTCCTGGCAGGCCTCGAGCTGCGACAACTCCGCCATGTTCTGCCCCTTTTGCAGGGGGCCGGGAGCGTCAAACGCCCGCCGATCGGGCGGCTGGCGCTACCGGCCTGGGCTGCGTGGACAACGTATCTGCGTGCCGCGTCGCGGGCATGATCGGGCGACCGTCTCGGCGGGGAGGGCTCGGCGGACCGACCCTGGCCTGCTCGCGGGATCAATTCTCGTGTGTTATCGGCACGAAGCGACGAGCGCTTCATGAATCTTCTCGCGGGGCACGACTTGAATCAACTCCGTGCAACTGCTAGATTACGCGATTCCTAGTGTAGGAGACAAGCAAAATGTCTATCGACCGATCTCTCCGTAGTGCTGGCTCTCTGGTCCGCCATCGTAACGTGCTGACCCGCGCCGAGCGCGTGCAGCGCCTGCGTGAGAACGACAAATGGACCGACGAGATGAGCCCGCTCGGGATGCCCAAGGTCGGAAACCGCAAGGTCAAGGCCGCGGGTAAGAAGAAGAAGAAGGAAGAAGAGGCCTCGGGGTCCTGAGCCGCGCATTCAGCTGTCAACATTCGTTTGGGCCGCTCCCGTTTGTCGGAAGCGGCTCATTTTTTTGAACTGTTATCGGCCAGCGGGCGTACTACGCTACACCGCGCGATTCGTCCGGCGCGGTCCAGTTGTCGTAAGTCATTATCCACGAGAAACTTGCAATCAGTGCGAGGCGATGGGCTCAGCCGACTTCTCGTTTCTGGAACATTGCAACGCCGAGGAGCACGATTCCGAGCGCGTACAGGGACGCGTACGCCATAACAATCAAGACCTGCCAGATCGGAATCGTCGTGCCCTGAACGAGTGGATCGCCGAGCCAGAAGAACTGGAAGTTGGGCACGGACTGATAGAGCAGTGCGTAGCCGAATCCGTCATCGCGGTACTGGCCGAAGTAGTAGTCGGAAAGCAGGCCCAGCAGAAAGACACCGGCGCAGAGGATCAGCGTGAGCACCTGGCTGAAGCGGGTTGCGAGCGCGACCGCGAAGGCGATCAGGATCAAGACTCCGGAGAATGCGCAGCTGACCGCGTAGAGGAGTTGCCCGTCGCCGAAGTCGTGCAGTGGCGACTGGATCGCCCACTTGGGGCTGATGCAGAGCGTGCAAGCGACGGCGACCAGCCCCAGTGGTACGACCCACGCAAGCAAGGTCGTGGGGTAGTTCCACCCGTATACGTAGTTGCACCACAACGCAGCCAGCAGGCTCGCGAACACAGCCCCGAGCCCGAAGATCAGTACGGGCTGGTCGGCTTTCTGAGAGACCGACTCGAGCACACCATGACGGATCGTCATGAGAAAAACGAGCGTCAGGAACAGGTAGCCGACCGCGACGGCGACCGCGACGCCAAGGAATTTTCCAACCAGAAAGGTCGGTCGGCCCACCGGCTTGGAAACGACGGTCAGTACGGTTCGGCTTTCGATCTCACGCGTGATGACGCCGACCGCGCTGAAGACACTGGTCAGCAGCCCGTAGAGCATGAGCGTCGAGAGTCCGACGTCTTTAACGACCTTGATGTCGCTGCCCTTCTCGAGCGAGTACGCCGCGAGCGACGGGCTGATGAACAGCAGGCCCGCCGCGATCCACAGGAGAATGTGGAAGATCGGTTGGCGCACGGTTTCATGAAAAGTGTTCTGGGCTATTGCGAAAAGCTTGAAAAGCATACATCCTTCCCGATCGAGCGTTCCGATCCAGAGCCGACGTGGGCCCGTTTGCCAGCCAGCGCATTATGGGTACACCTGATCGTTCAGACAAGCAAACGTACGCCGCCCGGCGTCGAGGGTTCGGCGGGTCGCGGATTCTTCGGGCCGGCTATCGACGTATCCATGCAAACCGGTGGAATAGAATGCCCTCGCTGGGCGGTTGTGTCTTGATATCCTGCTTGCGGGAGTGACAGTGAACGAAACGAAGCATACGCGGTCCCGCCTCGCGGCGCTGTTCGGCTTGATCTTGCAGCTCGCCGCCTTCGCGGCCCTGTTGGTCATCGATCAGCTTACGTCCAGCGCCAGTGCGGCGCGCCTGGCGTGGTACCTGCTCGGCGGCGTTCCACTCTGGTTCGCGACGTTGCTGGTCATGCGGCAGAAGGAGCTTGCAGAGTTCGAAGCCGAGGACCTCGACGCGCTTCGGCGGGAGAGAGCGGCCAGCGGGGCTTCCACCGAATTGTTCGAACGCGAAGCCGGTACGGTCGGGATCCAGGTCGCGGCGACCCGTCTCGAGTGGATGCTGCGCTGGCTCGTGCCGGCCTTCAGCTTGATCTCGGCAGTTTTCCTGGCCTGGGCCGGGTTCCAGTGGCTCCGACAGCCCGTCGATGCCTTGACCGCGACATCCGCGCTGCCCGTCTCACTGGCCGTTGCCTGCGTGGTGATGCTCCTGCTGTTCCTTGGCTCGCGTTATGCGGCCGGACTGGCGCGCGTGCCGGAGTGGCAGTTGCTCCGCGGTTGCGGCTCCTACATGCTGGGAAATGCCGTGCTGTGCGCCGCGGTCGTCGTCGGCATCACGGCTTACCTGTACGCGAACGTCACGATCGTCGAGCGGCTCGTCGCACTCGCGATCCCGTATCTGATGCTGCTGCTGGCGGCAGAGACGACGTTCAATTTCGTGATCGACGTCTACCGTCCGCGCGAGGCGGGGGTCGAGCCGCGGGCGGCCTTCGACAGTCGCCTATTGGGTCTGATCGGCGAGCCCGGCGGAATCGCGTCGTCGATCGCGGAGACCGTCAACTATCAGTTCGGTTTCGAGGTTTCCCAGACTTGGTTCTACCAACTATTGCAGCGCGCGCTGCTGCCGCTCATGGCGGCGGGCGTCATGGCCCTCTGGTTGTTGACGTGCATTCTGATCGTCGGCCCCGATCAGCACGCGGTCATCGAGCGTTTCGGCCGGCAACTCAACGCGGACGATCCACTGGGGCCCGGTCTGCACTGGAAATACCCCTGGCCGATCGATGTCGGGGTGAAGATCAACACTGGCACGCTTCATCAGATCGTGGTCGGTTATCAGGATTACGATGCGAGTCCGCAGGAGCCGGAAACGCCGGAGGAGCGCCAGCGGGCGCGCGTGGTATTGTGGACGGATGAAAAGCACCGGAACCTCCGGCACTTCAATTTCGTGATCTACCCCAAGGATTTCGAGTTGGACGAGGCGGCCCAGGCACTCGTACGCGACGAAGCAACCAACCAGTCCGTGCCGGTCAACCTGGTTCGGATGGAAGTTGCGGTGCAGTTCCGCATTGACCCGACGCGGCTCGCGGCGCTTACGCAGGTGCACACGAATCCGGTCCGGATGCTGCGCAATATCGCTTGGTCTGAGGTGGGCCAGTACAACGCGGCGCACGACATCGACATGTTGCTGGGCGAAAACCGCGAGCGCTACGGGCAGTTGCTGCGCAATCGCATCGCGAAACGCGTACGCGAGCAGCAGCTCGGGCTCGAAATCGTCTATGTCGGACTGTACAACGTACATCCGGACGCGTCGGTCGCCGAGTCCTATCGCTCGGTGATCAACGCGGATCAGGAAAAGAACGCTGTCATTCGCGAAGCGTTGGTGCTCGAGAAGGCGCTGTTGTCGAGCGCCGCGGGCGATCCACAATTCGCCCGGCGGTTCGCGCTGGCGGTCGATCAGATGAAGGCTGCCGACCTCGACATGAATCGTTCCGGGCAGAAGCTCGAGTCCGACTCGCCGGCGGGATTGGAGCGGTCATTGCGCGACCTGCGTCCGTTGTTCGAAGCCGTCGTGCGGGCGGACGCAGAGCTGCGGCTGGCGCGGCTGCACCGTGACGAGGTCGAGCTCGAGTTCGAGCTGGATATCGGTGGCGACATCGGCCGGCGCGCGGAAGCGGGGGCGCGTATGGCGTCGGCCGAGGCCGCCCTCACTGCGGCGCGCGAGGCGCGTGACGCGGCGGTGGAAAAGGTTGCGGAGCAATCGCCGAGCGTCGCGTCCGAGACGGTGGCGCTGGTCGTGCGGCATGTGCAGTCACAGGTGGCGCTGGGGCACTGGCTGGCTGATCTCGGTGCGAAGCTCGAGCGGCTCGAAGGCGAGTCGGCGATGATTCTCGCTGACGCGCAGGCCGAGCGCTGGGAGATCGAAATGCGGACCGAGGCAAACTTCAACCGCTACTTGAACGAGCGCGAGGTGTTTCGTCGGGCCCCGCGGGTGTACAAATCGATGATGTTGCTGGAAACGTTGGCCCAGGGCCTCCAGAAGGCGCGGAAGTTCTTCCTCGCTTTCGATCCCGGTGATCGGAAGGTCACCGTTCGGTTCGTGGCCGAGGACGAGCAGGATGTCGGCGTGCTTTCCATGCCGACCGGTCCCGCCCAGTAGGGCCGGCGGGTGTACGGATAACGGAGAAATCTGAATGTCGCGGATGCCATTTCTCACGCTGTTGATTGCGATTGTGATCATCCTGGTCTACGGGATGACGGAGCGCGTCAAGTTCTCCGAACGGGCAGTGCGGGTGACCCTCGGCCGGGCGTCGGAGGAGAGCGTCATTAGCAAGCCCGGGCTCTATTTCCGCTGGCCGCCGCCGATCGAATTCATTCGGACTTATGATGTCCGATTGCATACGACGGACACGCCGGAAAGCGAGATCAAGACGCGCGACGGCAAGAACCTGATCGTCAGTTGCTATCTGCTGTGGCAGATTGAGGACCCGTACAAGTTTTACGTGCGGGTGAAGGACGTCGGAGAGGCGGAGCGCCAGTTGCGAACGCGCGTCGGTCAGATTCGCTCGGCTGCGATCGGCAAACGCGACATGTCCTTCTTCGTCAACCTGGACGAACAGACGGTGAGCGCGAACTATGTGGCGCTCGAAGAGGAAATGTTGACGGATGCCGCGGCGTCGATCCTGAACGACTACGGGATTGTGGTGAAGAAAATCGGCATTCGGCGGATTTCATTGCCCGAACAGGTCACCGAGACCGTGTTCAAAGCGATGATCGCGAACGCCAACAAGCAAGCGACGACCTATCGCGAGGTCGGCAAGGCCAAGGCGGAGGAAATTCGAGCGAGAGCCAATAGCGATCGGCGGCAGATTCTCGCGTTTGCCGACGCCAAAGCGGAAGAGATTCGCTCGACAGGAGTTCAGGCCAGCACCAACATCCTGAGCCAGATCCCGACCGAGGATCGCGACTTTTTCGAGTTCCTGCGGCAACTCGAGGCCCTGGAGATCGCATTGGCCGAGCAGTCCACGATCTTCCTCGACTCGAACAGCATTCTGTCGGACGTGTTCATCAACAACCTGCTCGGCGGCGACACGACGCCGAGACGCGCCGGGCGCGAGGAGTAGGCCATGGCGGACGTGCCGACGCAAACCACGGTCGAACCCGCGATGGACCCGGTGCAGCAGTCGCTCTTCGGCGCGCTGCGGACGGGCTTCAACGTGCTGTTGACGGTAATGGGCGTGCTGATGATCGCCTACTTGCTATCGGGCCTGTTCCGAATCGATGCCGGCGAGCAGGGACTGATCGTGCGTTTTGGCAAGCTCGTGACCAACAGTGGTCAAACCGACAGCGAGATCGGCCCCAAAGTCTTCACGCAAGGCCTCGAAGTCGCGCTGCCTGACCCGTTCGACGAGAAGATCCGCGTTCCGACGCGAAAGTTCGTCATGGAGCTGGATACGTTCAGCTTCCAGCGCGACGAAGCAGACCGCGACAAGCCGCTCTCGCAAATCGAGCGCAGACGGATCGGCCTCAAGCCGGGCCTGGACGGCGCATTGCTGACCGGCGACAAGAATCTCGCGCACGCGATCTGGAAGATCGAATACAACATCTTCGACGCGCAGCGCTTCATCGAACACGTCCGAGCCGACGTGCCGACCCGCGAAGGCCGCTATCCCGCACTCGAGGAGATTCTCGGACGCCTGGCAGAGTCGGTGATCATCACGGAAAGCGCGTGGCGCCGCTTCGAAGATATCACCCGCGGTGAATCGAGTGCGTTCGCGGCCGGCGTGCGACGTCGACTGCAATCCGAGATCGACGCGCTCGATCTCGGTGTGGCGCTTGGGGCCGTGACGGTCGATACGGCCGAGCCGCAGGGCGTTCGCAATGCCTATCGCGGCGTAACCCAGGCCGAGAACGAACTCAAGGAACAGATCGACAACGCGCAGGCCGAAGCGAACGCGATTCTCAACAAGACCGCCGGTGCGGGACATACCGAACTCTTGCGGATCATTCGCGCGTACGGGGCGCAGCAGGCCGTCGGCGCCGCGCCCGCGGAGTTGGCGCCGGTTCGAGGACGAATCGAGCAGGCGCTCGACCGCTCTGGCGGCGAAGTTGCGATTCGGCTTCGCGACGCGGCGTCCGCGGCAAACGAGATTCGACAGCGGGTGGAAGGGCAGTTCTCGGAATTTCAGAACCGATTGAAGCAGTATCGCAAGTATCCCCGGATCACGACGTTGGAACTGCAGAACCAAATGCGCAGGAAGATCCTGACGTCGTTGCAGAACGAGATGTTCTTTGTCCCGGACGTCGACGATCTTCAGATCTTGCTGAACCGCGATCCGAACAAGAAGGCCCGACGGGAGATGGAGGCATTGCAGAAGAGCCCCCGTTGAGGGCCGTGGCCGGGGGCGTGAGATGTGATTTGACGTGCGGCGCGTCCGTGTCGATCATCGCGAGCGAGTCGTGCTGGCGCTAGCGCGACACCCAGCTAACCGGATTCGAGGCGTTTCGTGAACAACTCCGTTATTCAGGTGGCCGGACTGACCAAGGTATTCCGCGATTTCTGGCGGCGTGCACGGGTCCGCGCCGTGCACGATCTCGACCTCGAGATTCATCCCGGCGAGATCTACGGACTGCTGGGCCCCAACGGTTCCGGTAAGAGCACGACGATCAAGGTCCTGCTCGGCCTGCTCTATCCGACGCGTGGCAAGGTGCTCGTCTTCGGCAAGCCGACGCACGACGTGGCGATCAAGTCGCGCATTGGCTACCTCCCTGAAGAGTCGTATCTCTATCGATTCCTGAACGCGCGCGAAACGCTCGACTATTACGGCCAGCTCTTCCAGATTCCGCGGCGAGAACGACGTCGTCGGACCGAGGAGTTGCTTGAAATGGTCGGGCTGAAATCCGTCGCGCGGCGGCCGGTGGGCGAGTACTCCAAGGGCATGGCACGCCGAATCGGGCTGGCGCAGGCGCTGATCAACAATCCCGAGTTGCTGATCCTCGACGAGCCGACCAGCGGCCTCGACCCGATCGGCTCCAAGCTCGTCAAGGACATCATTGTGCGACTCGGGACCGTTCACCGGAAGACGATCGTGCTGTCCAGCCACCTGCTGGCCGATGTCGAGGAAGTGTGCGGCCGCGTCACGATTCTCTACGGCGGAAGGGTTCAGGTGCAGGGCCAGATGGAGGACGTGCTGACCCGGCAGGATCAGATACAGTTCACGACCGAGGCGCTCTCCGACGAAACGGTCGCCGAGATCGAGAAGCTGGTGCTGCAGCGCGAGGGCAAATCGTTGCGATTGAGTAAGCCCCGCGATCGCTTGGAGAACCTCTTCCTGCGGGTGGTGCGCGAAGCGCACGAGCAGAAGGTGGAGACCGCGGGCAGCGCTCAGACCGGTGAGTTCGCGACGTACCTCGATAGCGGCGATTCTGAGGGTCGCGCCGTCATCGAATCGCTGGTACGGGCCGACAAGCCGAGCTCGGGCAATGTCGACGCTCCTTCGGCGCAGACGGCCGCCAAACCCGACGAGTCCGTGCTGACCGAGCTGACCCAGTCGGCGGATAGCGACGCACCGGCCGAGGATCAGCACAAACCAAAGCCGTCACAGGTGGACCGGTCGTTCCTGGATGATCTCGCAGGCTCATCCGATGACAAGGATCGGCCATGAGCCGGGTGTGGGCGATTGCACGGCTTACATTCTGGGAAGGCATCCGGATGCGGATCGTCCTGACCTGTCTGGTCGTCCTGGCGTTGATTCTGGTTCAGCTGCCGGCCGTCCGCGGCGACAACACGCTTGCCGGACGAATTCAGAACTTCCTCGCATACTCGCTGGGCTGTATGGGGGCATTGCTGGCGATGGCGACGATCTTCATGTCGAGCGCTACGCTCAGTAACGAAATCAAGACCAACGTCATTCACCTGGTCGTGACCAAGCCGGTCTCGCGCTTCCAGATCCTGTTCGGAAAATGGCTCGGGATCAATCTGCTCAACATACTGCTCGTGGGGATCTGTGGCGTCTCGATCTACGCCGCCGCCCGCTACATGCGGAACTTGCCCGTCGAGTTCGAGCGCGATCGTGTCAAAGTGCGAGACGTCGTCTGGACTGCGCGAATGTCAAAAGAGCCTGAGGTGCCCGAGGAACAGTTCCGCGCGCAGGCCGACGAAGAAGTCCGGGCGATGATCGAGGAGGGCACGATTGATGAGAAAAACCTGGAAGTCGTCGGGGAGGCGTTAAAGGAGAAGTACGCCGAGATCCGCAATCGCTGGTGGCGGCTCACGAATGGCGAGAGTCGCATATTTCGTTTCGAAGGCTTAGCGCCCCCTGAAAGTGCGGAACAAACCGTCGAGGTGCGCTTCAAGGCCCGCGGGTTGCCGATCCCGCTGGACGAGATGTTGCAGGTCGGTTGGGCGTTTCTCGATCCCGATACGGGAGCGGCCCTCGGGCGGCCGATGGTGACACACGAGCGCAACGCGCAACGCCACAGCTTCCTGGTCCGCGGCGAGCGCGTGATCCGCGAAGGCCGGGCCCAACTCGAGGTGATCAATCCGCCTACGCCAACCGACGACACCAAGGTTTTCTTCGAAGGCGCCAGCTCGCTCGAAATCCTCTATCGCGTCAGCTCGTTCGAGGCCAATTACGTGAAGGCACTCGTGATGACGCTCTTCCAACTCGGGTTTCTGAGCGCTGTCGCACTGTTCTTCAGCACTTTCGTATCGTTCCCGGTCGCGTGCCTTTGCGCGATCACGGCTTATCTGATGTCGATCGCCTGGCCCTTCTGGTATGAGTCGATCGGCGCCACGATGGAGATCTGGACGGCCGATCTGGATCCTTTCGGTCGCTTCGGCCCGTACGTCCGATATCTACTGGTGCCGATCCTGCATCTGTTCCCCGATTTCGCGAAATACAACGGTGCCGGGCGGCTCATCGAGGGTGAGTACATTTCGTACAGCCTGCTGATCGAGAGCGGGGCCTGGGTGATCGCGGCCGGCGGGGTCTTGTTGCTGGTGGTTGGCTGGTTCATCTTCCGGGAGCGCGAGATCGCCAGCGTGCAGGTGTAGGGGGCCGGTTGAGTAGACGCGCGGCGAACTGAGCTGGTCGGCGGTTCGTATAGAATCCGTGCCAGGGGTTGCGTTCGTGGCTTCCCGGCGGATTGTCTCCATTGTCGGGCAAACGCGACATCGCGGCGTGAACGGTAGCGGGAGAGCGTGATGAACAACGCGACGATCGTCCAAATCGTTTCGGTGCTGGGCTGTGTCGGTCTGATCTCGGCGTCGTCCTTGCTGGTGCCGCGCATCAACCAGACCCGCAACGACTTGAACATGGTGGGGACCGAGGAGGTGGTGGAGAACACGCCTCCGGAATATGTCTTCGCGATTCAGGCACTGGGCGCCTTTCGCAGCCTGATCACCGATATCGCGTTCATGCGTGCCGAGCGCTTCAAGGAGCAGGGACGCTACTACGATGCGATGCAGTTGCACACATGGATCTGCAAGCTTCAGCCGCGGTTCCAGACGGTGTGGGAGTACTCCGCGTGGAACATGGCCTGGAACATTTCGGTAACGACCTTCACACCCGAGGAACGGTGGAACTGGGTCTATAGCGGTGCGAAGCTGCTGCGCGATCAGGGGCTGCGGTACAATCCGCGCGGGCTGAACATGTACAAGCAGCTCGCCTGGATCTTCGTTAACAAGATGGGGGAGACGATCGACGACTATCATTGGGCCTATAAGTCCAACTGGGCTTGGCGGATGCACCTGGTGCTTGGGGCACCGCCGGATCCGGAGTTGGACGATCTCGACGGCGACGTGAAGCCGATGGATATCGACGACCCGTTGTTGCAAGCGGCTCGTCGGGCTAGTGAGATGGTCGACGCCAAACGCCGCGCGGAAGCCGAACGTGAGGGGTGGCGCTACATCGAGCGCGAGGTCGCTGATGTTTCGACCGGCGTGATGCACTCCGATGAGTTTCTTGCAGCAAAACAGGCTGCGTACGATTTCATCAAGCGGGTCGACGATGCACCGGATTCGCTTGCGACCCTCTACGAGCAGTTTCCCGAGTCGAAACCGCTGGTGGCGCGGATGCGGGCCGCGGGCATCAACATTCCGCCGGACGATGAGCGAGTGACCGAGGAGATGCACTTTGCGGAAGACGGCCTGGCATGGTCGTTCTTCTATCCGTATCGACGGGTGATCGAGCCGATTACGTTTCGCAAGTCGATCGAGAAGGAGTCGGCTACGCCGGCACCGGAGTTCGCGACCGTCCCGGTCGAGACGTTGCGGGAGCTGCTCGGTTATCCGGACATGACGCCGGCGGCGGACGCGGTGGTCCGCTACTTGCAGCGGCGCGTGCTGGTCGACGTGTACAAGCTGGATCCGGCGCAGATGGTGTACGTCGTCCAGCAGTTCGGCCCGGTGGACTGGCGGCTCTGCTCCAGTCACAGCCTTTACTGGGTAACGCAGGCGCTGATCAAGGGCGGCGAGACCGTTCACGACTTCCAGAACGACCGCACCAACACTTCGCGTCTGTTGTTCTTCAGTTTGCGGAACCTCTTCCAACGCAACAAGTTCGTCTTCGAGCCGCTACCCGAGGACATTCACCGATCGTACATCGACTTCGGGATCGACGTGAACTTCATCGAGTCGTTGCAGTCGGCGTTCCTCAGCTACGGCCGGTATCTCGACCCGCGGCCGACGGAGGACACGCAGGGCGAGGGCGTGGGCGACATCTACCGCGTCGGGCACATCAACTTCCTCACGGAGGGCATTATCACGCTCTATCTGCTGGGTCGTGAGGACGAAGCGGAGTACTACCTCTCTTATCTGCGGGAGACCTACGGCCGCAATCCCGACGGAAGCGTTCGGGAAAACTATGCAAAGAACCTCGCGGACTATGTCCGTGATAACCTGGAAGACATTCTGGGTACCCAGCGGGCGGCGTTCGAAACCGTGGCAGCGGTCCTCGACAATGCTTACGAGCAGCTGACCGATGGGCGCATTCGGCAGTACAACAAGACGGTGGAGAAGGCCAAGGAGTTTCACGAAATGTACATGCAGGACGTGCGGGAGGACCTCGGCGATCGACGCAAGATGCCGCCGTTCCGCGACCTGCAGATCGACCGGCTGAATGTGAAACTGGCTTCGCTGGGTCTCACGGCGAACCTGGTTGTTCGCAAGGCTCGGCTCTGGGCGCGGGCGCCGCTCAACATGAAGCAATACGTTTACGATGAGCGAATCGAGCAGTTCCAGTACGAGTGTGATCAGCTCGGGTTTGACGTCGCGAAGGCCTTTCCCGAGCCGCCCGGAATGGCGCAGTTTCGCAAGGACCACCCCGAACGCGCCCGGCAGGAGCGCGAGCGGACCGCGGAAACGACCGTGCAGCCGTCGTTTGAGTAGACGCGCCGCGACGAGGCGTGGTTGCAGGAAGGACGATCCAGATGAACACCGTGACGCGTTACGGGAGCCTGCTGGCGTTGACGCTCTGTCTGACGTCGGTGCGCGCTGCAGATTCTAATGATCGTGCTCATGCGACGTTCGATCGCCTGCTGAAGAAGCATGTCGGGGCCGATGGCACAGTGGACTACAAGCAGCTTCGCGGGGATCGGGCCGCGCTCGAACAGTACACACGGTATCTGGGCGGCGTCGAGCTGGGATCATTGAGTCGCGACGAGAAGCTCGCGACGTACATCAATGCGTACAACGCGTTCACGCTCCAATTGATCCTCGATCATTGGCCGCTCAAGTCGATCATGGACATCCCCGAGCAGAAGCGCTGGAAGGACCAGCGGTGGCGGCTCGGCGGCCGCAAGGTCAGTCTCGATCAACTGGAAAACGAGATCATTCGCAAGGAGTTCGCGGAGCCGCGGATTCACTTCGCGGTGAATTGTGCCAGCATCGGCTGCCCGCCGCTGCGTCCAGAGGCGTACGTGGGCGCTCGGCTCGACCACCAGCTTGAAGAACAAACGCGTCGCGTCCTCAATGACCCACGCTGGGCGCGGTACGACACCGATCAACACCGCGTTCACGTCACCAAGCTCTTTGACTGGTACAAGGCGGACTTCACCCGTGGCGGTGGATCCGTAGTTGAGTTCGTGCGGAAGTACAACCGCGCCATGCAGCGTCCGACGTTCGAGCCCGTGGAAACACGAGTAGCGTTTGTGGAGTGGGACTGGGCTCTCAACGTGAAGCGCTAACGCACGCCCTATCGAAACAACCCCCACGACCTGACGATTGGTACGGACCCGAACGCGTTCGATATCGGGTTCGATGGTGCGGTGCTCACGCCCGGACCCAAAAGTCTGGTTCTGTTGGTGCTCGTCGGGGGCGGGGCTGCGCCGCCGATAGGATTGCACCCCGTGCTACGGCTTTGCTGGCTGCGAAGCCGTGGTCGGAGCGATCAGGGCCGGGCCAGGATCGCGTTGTCGCGAGCGGCGGGGCAGTTCCACCAGCAGATAGGCCTGCGGTACGTTCGATCGTTGTTGATCGAAGAAGAGCACCTTGCCCGCCAGGCGGCCGATCGCCGTCACGCGACGCAGCATCTGGATCGGGTCGACGAAAGGAATCGGGACCCGCTTACGGCGTGTCGGGGCGGCTTTGGGCTCGACCAACACGTCCAGTCGTTGCGCGTATGGCCGCTGTTGAATCGCGTCGCGGAACTCAGAGACGGGATCGTCGCTGGAAAAGCGCCGATCATTGCACCCGACAATGATGTCGCCGGCCTCGATCACGCCATCGCTCAGGCCGTTGGGCAGGACCGACTCAACGCGGACCGCCGACTTCCCTTCGACGCGGGAGACAGTCACGCCCAAGCGAACGCTGCGTCCTCCCGGCTGATAGGGTCGCCACCAATTCTGGTCCAGGACCGCGGGCGCGACCGTCTTCAGGAAGTCCAGCCAGGATCGGCTCAACCTCCCCAGCCGGGCCGTGTCGGCCGTCACCAGGGTTCCGCACGAGTCAGGCGGTCGTCCCATCCGAAACGCGCGCCGAGCAGCCCCGGGCTTCGCACGCGCGGCCAGAATCTGCGCCAGCCACTCGCGATGTGTCGCAATGATCAACGCATCGCCATCGACGATGCCGCAAAGATGCAGTTCGCCGAGGAGACTCTTCTCCGGCGCCTCCCCGAGCGTTCGACTGAGATCGACAAAGCTCCCGCGTCGGCTACCGTCGAACTCGATCGCGGTCGATTCGACAGTCGGCCAGTCGTTGCCGAGGGCCAGCAGGTTGTACAGTGACGTCGACACTTCAAACATGCGGTCGAACTCGTCCTGCGCAGCCTCCGCATGATCCGGGTGGATTCCCAGGAGCAGTGCCGCTGCCGGAACGGCTGGTGCGTCCGGCCATTGCCGTGCGACCTGGACGGTGCCGAGTGCGACGACGGTTCGCTGGTCCAACGCCTCGGTCAGACCCTGGAGGTCGCCGGCCCGATCCGCCTGCAGCAGCACGCGCAGAATGTTCCGTGAAGGCAGCCGCGCCGTCTGTTCTGCCAAAGCCGAAAAGTCCGTGTATCCGCCCCAGGCCACGAGCGTCTCCGACGGCAACGTACCGACCAGATTCGCCAATGGCGCTCGTTTCGAAGGCTTGGCGGCGGAAGGAGTGTCGCCAACGAACCGGAAATGGACCCCATCTGACTCTTCATGGAGTGAGACGAGGATGTTCTGCGAGGACTGCAGCGCTCCCGGAAGGAGCGGAAACGCACGCGGCCGCGAGACGCGCTGTGTGGTCGGACGGGAAGTCGGTCGCGACGTCGCCCGAATCGTCGGCGACGCCTTGCCCAGACGGGCGAACAGAACCACTTCCGGATCGGGCGGAACATGTTTGTACAACGCGCGAAATACCTCATCGCGCGCCAGCGTCTCTTCCGGCTTGGGCGCGTCGAGCTGCGCGAGCAACTCCTCCCAGATCCCATGGTCCTGAAGATCGCCGAAGAACATGTGTTTGTCGGAGACCGCCAGCCCCGCACCACTCTGTAACTGATACAGCGCCGGCCGACCGGCATAAGGCTGACGTTGCGCTCCCCACTGTTCCGCAAGCTTAGCTGGATCGCTGCGCGGTACACAGATCACGGCAGCATTCTGCGAGCGGCCCACGCCATTGCCCAGATAGGCCACGCGATCGGAGAACAGCGCACGAATTGCCTGCCGCGGGTTCATCCCGATCGCGAGCCGGATGTTGGCCCGCCATAACTCGAGTTCGGCCGACGGCGCCGGTTGGCCTGCAAGCTCCGCCAGACCCAGCCAGATCTCCGGCTCGGTCAACGCGACGAGCAGGTCGCCCGCGTCCGACGCCTCAACAAACAATCCGACGTCCGCGGGTACGAGCGCCGCCAGACTTTCCTTTGGTACGTCAGCCGACCGGCTGGAAACCGGGAACAGCCCCAGCCCGAGCGCGGCGATCGCGATGCATTGAGTCCAACCAGCTTTCAAGGATACACGCGCGTTACACCATCAGAGCGGGTACACGTTCGGCGGCAATTCCGCCGACGACTCACTCTCCGGTTCAGGAATGGCACCCAACATCTCTATCACTACCGAAAGCGGATCGCCGAATCCGGCAACCGCGGCGTTCTCCGGCAACGACGAGCGGGTCGCGTAGCCCCCCAACTGCTGCATCTGATCGAGATCCGCGAGCAAACCGGCCTGCGCCAGCGAAACCTGATCGTGGATGTACCGAACGAGATCCGCCGGGCTCACATCCTTGACCACGATCGCTTCCGCCGGCTGATCCAGCGGAATCCCGACGTGCGGCGTGTTCTGTTGCAGGAGGAACGCGAAGACCAGAACCGCCGCCGCACTAAGCACCGCGACGATCCCGATTTCATAGCGCGTCGTTCGCAAGCGCAGCGGTGCGCGCTCGCCCTCGACTTGTCCCATCACGCGATCCGCGAAACTGTCGGACAACGACGGCACGTCCCGATCGTTCGCAACCACGTGCCCCACCGACTCGAGCATCGTGACCACACGCTGACACCGGCTGCACTGCAACCGATGCGCGTCGAACTCCAGCCGCAACGAACCGGACAGCTCGCCGTCGAGATACGCATCCAACAGGTTCTCAAAATCCGGGCATCTCATCACGTTCTCTTTTACCCGCTTCTCGCCTGTAGGATGCTCCAATCTTCCGCTTGGTCACTCAACAATCCGCGCAATCGCTCACGCGCTCGATGCAAATGGCTCTTCACCGTTACCGCCGGGATGCTCAGAATCTGGCTGATTTCCTGACAGCTCAGGCCCTCGCGGTAGAACAGCACCACCGCGTTACGTTGCTGCGGGCTCAACTGCTCGACCGCGCTCCAGATCTCGTCTTTCAGTTTGCGCGCCTGTTCGGTGTTCGCCACCTCGTGCGCCACATCCTCTGAACCACTACCGAAGCCGGCGAAGTCGACTTCGCCAGTCCAGTGCCGTTTGCGCCGCAGTTGGTTCAGGCACAGCCGATAAGCGATCGTGAACAACCACGTACTGAACGCGTATTTATCGGAGTAGGAGTCGAGCGACTCGTATGCTTTGACGAATGCCGCCTGGCAGAGGTCTTCCGCCTCATGATGATCGCGCAGGATCTTCCACACGAACGCGAAGAGGCGATCCTTGTACGCCTCGACGATCGTTCGAAACGCATCCGTGCGACCCTGTCGGGCACGCTGGACGAGTTTGCTGATCTCTGCACGCGTCATACTGGTCCTCGTTGCCGGCAACGAGTGGCAGGGTTCGTGCTTCAATCTGTCTACGCAGCCGAACCCATCCCGGTTGCAGGCACGCACCGGTCACCTACAATATATCTTATTATGGCCCAGCCGTCCGTGACGACCCCCAAAATCGACAATCGCAAGGCCCGCCACGAATTCGAGATCATCGAGCAGGTCGAGGCCGGTATTGCTCTAACTGGTAGTGAAGTCAAGAGCTTACGGAACGGACGCTGTTCGATCGACGAGGCCTACGCTGTCATCCGCCAGAACGAGGCCTTTCTGCGAGATCTGAACATATCTCCTTATGAAATGGCAGGTTACGCACAGCACACCCCCAAGCGGGAGCGGAAGCTGCTGCTCCATCGCCGACAGATCAAGAAATGGCACGAAAAAGTCACGCAAAAGGGACTCACCCTTGTTCCGTTATCGGTCTATTTCAGCGAACGGGGGCTGGTGAAGGTCAAGCTCGGGCTCGCGCGCGGCAAGAAAACGCACGACAAGCGGGCCACGATCAAGGAACGTGAGGTTCGGCGCGAGATGGACCGCGCGATCAAACACTTCAAGCGGTAGTGCGATGTACGGGCACCGCGGAGGCAGGGCGTGATGCGGGTGCGGACGTTGTGACGGGGAGTGCGAAGGTCTCGTCCGTCAGTTCGGACAATCGGCGGAACGATCGAGGACGCAGTTTCGAGGAAGGGCATCCGTGACCGTGTTCAGTGTTTTGTTGCTGTTGACCACGTTGCAGTCCGCGACTGCGCCGAGCACGCAGCCGTCTGCGGACGCCCTCGCGCATACGGTTCCCGCGTTGCCGACCGTTGGCGTCGTCGCGTTCACCGCGGGTGAGCCGCACGCGGCGGTCGATCACGTCGCGAGCGTGATCAGGGATCTCGCGAAGGAGATTGGCACGTTCCGGGTGATCGAGCTGACGCCGAAGCAGAACGCGCGGGATTTGCGCAAGCTCGACGCCGCACGCCTCGCGAGCCTCAACGGCCTCGTCTGGCTGAGTACCACCGGGCCCGATACGACCAAGTTGCTGACCGACGAGCAGCGTTCGGCGTTGTTGTCGGCGGTAAAGAGTGGCATGGGTTTCGTCGCGATCCACAGCACGGCGAATTCGTTCCGCGACTGGCCCGCGTTCGCCGAGTTGCTGGGTGCCCGGGCCGAGGCGACGCCGTGGACCGCGGACGGGTTGCCGGTGACGGTGCGCGTCGAGGATCAGTTTCACCCGGCGTGCGAGCGCCTGTCGTTGACCGCGAGTTGGTTCCTGCTCGAGGAGATATACCAGTTCGGCTCGCCGTACGATCGGGAGCGGCTTCACCTCCTGATGAGCCTCGATCCGACAGCGACCGACTTTTCCGTGCCGGGAGCGACACGGACCGACAATGACTACGCGATCGCGTGGAGCAAGCTGTTTGGCGAGGGTCGCGTGTTCTACACGACGCTGGGCGCGTCGGCGGAGACCTGGGAGGATCCGATTTTCCACCAGCACTTGCTCGGCGGCATCCGTTGGTCGGTGGGGCAGGTCGCGGGCAAGCCCGACCCGCGTGAGCAGTGGGAGGTCCTTCCGAGCGGCGTACGGATTCGTGACCTGGTGGTCGGCGAGGGGGAATTGCCGAAGCGTTACGACAAGTTGATGGTGGCGTACAAGTGTCGTCGGCTGGACGGGACGGTGATCAGCGAGTCGGAGGGCGGGGAGCCGTTGGAGGTAACGATCGGCTACAAGGACGTGATCGACGGCCTGGAGTACGGCGTGACGACGATGAAGCTCGGCGGCAAGCGGAAGATCCTGATCCCGGCCGAGCTGGCCTACGGCGTCAAAGGCGCCGGCGACGACATTCCGCCGAACACGCCGCTGGTCTTCGAGGTCGAGGTCGTCGAGATCAAGCGCCACACGACCAAGCCGTGATTGGGCGATCCGGGGCGCGCCGGAGGGGCATTGGAGCCCACATGTCCATTATTAGAAACCATTAGGACGAGCCGCGAGCGCAAGCGAGCGGTCCGGGTGGCACTGGCCGCGCAAAGGGGCGGTGCCCCCTTGTCCGCCAGTGGGGAGGAGGCTCTCATCGCCAAGCCCGATCCCAGCACCAGCCGGACGCATTGGTGCCCCACCCCATCTTGGGGTGGGGGACTGACCAAGCGGGTGGGGCCGACATTGGTGCCCTACCTTCTACGGTGGGGGACTGACCAAAGAGAGGGTGGGGCGGGCGTCTCGCCCGCCATTGGGGAGCCCGAACCCAGACTGCACCACTAAACGAGCCCCGAGCGCGAGCGAGGGGATCCAGCCGGGTGCCACGCCGACGCGTAGCGCTCGGCGTGTTTGCGAACGCGCCCGCCGCTGTTCGCGAGAGGTGTCCAGCCTCTTCCTCGGGCTCTGGAGCTGACCGGGCCGGCCCCCGCAGCCCCGTCCCCTCGACGCCGGCCCAAACTTGGTGAGACCGACGCCGAGGGCGACGGAGCTGGTGGGCCGGAGAATCCGATTGTGTGGGTCCCGCAGGGTGCGTTCCTTTCAAGAACGCACTAGCTTTTCCCAGATCACACTCATAGTGGGTAGACCTTTCGTGCCTGGTGGAGCGACCCTAGTGGATCAACAATTCCACTGATTGGAGGTCGACACATGGATCACGAAGCAATGGCCGAGATTTCGTTGCCACACGAGTGGGCGCAACGCGCACACGCCGCCGCGGATGCGTACGGCGTGAGTGTTGAGGTATTTCTGGAGGCGGCGGTTCGGGGGTTGTTGAGCGCGCCGGGGGCGCGGGAAAGGGTGCTGGAGTTCGAGCAATCGGCGGGCGAGACGCCCGCCCCACCCGAGGCGGCGCCCGTTTCACCCGTTGATCGGTCCCCCACCCCAAGATGGGGTGGGGCACCGTAGCGCGCAAATCTGTTCCTCTGGCCCTGCAGTTCCGTCGCCCTCGGCGTCGGTCTCACCCGGGCGTTGGGCCGGCGTCGGGGGTGACGGGGCTGTGGGGCCAGCCTGTCAGTTCCAGAGCCCGAGGCCGAGGTTCGGGACGAGACGCCCGCCTTGACACCAACCGCCGCGCGCCGCTACTTTACTGGGCCTCGGTTTCCGCCATGGACCGAGCATTACCCGCAAGCGGGGCCGCGACATTGTGTCGCAGTGGGTCGACTGACACGCGGCAGTCGGCACAAGCCTCAGCGCGGGTCCTCGAGGCCGCGCAGCGAACTCGACCGCATGGCGACGGGTCAGAGCGGAACTTCTGACGCGATAACCCGGTGGTGTAATTGGCAACACACCAGGTTTTGGTCCTGGCATTCCTGGTTCGAGTCCAGGCCGGGTTGCTTGTGTTGCTCTCGATAAATGCAAGGGAACGTAATGGGACAAGCGCGCACGGCGGCGGTGATTCTCGCCGCGGGCAAGGGCACTCGCCTCAAGACCGAGCTTCCGAAGGTGCTGCACGAGGTCTGCGGGCGGCCGATGCTCGCGTACGTGCTCGACGCCTGCCGTCAGGCCGGGATCGATGACTGCATCGTCGTCGTCGGCTACGGCAAGCAACTGGTGATGGACGCCTTCACCCACGACGAGCGGATCACCTGGGTCGAGCAGACCGAGCAGCGTGGCACCGGACATGCGGTCATGGTCTGTCGCGAGCAGCTCGCGGGCTACGACGAGGCGGTCGTGCTGTGCGGCGACGGCCCTTTGATCCGGGCCGAGACGCTGACGGCGCTGTTGGAGAAGCATCGTGCCGAGCAGTCGGCGGCCACGCTCGCGACCGCGATTCTCGACGACCCGACCGGTTACGGGCGCATTCACCGCGACGAGGCGGGCAACTTGCGGGCGATCGTCGAGCACGGCGACTGCACCGAGGAGCAGCGGCGCATTCGCGAGGTGAACCCGAGCTACTACTGCTTCGACGGTCCCAAGCTGTTGAAGTCGCTCGACCAGCTCAAGCCGAATAACGTCAAGAACGAGTATTACATCACGGATTGCATCGCGATTCTGCTCAGCGCCGGCGATCGGGCGCATGCGATCACGTCGGTCCCGCCGGAAGATATCTTCAGTATCAATTCGCGCAAGGATCTGGCGTTGGTCAACGCGGTGATGCGCGACCGGGTCGTGTCCCATTGGCAGGACAACGGCGTGACGGTGGTCGATCCGGCAACGACGTGGATTGATACGCGGGCGTCGATCGGCATGGACACGATTCTCTATCCGAACGTTTCGATCCAGGGTGCGGCACAGGTCGGCGCGAACTGCCGCGTCGGTCCCTTCGCGGTGTTGAACGACGGGGACGAGATTGCGGACGGCGCCCTGGTGCAGCCGTTTACGGGAGGGCGTTGATGGAGTTTCGCGCGTTCGCCGGTCGCAGCCACCACGAGCTGGCCAACAAGATCTCGCAGTACATTGGCGTACCGTTCGGCAAGGCGGCGCTGGATAACTTCCCCGACGGCGAGATCTCGTTGAAGTTGTTCGAAGACGTCCGCGGGCGCGACACGTTCATCGTGCAGTCGACGTGTACGCCGGTGAACGACAATCTGATGGAGCTGCTGATCTATATCGATTGCGTGAAGCGCGCGTCGGCGCAGCGGATCACGGCGGTGATGCCATACTTCGGCTACGCCCGGCAGGATCGCAAGGATGAGGGTCGCGTACCGATCACGGCCAAGCTGGTAGCGAACATGCTCGCGGTCTCGGGTGTCGACCGTGTGCTGACGCTGGAATTGCATGCGGCACAGATTCAGGGCTTCTTCGATATGCCGGTCGATAATTTGTCGGCCGAGCCGGTGTTCAGCGCGTTCTTCGAGTCGCACAAGGATTTGCATCCGCTGACGCTGGTGAGTCCGGACATTGGGAATGCGAAGGCGGCCCGGGTGTACGCGAATCATCTGGGCGGCGATCTGGCGATCATCGACAAGCGTCGCGTGAGTGGTTCGGAGACGGAGAGTTTTGCGATCATCGGCGACGTGAAGAATCGCACGGTGCTGATGATCGATGACATGATCGCGACCGCAGGCACTGTCGTGCAGGCGTGCAAGTTGGTGAAGGAGCAGGGCGCGCGGAAGATCATCGTGGCGGCGACGCACGGCGTTTTGTGCGGGCCGGCGGTGGAGCGGCTGGCGAGTGCCCCGATCGACCATTTGCTGTTGACGGACACGATTCCGTTGCCGGCGGAGAAGCGTCGACGGTTGCCGAACCTGACCATTCTGTCGGTCAGCTCGTTGTTGGGCGAGGCGATTCGGCGGATCCATCGGAACGAGTCGGTGAGCAGTCTGTTCATCAAGTGAGCGAATTCGCGCCGTGACGGTCCGGCGCAGCAATAAGGAGTATCGTCAATGGAAATCGCGAAGTTAGTTTCGGAAACGCGGCAGCCCGGCGGGAAGCACGCCAACGATCGGCTTCGGCAGCGCGGTCTGCTGCCGGCGGTGATCTACGGTCACAACGAGCCGCCGGAGCACGTGTCGCTGTCGCGGCACGATCTCGATATCGCGCTCGACCACCAGGCGCACGTCGTCGAGCTGGCATTCGCCGGCGCGCCGCAGACGTTTCTGATCAAGGAGATCCAGTACGACCACTTGCAGCGGGATCCGCTGCACGTGGACCTGATGCGCGTCTCGCAGGACGAGCGGGTCGAAGTGACAATCCCGATCGTGCTCAAGGGGACCGCGAAGGGCACCACCGAAGGTGGCGAGCTGGTGCACATCATCAACGATCTGGAGGTGAGCTGCCTGCTGACCGCGATTCCCGATCAGGTGGTATACAACATCTCGGATATGGCGATCGGCGACGCGTTGCACGTTCGCGATTTGTCCTTGCCCGAGGGCGTGACGCCGATTCCGGGTGCCGACGAGACAATCGTTGCGGTCCGAGCGAAGCGCGGCGTTGTCGAAGAAGCGCCGGCTGTGGAAGGCGAAGAGGGCGCGACGGCCGAGCCGGAAGTCATCAGCAAGGGCAAGAGTGAAGAAGAGGATGGCGGAGCATAGCGGTGAAGCTCGTTGCCGGACTGGGCAATCCCGGCCCGCGATACGCCGAGTCGAGGCACAACCTCGGCTTCATGGTGGTCGACGCGCTGGCACAGCGCTGGCGAGTGGACGCGTCGGCATACGAGAAGCGCTTCGAAGCGCAGCTCGGCGAAGCGATGCGTTCCGGACAACGGGTGTTCCTGCTCAAGCCGCAGACGTATATGAACCTCAGTGGTCGCAGCGTGGCGGCCTTGGCGCGTTTTTATCGCGTTCCACTGGCGGATGTCCTGGTTGTCTACGACGAGTTGGACTTGCCACTGGGGACGATTCGCGTCCGGGCGCGGGGCTCGGCCGGCGGGCACAACGGCATGTCCGACGTGATCCGTCATCTGAGCAGCGATCAGGTGGCGCGGGTACGCGTGGGGATCGGCAAGGTGCACTCGGCGGCGACCGTCGAGCATGTGCTGAGCCGCTTCATGCCGAGCGAGCGCGAGGCCGCGGAGCAGGTGATCGACCTGGCGGCGGACGCTGTGGAGTGCTGGCTGGCGCGTGGCGCCACTGAGGCGATGAACCAGTTTAATCGGAAGCCGGGCGGCCGGCGGAACACCGACGAGCCGTCCAAAGGAGATCAGCGTTGAGACGTTACGAAGGCATGTTCCTGTTCGACAACAACGCGGCCCGCGAATGGTCCGGCGTCGAGCAGGAAGTCCGGCGATTATGCGATCGCATCGGTGCGGAACTGGAAGTGTGCGTCAAGTTCGACGAGCGCAAGCTCGCGTACGAGATCGACAAGCGCAAGCGTGGCACGTTCGTGCTGACCTATTTCCAGGCGCCGCCCGATCGGATCACGGACATGGAGCGCGACGTTCGGCTGAGCGAGGCGGTCCTGCGGATCCTGGTGCTGAAGGCCGAGGTCAAGGAGGAGCGCATCGAGGAGCTCAAGGCGCGCAACGCCGAGGAGCCGCTTGATCCGGCCGGCGACGGTCGGCGTGAGGACGGCGATCGGCCGCGTCACGGTCGTGATCGAGACCGGGATCGAGACCGGGATCGTGATCGTGGACCGCGCGATCGTGACGATCGCGGCCCGCGTGAAGAGCGCAGTGCCGCGCCTGCCGGTGCGAGCGCCGGTGATGACGGTGCGGCCGCGCCGGTCGCCGAAAGCGGCGGCGAAAGTGGCGGCGGCGAATAGGTCGAATGTGCTCGCCGCGCGACGCTGAGACGGGTTCCGGAAGGGCCGCGAGTCGAGGCGTATCGACGGTGCGTTCTCGACCTGAGGCGGAACAGCGCGACGTTTGCGCAAGGAGGCTGATATGGCCAGCTTTAACCGAATCATCCTGCTGGGCAACCTGACCCGCGACCCCGAGCTGCGCTATCTGCCGAGCAACACGGCGGTCTGCAATTTCGGCCTGGCCACGAATCACAAGTGGCGGGACCGCGAAGGGAACCAGAAGGAAGAGACGTGTTTCGTCGACTGCTCGGCGTTCGGTCGAGCCGGCGAGACGATCAACCAGTACATGACCAAGGGGCGGCCGTTGCTGGTCGAGGGTCGCTTGCGACTGGAGACCTGGACGGCCCAGGACGGTGGCAAGCGGTCGCGCCACAGCGTCATCGTCGACAACTTCCAGTTTGTCGGCGGTCGTGGCGAGGGTGGCGGAGCCCCTGGTGGCGGCGGTGGCGCTCGCGTGGCGCGCGGAGGCGGCGACCGTCCGCCGATGGACGACAGTTACGAACGTGAGTCGCCGATGGCCGGCGGCGCTGATGATATTCCGTTCTAGTTTGGATTCACGAGGAGAGATGATCCATGGCAGCACCTGTTCGACGAAAGCGCCGTAGCCGACGCCCCGACGTGGGCCGGTTTCGCACGGTGCCGATCAAGCCTGACGAGATCAACTATAAGAACGTACAGCTCTTGCAGCGGCTGACCAGCACGCAGGGCAAACTGTTTTCGCGCAAGCGGACTGGTTTGAACGCACAGCTTCAACGGAAGCTTGCCGCTGAGCTGAAGCTGGCGCGTTTCATCGGCCTGATGCCGTACGTTTCCTAGTCATTGTGCGCCGGACGATGTTAACTTGAATGGCGGATGCAGTCGGCGAGGGTAACGTCTCGCAGTGCTTCGCTCGTTTGCATAGCGGAGAGCGGCTCAGCTGAGGGTTGGGCGGTTCCAGCGGAGATTGATGATGAAGATGCTGTTACTCAAGGACGTGCGCAAGCTCGGCTATGTCGGTGACGTTGTTACCGTCCGCCCGGGCTACGCGCGTAACTATCTATTGCCCGAGGGGCTGGCGACCGAGCCGACGGACGAGAACATCGCCGCGATCGACGAAGAGAAGAAGCGTGCGGCGGCGGAGCGTGCGGCACGGCTCAAGCAGTACCAGCTGATCGCGGAGAAGCTGGCGGACGTTTCGGTCACGATCGAGGCCAGTGCGAATCCCGAGGGAACGCTTTATGGCTCGGTGTCGGCACGCGACGTGGCGCAGGCGCTGAAGGAGCAGGGGCATCCGGTCGAGGCGGAGTTTGTTTTGCTTGATCCGCCGATCCGCTCGCTCGATAATCGCATGGTCAGGATCGAGTTCACGGACGAGGTGACGGCCGAGGTCAAGGTCTGGGTTGTCCGCGAAGGAGGCGCGATCGAGGATGGCGACGAAGCCGCAGCGGACGACAGCGGAACGGACGACGCCGACGTCGAATACGACGGAGCGGTCGAATAGCGCATTCGCGCGGCCGTTGCCACATGATCTCGACGCCGAGCGGGCGTTGCTCGGCTCGATGCTGCTGACCAAAGAGGCCATCGGCGAGGCGATCGTCGAGCTCGCGGACGCCAGCGCCGAGGCCTTTTTCCTCGAGAAGCACCAGCGGCTTTTCGAGGTGATGGTCGCGATCTACGACGTCGATCGGCCGATCGACGGCATTTTGATCAAAGACGAGTTGGAACGTCGGGGGATTTTCGAAAGTCTCGGCGGATACGATTTCCTTGCCGGCTTGTCGGCGGCGGTTCCGCATGCGCTGCGCGCCCGGCACTACGCGCAGTTGGTTCGGGAAAAGCACTTGCTGCGGCAGCTGATCGGCGCGACGCATCGTGTCATGGAGATTGCGTATGACGACGCGGATCCGGCCGAGCAGATTCTCGATCGGGCTGAGACCGAGTTGTTCGCGGTGACGCAGCGGCGGGTGACGACCGGCCTCCAGGCGCTGCCCGATCTAATTCGGGAGACTTTTGAGCGGATTGAGCTGCACGCCGACGGTGCATTGACTGGAATGAGTACGGGCTTCCTGGAAATGGACGAGCTGACGTGCGGCTTGCAGCCCGCGGAGTTGATCATCGTTGCGGGTCGGCCGTCGATGGGTAAGACGGCGTTCGGCCTCAACCTGGCCGAGCATATGGCGGTGACCGAAAAGATGCCGGTGTTGTTCTTCTCGCTGGAGATGAGCCGCCAGCAAGTGGCGCAGCGCATCCTGTGCAGTCGCGCCAGGGTCAACGCTCACCGCTTGCGGCGCGGTCGGCATTCGCAGGCTGACATCGGACGTTTGCAGGACACTGCCGACGAGCTGACGGGTGCACCGTTGTTGGTGGACGACTCGTCGAGTCTGACAGTGATGGAGCTGCGGGCGCGCGCTCGAATGGCTTATCGCAAACATCAGATCCGCGCCGTGTTCGTCGACTACCTGCAATTGATGCGCGCTCCGGGCACGGAGAGCCGGCACTTGGAGGTTGGTGCGATCTCGGCCGGACTAAAATCGCTCGCCAAGGAATTGGAGATACCGGTGATCGCGATGGCCCAGCTCAACCGGCAGGTCGAGGGCTCCCAGCGCCGCGGTAATCGTCCGCGGATGAGCGACCTGCGCGAGTCGGGCGCGATCGAGCAGGACGCGGACGTCATCATGCTGCTGCACCGTGAGTCGTACTATCAAACCCCCTCGGACGACCCTGAGGTCGGACAGGACAATGCCGCGGAGGTGATCGTTGCGAAGCAGCGCAACGGTCCCACCGACACGATCAAGCTGCACTTCAACAAGCAATACACGCGCTTCGATAATCACGCGCCAGCAGGCGACTTCGAGCCAGGGCCATATCCAACCGGGGGTGGCAGCGACGCGCCGTTCTAGCGGGAGCGTGTTTTCCTTCCGAGAAGCGCACGTGTAACGGCAAGCACCCGACCGACAGCGCAATATCTGCGGCTGTTTCAATCGGGCCGGGAGCCATGCCGACACGCAGCGTTCGGCATGCCGGGGCACCCTTGCCAGCACCGTCCGCATCTTCAGAACAAGGGTACTTGCAACGTGACAACACGCACTTGGCGCGAACGAGCATCGTGCTCTACTCGGTCGTACGTGTTCGGCGTCGGTTACGTCTGATAGAAAAACAATTGACACCTTTGTGCGTCGCAAATTTATCCGGACTCCCTGAATTCCCTGTTTTTGCGCGCGGTTGCATTGATCGACTTTTCAGGAGCGGCATACAATCCGCAGCATGGGAGCGGAAGGGAAAGCAGGCGGTTCGCGCTGAACTGTCGATTCAGCACCAGTCTTCTTGTCACATCTGCGGCGTGTCTTTGAGCGCCGGGTGCCTGCTTCTTCTGCCCGAACGGAGGACAGGTTACGTGTGTAACTGGAACGAAGTCGATCTGTTCCTCGACATCTGCACGCAGCAGGACTATTTGGATGACGCGGGCTGCGCGCTGGTGCCGAACGCCAATCAAGTACGCTCGAACGTCAAACACTTGATGGCTTTTGCTCGTTGGTCCCATTTCCCGACGCTCTCTTGTGTCGATGAGGCGTGGGGCATGAATCCGAACGGCGGGCAGGCGCCGGTGTCGAAGGGATCGCCGGTCGAGAAGAAGATCAGTTTCAGTGTCCTGCCGGACCATACATCGATCGAATCCGACAATTGCCTGTGCATCTCGTTGGACATCTTCGATCGCTACCAGCAAGCCATTCTCACCAAGTCACACGACGATCCATTCACCAACCCGAAGATCGATCGACTCCTGACCGAAGTGCCTGCACGACGGTATGTGATTTTCGGCATCGCACTCGAGCAGGAAGTGCGACTGTTGACCCTGGGCTTGATGCTGCGTGGCCGTAAGGTGGTCGTCATCGCGGACGCGTGTGGCTATCACAGCACCGAGGGCGCCGACATGGCGTTGCGGCAGCTGGGCGCCAAGGGGTGCGAGTTGGTGTCCACTCAGGAGTTCATCGAATCGCGCATGGCCAAGCTCCGCGCGCGAACGAATCGTCGGCGCTCAGTGGCCTGACCGGCTTTTGCAATTGTTCCCGCAAATCAATAAGGGCGGTCGTCAACGGCCGCGGATGATCTCGGGCACGATCATCACGTTGCTGGAGAGGCAGCGACCGACTGCGTCCGCATTGGCAAGCGCGCCACCGTTGTCCGGCTCCGTGGATGTGTGAACGAGGCATTCGAGCAACGCGTCGGCGTCGTGGACCGATTGCGGCAGGTCCGATGAGTTCTTCGCGACCGCGAAAACGACCACTTGGTCCACGGTCGGTGACGTTTCCTCGAGATCGACGAGCAGTTCCAGCGCCTCGCCGGGCGCTGCCAGCTTGACGAGATCGCCACCTTCCCAACGATGCACGTCCCAGACCAGGCACTGGCACTCTGAACTGAAGCGACGCAACAGCGCCAGAACACTACACGACTCGGCCGAGCTCGACTGGAGACAATCCGTTCGCAGACCATCGGTCGAAGACCCAACGCTCGGTAGATATCGGACGTTAAACGGGATCTGCGCCTGGAAGGAACCGTTGCCGACTGGGATCTGCGGTCGCAGGAAGATCATCAGGCACGCCGCTACGCCGATCAGCGCACCAATCGTGCGCGACCAGTTTCCGCCGCCGAAGTCGCGGCTGGCTGCGTAGTTCGGCCCGTCGAGCCCGTCAGCTTCGCGAAGCATCCGGGTGAGCAGTTCGACTTGACGATCTCGCATGTCCTTCATGGGCCCTGCAACTCCTCTCACACGGTTATTCCGCGTGGCCCTGCCCGCGCTCGGACGAATCTCGGTGAAATCCCTTGTTCGCCAGGCACGCCCGAAGCTTGGCGTGCGCACTCTTTTTTCGGACGTGGACGGTGCTGGCAGCGAGGCCCAGCCGGGCAGCGAGCTGGCGTTCGGTCTCTTCGTCAGCAAGCCCGTTGATGACGGCACGCTCGTCGTCGGTCAACAGCCCATCCTGATCGATGCAGTGCCGCAGCGCCTCGAGCAGTTCGACCAGGTGCAGCGTGTTGTCCAGAGACATGTCCGACCCGATTTCCTCGGCGACAATCGCATCCATTTCGGGCATGGCGCTCTCGTACCCGTGCCCACGGCGGTCGCGCAGGTATTGCTTGTACGCGATCGCGTAGACGAACGTCGTCACGGCCGAGCGTGCGGGGTCGTAGCGCTTCTCGCGCATGGCGCGCCACGTCTCGAACCAGGTCCGTTGCGCGATTTCCTCGACCCGTTCGGCGTCACGGCCCAGGCGGGTCTCGAGGAATCGCCGAACGCCGACGTTGAGCCGGCCATGTATCTGGGTGAATGCCTGCTGATCGCCGCCGGCCGCGCGGACCGCGAGTGCGTGAAGGGTACGTGCGCGCTCGGATTGCTCGGACGGTCCGACCATCTTACCCTCTTCAGCAACCGTACAGGTAACCGACGGGTTGAATGGTTTACCCGCTGGAACGCAAGATCGCCAGCGGCTTCATCGTCCAAAGTCGCAGGAATCGATCAGCATTTGGATGGCGGTGTCGCGTTTTATTAGGGCCGGTCCGCGCGGCTAATATGAGGGATGAGATGCAGATGTGGGAGACGATCGTCATCGGGCTGGGCGGAATGGGTAGCGCCGCGTTCATGCACCTGGCGCGCCGTGGCGTGCGAACGCTCGGCATCGAACGGTTCGACGTCGCGCACGATCGCGGTAGCTCGCATGGCGACACGCGGATCATTCGCAAGGCCTACTTCGAGCATCCCGATTACGTGCCGCTGGCCAAACAGGCCTATGACGGCTGGCACGAGATCGAAGAGGCGTCCGGTCAGCGCCTGCTCGAACGCTGCGGCTTGCTGCTGGCCGGGCCGACAGAAGGCGATGTCATCGCCGGCACCCGCGCGGCGGCCCGACAGCACGAACTGACACTGGAGACAATCGAGCCGAGCGACGTCCGCGCGCACTACCCGGCATTGCGACCTACCGACGACATGGAAGTCCTCCTCGAGCGAGATGCAGGGTTCCTGCGCGTGGAGGATTGCGTACGGACGCAGATCGAGCTCGGGCAACGCGCCGGCGGAACACTCGCGCTGAACCAACGCGTCCGCAAATGGCACTGCGCTGACGGCGTCGTCGAGGTTCAGACGGATTCCGAGCGCTATCGCGCACGGTCAGCAATCATCACCACCGGGCCTTGGGCACAGGAGCTGCTGAAGGACCTCGGTCTACCGCTCGCGGTCCAACGCAAGATGCAGCTCTGGTTTCCGACGATCGGCAAGGAGTTTCGCCTCGAAGCGCCCTGTCCCGTCTTCGGGTTTCAGATCGCTGATGCGTTCTACTACGGTTTTCCCGAAGTGCGGGCCGGCATGGTCAAGTTGGCTGAGCACACCGGAGCGTCGCCGGTTGGGTCGGCCGATGCGCTGGACCGGGCGTTGCGCGAGTCGGACGTCGAGCGCGTCCGTGGATTCGCTCGTACCTGTCTCGCGCCACTGGGCAAAACGCCGACGCGCCATGCGGCGTGTCTGTACACCATGACCCGGGACGGGCACTTCATCGTCGATCGGCATCCGCAATCGCCGAACGTGGCGCTCGCCGTCGGCTTTAGCGGCCACGGCTTCAAATTTGCGCCACTGATTGGCGAGATTCTTGTCGACCTGATCATGACCGGGCAGACGACCGCCCCGGTCGGATTCCTCGGACTCGGGCGATTCGGCGCGGGCGAATCGTCGGCGGGTGGGCTACGATAGGTCCGTTGGAACGGAGTATTGCCAATGGAAACACCGTCTGCAGCACCGCCGTCCGTCGTCTCGATGCTGATCTGCGACCAGGTGATTGACGACAAGATTACGAACAAGAAGAGTGCGATCGGTCTCTTCAACATGATCCTGGTACCGCGCGTCCCGACCACGATCCCGAACCTCTCCGTGCTGGCGTCGGTGACGGAGATTTCCGGACGCCGGGACCTGCAGCTTCGGCTGATTCGCGAACACGACAACGCCGTCATTTTCGAGACCCACGGGCCGATCGCGGCGCCGGACCCGCTGACTACCGTCGATCTGGTCTTCGGTATCCAGGGGCTGCGGCTGGATCGCGACGGGCCGCACGCGTTCGAGCTATGCTACGAAGGCGAAATCCTCTCCCGCCGACGTTTCCGCGTACGGCTTCCGCCGCCGGGTGCGCAAACCGGAAACCAGTCCGGCGGCGCTCCGTCGTAGGTCTGCTGCGTTGCGGTTTGGCGGCAGCTCGATGACGATACAATGTCCAGATGAACCCAGTTCGAAACGAAACGAAACGGGACGCTCGGGCCCTCGTCGTCGATCGGTCGCCGTGCTTTGCGGCGCGTCTGATACCGCTCCTACTGTCGTTGTTGACGGCGTGTGCGCCGAACCCCAAGGTGCTGGAGCCGGCGCGCCTGTCGGAGCCACACTCCACGAGTTCGTCGCAGTCGTCTCCCAACGCTCGAGTCATGCATCCGCTGCAACGTGATGATTCGGAAGCCGAATCGCCGCAAGATGATCCGCTGGCGTATCTGCGACGAGTCGCTGCGGAGACGGATGAGCTCACGTCCTACACCGTGCATCTGACGCGGTTCGAACGGCGCGGATGGCTCAGTCGTATGTTCGGCCCCGAGTTCATCGACTGCTGGTTTCGCCAGGAGCCCTTCAGTGTGCGGTTCTATTGGCGCAATGAAGATCTCAAGTACGGCGAGTCCGTATACATCGCCGGGCGCTACGACGATCAGATCCGCTTCGTTCCGCGAATCTGGTTCCCGCCGTTGCGCCGAGGGATCAACGAGGTCGACTTGCGGACCCCCGTGTTGCTCGGCGAGACCCTCAACCCCGTCACGGACTTCGGGCTGCGGCGTCTTATGGAACGGACGCTCGCGACGTTCGCGCGGTTTGGTCGGCGCGCCGAGGTCACGTTCCGCGGGCGAGTGGCGCACCCACTGAGTGAGGAGCCAATGTACTGGCTGCATATCGAGGTACCGCATGATGCCCATCCACAGCCGATCCAGGACCTCTACATCGATCCCGCGACCCACCTGCCGGCCGGCACGATCATTCGCCGACCCGACGGCGTGATTCACGCCGCCTATTACTATTCGGATCTTGATCGCAACGTGGTGCTGACGGACGAGGATTTCCTGCTCGAATATGAGCGTAGCCGAACGCCGATCGACCAGGACGGGGCCGCTTCATCGGCGACGGAATAGCTGAGCATGGGACGACAGCAACACGCGCGGGCAACGACGACGGCGGACGAGCGCTGGATGCAGCGCGCCATCGCGCTTGCCCGGCGCGGCGAGGGACGCGTCGAACCCAATCCGATGGTCGGGTGCGTGCTGGTGAAGAACGACCGGCTCGTTGGCGCCGGCTGGCATCGGCGATTCGGCGGACTTCATGCGGAGCGCGAGGCGCTGCGTGCCGCTGCCGCGTCTCCCGATGGTTCGACGGCGTACGTCAGTCTCGAGCCCTGCTGCCACCAGGGCAAGCAGCCTCCCTGTGTGGACGCGTTGCTCGAGGCCGGTGTTTCACGGGTAGTCGTCGGAGCCTGCGATCCGAATCCTCAAGTCAATGGCCGCGGCCTGGCCCGACTCCGGTCGGCCGGGGTCGCCGTGACGACGGGGGTTTGCGCCGCCGAGGCAGCATCGCTGATCGCGCCGTTCCGTATGCTCACGCTTCATGGACGGCCGTGGGTGATTGCGAAATGGGGGCAGAGCCTCGACGGTCGTATCGCGACAAGAACGCGCGACTCGAAGTGGATCAGTGATCAGACGATGCGCGCGCACGCCCATCGCGTCCGTGCACGGGTCGACGCGATTGCGGTCGGTCTCCGTACCGTTATCGCGGATGATCCACGCCTGACCTGCCGCGTCGGTCCGATTCGACGGACCGCCCAGCGCGTTGTCCTCGACAGCCGGTTGCGGATCCCGCGCGCGTCGGCGCTCGTGACCACGGCGCGCGAGGTGCCGACATGGATATTCTGTGGTTCCGAGCGGCGCGGTGTGCGAAACAGCGGTTTGGCGCGGCGCCGAGCGATCCTGGAGCGCGCGGGTTGTCGCGTCGTTCCGGTTCGCACGACCAAAGATGGACGACTCAGTGTACCCGCAATCCTCCAAACGCTCGGCAAGGCGCAAATGACGAACCTCATCGTGGAAGGTGGCCCGACCGTGCTCGGCGCGTTTCAGGATGCACAGCGCGTCGACGAGTTCCACATATACCTCAGTCCGATGATCATCGGCGGCAACGAAGCCCCCGGAGCGGTCGGCGGCAACGGACCGGCGTACCTGGCACAGGCTCAGCGACTGCCGGAGGCGAAGCTGAAGCGGGTCGGCGAAGGCTGGCTGTGCGCGGCGCGTACGAGACGGACGACGGTCGATCCATCCAACGGAGCCGACGGATGCACCCAATGACGATTCGCATCGCGGAGCGAGCCGACCTGGCGCCATTGCACGCGTTGGCGTGTGAGTCGCTCGGCTACGAGCAGTTTTCGGCGGAGTTGCTTGCGGAAAAGCTGTTCCGCAATCCGCGCCCGGAACGGTACGCGTGGGACACGCTTGTCGCGGAAGCGGGTGGGAGCGCCGTCGGCTTCCTTCATGCGGTCAACGACGCACAGGCCCGACGCGCCTGGGTCGGCATGTTCGCAGTCAGCCCGACGCACCGTCGACAGGGAATTGCACGCCGCTTGTTCGAACACGCGTTCGAGGACCTAACGGCGCCGCCGACTGCGCTGGAAGCACTCGCGATTCCAGGGAACTATTTCACTCCCGGACTGGATCCACGCTACACCGCGGCGCTGTGTTTGCTCGAACGACTGGGGTTCGAACGCTTCAAGGACTGCGTGAACATGACCGTGGCCCTCGACCGAGCGTTCGAAACGGCGCCCGCCGAGGAAGCACTTGCGGTACAAGGCGTCACGGTTCGAAGGGCACGCGGAGACGACGCCCAGCTGCTCGACGAGTACTTCAGCGCCAATTTCGGCGACGATTGGCGGTATGAGGCGGGCCTGGCGTTCGAAGCGAACCCGGTTGGGCTGCACCTCGGATTGCGTGACGGGCAAGTGATCGCGTTCAGCGCGCATTCGACCCAGAATCGTGAGTGGGGCTTTTTCGGCCCGATGGGGACTTCGCCGAAGGCCCGCGGGTTGGGGATCGGTCGCGTCCTGCTGTGGCACTGTCTGAACGACCTTCGCGATGCCGGCCACCAGACCGCAATCATCCCGTGGGTCGGGCCAATCTCGTTCTATCATCGTTGGAGCGGCGCGCGGGTGGAGCGCGTCTTCTGGCGCCTTCGCAGAACTACGCAGTAGCCGGTTCCCGGGCAGGACCGTGCGCAAAACGAAGGCGTCGAGCCGCGGGGACCCGACGCCAGCGCTTTGCTTTCCCGTTCCGTGCTTCTTCCCCGGAGTCATCCGGGGCATCATCAGTCCTACGGTTCGAGGACGATGACGCTGAAGTCAGCGTTGTTGAACCTGGCCCCTTGCACGTCCAGAATCGAGACGCGGATCGTCAACGAACCTTCCGGCGTCAGATTCAGCGGCTCGTAGCTGGCTACGAGCAACAGCGGCCGACCGCCGATGGGTGACGAGACGACCGATTCCAAGGTCACGAGAACGACGAAGTCGTTTGCGGTCGGGCCGTCGGTGCCGTTGGCAACCGGGTCCATCGCCGGGCTGACGTCCGCCGTGACGATATAGCGCCCGATCAACGCTTCCTGGCCGTCCATCTCACGCTCGGAGGTGATGTTCTCGCCGACGCGTAGCGTGCCGTTCGACGCCACGACGGCGCGTGCCAGGACACCGGTGAGGTCCTCACCGGGCATGCCCGGCTCGCCCTGCGCACCCGGCTCGCCCTGCGCACCCGGCTCACCTTGCGCACCAGGTTCGCCTTGTGCACCCGGTTCACCCTGCGCACCTGGTTCACCTTGTGCACCCTGCTCACCTTGGGCGCCGGCTTCTCCTTGTGCACCCTGTTCTCCTTGGGCGCCGGCTTCTCCTTGGGCACCCTGCTCTCCTTGGGCGCCCTGCTCTCCTTGGGCGCCCTGTGCGCCCGGCTCACCCTGGGGACCTTGCTCGCCTTGCGGTCCGCGCGGTCCGGCGGTGGCCGGGATGTCCTGTCCGGCGTTGTTCTGATCCTGGGTGGCCGCAACAGCGGCCTGGGTGGCGGCGTTGACTGACGCAGCGAAGAAGACCCCGTCGAGCAACCCGGCCGCTGCGACGTCCTTGCAGTCGAGCCTCAGGTCGCACAAGAGGAATGAGCAGCAGATGCTGCCGGTAAGGGCAAAATGACGAACCTTCATGGGATCTCCTCCGATCAACGGTTCGAACTGAGTTACAACCAGATTGTGCTTGGTCCGCGCCCTGGCGCGGAACAACTCATCAAGAAGTGGGAGCCTCTCTACCTAATGCTAGGCCGCCCGCTTGTAGATGTCACTGCCTTTCGCCCGGATTTTCGTCATCCTTGGTCGGCTTCATCGAATCATCGTGCCCGAGCGGAAACTCTGCTGCACGCGGAACGAGAAGTTGAACGCGTCCGGTATCAGCTGATCGTCGAAGAGCACTTCCGTGTAGTCCGAGATCTCAGGCAGCCGATAGCCCGTCGAGGTCGCGGGCCAGTCGCTCCGTTGATTGAACTCCGCGGCTAGCGCACCGTACTCTGCCGTCGGTCCCAGCGCCAGATTCGCGCCCCCCTTGCCGACGAGGACACCCTGCCCCGGAGCATGCGCCTGCGGCGCCGTGCAGCCGACGAGCGGTGTCAGCGAGGCCATCGTTATCGTAACAAGCATTCGCTTCATCACCCGATTGAAGCGTTGTTTCGCCGAGGGGGTCAAGCGCCGGGGCATGACCAGTGGTTCGCCATGCCGGCGGCTCGGCCTGATAACAACTCCTCGTTCCGAGAAGATTATTGCCATTCGATCGTCGCGGGCGGCTTGCTCGAAACGTCGTATGCGACGCGATTGACGCCGGGAATCTCGTTGATGATGCGATTGCTGATCAGGCCCAATAAATCCTGGTCGATTCGGACCCAGTCGGCCGTCATGAAATCGGACGTCTCCACCAGCCGGATGACCACGAGATGCTGGCCTTCGTAGGAGCGTCCATCGCCCATCACGCCGACGCTCTCGACCGGAACCAGTACCGCAAAGCCCTGCGCGACCTTGCGATACCATCCGGCCGCGCGAAGCTCTTCGAGCAGAATCTCGTCCGCGGAGCGCAGCAGCTCGAGCCGCTCGACGGTGAGCTCCCCCGCCACACGCACCGCGAGCCCAGGTCCGGGAAACGGGTGACGCCACACGAGATCCTCCGGGAGCCCGAGGGCTTCACCGAGGTGCCGCACTTCGTCCTTGAAGAGCAGCCGCAGCGGCTCGACCAGCTCGAAGCCCAGCTCTTCGGGCAGCCCGCCGACGTTGTGGTGCGACTTGATCATCGCGGCCTGACCAGTCGCCCCATGGCCGGACTCGATCACGTCCGGATAGATCGTCCCTTGCGCCAGGAAGTGCGCCTGCTCGACATCTTGCGCCGCTTCCTTGAACACGTCGATGAACTCGTGGCCGATAATTCGACGCTTCTCCTGAGGATCGAGGACGCCCGCAAGTCGATTCAGAAACCGCTCCCGGGCGTCGACGACACGCAACGTCATCCCGAAGTGGTCGCGGAACGTGGACTCCACCATGTCGCGTTCGTCACGTCGCAGGAGTCCGTTATCGACGAAGACGCAGACCAGCCGCTCGCCGATCGCCCGGTGGACCAACGCCGCGACGACGCTGCTGTCGACGCCACCCGAGAGGCCGCAGATGACGCGCGCGTCGGGTCCGACCTGGGCGCGGACCGACTCGACCAGATCGCCGATGACCCGTTCGACGCGCCAGTCGCCGCGACAGTTGCAAATGTCGTAGACGAAGTTGCGGACGATCTGCGATCCGAGCGGCGTATGCGTCACTTCCGGATGAAACTGCACGCCAAAGACCGGGCGCGACGTGTGCCGGACGGCGGCGATCGGACAGTCGGCCGTGGCAGCGAGACTCACAAACGCGTCGTCGACGGCGCTGACGACGTCTCCGTGGCTCATCCAGACGGACGTCTCACTGGGCAGGTGGGCCAGGATTCCGGTCGGTTCCGTCACGTGCAGGCGAACGCGCCCATACTCGCGGCTCTCCGACCCGTGAACGTTTCCGCCAAGCTGCGCGCAGGCTACCTGCATGCCGTAGCAGATGCCGAGGATCGGGACGTCGAGCGTGAAGATCGCGTTGTCGCATTGCGGCGCGTGCTCGTCATACACGCTGGCCGGGCCGCCGGAAAGAATGATCCCGCGAACGCCCATGGCGCGCAGTCGTTCGGCTGGAGTGTTCGGCGGAAGCAACTCGCAGTAGACGTGGTTCTCCCGCACGCGGCGCGCGATCAACTGCGAGTATTGACTGCCGAAGTCGAGGATTGCGATGGTTTCGTGGGCTTCCATGGATCAGAAATACCCGCGACCGGCGCTCTCGTCAATTCCGCCCCGTCGGGCGATGCGCAACGTCACACCCTGGGCGCCGGCGGCGCTTGTGCAGCCTGTTGAACAGTGATCTGTGGCACCTTCCCGACTGACGCGCCCGTCAGCCAGAGTGTGACCATCAACGGCACCAGCCAACCGATTTGTTGCAGAGCGCCATCCTGGCTGGCGAGTAGAAGGGCCGCACTCACGACCGCGAATGCTCCCAGCAAATGCGACGGGCGGATCTGATTGCGAAGGAACAAAGCGATCCCCGCCGCAAGCGACAGCAACGCCGCCAGTACCTTGATCGATCGGCGAATCAGTCGGTAGCGATCCGCATGCTGTTCCGAGAACGCCCCCCATAACTCCCAATGACCCGGCGTCGGCTGCGCCTCGGCAGCGTCCGGGCGCCACGTCTGCTCGAGCATGGTTCGCATGCCGGCCCAGGTTCGCGTGAGCGTCGACTCGTCGGCCAGATCGGCGCGATAGGCCTGCCGTAGCGTGGCACCGAGCGTCGGGTCCGCCTCGACGCTGCGGTAAAAGACCTCGGCCGGGTCGACGCCGTTGCCCGTTTGCACCCACTCGATATCCGCGGAACTGCTTGCCGACGCGACCGTCGCACCCTCCGCGAGCAGCAGCCACTGAAAGACCTTGGCGAACATATGCGCCGGAGCGCTCTCCGTCGGCTCGCGACGCTCGATCAGGATCAGGTTGTCCGCCTGTCGCGTCGCGCGAAATCCCGGTTGCAGGCCGGCATCGGCCATCAATCCGGCTGCGCGCGGAATCGTCGGCTGCGTCAGCGAACTCGCGGCGATCACCAATCCCGCGATTCCAGCCGCCAAACCGACCGTTGCGCTGACGACCTGCCAACTGTGCCGCGCGAAGTATGCCAGCAACCCCGGAATCAACAGCCAGCACCAGGGCCACGCCAAACCAGCCGCCAGGATTGCGAGCAGGGAAAGCAGGCCACCAACGTACGGTACCATCGCAAACGCCAGGCTCCAGGCCACCAACATGGCAGCGATCGCGATTCCGGGGTCCGTCAGCAGATCCAGCGCAGGCGGCAACAGACATGTCAACGCAACTGCGACCAGCCCCGCTCCCTGTACACCCCACTGACGTCCGAGCACATAGATCGCGGTCAACAGCAGCGTTCCCACCACGGCATTGACGAACCGCAGCGGATAGACGACGGCCAGCATCTCCAGTTCTTCGTCGTCGAAGCTGTAGTCACCCGGTGCGTGGCCAACCAACTCGTCGGCGGGCGGCGACGGAATCAGCCGAAACACCCCGGCATGCACCCAGTACACCAGCGGCGACGCCCCGTCATGCCCCGGCGCGTTCCCATAGGGCAGGTATCCGGTCTCGGCCACGTGGATGCCCCCGGCAAGTCCGTCGTAGGAAGAGGGCTTGAGCGGTGCGTTTGCAACCACATGGCCCGCGACGGCGATCCCCGCCACCAGCAGCAGTACACAGCCGGCTCGACTCAGGTTCACTTCGCGCGCATCGAGCGAAGGACGCATGAATTGCTGCACGCCACGAATCAGCCAGTAGACCAGCGTGCCCGCGAGCAACGTCGCGGACCACCATTGCCACGTGTGCTCCCCGTCCGGGGACATCGTCTGGTTGCCCCGAACCGCAAACAAGACACACGTCGCCGCAAGGATCAGCGCGTCCAGCGTACGGCGTGAGAGAATCGGCGCCCCGACGCCCATCAACAGGATCAACAGCGCCGCCGGCCACGCGATCCCCTCCAGCGAGATCTCCGGCCAAAGCGGCCAGTCCGTCACATTCCCGAAAAAGTCGGAAACCTCACTGACCATCGCCATCGTGTCATCTTCTGCATGCTCCACGATGCGCGGGGTCGTCGGCTCGCGAACGGCCGGCTGAGAAGTCGGGGAAGGGCGTTCGGACGCGGCCGCCGACACGGGCGCGGATGGATCGCGTGGCTCCGCCTGCGCAATGGCGAACGTAACCCCACCAAGCAGAAACGAGACCAGCGGCAAGATCAGCGGGCGTCTCAATTCAACCGTCCGGCACTTGAACATGCAAACACCGCCTCCACTACCGTGCTTGTTCCCTGATTGCGTTCGGTTCTCGCGCCCGACCCATCGCGCGACGCCCCGCCATTATACACGTTTACGCCCCGACCGGCGGCGGCGAACCGCTAACGGAGGCTGGCATGCCGGACAGAAGTGCGTGCTGCGCTGGGCCACCCGCATGGCGGCGATCGGCGTCCCGCAACGCCGACACGGCGCATCCGTGCGACCGTAGACGCGAAACACCTCCTGCATGGTGCCGCCCGGATACACCCAGTCGATCGACGCTCCGTTGCAGCGAATCCCGCGTCGAAGAACGGCGCGAATGGCACGTCGGAGCCGAAGGACTTCGCTACGGTCCAGTCGTCCCGCCGGATCGAGCGGATGCAGGCCCGCTGCGAACAGCGCCTCGTCCGCATAGATGTTGCCGATACCCGCGACGAGCGACTGATCGAGCAACAGCGGCTTGAGCTGCCGCGCGCGCCCATCCAAAAGCCTCGCTAAACACGCGGCACTGAACTCCTGCGCCAACGGTTCGACCCCGAGGTGTGCCGTCGCCGCGCCAAGGTCATCCGTGTGCAGAATCCGCCCGAACTTTCGTGCGTCGCGGAACAGCAGCCGTCGACCGTCATCCAACCCCCACCATGCCCGAACGTGCTCCGGACGATCCGTTTCGTCCGCCCACGCCAACCGGCCACTCATTCGCAGGTGTACGAGCAGGTTCGCGCCATCATCCAGCGACATGACGATGTACTTCGCCCGGCGGGACACGTCCGTGATGGTCCGGTCGCGGAGCCGTCGCGCGACAATCGCCGCCCCCGGCGAAACATTTCGCGGCCACAGCGAACGAAACCGCGCAATACGCCGGCCCAACAGGCTCGGCCGCACACACCGGACAACGGTCTCGACTTCGGGAAGTTCAGGCATCAGTCGATCGTAGAACGCACGTGCCGTATGACCGTCGCGTCTCCGACGTACGTGTCGCAGCCCCCATACAAGAAAGGCCCGCGCTCCTGCGTGACGTCAATCGCCGGCACCGAGCTCCTCGTTGAACACCAGCATCGTGATCATGTTCTCGCGTTGTTCATGCTGCGCAACGATCGCATTGAAGCGTTGGATTCGGGCACACGCGTCGGCGGCCAGCAACCGGTCCTCAGGCGTTGTCGCGGCCAGGTCGTCCCGGATGCTCTCGGCCATCTGCAACAGCTCGCCATGCTCGTGCTTGAGTCGGTCGACAACGCCGCTCAGACTGGGTCGGCGTTCCAGCAACTGGTCGAGCATGCCGCACTCCTCCTGCGTCTTGAACATACTCTGCAGATGGGAGTAATTGCGGTCGTACGCGGTCCGGAGCTCATTGAGCCAGCGCGTGATGTCAGCCTCCGGCATCGCCGCGATGTGCTCCTTGAGCACCTTGTTGAGCCCGAGTAGGGCTTGATAATGATCGCGCGCCTTGGGATTGGGCTGTGCTGCAGACATGCCGGGCTCCTTCCATCCAGAACGAGAGCGCTTTCGGTCGACCCGCCGCCGGCTGCAATCAGTGGTGATGACCCGATCGCACCCCGCAGCACGCACCAGTGTAGCGCGCCGATCTGCGATCGTCACGAGAAATCGAGGAAACAGCGGGCCGTGCATCCGCCCACATCAAGCAGATCACGTGCCGGTGGCTTCGCGCGTGGGTGTGTTCAGCACGCGCTCGAGGTCGAGCACGCCATGGTCACTGGCCAGAGTGTCCATCAGCAGGTTGACGTTCTTGAGCCGCTCGCGCGCGAGCGATTTGGTTGTCTCGAACCGGAAGCCATCATTGACGCGCATTTCCCAGTATTGATACTCCTGCTGCCGTTGCCAGGATTGAACCAGATCGCCGAGCGGCCGTCCCTCGAACTGATACTGACGAAACAACCTCAGGAAGTACAGCAGGCCTACTTCGTCGAGGTTTTCCGCTTCCGATAACACCCGCGCTTCCAGCATCTCCGTGTTCCGACGATTACACTCACGGACCGCATCGGCGGCTGATCGAACCGCCTTCGCGGGAAGGATCGACGCCAGATTCTCCTGAAGCAGTACGGCGCCGAGCTCCCGTTGCATATCGGTCGTCGGTCGTGTGAGAATCTGCTCGCGCTTGACCTGCCCAGTCCGAAACTGGTCGGCCCAGCCGGCGTCGTGGAACAGCGCCGCAGCGGTCAATACCGAGTCGTCGAGCTCGAGGTTGGCCAGCTCGGGTATGTGACGCAGCAGCCGTGCGATCCGCGCAACCCGCAGACTGTGCTCCCAGAGGAACAAATCGACCCGGGACTCCGGGCACTCAATGGTGAGCACGTGGCGTGCAACGGCATTGAGACGTTCGTAGGGCGGACGGATCTGACTGTTTCTTGGCGGCATCGGTCACCTGGGAATGCGCCCCCGCGCCCCGTTCCGGCGGACGGAAGGCAAAGTCAATACCAGTATGGTAGCAAACGTACCACTCCCGGTAAACCTGAGCCCTATAACGGGGCCCGGACCAATCATCCAATCTTCTCCCGGGAACCGGATATTCGGTCAGCGCGCCCGCTAATTGAATTCCGACCTCCTTCTTACCGAAACATTCTGAGACTGCTCTCAATCGGCGCAGTCGACACAATTTGGCACGCGGCGCATCACGTGAGGGAAGTATGAGCACAACGGCCAATCAGTCGGGAATGCAGTCCGGCAGCAATCCGAAATCGCTTCCGCCCGAGCTGCAAAAGGCGATGTCCAAGGTCACGGACATCGCTTCGCTCCCCGAAATCACGACCCGCATCGTCGAGGTCGTCGAGGACCCGAAGGCCACCGCGCACGATATGCACGAGATCGTCCGTAGCGATCCGGCCCTGGCCACCAAGATCCTCAAGGTCGTCAACTCGGCTTTCTACGGCTTGCCGTCGCAGATCGCGAGCCTCGACCGCGCAATCATTATGCTGGGCCTTTCAGCCGTCAAAAACATCGCGCTCGCGGCGTCCCTGACACGCTTTTTCAAAGGCGGCGAGCTCTCAGAGCACTTCGCAGCACGTGACTTGTGGCAACATTCGATCGCCGTCGGCGTATGCGCCAAGTCCATCGCCGACAAGGTCCGCTATGCCCAGGAAGAAGCGTTCGTTGGCGGACTCGTGCACGACATGGGCCTGCTCGTCATCCAGCAGCTCTTCGCAGATCGGCTCAAGGAAGTCGCCGAGAAGTGCTACGCCGAGCCGCAGAACTTCCTCGAGCTCGAAACCAGCCTGATCGGCGCCGACCATCAAGCCTTCGGCGTCGCACTGGCCACGAAGTGGAAGTTCCCTCCAGCCCTGCGCTACGTCGTCTCATACCACCACGATCCGCATCTGCTCAAGCCCGAGTTCCAGCGGCTGACGAGCATCATCTATATCGCCGACACGATCTGTTGCCAGAACAAGATCGGCTTCTGGCTCACCGGTGCCACCCAGGCGCTGACCGAGGAAGTGCTTGGCGCTGCTATGGTCACCCCCGACCAACTTCAGGAGGTCGCGCAAGAACTGCCCGAGCGACTCCAGGAGGCCGAGCAGATCTTCAACGAATAGCTTCAGCGTTCAAATCGCCCGCGAAAAACACAAAACGCCCTGCCAGTCTAGGACGGCAGGGCGTCGTTGTTTGTGACACAATCGATCGTGCGACGAGGACTAGTGCGGGACCGGACACTGGCCGGCGCCGGTCGCGGCCTGATCGCTGGTACCGCCGTAGACTTCATGCTTCGGGGTGGTTTGCAGGATCTTGCTCTTGCCCCACGCAGTGACGCTGGCAAACTTGTCTGAGCCGGTGAACGCGCGGAAGGCCGTTTCCGTCTCCCACTGCGAGATCACCAGGTAGCTCTGCGGGTCGGTGACCGCTCGGAACAGGTGCGTTTCTTCGTGGCCGTCGAGCTCCGCCATCACGGTCAACACTTTGTCAAAGACCGTCTCGAACTCGACTTCCTTGCCCGGAATGACCTTGTAGTTCATGCCTACGGTGACCATCGACCGCCTCCCAGGGTGCTCGGTGTTATGACTCTTCTCAGTGAGACATCCGCGCTATCGGGCGCCGCGCGGTGCCATCTTGAGCGGAGCGCGTGATCGCGGGAGTGGGTGCGGCTCACGCGTCGGGACGCGTATCCCGAGATGCCGGAAATCCACGGGCGCCACCGAACACGTCGCGGCGCCAGAGCCGCAGCAGCAGCGGCAGCGTGAGCAGGGCGCACAGGATCTGCGTGAAGCCCGCGAAGACGAATGCGAGCTGGTACGCGGCCGTCGTTCCGAAAGGCGTAGTCGCGAGCTGACAGATCGTTCCGGCCACGATGGGGCCGGCAATGAACCCGAGTGAACCCGCGGCATTGAAGCCCGCGTAGGCGCTACCACGCAATCGTTGCGGCGCAAAAGTTGCGCAGAGCGACAGCGTCGGAGCGAACATGAGCGCGCTGACGACGCCGGACGCGAGCATCACCCCCGGCAGCCAGTTCACGTCGACGAAGCCATAGGACGCGATGAGCACGCCGAAGCTCAGGCTTCCGATCACCAATGGAAAGACCGGTCCGATGCGATCGATGACGCGCCCGGCGGGGTACACCAGCAGGGCAAAGGGGACCAGGAACATCACCAATAGCCGGGAACGCGTCGCGGGGAGCATCTCGTGCGTATCCGCGAGAAAGAGCACGAAGCTGGAGATGATCACGCCGACGCAGAAGCGATCGATGAACGTATAGGCGAAGGGGATCAGCAGTTGACGGTGTTTGCGCAAGACTGCCCACGTCCAGCGGGTGCGTTCCGCCCGATCCTGCGCGCGATTGCGCAGGAACATCAGTGTCAGCAGCGCGCCGCCCGCCGCTACGATCGCTGCGACGACGAATGCGATATGCGGTGCCGCCAGGCCGCCGAGGCGCGTTCCCGCCGCCGTGCCGAGCATCATGCACGCGCCGACCACGCCCATAACCCGTCCCCGGCTTCCCGGCCGGGATAGGTCCGCGCCGCACGCCATCAGCGCCGAGAGCGCCAGCATGTGCGCCACACCTTCCAACCCGCGCAGCAGCAGCAGTGTGCGCAAGTCCGGCGCGAACTGCAGGCCAAGCAGCAGCAACGCATCGAGTAGTAGCCCGCTGGCCACTACCCAGACGCGGGTGTAGCGGTCGCAACAATGGGCGATCAGCGGCGTCGCGCAAATGGCGCCGATCAGGTTGGCCGACATGAACGAGTGGGTCCAAAACGCGCCGGCGCCGAACCGTTCCGCGACGACCTCCTTGAGCACCGGCACGATCAGCGACGATGGGACCATCGCAACCAGCGTCAGGCCCGCAATCGGCCAAACCGCCGACCATGGAACGGTATGGTCCGAGGACGTGGTCGGTCGTGACAGCTTCCAAGGATGATTCGCCGAGATGCCCATGTTCGCTTCCGTTGGCGTGCGACCGGGTGTCGCCGTCCGATATCCGTGCGGCCTAGAAAAGACCACCGCACCCGATCCTATCCCCGTATCGGCCCCGCGCCACCCCCTCCATTAGCTGACGGTGAGGCTCTCCGCGCCGGCGCCGCTGTTTCTCCGAGGGAAACTCTGAGGGTACTGGCGCATCGGTTTCGGTCCCGTCGAGGAGCCGACGACTCGGTAGCGGCGGTTCGTCCCGGCTCGTGTTGCGCATTCGTTTCTTGCGCGGAACGCGGCGTCCGGCCCGCAAATCCCGCTCCTAACTGAATGGTCCCTGAAGGCTGACCGATATCCATTGCGGGCCTCGTTGCAAGGAGCGGTTGCCTTGACCGCCGGGGCCGGTCGTGAATGGCCTTCGGGTTCGCTCGTCAGACGGATTTGTGCCCCCCGCGGCTACCACGGCCGATGTGAATCGAACAACTCGTTGAAACCTGTGAGGAGCCTCTGATGTCCGACGCGGGCACGACCAACAACGTCAGCCTCAACACCCTCTCCACGATGCTCGATGAGAGTCCGACGCCGATGATGTTGGCGGATCAGGACCTCAACATCGTCTATATGAACAAGGTTTCACTCGAGAAGCTGCGGAGCGTCGAGCAGTACCTGCCCTGTACGGCGGACCAGGTCGTCGGCCAGAGCATCGACTTCTTCCACAAACAGCCGGCGCATCAGCGGAAGCTGTTGAGCAATCCGCGAAACCTGCCGCATCAGACAATCATCGAGCTGGGACCGGAGAAGCTCGACCTGTTGGTCAGCCCGATCTTCGACGAGGGCGGCAAGCAGCAGGGCACGATGGTCACCTGGACGGTCGTGACGGAGAAGATCCGTGCCGAGGGCGAGCAGAAGCGGCTCCAGCAGATGGTCGAGAACTCGCCGACACCGGTGATTCTGGCCGACGCCGACTTCAACATCACCTACATGAACCCGGTCTCGCTCGAAACGCTCAAGAGCGTGCAGCAGTATCTACCGTGCGCGGCCGAAGAGATCGTCGGGAAGAACGTCGACTTCTTCCACAAGAACCCATCCTACCAGCGCGGAATCCTGAGCAACCCGAAAGCCAATCTGCCGAAGCAAGCCATCATCGAGGTCGGCCCGGAGAAGCTGGACCTGCTGGTGAGCGGCATCTTCGATGACGACGGCAACTTCCTCGGACCGATGGTCACCTGGAGCGTCGTCACGCAGAAGCTCAAGGCCGAGGCAGAGCAGAAGCGGCTCGAGCAGATGGTCGAGAACTCGCCGACGCCGGTGATTCTGGCGGACGCCGACTTCAACATCACCTACATGAATCCGATCTCGCTCGAGACACTCAAGAGCGTACAGCAGTACCTGCCCTGTACGGCGGAAGAAATCGTCGGGAAGAACATCGACTTCTTCCATAAGGACCCGTCATACCAGCGCGGCATCCTGCGTGATCCGAAGCGCACGCTTCCGCGACAGGCGATCATCCAGGTCGGCCCGGAGAAGCTCGACCTGCTGGTCAGCGGCATCTTCGATGACGAGGATAACTTCCTCGGACCGATGGTCACCTGGAGCGTGGTCACGCAAAAGCTCAAGGCCGAGGCAGAGCAGAAGCGCCTGCAGCAGATGGTGGAGAACTCGCCGACGCCGGTGATGTTGGCCGACAAGGACCTGAACATCACCTACATGAACCCCATCTCGCTCAAGACCTTGAAGACGGTTGAGCAGTACCTGCCTTGCTCGGCGGACGACATCATCGGGAAGAGCGTCGACTTCTTCCACAAGGATCCGAGCTACCAGCGCGGCATCCTCGGCAACCCGAAGGCCAACCTGCCGCGGCAGGCGATCATTCAGGTCGGACCCGAGAAACTTGACCTGCTGGTCAGCCCGATCTTCGACGCCGACGGCGAATTCCTCGGACCGATGGTCACCTGGAGCGTCGTGACGGCGAAGCTCAAGGCCGACTTCGAGTCGTCGATGAAGACGGCGATGATCGAGAACGCGCCGGTCAACATCATCCTGGCCGACAAGGACCTGACGATCACGTACGTCAACCCGGCGACTGTCAAGAACCTGCAGCCGTACCAGCACTACCTGCCGGTGCCGCTCGACAAGGTCGTTGGAAGCTGCATCGATATCTTCCACAAGAACCCGGCCGGTCCGCGGCAGATTCTCGCAGATCCCAAGAACCTTCCGCACCAGGCGAACATCCAGCTCGGCGACCAGACGCTCGATCTGCTGGTCAGCGCGATCTATGACAACAATAACGAATACGTTGGCCCGATGGTCACGTGGGAGAACATCACCGAGCGACTCAAGCTCGAAGAAGACACCAAGCGCATGTCCGAAGAAGCCCAGCAGCGCGAAGCGGAGCTGCGCGAGAAGGTCTCGGTCCTGCTGGAGACCGTCAACTCGGCCGCCAACGGCGACCTGACCACGGACGTCGCCATCGAGGGCGACGACGCGGTCGGCCAGATGGCGGAAGGCATGCGGAAGATGATCGGAAACCTGCGCGAGCTGATCGTCAAGATCAAGGAAGCGGTCGAGCAGGTGGGTGCCGGTGCGACCGAAGTCAGCTCGTCGTCGCAACAGCTCGCTGAAGGTGCCAGTGAGCAGGCCTCTTCGCTCGAAGAGACGTCCAGCGCGCTCGAAGAGATGACCGCCATGACGCGGACCAACGCCGAGAACGCCGGCAAGGCCGACGAGCTCAGCGGCCAGGCACGCAAGTCGGCGCTGGAAGGCACGGACATCATGAAGCGCCTGACCGGCACGATGTCCGGGATCACCGATGCGTCGGAGCAGATCTCGAAGATCATCAAGGTCATCGAGGAGATCGCGTTCCAGACCAACCTGCTCGCCTTGAACGCGGCCGTGGAAGCCGCACGGGCCGGCGAGCATGGCAAGGGCTTCGCAGTCGTCGCCGAAGAGGTTCGAAACCTGGCTCAGCGCAGTGCCCAGGCCGCAAAGGAAACGACGGCGCTGATCGAAAACTCGGTGAACCGGGCGAAGGAAGGCACGTCGGTCACCGGCGAAGCGGCCAAGGCGCTCGACTCGATCGTCGAGAACATCGGGAAGGTCGCCGAACTGATCAACGGCATCAATACCGCTTGCTCGGAACAGGCCCAGGGCATCGAGCAGATCAACAACGCGGTCACGCAGATGGACAAGGTCACGCAACAGAACGCTGCGGGTGCCGAAGAGTCCGCCAGTGCGTCCGAAGAGATGAACGCCCAGGCGGTCTCGCTCAAGGAGATGGTCGATTCGTTCAAGGTCAGCGAAGAAGGCGCCGGGTCGCCATTCGGTGGCGGATCCAAGCCCGCCCCGTCGGCCAAACCGAAGGCTAACGGGCGTACGGCGACCTCCAACGGCTCCGATGACGCCGCCTTCGAAAGTCTCGCCGACCTGGCTGAGTTCTGATTCGCAGGGTGAAGGCTGGCCGGGAGGAGCCCGACGGGGGCTCCTCCGGCACTTTCCAGAACCATCCTGAACGGAACCAGGCGGCGGAATGAGCTCGACCAGCGTTGAACAGAAGAAACCCGGGCAGACTGCGCTCCAGCGCCGATCGAAGAACGACATCGTCGTCGATATCGCGGACCTGGCAGTCTCCGGCGACGTCGACAAGACGCTCGTCACCTACTCGCTCGGAAGCTGTATCGGCGTCGCACTGTGGGACCCGGTGGCCAAGGTGGCCGGCATGCTGCACTACATGCTGCCCGAGTCCTCCATCTCCGCCGAGAAGGCCAAGGCCAACCCGGCGATGTTCTGCGACACCGGCATCCCCAAGCTGTTTCGGGCGGCCTATGAGCTGGGCGCCAGCAAGACCCGTATCGTGGTCAAGATCGCCGGCGGTTCCCAGCTGCTGGACGCGCAGGGGACGTTCAACATCGGGAAACGCAACTATCTGGCGCTTCGAAAGATCTTCTGGAAGAATGGCGTGATGGTCGAGACCGAGCACGTCGGCGGCAGCCTCAGCCGAACGTTGCGGCTGGAGGTCGGCACCGGGCGGACGAGCATCCGCTTTCGCGGTACCGAGGAGGTCCTCTGATGACGCAGACCATTCAGCAGCTCATCGAACGGGTCGAGTCGCTGCCGCGGATGCGCGACACCACCGTCCGGTTGATCGGAATGGTCAGCGACCCGTCCACTCCGATCGGCGACATCGTCGACGTTCTGCGCTACGATCCGATCCTCACGACCGACTTGCTGCGCATCGCGAACTCCGCCGCTTCCGGCGTCGTTCGTCGCATCGAATCGGTCGAAGAGGCAGTCAAGCTCGTCGGTACCGGGCGTGTTCTGCAACTCGTGCTGGCGGCAAATACCCAGAGCGTGCTCGAAGCGCCGCAAGAAGGCTACGGGCTGTTCGAAGGGGCGCTCTGGCAACACTCGATCGCGACCGCGCTCGCTGGTCAGACGCTTGCCGCCTACTTGAAGCGACGTGACACCGGTGCGATCTACACGGCCGGGCTACTGCACGACATCGGCAAGGTTGTGCTGAACGAATGCGTCGCGGACGACTACGCCACGATCCTGCGGCTGGTTTCCGAGGAGGGCCATTCGTTCCTCGAAGCCGAGTCGAGCGTGCTCGGCTTTACGCACGCGGAGGCCGGGGCGCGCCTGGCGGAATGCTGGGGCCTGCCGCCGTCCATCATCAAGTGCATCCGGTTCCATCACACTCCCGACGAATGCGAGGAGGACGTGCTCGTGGACCTGACCCACATTGCGGACACCATCGCGCTCTCCACCGGCATCGGCGGCGGCTACGACGGACTCGCCTATCGGGCGCACCCGGAAATCATCAAACGGTATGGCCTCAAGGAGCCCGACTTGGAACGCATCGGGCTCGAAACGATCACCGAGGTCAAGGATGTTCGTTCCTTGTTTGCAAGCGAAGCCGGGGTGTAAATCATGGCGGCCAATATCCTCATTGTGGACGACTCGGCGACGATGCGCCGGATGATCCGACGAACCCTCGAACTCGCCGGGCTGGACGTGGCCGAGATCATCGAGGCATCCAACGGAATCGAGGCCTTCGCCAAGCTCGGCCAGGCGCACGTCGACGTCATCATGCTCGATATCAATATGCCCGTCATGGGCGGCGTGCAGTTCATGGAACGTATCGCCGACGATCCGAAGCTCTCGCAGATCCCCATCATCATCGCGTCGACAGAGGGCAGCGAGACGCGCATCGAGAAGCTCGTCGAAACGGGCGCCAAGGGTTACCTGCGCAAGCCGTTCCGGCCCGAACAGGTCCGCAGCCTGCTCGAACCGTTCGTCGGTGTTCGCGAGCAACCCGCCGCGGCCCTCGACGACGACGATATGTCCTTCTAAACCCCGCCGCACTCCGAGCAGGCCAAGCGGGCGCTGCGGTTCACCCGACCGCGTTGTCGCCCGCACCCGTCCACCCGATCATCCGCCCGTTACCAGCGCCACGAAACAGTTGATATCGCCGACGCTGACCTGCTCATCTCCGGTGCAGTCACCCGCCAGAATGTCACAGTCTGGAAACTGCTTCGCATACGCCGTCGGATTCGTCAGCGCAAGTACGAACGCGTTGATGTCCCCGACGCTGACCGTGCCGTCGCAGTTGAGGTCGCCAGTGAGCGGTCCGGTCGGCGTCAACTCGGCGCGCCAGGCTTCGATAACGCCATCCGGGTTGATGCCGGTGCCCACGATGACGGTTCCATCGTCGCTGATGCCGTTGGCCGACTGTAAGGTCCAGTCGGTCAGTTCCGCAGCCAGACCGTACTCGTCGATGAGCACGTCGCGCAGGTTCTGCATGCCGTCCGCGACGGTCCAGAGAAAGGCGCGGTCGCCGTCGGCGGTGCTTCCCTGGCCGACGATCCGCGACCCGTCGGCCGACATCGCGCGCGCACTGCTATTGAATCCGCCACCCGCAAGATCGCCGAGCCCAACCATGCCGCCGGCCTCTGTCCAGCGGAACGCCTCCGGCCCGTTTGCGGAGCGGCCGGTGCCGGAGACCACCTGCCCGTCGGACGAGATTGCATTTGCGCTGCTTGCGAAGGTGCCGCCGGCCAGATCGCCCAGTCCGACGATGCCGCCCGTAGCGGTCCAGCGAAACGCTTCGGCGCCATTCTCCGAGGTTCCGTCTCCGACGATGACCGTTCCATCCGCCGATACGGCGAGTGCCAGACTCTCGAAGAAGCTGCCTTCGAGATCGCCGATCCCTTCGAGGCCACCGCCGGGCGTCCAGCGGAACGCCTCGAAACCGCTGGTCGATGTGCCTTGACCGACGACAACCTGTCCGTCCGCGGACACGTCCCGGCCGATGCTCCCGAAAACGGCGCCGGGCAGATCGCCGATGCCGGTGATCCCATCCGCCATTGTCCAGCGAAATGCTTCTGACCCATCGCTCCCGAACGCGGTCCCTACCACGACGGCGCCGTCGGCCGAGGCGGCCTGGGCGAAGCTCAGAAACGGTCCGCCCGCTAGGTCGCCGATTCCGGTCATTACGTCCGCGGCCCAACGGAAGGCCTCTGTCCCATTGGTGGACTGCGAGAACCCGACGACCACCAACCCATCGCCGGAAACACCGTTTGCCGAGCTGCCAACGAGGCCGCCGGGCAGGTCGCCGAGGCCGTGAAACTCCGCCCCAACACCTGTGCTGATGCCCCCGATGGCTGCCAACAGCGCCATCGAAATCCTCACGCGCAGGGTCTGCGCGCTCCGAACCGTATCGTCGTGCAACATGCTTCGATCCTCCTTCAGCGTCGACATGTCGCGGTCGGCGGTGTCAGCCGTGATCCCGCGTGAGGCGCTCGCCAGCCGCGACCATTCTACTTTCGCGACGCCCCGGCGCGAAACCACGTTCGTAGCACATCCGCGGCCGGTTTGTTCTTCGGCGTATACCCGTAGTCGCCTGGACCGCCCGGACCGTCGGTCCATTCCCACCAGATCACGCCTTCCAGGCCGCCTGTGCCGTCCCAGACGCGCAGAAACGCCTCGTACAAACGACGCTGTTCTTCCATTCCCGCCGGCGTTGCGCGCATGGATTGATAATAGTTCCAGGGGGCCCGGGCGGCTCCCTCCTGACTACACCAGCCGACCTCGGTCAGCATGAGCGGTTTGTTGATTTTGGTCCGCCACGCCATGATTTCGCGGTGAATCGGTTTCCACCGCTCGACGATCTGTGCAACAGACGGATTTGCCTCGTCGGCGAGCGTGTAGTAACTGGTCATCCCGACGAAATCGAGCTTGTCCCAAAAACCGATCGGCTTGTAGTGGTCCCAGTTTGCCGAGTAGCCGAGCTTGCCCTCCGGGAAGTGCTTGCGGACCGTCGCGATGACGCGGACCCATTGCGACGTGTACTTCTCCGTCGAAACCAGTTCGGAACCGACCAGCAGTCCCTCGGCTCCGCCGTCGCGCGCGATGTCCGCGAAATGCACGACGAACTCTTCGTACTGCCGCCACCAGTCCTTCCAGTCCGGCGGGTCCAGCACGCCGCGCCACTCACTACCGCGCGGCTTGGTCAGCAGCAGGATCGGCATGACGAAGACCCGCAGGCCGCGCTGCCGCGCATACGCGATGAGTTCCTTGAACTGTGCGGGGCTGGGACCCTTACGGACGTCGATGAAAATCGACTGTGCCCGGGCATGCTCCATGAACCCCGCCATGCTGAGCAGTACCGTGTTGGCCCCCAACTCGGCGATCTCGTCGATGGCCGGTTTGTAGTAACGACCGGGGTCGAAACCCGTACGCATTTGCAGGGCCAAACCGCGATACGTCGCCCCCGTCTGACTGGGTTGCCATGCTTCGTGCGGGACCACGCTGGTCGCTGCACCGGGGACGGACTGGCGCGCCGACGGCGCTGCCCGCGCGTTCGGCTGCCCGCTCGTCAGTAACCAGTATCCGCCAAACCCTACGAGTAACGCCGGAATCAGCACGACCCAGAGGATCGCGTATCGGCCAGGCTTGTGTTGCGTCGCGTCCATGACGCTATTATCCGCCAGCCACCGCCACGTTCAACCAAAGCGCCGCAGCGTACGCGTTCCTACATTCCCCAGCGCAGGACCGCTTCGTGCAAGCCGTAGAAGCCGACCGCAATGGCCACCATCCCCACCAGAATGTTGAGCGCTGCCTTGAGCGACGCCAGCGGTAACTCAGCAACCTGCCGGGACCGCGTCGCGCGATAAACGACCGCAATACACAGGACCAGCGGGATCACCATCCACAGCCGCGCCCCGGCCGGCAGCGTCAACGGGTGTACAAACAACGTTGCCAGCACACTATCCACCGCCGTCGGCCTCCGTCTCCGTGTGCGGACGAAATGTCGGCAAGCCCCCAGTCGCCGCCCGTGCGATGGCGTCGATAATGCACAAGATGTTCAACAGGCCCGCCGTCGCCAGGTAAATCTGAGCCAGGTCGGACTCGGGGAAAAAGCTGACGTACTTCACCAGCGCCGCCTGGTACCGTTCCCGCTGGGTCGGCGAGAGCGATTGATACCAACGTCCGTTCTTCGCAATCACCTGCGAAACAACGTCCGCCGGGAGTTCACTCATCGTTCGGTTCGCGAGCAGCGCCGCGGTCGTATAACCACCGGTACCCAACTCCGCCATGAACAGCCAGCGGTTGCTCCACGGATTGACCGAGTTCTTGATGCCGCCGATCGCAAGCCCGACCGCGTACGGCGTCGAGATCGCAACCAGGAAGACCGCCGCAAATCCACGATGTCCAAGGTAGAAATGCCCCGCACCGGGCAGGATCCAACTCAGGATGCCGGCCAGAACAGCACGGTCGGCGCGCGGTTTGTTCGATGGCATGTTCTGCAAGGTCAATCCCAATTGCAGGAGCCGTTGGGGTCGCCGCAACGGCCGCAACCACCATTCGGCGGCACAGGCTGCCCTTCGCGCGACTTGCCGGCAGCGAAAACGCTGAACTCGCGCGACACGCGCCGACTCTCGCAATGTGGGCACGCGGCTGACGGGCGCGACAGCTGAGAGCGGTGCAACAGCTCAAACCGCTCCCCACAATCCCGACACGTGTACTCGTAAACCGGCATCGCTCGATCTCCGGGAAGCCCGCCGCAAGAAATCATTTCGCCGCGAGCCTTGTTGCGCCGTCTTCGCTTGACAGCTCGGCACGACTATAGATAGCCCGCGCAAGTCCTGCAACCCGACCCGGGAAGCAGGCCCGCATAGCGCTGCCGGGTATCTGCGCCACCGCGCCCAGCGCGAACGGGACACCTGACCCAACGAGCCCCGAGCGCAAGCGACGGGTCAATAACGGCGAACGAGACGCCTGCCCCATCCTGGATTCCCGGGGACCGCTCTTGCCGAGGTGCCCCACCCTTCTAGGGTGGGGGACGCGTCACTCAACCAGTCGGCGAGTCTCACATCACTCCTGATGTCGTCTATTCGGCCTTGTCCGCAAGCTGTGCTGTCCGGTCGAAGTAGCCCTTCATCGCCTTGTGATAGAGGCGTGGGATCTTGTTTTGAGCCACCTCGTTCTCCGCCTCCGCCTTCGCGCTCAAGACGACGTCCCGCACCTGGGCGGCGGCCTCCCCCTTGAGTTGCGACACATCCACCATCATCTTCCCGATGATCTCTCCATCCGTGACTCGTGTGTTGGCCTTGGTGGGCGAGAAATCGTGAGCGACCCGTTCCGCGCCGATCCGCGATCCATATCCGAGGCCATACTGCGGCCCCTGACCGCCGACACTGTTCGGGTCCATCGGCTGACCATCGCGGTTGCCAAAGCCGGGGTTCTGACAGGCACCCTGACCGACGTTGTCCCGCAGGTTGTTGAGGTCTGCGATCTGGGCCTCCAGCTCGTTCATCATCTGCTCGTTCATTTCCATCTGTGAGAGCTGGTTCATCGCGTCAGACAGCGCGCTGGCCGACGAGGCTTGACCACCGCTGCCATCACTGGACTGCTGACCCTGTTGCTGCGCCAGTGATTGGGCGGCTTGCGCGAGGCTTTGTGCCATGTTCTGGCAGGATTGCTGTGCCTGCGCCTGCTTTTGGATCTTCTGCGCCAACTGCTGCGCCTGCTGCTGATCCATGCCCTGCTGTGCGAGCTGCTGTTGCAGTTGCTTGGCCAGCTCGTTCGGGTCCATCTTGGAAAGCTGTTCCATGAGCTTCTTGGCGTCTTCCCCCGACATTCCAGCCCGCTTCTGCAACTCCATCGCCATCTGCTTCTGCGCATCCAGCTTGTCCATCTGCTGACTCAGCCGCTTCAGCTGATCCTGCATCTTCTGGGCCGTCTTGCGGGTCTCCGGATCGTCCGATTTCTCCGCCTCTTCCAACTTGTCCTTGAGATCCTTCAACGCCTCCTGGGCGTTCTGGAGATTGCCCTCCGCCAAGCTCCGGCTCAACTTCGACACCGGATCGGTACCGGTCGACGGACTGAGCTGGGCCATCATCCGCTTGAACGCGTCGACCTGCTCCTTCATCTCGACGTCCATCTGACTTTCCAGCTTGTCATTGAGCCGGTCGATCTTCTTCAGCGCCTCCCGGCGAAGATCCTCCTGCGTCAAGTCCGGCGTCTCCGGCATCTCCAACGGCTCGAGGTCGATCTCCAGGTCCTTCAGCGCCGGGTTGCTCTCCGTCAGCTGCTCGATCCGCGCCATCTTCGCCTTGAGCTCTTCATTGATCGTCTGCTGTTCCTGACGCAACGCGTCGCGCGATTCCATCGACGGGGTGGGGTCCGCGCTGAGCAGGTTCAACGGCGGCATCAGCCAGAACACCAGCGCCGCCACCGTCAGACCCGCGAACGACCAAGGCGTCCAAGGGGGGTTCCTCACCGGTATCTGCGACGGAACGTGGATCCGACCAGCGGCCTCGAGACCGTCCCGGTACGCCGCCCGTGCAAACTCGTCTTCCATACCGCTTACGAGCAACGCCGTGCTCAGGCGTTCCTTCATCCCGCTACGCTGGTCGAGCGTCACCGCCGACAGCAGCGGGTCAATCCCGCTCCGCATCATCCCCGTCAGGCCGATGAACAACGCCAGCACCGCCGCGCCACCGGCAATCGACCACAGCGGCATCTCCAGCGCAAAACAGCGATCAACCAACACCGCCAGCGCCCAGACTCCAGCCGCGACCAGCAGCCCAAGCGTCAGCCAGTGCAGGAAGGAATTGGTCAGCAATCGCCGACGGGCCATCGCTACTTGTCGTTCAAGCGTGCTCATTGACAACCCCGATTTATCGGAACTTCGTCGAACTCTTCCAATCCACGCTTAGAGTACGCAAAGGATAGATCGGTTCCCTGCACTGAACAACAAAATTCGCCCCGAACGACACATTCCTGCAAGGTGGGCTGTGGATCTTGCGCCCGAGAGACCAAAACCGATAATTCGCACGCTTCTGACGCGAACCCGGGGGATTGCCCCCCGTACGTTTCCGTACAATCGACCGCCCGCGGTCATTTCCCGGGGGAAAGCCGTCACCAAACGCCGCCGATAGGACGGGACAGGAAGCAGCAATGGACGAAATCCAGCTTTTTCGCATTCTGTTGTACGTCGGGACCGCGATGCAGGTGCTAACGATCCTGCTGGTCTGCCTCTGGCCCCGACGTCGACCGCCGACCGGCGCCCGAACGCTCGTCGCGGGGATGATGATGGTCACGTTGCTCGGTGGAATCGGGCTGGTCACCGTCAGTGTCGTTACCCGTTCCTTGTTCGCGGTTATTCACGAGGCGTACTTGATCCTGATGATCTTGCTGCCCAGCGTGGGGGTCTGCACGCTTTGGTCGGTTTTGCAACCCATGGCATCGGAGCGGCGCCGGCAGCCCATCGCCGGCATGATTGGTCTTGGATTGCTCGTTCCCGGGGCAATCGGGTTCCATTCCTCCTACATCAGCCCTTACCAGCTTCGGGTGGAACGAGAAACGGTCGCGTTACCGGGGTTGCTGCGTGAGACTCCCCTCCGCGTCGCCGTCGTCGCGGACCTTCAGACGGAGTCGATCTCCTCATACGAGCACGCCGTGCGCGACACGATCAACGATCTGCAGCCCGACCTGCTGCTCCTCACCGGCGACTACTTTCAGGGCAGCACGAAACGCTACAAGAAGCGCCGCTCAGAGTTCGCGCATTGGTTCGCGGGCCTCCGTGCCACTTATGGGGGATTCTCGGTCGCCGGTGACACCGACCGGGTGCACCGCATGCCGGTGTTCTTTGACGGAACGGACATTCGTTTTCTGGACAACGAGATCGCCGTCATTGACACCCGGGTCGGGCGAATCGCCGTCGGCGGTGTCGCCTTGCGCTACCATGCAGATGCTGCCCAACGCACGATTCGAGAGTTGGCCCGGACGGAAGCCGACGCGCGGATCCTGATCGCGCATCGGCCGGACGTCGCGCTGACGCTCGAACCGGACGTCAACATCGATCTCGTGGTGGCCGGCCACACGCACGGCGGCCAAGTCGTGTTCCCAGGCGTCGGACCGTTGATTACCCTGTCACGGGTCCCGCGTCACGTTGCCGCCGGCGGCCTTCATACGTTGAACGACACGCCCATCTATGTCAGCCGCGGCGTCGGTATGGAACGGAGCGTCGCGCCGCCAGTGCGGTTCCTGTGTCCGCCGGAACTCACGCTATTGACGCTGGAAGGCCGCGCTACTGAAATCAGCCGCGTACCCTAGCGCCGCGCCGCCTGGGCGCCCGCTGTGCTCGTACCGGAGGATTGCGATGCGCGTTTCATTCGCCGGGGCGGCGCGCCCGCCGTTCGAGATCCTCGCCGCATATGGGATGGGGGCATTGTTGCCCGTCATCGAGACGTGTCGGCGACGCACCGATTTCAGCGAGCTGCCCCTCTATGTGGATGACTATTTGCTGGGTGCCTTGCTACTCAGTTCGGCCTGGGCCTGTACGTCCGGCCGAGCATCCGGTCCCGCGTGGCTCGTCGGCGCATGGGGCGTTTTCTGCGGGGGAATGTACTACAGCTTCTTCGGGCAGCTGGCCGCACAAGAGGCCGATCCCTCCGGGCTCCCACACTGGATCGTGGCGTCGATCAAGGCCGTGTTCCTGGCCACCGGAGTACTCGCCTTCATTTGCGCCGCGCGTCGAGCAACGCCAGGCGTCTGACGGGCGCCATCACGTCCCTTGATCGCGCGTATCGATGTCCAGCGGGGCGTGCATATGTTCGACCGTCGAAGGGCGCGTCAGCACTTTAAAGTAGCAGAAACTGACGAGAATGGTGACGCTGGTGATCGACGTAATCATGAACACCCACCCCATCGCGGTCATCTCGGTGACGGCTGGCGCGGAGGTCGTGGTCGCTTGAGCGATCAGCCACGCGATCATTGTCCACCTCCGACCGGGAATCCGCGTGTCTTATGCGTATCCAGCGTCTCCGCTTGCCACCGCGGTCCGGCGATCGCAACCAGCAGCGTAAGGAAGATGAACAGCGCCGCCAGCACCATGATGGCCCCCAGCGCGACTCCGCCCGCAGCGATTCCCTCGATCCGGGCCGGCAGGTTGTTCATGCACCACATGACGAAGATCACGAACAGGAAGGTCGGCGAAACGTACTTGATGATGAACTTGAAGAACGCCGGGATTCGAATCGCGGCGCCGCGGTGCGCTTCTTCGAAGCCACGTTCAACCCCCATCACCCACCCGAACAGCACTACCTCGACCATCGCCAGCACGAAGATCATGGCGGTTCCGACCCAGAAGTCGATTGTGTCGAGTGCGACCAGACCCTTGCTGAAGTAGATCACGAAAAACGAACCGAGTGCGGTGATCAGCCCCAGGAGCGCAACCGACGCGCGCCGGCCGATGCCCAGCCCTTCCTCGAGAAACGCGATGGCCGGCTGGAGCATCGAAAGCGAACTCGTGATTGCCGCCAGGAACAGCATGAAGAACCACAGAAAACCAACGACCCGCCCGGTCTGGAACCCGCCGACTTCCGGCATGTGCATGAACACCGCGGGCAGCGTGTTAAAGCCCAATCCGAACGTACCCCCCGCGGCGCCGGACGTGGCACCCGCAACCCCCAGGAACACGAAGGCGGCCGGCAGCGTGATCAAACCGCCGAGGCAGACCTCGAAGAACTCGTTCGTCGACGCGGCCGTCAGGCCCGAGAGCACGACGTCGTCATCCTGACGGAGATAACTGGCATAGTTGACGATGATGCCGAATCCGACCGAGAGGCTGAAAAAGACCTGACCACAAGCCGCCAGCCAAACCTCGGCGTCCGCCAATGCATACCACCAGGGTTCGCCCGGCCCGGCCTTGGGGTTCCACATGAAGGCTAGGCCGTTTACGACGTTCTGCTCTGGATGAGCGGGGTCCGGCGTCCCCAGCGTCAGTACGCGAATCAGCACCAGGAACGCGCAGACCGTCATGATGGGCATCGCGATGATGCAAAAACGCTCGATACCCTTGGCGATCCCGCGATAGATCAGGATGAAGTTGAGCGTGAACGTGATCAGCCAGAAGAACACCGCGCTTTGAATGCCCCCACCGGCACTGGTGAGTCCGTCCGCTTCCGCCCCGACGAACTTGTCGAAGAACTTCCCGCTATTGCTGGCGTACTCGGCCGGAGCCGTGCCGAGCTGGTTGACGATGTCGCCGGTGAAGTAGGACCAGGCATACCCCAGGCACCACGCCTCCAGGTAAACGTAGTACATATAGACGCCGACCGGGATCAGCAGTCCGAGCACACCCGAGAAGCGCCAGAACTTGTTGCGTCCGATGACGCCGAAGATCGCCGGACAGGAGTTGAATCCGAAGCGGCCGCCGTAGCGCCCCATGGTCCACTCGGCCCAGCACATCGGGATCGCGATGAGAACCAGCGCGAGGAAGTAGGGGATCATAAAGGCCCCGCCGCCGTTCTGAGCCGCCTGGCCGGGGAATCGCAGGAAGTTACCGAGGCCGACGGCCGAACCGGCGACCGCGAGGATCACGCCGACCTTCGTTCCCCACTGCTCCTTGGGCCTGGATGCCATTCGTCTTGGCTCCTTCGTCGCGCGGAAATGAGCTGAATTGGCGGAAGTCTACCGATCGCGTGCGGCCCTGGCAAACCGATCGGGTGGCACTGGCGGCTTGTCCGCCAGTGTTCGGGCCGTGCGCTTGCCAAGGGTGGGTCGGGTGTCTCGCCTGCCATTGGACCCGTCGCCCGCGCTCGGGGCTCGTGATTGGGTGGCACTGGCGGCTCGTCCGCCAGTGTTCGGGCCGTGCGCTTGCCAAGGGTGGGTCGGGTGTTTCGCCCGCCATTGGACCCCTCGCTCGCGCTCGGGGCTCGTGATTGGGTGGCACTGGCGGCTTGCCCGCCAGTGTTGGGAACGTGCTCGCTCGTCCGTCGCGGACAAATGCGAGCGGTCTTGACGGTCCCGGCCGTCTTTCGTATGGCATATAGCAGGACGATCGGCGTAGACGTCGTGGCCGGACGCCGACCAGGATTGCAGGGATGACGCGATGATTCCGACGGAGATCCTCAAGAAAGTCCGCCGCATTCAGATTCTGACGTCGGCGATGGTCAATGACCTTCTCGCCGGGCAATACCACTCCGCATTCAAGGGACGCGGGATGGAGTTCGAGGAGGTTCGCGAGTACCAGCCGGGGGACGACGTCCGGACGATCGACTGGAACGTCACGGCCCGAACCGGTCGGCCGTTCATCAAGAGCTATCGTGAAGAGCGTGAGCTGACCGTGGTCCTGGTCGTCGACATCAGCGCTTCGCAGGAGTTCGGCACGCACCGCCAACGCAAGAGCGAGCTGGTGGCGGAGCTGGGGGCCACGCTGGCGCTCTCGGCCATCCAGAACAACGACAAGGTCGGATTGATACTGTTTACCGATCGGATCGAGCGCGTCGTCCCGGCCAAGAAGGGCAAGCGCCACGTGCTGCGCGTCATCCGCGAGCTTCTTTACCATCAGCCGCTCGGGCGCGGCACAGACGTTGGAATGGCGTTGGAGTATGTCAGCCGGGTGATGACGCGTCGCGCCGTTATTTTCCTCGTCAGCGACTTTCAGTCCCCGGCGTTCACCCAGCCGCTACGGGTGTTGCGCCATCGGCATGACCTGATTCCGGTCGTGATCCGCGATCGACGTGAAAAGGCGCTGCCTCCCGTGCGGTTCGTCGAGCTCGAAGATCCGGAAACAGGTGAGCGCTGGCTGGTCGACACGAGTTCGCGCCGTTTTCGCAAGCGGTTCGCCGCGTTGGCCGCGGAGCGCGACGACCAGCTTCGGACCGAATTTCGTCGAACGCGTCTCGACATGATCGAGGTCGAGACGGGTGAATCGTTCGTGGAGCCGTTGCGCCGGTTCTTCAAGAAACGAGGAACCCGTCGATGATTCCGTGCGGGAAGGGGCGAGCCGCACGGCGCCAAGGCGCGTGGTGGCTGATCGTCGTCGCGTCCGGGTTGGCTGTCGGGGTTGGTTGTCGGCCGCCGACGCCCGAACCGTCGCGTGTGGAGGATGTGGTCGAGCGCGGCCCATTCCGGCTGGTCGTTTCAGTAACGCCGGCCGAAGTATGGGTCGGCGATCCGCTCGAAATTGATGTGCGGGTCACCACGCCACAACGGCACGAGGTCGTTTTTCCCGACGCGCCGACAGCGCTGCCGGGATTCGACGTCAGTGACACCCGCGCGCCACTTCCGATCGTAACTGCCGACGATGAACGCGAGTGGTCGCAGACGTATGTTCTGGACGTCCTCACGACCGGTACGGTGGAGATTCCGCCGATTACGGTCCAATACACGAGCCAGCCTGTTGATGATCCGTCGGCACTCAATGAGTCCGCGTACGACGCCGAGTTGACCAGTGATCCGCTGGAAGTATCGGTGCGATCGGTCCTGACGACCCAAGACAGCATGATGTCGCCGCGCGGAATTACCGGGATGCACGCTCCGTCGATCCCGCGCTGGCCCTGGTGGGTCTACTTCGCGATCGGCAGCGTCATCGTCGTGCTGATCTTCGTCCTGGCGGTTGTTGTTCGTGCAATTGCGGGCGGCGGGGCGTCGACGGCGCCGCCGTTGCCGCCGGAGATTTGGGCCTTGCGTGCCCTGCGCGAGCTTGCGGCTCGGGGATTGGCGACGCACGGTGCCGTCCGCGAGCACTATTACCAGCTCAGCGAGATCGTTCGGCGTTACGTGGAAGGCAAGTTCCGCCTGGCAGCGCCCGAGATGACGACGGAGGAGTTTTTGCGCGTACTGGCGGTTGACGAAACGCGATTGCCGACCGATCCCCGGCCGCTTGCCGAGTTTCTCGAGGCCTGCGACCTGGTAAAGTATGCGGCGTTCGAGCCCGGGCCGGATGACGCCGAGGGTGCTTTGGAGAAGGCGCGCGCGTTCGTCAACGCCAGTGCTGCTGCGGCCGCCGCACTCGACGCGGAAGCTCCGGCTTCGCAGGAGCCAGTCGCATGAGCCCTGTGCATTTCAGTGGTACACCGGAGTGGCTCTATTGGCGCTACCCTTGGGTGCTGGCCGGGCTGCTGTTGCTGCCGGCGCTGTGGTGGTTCTGGCACCGGCCGAGTCGCCGACCGGTCATTCGCTTCACGACATTGACGATCGTTCGTGAGGTCGGGGGTTCGGTTGCAGCGCGTCTGCGCCGGATTCTCCCCGTGCTTCGGCTGGCGGCGCTGGCGTGCCTGATCGTTGCCGTGGCGCGACCGCAGCAAGCGGACCAGACCAGCCGGACGTTCGCCGAAGGGATCGCGATCCAGATGGCGGTCGACGTCTCCAGCAGCATGAACGATACAGATCTCGCGCCGCGCGGGCGTCAGCGCACCCGATTGGATATCGTCAAGGACGTCTTCCGCGAGTTCGTTGTCGGCAATCCCGACAGTGATCTACAGGGTCGGCCAAACGACCTGATCGGCATGATTCGGTTTGCGCGGTACGCCGACAGCGTTTGTCCGTTGGCGCTCGATCGCGACAGCCTTCTCGAGATCCTCGAGCAGACACGAACGATCAATCCGAACTGGCAGCGTCAGGAAGATGGTACGGCCATCGGCGACGGGCTGGCGCTTGCCGTTGAACGGCTCAAGGACCTCAAGCGAACGAGCGGCACCGGGGAGCAGCATACAATCAAGAGCAAGATCGTCGTCCTGCTGACCGACGGCCAGAACAACATGGGGATCGTCGAGCCGCGCCAAGCCGGGGAGTTGGCAGCGCTGCACAATATCAAGGTATACACGATCCTTGCCGGTACCGGCGAGCGTTCCGGCTTCTTCCTGCGGCCGATCGATGACTCGGACCTGCGACACATCGCGACGGTGACCAAGGGCAAGTTCTTCAAGGCCGACAGCGCCGACGCACTCCGGGAGATCTACGAAGAGATCGATACACTGGAACGAACCCGAACCGAGGAACGCAGCTTCGAGCGTTGGGGAGATCTGACATTAGGTTGGCTCGTCGCTGCGTTCGGGCTGCTCGCATTGCAGACGCTGCTGGCGGCAACGTGGCTGAGGAAGATCCCGTGACGCGCGTAGCCTTCGACAACCCGCATACAGTACACCTGATCTGGGCGGCGGCGCTGGTGGCGCTCAGCGTGCTCTATGCCGTCTGGCAACGGCGCCGCGGCCTGGCGCGGTTCAGCGACGCGCACCTGCTGCCGGCACTCGCACCGCCGATCACCTGGTGGCGCGGAGCGGCCCGTGCGCTGCTGATCTTTGCGACGCTCGTCGCGCTGGTGATTGCAATCATGGGTCCGCGCTGGGGCGCCGAGACGCTGCGGGTCTTCAAACGCAACGTCGACGTCATGGTGCTGCTCGACGTGTCACGGTCCATGCTGGCGCGCGATATCGCGCCCAGTCGCCTCGAACGCGCCAAGATCAGCCTGCGCGACGATCTCATTCCGGCGCTTGCCGGCGATCGTGTCGGGGTCATCACCTTCGCCGGTGTGCCCACGCTGACGTGTCCGCTGACCGATGACTACGGCTTCCTGCGCATGGCGATCGACGACATCACGACCCGCAGCAGTCCGCGCGGCGGCACTCTGATCGGCGATGCGATCCGCAAGGCCAACGAGGCGTTCCAGGACGTCCTCGACACCCACAAAGTCATCCTGCTGATCACCGACGGAGAGGATCACGACAGCTATCCCGTCCAGGCCGCTGCGGCGCTGTGGAACGAGCACGAGATTCCCGTGATCGCGATCGCGCTCGGCGATGAGCGCGAAGGGGCGAGAATTCCGGTCAGCACAGACCGCGGTACAGACTACCTCAAGTACGAAGGCCAGACCGTCTGGAGCAAAGCGAACTTCGACGACCTGCGCCGCATCGCCGCCGTCTCGGACTTCGATTCGTTCATCCCGGTCGGGACGCGCAATTTCAACCTCGGCGAAATCTACCAAAAGATCGTCGTTCCGCGCATTCGCCACCGCGAGCGGGTGGAGGAGGAGACGGACGGGGCACCGCTACAGTCTCACTGGTTCGCGGCCGCTGGATTGCTACTGCTGCTGCTGGACTCATTGTTGCGCGACGCGCCGCGCTCCTCCGCGTTCGCCGCAAGACCCGGACTGCCGTCAGGAGGATCGACATGATCGTGAAGCGCATGGACGACAGTTCGTTCGGATGTCGACCTACGGCTCAGCGCCGTGTCGCTGTATGGCGCAGACCCAGTGTCGCACCGGCGTTCGTAGTGGCCGGGCTGTGGTTGGTTGCGCCGGCGGTCGGCGACAGCGATCCACGCGATGCGATTCGTGCCGGGGTCGCGGCCTACGAGCGCGGCGACTACCAGACGGCGCTTGATCGCTTCGATGCCGCGGCCGAAGGCGGCGAGTTGGTGGGGCCGCTGGTGCCGGAGTTGTTGCACAATCGGGCCGCAGCCCTGTATCGACTGGGACGCATCGCGGACGCGCGCGAGGCCTGGGTGCAGTCACTTTCGCAAGGAACGCCGGCGTTCGAGGCCCGCAGCCGATACAACCTCGGAAACTGCGCCTACCAGGAGGCGCTTGCCGCATTCGATCAACAGGAGTCCGGCACCGTTCGCGAGGCGCTCGACCGCGCGATCGTGCAGTACCGTGACGCGATTCGGCTCGATCCTTCGCTCCAGGATGCGCGGGCCAATCTCGAACTCGCGGCGCAACTGAAGAAGAAGCTCGATGAACAATCGTCGAGCCAGCCCTCCTCCCAACCGAACGAGAATCAGGATCAGCAACAGGAGGGGGAGGGAGAGGGGGAGGGAGAGCCGTCCGACTCGCAACAGAATGAGCAGCAGCAGGACCAGTCGCAGGATCAGGAGCAGTCGGACTCGTCGGATCAGCAGGAGTCGCAGCAACAGTCAGGCGACAATCAGCAGCAACAACAGCAGCAGGAAGGGAACGAATCGGATTCCCAGGAGCAGCAGCCGCAGCCGGACGGACAGCAAGGGCAGGAAGAAGAGTCTCAGCAGCAGCCCCAGGATGGTGAGCAGCAAGGCGAACAGCAGGAGGCACAATCTGCCGACGGGCAGTCGCCGGTTCCGATCGAGTTGACGCCGGAACAGGCCGAACGGCTGCTGCAACTCGTCCGCGACGCCGAGAAGGCGCGTCGTGAAGCACTCGCCAAGCGTCAGCGCGCCCGCCAAAAGAAAGTCGAACGCGACTGGTAGCGGCGCAGTTTGTGTGTTTCCGTTCTAGTCCAGGCCGAGCTGCGGCGCGATTTGCGTCAGGGCAGTCACGCAGTTGCGGATATGGTCGTCCAGTTCGAGATCGAGCAGCTGCGCGCCATCGCGGATGTCGTCGCGCGAGACCGATGCCGCGAACGAAGCGGTCTTCATCTTCTTCTTGACGCTCTTGGGCTCGAGGCCGTCGAGTTTGCCGGGACGGACGAGCGCGCATGCCGTAATGAAGCCGCACAGTTCGTCGACGGCAAATAGTGTTTTGCGGATCGGGCGATCGCGGGGGTATTCGTCGAGGTTCCAGTTCGCGTGTGCCAGAATCGCGCCGACGATCTCCTCGTCGAGAGCGCGCTCACGCAGAATACGTGCCCCCTCGCGCGTATGGTCCGGCGGTTCCGGCCACCGCTCGTAGTCGAAGTCGTGCAGAAGCCCCGCGAGCGCCCACGTATGTTCGTCGGCACCACCCAGCGCAGCATAGTGTCGCATCGCCGCCTCGACTGCTAGCGCGTGCTTGCGGAGCGATTCGCTCGCAGTGTATTCGCACAGCAGGTTCCAAGCTTCGTCGCGCGTCATATCGGTCTCCTTTGCTCGTCAGATCGAATCGTACCGACGGATGTCGGGACAGTTCCAGCGTTCGGGCCAGGACGATTGGAATCCCGCGTCGGAATCGCTAGACTTTCCAGAACGAGCGACAAACGAGATCCGGTACGGAAGCTGGCATGCCGGCGAAGAAAACCAGCAGCACCAAGAAGAGCACACGAGTGCGCAAGCCCGCCGACGAGGCCCGCAGTCGGGCAGCGGCGCAGCAGGCGGCGCGCCACTCGCGCATCCGACGTGACCACTCGGCCGAGATTGCCGAGGACTACGTCGAACTGATTGCCCAGTTGACGGTCGAGCGCGGCGAAGCCCGAACGGTCGAGCTCGCCGAACGCCTCGGCGTTTCGCACGTCACGGTCACCAAGACGATCAACCGTCTGAAGCGAGAAGGATTGGTGACGTCGGAGCCGTACCGGTCGATCTTTCTGACCGAGCGTGGCAAGACCCTCGCCGAGGACTCGGCGGCCCGTCACGAGTTGGTCGTGCGATTTCTGCGAAAGCTCGGCGTGAACGCCGGGGACGCTGAAACCGACGCCGAGGGAATCGAGCACCACCTGAGCAAAGCCACCCTCGACGCCATGCGCGCCTTCCTCGGCGAACGCTGAGTGACACATCGGACAACGGCGTTTCACGTGAAACACGATTGCGAGCCTCAGTCGACCTTGATTGTGGCGATCGTTGTAACCTCTTTTTTTATAGCGAGTTAGGCTCAGGACTCGGGAGTTCCGAACGGGTGCGCGCCTCTGGCGAGCGGCCGATGGGACGCAGTCGTCGTTTTTGCGCGTTAGCGCAACAATCGTCCATTGCTGTCGGAAAACCCCCCGATAACCAATGACGGCTGCGCCCGTTTTGCCATAGGATACGGAGTCCCGCAGCGGACGGAGTTGGCGCGCGGGGCGCGCGTGCTTTGGTGAACCAGGGACGGTTTCATGGAAGTAACGGAAGGGACTCAGGCGGATGGCACGTTATCGATCTTCCCGGCGTCGGGCTCAATGGCCACGGTATCTCGTTTCAGTCGTAGCGGTCGGAATCGTCGGCGGGGGTGGGTGGTGGTATTTCAGCCGAACGTCGGAGACGGATGGCGGCCCGCGGAACGTCGCGCCGCCGTTGACCGCAGAAAGTGAACTCGCATCCGAAGCCGGCGCGGGTTCGGACGGGTCGGAACCGGCATCGGTAACCGCTCCGCCGGACGAGGTATTGACGCCGCAACGGGGTACTCGGCCGCCAGTCGCGGAGGCGGCGCTCGCGGCGAACCCGATCGACGCCGAGGCAGATGCGGACCTGGAGGGTGTGGAGGACGAGCGCGCAGGCGCGTCGGCCAACGACTTGCCACGGCCCGGCCCGCTTTCGGTGGCCACGGGGAATGCGGCGATCGGATCGGCGCGCCGGACCTATCAGCAAGGACGTCCGATCGAGGCGCGGCACGCACTCAACAGTCTGCTCAATAAGCGGTTGACCAATGCTGAGCAGAATGAGGTCCGTGCGCTGCTGACGCGAATCGCGAACGAGACGGTCTTCTCCAAGGATCGCCCCGAGAACGATCCAATCGTAGAAATGTACAAGATCGAGTCCGGCGACTCGCTCGACCGCATCGGTCGAACGTTCAGTGTGCCCTACGAAGTGATCATGACGATCAATCAGATGCGGGGGCCGAACATTCGTGCGGGCAAGTCGATCAAGGTTCCGCGCGGTCCGTTCCACGCGAAGATCTACAAGTCGGCGTTCCGCATGGATCTGTACCTTCAGGACGTTTACGTGCGTAGTTACCGGGTCGGCCTGGGCAAGCATTCCGGAACTCCGACCGGGCTTTGGAAGGTGAAGGACCGCTTGCCCAATCCGCGCTATTACCCGCCGGCGTCCGCGGAACGCAAGGTCATCATCGAGCCCAATGACCCGACCAATCCACTGGGCGAGCATTGGATCGGTCTCAAAGGGATTGAGGGTGATTGTGTCGGCGAGGTCGGCTTCGGCATCCACGGGACGATCGAGCCCGAGTCCATCGGCAAGGCAGCCTCGGCCGGCTGCGTCCGCATGCACAACGAGGACGTCGCGTTCGTCTACCAACTCTTGCGACCCGGCAAGTCCACGGTCACAATCCTGCCCTGAGCCGCGTCGCGGCGCCGCGATTTGCACGCGCGCGGCGCCGTGTCGTTAGCAGGGAGTCGGATTGGACTGGTTCATCCCCGGTACGCTCTTCAATGTCACGACGGCACCTGAGCCGCTGAGCGGCTGGCAGGTGATTGCCGGGCCGATGGGGCTGGCGCTGTTCCTACCGTTGGCGCCGCTCATGCGCCTGCTGGCGATCTGGAGCCGATGGCTTTCGATCGCGCTGTGCAGCCTGGCGTGGCTGGTCCTCACGCTCAATCCACGGGCAACCGCGATTTTTCTCGGCCTGATCCTCGTAGGGGCGGCGTTCGTTTACACGCTTGGAGCATTGCGGCGGCGCGACTGGTTGTCTCAGCGGCAAATGATCGCGCTGGTCTGGATCGGTCTGCATTTGATGGCGTTGCCGTTTTGGTTGCACCCCGACCTGATGCACTACGGGTGGGAGCACGGAGCGATTGCGGCGCTCCATGCGCTGGGGTTGGCCTACTACCTGTTTCGCTATGTCGATTGGGGTGTCGCACTGGCGCGGGATCCGCATCAGCCGGCACGGCTTGGCGATACGATCTGCTGGATACTCTATCCGCCTTGCATGCGGCTGGGACCTGTGCTGCGCCGGGCGACGTTCTTCGAACGGCTCGAGACCTGGCGGCCGCGCAAGCAGGCGCCGGTGTTTCCCGTCCTGCGGCGTTTCGGACTCTTTTTGTTGGGGGGGATTGGCCTGTTGCTCGTGCTGGAGAACACGCCGCGGGTTGCGCCCGGTCAGCCGGACTTTTTCGCAGCTCCGGAGCAGTACTCGCTCGCGGCGCTCGTTCGGTTGTACTACCTGTTGCCGATTCAGATCTACCTGATCCTGTGGACTTACAACGAACTCGCGAAGGTGACGTCGCTGCTGGTCGGCATTGAAGTGGACAACAACTTCGATTGGCTTCCGTTGGCGACCGATACGCGGACTTTTTGGCGGCGCTGGCACGTGACCGTCGGCGCCTGGCTGCGCGATCACGTCTACATCCCGCTCGGTGGCAACCGCATGGTCCCGACGATGGGCTTCATCGCGGTGTTTGGCTATTGCGCGGTTTGGCACGGTGCCAGTTGGTCTTTCATCGCGTGGGGCATGCTGCAGGCATTGGCGCTCGCGTGGCAGCGCGTCTGGGAAGCCTGGCGTGCGCGGCTACCGGCGCCGTGGGTGCCGCGGGGACCGGTATGGAGCGGTGCTTGCTGGCTGGTCACGATGCATTTTCAGATCTTCTCGATCGTGGTGTTCGTCGACTTTGAGCACAGCGGCGTTCGTTTTTTCCGCGAGCTGATTACCCGGTTCTTGTGAGAGGTCACAGACTGTTCTGTGTTCGGCGGCGTTCATCGCGACTTTTTTGAACCGCTGGACGTGGCGTCGACGTCTCGATTTTCCGGTTGAATCAGCGTATAAAACGGGAAGTGTTCACGCCTGCACGCCCGATCCCGGGTTCGTGCAGGTTCGATCGGCACTTCGGCCCGGTGTCGGGAACACGGACGTTCGCCGGGGCACGCTCTCCAGTTGTGGCGGACGGTGGCCGACTCTGACGGATTTGATAGGTTGTGTGTTCGGAGCGGCGCGGCGTCCCTACGCCCCGGCCGCTAGAGGAGATGTGCATGGGTTCCGCGGGATATGACCGATTCCTGGCTCTGCTCAAGGATCACTATTCGCTGCGATATGTGCTCGCGCTGTTGGATTGGGACCAGGAAACGGGCATGCCGTTACGGGCAGCGGGCGAACGGGCCAACCAGATTGCGCTGGTTTCCGGGATGGCGCACGACCTGCTTGTCGGGGACGCGTTTGCCGCGGCGTTGGCGTCGGCGGAAGCGGCCGGTGCGAACGACGACCCCGTCGTCGAAACCAACCTGCGCGAAGCGCGTCGCGATCACGACCGGGCGCGGAAGCTTCCGCAGGAGCTGATCAAGACCATCGCTCACGTGTCGACAATCGCGAAGAGTGCCTGGACGGAAGCGCGGCGGGACAACGACTTTCCGCGTTTTGCGCCGCACCTCGAGCGCCTGCTCGAGCTGAAGCGCGAGGTGGCGGAGCGAATCGGCTACGAAGACGACCCTTACGACGCATTGATGGACGAGTTCGAGCCGGAAATGCGGGCGGCTACTGTCGCGAGCGTCTTTGAGTCCTTGCGACCCCAATTGGTGGAGTTGGTCGAAGCGACCCGATCGGCGCCGCGGCAGCCGGATCTCGGTGTGTTGCGTCGCAACTGCCCCGTCGACGACCAGGCCCGCTTTTGTCGGAAGCTGGTCAGCGCGATGCACTTCGACCTAACGGCCGGCCGGATCGACGTATCGACACATCCGTTCTGCACGTCGCTTTCGCCGCTCGATGTGCGCCTGACGACACGCTATGACGCCGAGTATCTGCCGCAGTCGTTGTTCGGCATGTTGCACGAGGCGGGTCATGGCTTGTACGAACAGGGGTTGGATCCAGCGCACGCGAGCACGCCGATGGCGCATTACACGTCGATGGGAATTCACGAGTCGCAGTCGCGGATGTGGGAGAACATGGTCGGGCGCAGCCGGGCGTACTGGGAGCACATGTACCCGGACTTGCAGGCGACGTTTTCCTCGATGGCAGGCGTGTCGCTCGATGACTGGCACTTTGCCATCAACGCGGTACGGCCGTCGTTGATCCGCGTCGAGGCTGACGAGGTCACGTATGGCCTGCACATCATGCTGCGGTTCGATCTGGAGCGGCGGCTGCTCTCGAAGCAACTCGAGGTTCGGGACGTTCCGGAGGCGTGGAACACGGGGATGCAGCAGATGATGGGGCTCACGCCGCCCGACGACGCGCGCGGCTGCCTCCAGGATATCCACTGGTCAATGGGGGCCTTTGGCTACTTCCCGACTTACCAGCTCGGAAACCTCTACGCGGCGCAGTTCTTCGACGCGGCACGGCGTGATCTCGGGGATATGGACGCGCAGTTTCGCAAGGGGTCCTTCGAACCGTTGCGGGAGTGGCTGCGCGAGAACGTCCATCGGCACGGCCAGCGGTTCCGCCCGGCCGAACTCCTTCAGCGAGTGGCGGGACAGGAGTTATCCGCCGAGCCGTACATGGCTTACTTGCGCGGCAAGTTCCAACCGCTCTATGGTTACTGATCAAGTCAAAACACTCGTGTGACCCGAAGGGTCGCACGAACGGCGCGATGGATGAGCACCTGCGTCTGGTGGTAGATATGGTTTGGTGCCCCAGGGTTCGACCCTGGGGGACACGTTGGCTTGGTGCGCGAAACACGTCCCCCACCCTGGAAGGCCGGGGCACCACGCACGCTGATCCGGGTATAGAATTCGGGGGCAATGCCGGTCACCGGAAGCCGAATACCGACTGGAGGCGCTGGGAATGCGCGCCGGTAGGCTATCCCGCAGTGGAGGATTGGAACGATCATGTCCAACCCAGAGGGGCACCCCCGAAAACGGCTGTCGCTTGCAGCAACGCTGAAGGCACTGGTCCGTGCCCGCTTGACTGCCGGGCTGCTACTGGTTCTGCCGATCTGGATCACGATCCTGCTGATCCGGTTCCTGTTCACGCTCATGCGCGACGCGTCGGCGTGGGTCATCCTGGGGCTCATGCAAAGCACGACTGTCGCCGACTGGGTCCGCGCGATCGGCTTCGTCGACTACCAGCCACTGGCAACGGAGTTGCGCGAGTTGCCGGTAGGCGTACAGATTGGCGTGTCCATCTTCTCGGTCGTCCTGACGTTCACCTTGCTGTACACGATCGGTTTGCTCGCCGCGAACATTGTCGGTCGGCGCTTGATTCACTCGCTCGAGTCGGTGGTCGACCGCGTACCGTTCGTCAAAACGGTCTATCGCTCATCGAAACAGATCCTGGAAACCTTCGCTGGCGACCAGACGCAGAACTTCCAGCGCGTCGCGCTGATTCCCTTTCCACACGAACGAATGCGGTGCGTGGGGTTCATTACCGCCGTGTTTCACGATTCGGTGACGCAGGAAGAGCTCGCGACCGTGTTCATCCCCACCACCCCCAATCCGACGACCGGGTATCTCCAGATCCTCCGGCGGGCCGACCTGACCGAAGTCGACTGGAATGTCGAGGACGCCGTCCGCACGATCATGTCCGGCGGCATCATCCGTCCCGAGTTCCTGACGATTCAGCAGGGCCAGTTTACCGGGCCGGGGACGCCGGTGATTGCAGCGCCATCGGTTCCCGGTTCGACGGCTCCGACGGGCTCTACCCCTTCCTCGCCTTCGTAGCGGGATGCAACCACGGGCCTTTTGCGCAGCACGGCACGCGCCACGGTGAGCGACGCGTGCCGTGCGGTCTCAAGCGACCGGGAGTATTGAGAGCGGATTGGCTACTCTGAGTCGTCCTTGCCCCCTTGACCGGCGCTGCTGTCGAGCAGCCGCATTCCGCCGATCGGTGTGCTGTACGTCGGCGACCCTGACTTCGCACGCCCACTCGGCTCGCCGGCAATCCACGGGTACGTTCGCGTCTCCACGACGGTCCCGTCGGCGTCGGACCAGTTTGCCGTCATGGCGCCCTCGGCGCGGTCGACGTCGAGAGTGAGCTCGTGGTCACGAAGGTGGATCGGGATGAAGTCGGAAAAGAGGAACACACCGGCCGACTTCACCAGCACCCGCAGGCCAAGCTGCTCGTCGCTGCCATAGTCGATCACGTGCGCCACGACCCGGGCACCGTCCTCTGCTTTCCACTCGGCATCGGGCTCGTCGATTGACATGTTGCGATACGCATCGCTGCTGGTCAGCTTGCGAAGCTCGCTGTTATCCGGTCGCGATGAAGCGGGTCGGCGCTTCCCGAACGTGAAGCTGTCGACGGTCTTGTTCGTCGTCGCACCAGCGTTCTGGCCGGGGTTGACCGAGACACGGATGTTGCCACCGGGGAAGTTCATGTTCGGCGGCAGCGGGATGCCCGGCGTCCTGCCATTGCTGGTCGCGGTCCGGCTCGAGCGGAACTGCATCTCGCGGACCTCGCCGGCACCGTTGTCCCAGATGACGGTTACGTTGTCGCCATCGACGCTGACGCTCGGGGCGAACCCTGGCTGGTCGGGCATCATCGACATACCGACGAGCGAAAGCCCTTCGTCAAGGCCGTGGAAGTTGTGACCGATCGCGGCCACTCGGACTCGATCGCTACCGTCGACCGGGACGATGTGCAGCGTCACGCGGCGCGTACCGTCCTCATTCGACCACTCCGCCGCGGGCGTCTCCTTGGCCGCATCTTCGAGCGAGAAGCCTTCGCGCATTTCGGTGAACATCTCGGGCGCTCCTGCCTTACGCATGGCTGCGACCGCGAACTCTTCTTCGATCTCACCCTCGAAAGGCACCCACTCACCATCTTCGTTGCGGACCATGCCGCCTTCTTTCTGAACCTCGACCGTGGTGGAGTAGGAGTCTTCGTCCTGCTTATGCTGGACGTGCACCGTTGCGGTTCCGCCGTCCTCCGTATCAACTTCGAACGTGCTTTCGCCGTTCTCGTCCAGTTCGATGTCCGTAACCTTGCCGTTGATCTCGATTTGCAGGAACCGCTTCAGCGCCGAGATGCCGTCGGTGGCGGCGAAGGCGGCACCACCCAGCAGCAGCAGTGCGAAGCAGGAAACCGCGGTGACCGACGAGCGGTTGAATCGCGCCCGATGGGCTTGTTGATGGTCGTGTTGTGTCATGAGTCGGTTCTCCATCTCTGGCGTGAACGGATCGACCGTCCACGATTCATTTCGCAGCATGTCCAATGCGCCGTCCACGGGGTCTTTCGACGGTTTCACGACATTCTCCTTTGCAACTTCGTGCGAAGCGCGTCGCGTCCGCGCGACAGGCGCGACTTCACCGTACCCGGCCGGCACCCGACGGTGCGTGCCACTTCCTCGACGGATAGCCCTTCCAGGTAGTGCAAGGCGAGTACGGTCTGATACTTCGGCGCCAGTGTCAGCAGAGCAGCCCGGGCAAGCTCCCTGGTCAACGTGACGTCCTCGATACGCGAATCGGTGCCGACGAGCTCGAGCGAAAGCTGACGGTTGGCGTGCCGCCGCTGTCGCCGGGCCCAACGGTTGACCTCGTTACAAGCGATGCGATAGAGCCAGGAGCGCAGCGGCAGTCCGCGATTTCGATACCGCGGGAAGTAACGCAGCGCTGCCAGGAAGACGTTGGAAGAGAGATCCTCTGCGACGTGCGGATCCCCGACACGTCGGTACACGTAGCGCGTGATGACTGGATGGTGCAGCCGATACAGCGCAGCGAAGGCGTTACGGTCCTTCCCGGCACGGGCGATCAGCGCCGGCTCGTCCAGCGGTTGTTTGCTGGCTGCAGCGATTGCGGGCATCTCCATCACCATCGACTCCTCTGGCACCTAATGAGCGACCGTCATGCTGGTCGCTTATGCCCATACAAGTCCGCAGACGCCGAAAAGGTTGCATTGCGACCTCAAAAGCCGGAAAAAATGCGAAAAATCGGCGGTGAACGTCCGCCCGGCTGGGCCCGCGCTGCGTCGCTTGGCGCACCGAGCGCCGAAAGCGAAATGGTCCCTGACAAGCGCGGCCGAGGTTCTTCGATCGAGCCACGGCGAAAGGCTTAGTGTGTCATTTCACCCACTATATACAGGTCCGTTACCGCTTTCGCCATTTCTGAAGCCTGGGGCTATGCGTGCCGATACGGGCAAGAGGATTGATTGGATCGGAGAGCGTCACTGCATGGCCGCCGTCAGCTCACCAGCCCAGCGGACGCGACACCTGACCGGGGTGGAGCGCACCTTCGGCAACGACGAGATCATCGTCAGCAAGACCGATACGCGCGGGTGCATCACGTACGCGAACGAGGTGTTTCTGCGCGTGGCGCAGTACACCGAGTCCGAGTTGATCGGGAAGAATCACAACATCATCCGCCACCCGGCGATGCCCCGATGTGTCTTCAAGTTTCTGTGGGACACGATTCAGGCGGGTCGGGAGATCTTCGCGTACGTGATCAATCGTACAAAGTATGGTGACTATTACTGGGTGTTTGCGCACGTCACGCCAACGTTCGACGATGATCGTCGGATCGTCGGGTACCACTCGAACCGGCGCGTTCCGGATCGACAGGCCGTTAAGGTGTTCGAAGGGATCTACAAGAAGCTGACTGCGGTCGAGGCGCGGCACAGCAACCCGCGCGAGGCCTGGCAGGCGTCACTACCGGTGCTGGTGCAGACGCTCGAGCAGCAAGGCATGTCATACGACGAGTTCATTTTCTCGCTGACGCGGTGAGCGATCATGAGCAGCGACTACGAAACTCCATACGACCCTGCTGAAAGCGACCGTTGGGCCGCGGAAGCGGGTCTTGCATCCGGCGCGTCTGATTCCGAAAGCGCATCGGACGAGGTGGCGAGTGCTGACACGCTGCGCGAATGGCTGCTCCGCGCCACCGATGTTTGCCAGCAGGCGTCGCGTGGTCACCTCGAAGCGCGGTTGCTGCGGATCGGTAGCGATCCTGAGATCGCAGCGTTTGCCCATGCGATCAATCATATGTTGGACATGACTGACGCCTTCGTGCGTGAGGCGACAGCTTCTTTGCAGCATGCGAGCGAAGGCAAGTTCTTTCGACGCGTCCTGCTCAACGGGATGCTCGGTTCGTTTCGGGCGGCCGCGGTGTCGATCAACGACGCCACGCAAGCGATGCACGCGAAAACCGACGAACTCAAGGCCGCCGAGCGCCGTCGACTCGATCTTGCGGACGAGGTGAAGGAGACGGTCGAGGTCGTCGAAGGTCTGATGGAGACGTCCAACCGGATCGCGGACTTTTCGGGCGTCATCGGGCGGATTGCGCGGCAGACCAACATTCTCGCGATCAACGCGAGTATCGAAGCGGCGCGGGTCGGCGATGCGGGCCGCGGGTTCGCAGTGGTCGCTGGCGAGGTCAAAAAACTCGCAACCCAGACCGCCGACGCTGCCAAGCGGATTGTCGAAGAGCTGGGGCAGATCCGCGAGGCGACGGGCGCATCGGTCAAGTCCATCGAGCACATCTGGAAAACCATCCAATCCTGACGGCCCGCGAACCCGGCATAGGTTCGGGAGGCGAGGCGCCAACCCTGTACATCGCTGTGCGTCGCGGGTAGGCTACCGTGAAGGTGAAGCAGTAGTCTTATTCTTTCCTGACAGTGATCCATGGATTTCGGGCCTCTCGAAACCGCGGAAGGCAGTGAGTTTTCCGGTTGCCGACAGCTTTCGGTGTTCCTGGAGAACCGCCTGGGGCAGCTCCTCCGGCTGACTCGCCTGCTGGAGCACGAGTCGATACGGATTCTCGGACTATCGGTCGAGGGTACCATCGATTGTGCGATCGTGCGGATGATCGTCAACGATCCGGACGGTGCGCGGGAGATGTTCGTGCAGAACCGCTTTGCGGTGGCCGAATGTGACATGCTTGTTGTCGAGTTGCCTGCGGGCCGTCGCGGAATCATGGCGATTTCGGCGGCACTGATTGCCGGCGAGGTGAACATCAACTACCTGTATCCGATCTGGTCCGACGTGACGCATGGCCAGGGGCTCGCGATTCAGGTGGACAATCTGCCGCTGGCGACGCAGGTTCTCAGCGAGAAGAATTTTCGGCTGCTCGAGCAGGAAGAGTTGTAGCCGAGTAGACCGATGCGCACTCCGCTTTCCGCCCCTCGATTCGATACCTGGACGTACAGTGACGGATATGTTGCCCGCGGGCGCGTCTGGGATCCGCCGACGGATCGTCCAGTGCGCGGCGTCGTGCTCTATCTCCACGGTATTCAGTCGCATTCCGGCTGGTATCCCTGGTCGGCGTCGCTGTTGCACGCTTGCGGATACGCGGTTGTGGTCCCGGATCGGCGGGGTAGCGGTCTCAACGCCGACCAGCGCGGCGACGTCCCGGAAGCCCGTCGTTGGTTCGCGGACCTGGATGAGCATTTTGGTTGGATTCAGGCGGCCTGGGGCGTCGAACGGATCACGCTGTTCGGGGTAAGTTGGGGGGGTAAACTGGCGGCTGCCTGGCTGCAACGTCATCCTCAGCGGGTGGATCGCGTCCTGATGATCGCGCCTGGTGTGTTTCCGCTCGTCGACATCACCTGGTGGGAAAAAATGGGCGTTGGCGTCTCGCTGTTTCGCGAGCCGACCCGACTCTTCCCCATTCCGCTCATGGAGGAGTCGCTGTTTACGGACAACCCGGCCGGACAAGCGTTTATCCGCGACGATTCGCTCAAACTGACCCACGTGACTGCTCGATTTCTGGTGCAATCGCGCAAGCTCGACCGGCCGTTGCACCGGGCCAAGCCCGGGTCGATTCCGGTGCCGGCGACGATTTTCTTCGCGGGCCAGGAGAAGATCATCCGGGCGGAAAAGACCGCCGAATGGGCCTCGCAGGTGTTCGTCCCACCCCCGGATATCCGCTGGTTTACGCCGGATCGGCATACGCTGGAGTTCGCCGAAGATGTCTCGCGGTACGAACAAGCCCTGCGTTCGTGGGCTGAGTTGCAACCGATAACTGAACCGCGGGTAGAACACCGCGGAAACGCGTCGGCCGAAGAAAGTACTTGAAAAACGCCGATTGCGGTCAGATAATTCGAACGGTATTGGTGCAACGGAGGCTGCACACGGATTTGTTCCGCACAAAGCTGAAGGGGTTTTGGCGAAACAGTCGATGTTTCGAATAGTAACACTGGAGCCAAAGCGCCCCGATTGAAGCGCTCCCCTTGATGCGGACGGAGTAATACCTTGATGATCACCAAGCGGCGAGGCTTTCTGTACGCGGCTGGAGCTGTGCTTAGCACGACGTTGGTCGTGTCCTGGGCCCTTGTCAGCAATGCCACCGTTGAAGCGGCGTTCTCTCCCGATCCGGAACCGGCCCTAGCGGCCTATACCGACCCTGCGGCCCCATCGAGCGGCGGCGGCGGCAGCGGCACGATGTCGATGGCGGACCTGGCCGCGGCGGACCCGTTGCGGTTCACCGAGACCGTCCGGGATCGCTTCGACAAGCGCAGTCACGAGTACCGCTGCACGTTGATCAAGCGCGAGCGAATTGGTGGCAAGCTCAAGCCGGAGGAGCACATCGAGGTCCGCTACCGGTCGGAGCCGCGCGAAACGATTTACATGATCTGGAAGAAGAACGTCGACCAGGTCCGTCGGGCACTGTACATCAACGGCCACCGGGACTACGTCAATCGCAAGGGTGAGAAGCTTGCCCGCGTGGAGCCCAACGGCGCGATCGTACGGCTGTTCACGCGCGACGTCATGATCGAGATCGATGGTTCACGGGCCCGCAAGGCCAGCCGTCGCAGCATTGCGAACTGCGGTTTTGCCGGGACGTTCCGTTTGCTCGACCGCTTCAATTCGATCGCCTCCAAGAATGGTGACCTTGACTACCGTTACGAGGGCGAAGGGACGATCGATGGTCGCCCGACGTTCGTATTGGTGCGATACCTGCCGAAGAAGCGCGGCCGGATCCGCTACCCCGATGGCAAGATGATTATGCACGTGGACCAGGAGTATCTCGTGCCGACCGCGGTGTTCTCCTACGCCGATCGACAGGGGACGGTGCTTCAGGGAAGCTATCAGTTCATCAACATCGACATGGACCCGCGTTTCACGGACCGCGACTTCAAGTTCTAGCGAACAATCCGGGCCGCTCCGGCCCGAGGAACGAGCTGACGGCCGTCTTGCAGGCATGCAGGCGGCCGTTTCTCTTTGTTGGGGGGATCAGCGCGGCTCGCGGGGCAGTTTCTCGATCGCCTCATCGACCGACGCGTAGATTCGCAGCAGATCGTCGACACGCATCAGATGCAGGGCCCGCAGCACGGTCGGCTGCGGGTTGACCAATGCCAATCGGCCGTTGAGGTCGTGCGCACGTCGATCGCAGGCAAGCATCAGCGAAATGCCGTTCGTGTTGACGTAATGCAACGCGGCCAGATCGAGCACAAGGTTTGGGGCCGATTCCGTCAGGGAACCCAGCAGTTGGCGGGCGACGTCTTCTACGCCGCTGAGCCAGTTGCCGCCGCTGATCCGCGCGACGTTGAACGATCCGCGCGTTTCTTGCGCCAGCTGCAACGGTTCCGAGAGGGCATCGCTCATGGCATACCTGAATCGGCGCGGTCCTTGAGCATCCAGACCTCGTTCCCCTTGTCGTTGTAATGGATGCTCGTCATGTAACAACGCATCAGCATCACCCCGCGTCCACAGGGCCGTTCGAGGTTCTCGTCGAGCGTAGGGTCGGGAACGCTTTCGGGGTCGAACCCGCGACCCTGGTCGCGCACCATGATGATGACGCGCTGCGCGTCGACGCGATATCGGACCTGGATCGATTTCTGCGTATCGTTGGCGTGCCCGTGCCGGATGGCGTTGGTGAGGGCCTCTTCCAAGGCGAGCTTGATGGCAAAGCGGAAGTCGTCGTCGTATCCGTGGCGTTCGATTCCGTCCAGGATCGCTTCCTCACAGCTTCGCACCGCGTCGTAGTCGCTGGTGAGAGTGAGCTCGATCAGCTCGGGTTCCGAAAGCTGGGGGAATCCCGGGGGCAGCTTCATAATGGTCGCCCCATCCGGCCCCACGACGGCGGTTTAGGGCATGCGGGGCACCATCCGGCCGTCTGACGGCCTCGTTTCGGAACACTCGCAGTGTTCGGCGAGGATTGGACACGGAGTTGCGACGCTGCCATCGATACCGCCCGAAAACGAGTTCTGTTGGCCTGTCGCGGATTGTATGCCGCTAGCGATGAGGAAGGGAAGTACTGCGATGACGCCATCGAACCGCCCTAGAAACCGACCAGCGCCTCCTCCGTATTGTCGAAGATCTCGAACACCTTGTTCAAGCGGGTGATCTTGAAGACTTCGAAGATTTGCCGGTTGATGTTCGCGAGCCGCAGCTTGCCGCTGTGCTCCTGGACCTTATTGCGAACGGTAATGAGCATCCCGAGGGCCGAGCTGGTCATATGATCGACGTTTCGGAAGTCGAGCAGCAGCTTGATGCCCGGCTCGGAATCGATGATGTGGTTCAATTCCTCGCCGATCTCGTAGATATCGAGCTCGTCCAGGATCTTCCGATCGGCGAACTCGACCACCGAGACCGAGTCCGAACGGCTGACCTTCAGGTGCGTGGACGGTTTTTCCATTGGGCCACTGCCTCCTGTCGTCGAGCGGCCCTCCAGTTCGGACCGCGGGCGGCGAATTTCGGTATTCTGCGAGCCGGGCGCGACGGTGTCAAACGCCGATTGGCTTTTGGCACTCCTTGACGTAAAATTCCGATCCCTGTGGGCTGATTTCGACGTATTCATCCGTTGGAGACTCCTTCCAAGTGCCGGCTGCAAGCGTTCTCGTTGTCGGAAACTGCGATCCGGATCATGCCGGGATCCGTGACATGCTCACGGGGACATTCGACGTCCGTGTCGATCGCGCGCGAACCCGGGCCGCCGCCGATGAGCAGGTGACCGGACAGCGCTACGCGCTGATTCTGGTCAATCGCGTTTTCTTTCATGACGGCGCCTCGGGCCATGAATTCCTCGATTATCTGCGATCGATCGGAAACGAAACGCCGACCATGCTCATCAGCAACTATGCGGATGCCCAAAAGCAGGCCGTGGCGCGCGGCGCGCGACCCGGATTCGGCAAGGCCGCGCTCCACGAGCGTCAGACGCTGACGTTGCTCGCGGAGTGCCTGCCTATCAGAGAATCGGCAGGCGGCCGGCCCGCAGTGGAGACGAAAGCGTGACGAGTTCGGTACAGCGGTTCTATCGTTATCACGCCATGATCTACGACAGCACGCGCTGGATGATCCTGCACGGGCGCCGGGCCGCGGTCGCTCGGATGGGACTCACGCGGGATGCGCGCGTGCTCGAGGTCGGCTGCGGAACGGGTCTGAACTTCCGGCATGTTTTGCGCCACCTGGGCTCCGGGCCAGGGCGGCTTACAGGCCTCGACTTCTCGGCGGACATGCTCCGCAAGGCCGAGCACCGCCTGCAGCACCGGGGCTGGGAGAACGTCGACCTTGTCCAGGGTGACGCAACCCAGCTCGATCTACCCGAACGCTACGACGGCATCCTGTTTGCCTACAGCCTCACCATGATTCCCGATTGGCGCCGCGCTCTGGAATGCGCTGCGGCGCACCTGGCCCCCCACGGGCGGCTGGTCGTGCTCGATTTCGGGCCGTTCGACCGGTGGGGACCGTTGGGGCCGGCGATGCGCACCTGGCTGCGGCTCAACCACGTAGACACGCGTCAGCCGTACGTGGATTTCATGCGCGGCTTGTTTGACGACTTGGAGACGCACTATTGGCTCGGCGGCTACAATTTTACCGCGGTCGGGCGGAGGACGCAGTGACGATGGTCGATGTGCTGGAAATGCCAACTCCTGGCAAGCGAGGCCGCGTGGAACGCCTCGTTTTTCGCGGGATCGTCTTCAACATGTCCTGGGAAGACCCGGAGATGGACCGCCGAGCGTTCCAGTTGACGTCCGATGATACCGTCATCTCGATCACGTCCGCCGGGTGCAATCCGCTGAATTTCCTGTGTGCCGGCCCGAAGCGACTGATCAGCATCGATGGCAATCCGGCGCAGAATGCCGTGCTGGAACTGAAGCTGGCCGCCATCCGCACACTGGACTATGAAACGTTCTTCGACATCTTCGCTGCTCGTGCCCCGCAGGTGGCCTGCGCGGTGTATCGCGCCAAGCTGCGGCCGCATCTCTCCGAGCCGGCCCGTCAGTTCTGGGACGGCAACCTCTGGATGCTTCGGCGCAACCTGTACAACTTCGGCCGTATGGGGCTGGCCTGTCGACTCGTGCGGATGTTGCTGCCGGTACTCGGGATCAGTCGCGCGCGGACCGAGCAGTTCTTCGAGCTGCGAACGCTCGCGGAGCAGAAGGAGTGGTACGATCTCTACGTCGCGCCGCGATTGTGGGGGCCGGTTGCCGAGCGGCTGTGCAAGTCACGGCTGTTCATGTATCTCTGTGGCGTCCATCCAAACCAATACGATCTGGTACACGACCGGCACAACATCTACGATTTCGTCAAAGAGCGAATCGAGTACGTCCTGACCAAGGTGCCGATCTACGACAACTACTTCCTGAGTGTGACGGTCACCGGCAAGTTCCGCGGCGATCGTGTGCCGCCGTACCTGCGGGCCGAGAACTTCCAAACGTTGCGCGACAACCTCGACCGCGTGCAGGTCGTCTACGGTTGGCTCGGACCGTTCCTGGATACCCAGCCGGAGAGTTCCATCAACCGGTTCAACCTGCTCGATATCTTCGATTGGATGCCGCCCGATGTGCTCGAAGGCACCTGGCGCAGCATCCTCCGAGCCGCGGCGCCGGATGCGATCATGATCTTCCGTTCGGGTAGCTATCAACTCGATCTTCCGGATGCCATCGAGTCGCAGCTCGTCAGTCACGACGGGCTGGCGAGCGAGCTCTTCGCGATCGACCGCTCCGCGACCTACGGCAGCTTCTACATCAAGTCGCTGAAGGATGCCCCTGACTCTCGGCCGACGCACCTGCTGAACGGGCATGGTTCGCGAGTTGCTGCGGCCACAGCGGTAGGGGTATCTTGAACCGGATCAAGGGACTGCTGCGGGACGCCTGGTGGGTGCTGCTGATCGTGCTCGTCGCGGCGATCACTTTCGGCATCGTGATTCAGGTCTGGGTCGGTATCGCGACTGCGCTGATCGGCTGTTCGATGTTCGTCTACTTCGCGATCATCCGCTACGACGATACCGGTAAGGAACGCGAATCCGACACTGACTACTGAGCGCTCGACGCGCAGCGCCGGTCGGCGTAGCAAGCGGGGTCGGCGGCGCCCTCACGGGTTGAGCGCGAACGCGATCTCGCGGGCTTGTTCACGGGTGAAGTTGCCGATGATGTTGACTTGACCGTTCGGCACTGTTCCCATGATTCGTGGCGCAGCGACCAGTTTGTCGTTTACGAGGATTGCGAGTCGTGAACCGGGATGGCTCGCCGTCGTGCGCTCCAGCAACTGGGCGCCGAGTCCGGAGAACTCGACCTGGATGATGTGCTGGGTTCCGCTCGAGAGCAGGGCCGCGGATGCAATGTGATCTTCGGTCAGGGCCGCGGTCGGCTCGAGGAACAGCGCAACGCCTTGTTCGTCCTGCAACTCGCGGAACCCCTCCTGCGTTTGTTCCTGCGCAACGTGAAAGCGGACGAGTGTCGGTGGTGCAGGCTCGACGCCAGTCGACGCTTCGGACGCCGTTGTTTCGCAGCCGCTGATCCACAGCAGCGCCGTCGCACAGCCGACCGCCGCGCTCCACGACATGTTGCGCCGCGTGTTCAATTTACGCCGCCCGATTCGGGTAGCGTCCACTTCCGACTCCTTCGTTCGAGGTGATGGTTGCGGTGCGGATGCGTCGTAGGAAAACGGACGGAGAGGGAATCAAGCGCGACTGCCTCTCCGTCCGGCGGCGAAGCCGCCTTCCATGTTACAGCTTCACCGTTACTGTCTTGATCTCGGTGTAGTTGGCCAGTCCGTATTCGCCCAACTCGCGGCCGATGCCGGACAGCTTGTAGCCGCCGAACGGTGCCGCGGCATCGAAAACGTCGTAGCAGTTTACCCAGACAGTTCCTGCGCGGACTTCGTTCGCGACGCGGTGCGCTTTCTCGATGTCGCGCGTCCAGACCGCGGCAGCGAGTCCGTAGAGGTTTTTGTTGGCCCTTTGAATGACATCGTCGACGTTCTTGAAAGAGAGCACGCTCAGCACCGGCCCGAAGATCTCCTCTTTGCCGATTCGCATGTCCTCGTCGACGTTATCGAAGACGGTTGGCTCAATGAAGTAGCCGCGGTCGGACTTGCGACCGCCGCCGCACAGCATGTTGGCGCCATCCTGGTTGCCGTACTCGATGTACTTGAGCACCTTGTCGAACTGTGCCTTGTCCACCTGCGGCCCCTGTTCGGTCTCGTTCGCGAACGGGTCGCCGACTTTGCGATTCCGTGCCCGCTCGACGACCTTGGCGACGAACTCTTCGTGTACGCTTTCTTCGACGTACAGCCGTGAACCAGCGCAGCAGCACTGCCCTTGATTGAAGAACAACGCGAAGTGGGCGCCGTCGGCTGCCTTGTCGAGGTCAGTATCCGCAAAGACGATGTTCGGGCTCTTGCCGCCGAGTTCCAACGTCACCCGTTTCAGATTGCTTTCGGCCGAAGCCTTCATGATCTCGTGTCCGACTTCGGTCGAACCGGTGAAGGCGACCTTGTCGACATCCATGTGCCGCGCCAGGGGTGCCCCGGCGGTGGGGCCCTGTCCGGTGAGGACGTTGATCACGCCCGGCGGATAGCCGGCCTCGAGCGCCAGTTCCGCGACGCGCAGCGCTGACAACGGCGTCTGCTCCGCAACCTTCATCACGACCGTGCAGCCCGCCGCGAGCGCCGGACCCCACTTCCACGCCTGCATCAGCAGCGGGAAGTTCCACGGGATGATCTGCGCGCAGACGCCTACCGGTTCATGTCGCGTGTAGCAGAAGAAGGGGCCGTTGATCGGGATCGTCTTGCCCTGAATCTTGTCTGCCCAGCCGGCGTAGTAGCGGTAGCACGCGATGGTGAGCGGCAGATCCGCGTTGAGTGAGTCGTTCAGCGGCTTGCCGTTGTCGAGCGTTTCCAGGCGGGCCAGTTCCTCCTTGTTGGCCTCGATCAGGTCTGCCAGCTTGAACATCAGCCGGCCGCGCTCCGAGGCTGACATTTTTCGCCAGGCCCCACCGTCGAATGCCCGCCGGGCCGCGGCCACCGCCAGCTCGACGTCGCGCAGATCGGCGTCGGGCACTTCCGTGATGAGTTCTTCCGTTGCTGGGTTGATGGTGGCGAACGTCTTGCCGCTCTGGGCCGTGACCCACTCGTTGTTGATGAGCATCTTCGCGGGACCGATGGGAATATCCACGGGCGCGCGCGTCGCGCTGGGGGCGTTCATGACCGACATGCTGTCTCCTTCTCCGGTGGGTCCGTTCCTGGTGTCCGAAGCATGGCGATCTGGTCGCATGAGCCAGCTCCGGGGACATGAGCGCAAAGTTTCCCGCGCCGCACGGCTTGCGTCAACGATAAAACGAGGCCCCGTCGGCGGTCTCCGTCACCGCGTGTAGTTGAAATTGTCGTGTTGCACGCCGTGGCAGACGAGCGTACACGAGCCGCTGAAGCGTCCCGTATCCACGAACTGTCGCTGTCCCTGCACGATCGCGGTGTCGAAGTTGATCAGGTGGCTGTGCTCGCGCGGACTGCCCTCGACGCCGTGCGGCGTATGGCAGGCGCTGCATGGCGAGCGCCCGTCGATGATATGCCGGCGATGGAGCGAAAAACTCTCGTCCGCAAGGATCGAATTGCGGTCATGGCAGCGATAACACAGCGCGAATGTGTTCGCTGACTCGATCGTGAAGTCAGCGGTCTCGTAGCGCGCGACCAGCAGGTTGTCGAACCGCGAGCCGTGCGGTCCGTTGGCAGCGGCGCCGCCGAACCGTCGGCTATCCGGGTTGTCGTGACAGTCCTGACAGCTCATCTGCCCCTGGGTGCGTGCCCCCGGGAGGAGGCTCGGATTGTCGACCGTCGACTGCGACGCCGCGATCGCGATCGGATGGGCCGAGGCGGCGGACGGCTGGAATTGGCGGCGAATGTTCCCGAACGTATCTCGATCGCGAACGATGCGTCGATCGATCGGTACCGGTTTGTCAGCATGACACCGGAAGCAAACCTCATACGAGAACCGTGCTTTGTCGATCACGCTGCCCTGGATCGAAACGCCTTGCACATGCTCCATTGTCTCGATCCGCGCCGGTCCTTGTTGGCGGGCGACGTTCGCGGTTCCCGCACCGCTTGCCTGGGCCGCGTGTGGGTTGTGACAGTCCACACAATTGACGTGTGGCGGCATCGACAGCGGGTCTTCCGCAGGATCGTGCCGGTCGCGGCGCGCAAATCGCGTGCCGTGGCCGCTGCGTTGTCCGATCGCGGACCGGACATCGACGCCGCTGATGCCGTCGTGGCAGCCGAGGCACAAGTCCTGTGTCGGGCCCCGGAGCAAACGTTCCCGCTGCGGCGCCCCATGCGAAACGTGGCAGGTGCCGCAGGCGTTGTCGGCCAGCGACGTGAACGCCAATGGCTCGCCGGTCGTCAGGGTCGCCGGCACGGGCCGACCGCTGTTCGCGTGGGCCGACCGCCGCCATCCGTCGAGCTGGTGGCAGGTCAGGCACAGCGCGCCGCGCCGGGTCGGCGCCCGGAGGAAGTCGCCCAATTCGTTGTTGTGCGGGTCGTGGCAGGCGGTACATTCCAGCTCGCCGCGGTCGCCGAGCGGAATGCTGCGTCCTACCTGGTCCGGCGTGCGCAACTGCGGGTCGCGATTGCTCAGCAGCCGATCGAATCGCAGACCGACCGGGTGATCGTCGGAAAGGTCGTTGGTCAGGTCGCTGGGACCGGTCGGAATGAACGGATGGGTCATGGGGATCGGCTGCTCGCGACTGACCGTCAGCCCCAGTGCGATGCTGCCGTCGTGGCAGCTCAGGCACAACTTGCTCGCGGCGCCCGGCTGATCGATCCGGGCGTCGATCGTGCTGCTGTTGTAGATCCGATAGTGCGTTCGGGGGTTGTAGCGGTTCCAGAGCGGCGCGGCCGGGTTCGCGTTGTGCGGCGTATGACAGAATATGCACACGCGCGACTCGTTGATCGCTCGAACGCGGCCCGGACCGAAACGCGACAGGTCATGTCGCGAGTTGACCACGCTGTCGTCGGCGAGCGCGACAGACGCCACGATCGCCGAAGGCAGGCCGGTTGCAATGAGCACGAGACACGCTTCCAGTCGAGCGCGCCGACGTCTGGTTATTGCACGGGGTCGTTCCATTCCGGCTTCTCCCGCAAGTATTGAAACACCTGGACGCGGCGATTGCGCGTGTCCGCGACCCAGATGCGATCCTGATCATCAATCGTAATCCCCGATGGCAGGTTGAACATCCCGGGATCGCTCCCGCCCTGCCCGAACGCCATCAGCAACCGCCCCCGTTCGTCGAACATCTGGATATTCTCGAACTGGTTGTCGAGAACGTACAGGTGTCCCTCGGAATCAAACGCAGCATCACGCGGCAACGAAAAGTCGCCGGCGCCGTTGCCCTTCTTGCCGATGAATCGCAGATCCGCCGAATCGCGTGCCATGAGCGCCACGCGAAAGTTCATTGTGTCGCAGATCGCGACCCGCCCGTCGCGCCCGGTCGCGACCGCGGTGGGAAAACGCAGCGCGTCCTCTCCAAGCGTCGTTGCGACTGCTCCTGTCCGGTCCAGGCCCAGGCAGCGATGGGCCGCGCTGTCCGCAACCCACAGGCGCTGCGCATCCGCCGACCACGCCGCCGAAACCGGGCGATCGAATGCGTGCGAGACCGCCAGACGTCGAGCAGTGCCACCCGCGTCGAGCAGCCAGATATTGCCGGCTTGAGCGTCGACGATGCCGAGCGCACCATCCATGTAGAACAAGTCGAGCGGCCATTCCAGCGATGTGCCGTTTACCTCGCGGATGGTTGTCATCGTTCGTGTGCGCAGGTTCATCCGGTATACCGTCGGTCCGCCGGGGGCAGCCGGATCCGCGACCGCGACTTCGTCCCCGCGGACCGCGACCGCGTTCGGCGACGCAAACTCGATCGCCGATCGAGGTCCCGTGAAGACCTCGCCGAGGATCTGCAGGCCGTTCTTGGTGCGCCCGAGACTGCGTTCACCGTCGAGCCAGCCGACATAGCGGATGCGCGGCACGTCCGGCGACGGCGGCCAAACCAAGTCCGACGGCCCCTGCGGAAACCGGGCGGCCCGTTCTGCACAGCCGCTCGAAACCGCCATCAGCGCGGCAAGCGCCGCTGGCAGTGCCACCCAGAAGGGCGTGATCAGCTGGGTGCCCCACCCCATCTTGGGGTGGGGGACGGAACTGCGCATCTTGTGCTTCCGTGCTCTTATCATCTTCGAATCACCGGGATTTCACGTCGCAAGCGGAACCAGGCGGCAAACGTCTCGTCGTTCGAGCCCGGCAAGTCCAACCGATCGTATTCGAGTTCGACGCTGGCGGTGAACAGTCCGATCTGCCAGAAGATGCCGCCGTTGAGATCGAAGCCGTGCGTCGCGCCGAAGATCGAGTCATCCTCATACCGGTAGAGCGCCTGAAACCGGCACTCGCTGCGGTCGCCGAGCAGGCAGCGGTAGCCGACGCCGGCGTCGAACAGCAGCGTATCACGCGGTGCGAGCCCGGGGGCCCCACGAAAATCAAAATAGGAGAAGTTGCTGCGCCCATCGAGCGTGTGCGGCGAGCGGTTGAGCAGCACGACGTCACCCGTGAAATGGGCCGCTTGATAGGGATCGATCGAGTCGTCGTTGTACTCGTATTCGGCGCCGACCGACCCCCGCGGGCGCTGGTAGCGCACACCGAGTCGATGCCGGTTGATGTCCCGGGCCGGCGTGAAGCCGAAGTTACCATCGACACTCTCGAATTGGTACGACCCATAGTAGTACGGCGTCCATCCGTTCTTGAAGTCCTGCTGGAGGCGCAGGTCGACCCGATCGCGATCGAGCATCAATCGTGGCGAACGGTTGAATCGATAGGTCACGCGCACCGCCTGCCCGTTCTGGATCCGGCCGTTGAGTACGCGTCGTAGTTGCGTGAAGCGCCCGAAGGTAATCACGACGTAGTCCGTTCCTTCGACGTAGACCCGTTGTCGTTCAAGATCGGTGATCCGGATACTGAGCCGATCGATATCCGCATTCTGCAAATAGGCCGAGAGCGGATCGCGGAACGTGACCGTTTCGTTGATGACTTGTCCGACGCGCTCGTCGGCTTCCGTTTCGATTGTCGCGTGCGTGTAGTTCAGGTTGCCGCGGAAGCTGCCGAGCGCATTCTCGCGGGCGTAGGCGAAGTTGATCGTTCCACCCCACTCGTCGGTATCGCCGAACCGCTCAGCGTCCTGGCGCAGAAAGTAAAGGTTGGCTGTCGTGAGCAGCGCATCGTTCGCCTGATGCGTGAAACCGGCCTCGCCGCGCCATTGCGAGATCTGCGTCCCTTCGAAGGCGTCCTGGTAGTACTGAAAGCGATAATGCGTCGCGAACGAGTCCGTATGCTGGAGGATCAGCTGCGGTGACACCTCATAAATGTCGCGGGCCAGGTCTCCGACTTCATCCTGGAAGCGGCCGAATGTCTGAAAGCTGCTACGCTCGTCGGCACCAAAACGCAACTCGTGACTCAGCGTGAGGTCGCTGCGCGCCGTATCGAAACGCGTGCGCGAACCCGCAAAGCGCTGTCGCTGGTCCGAATACTCGTAGTTGAGGTTGAGCCGCTGTGTGTCACTGGGGCGCCAGGTGGCATCGTAGGTCAGGCGTTTGTCAGAGTAGATCTCGTCATCGAGTCGGCCGCGGCCGATGCTCGTGCGATCCTCGAACTCGTTCTCGAACGTCAGGCGCATCGGAAGCACCGGGTCGTTGTACAACAACTCGACGCCTTCGACCTGTCGATCGAATTCGATGCTCGGCAGGAACGGTCGCGGGATGCGCTCCTGCCGACGTCTGGCGAACGTGTTGAGGGTCAGCTTGCCCGCAGGGAAGAGAGTGGCGCGCGCATCGTATTCCAGCAGGTCGCCGTCGGGATTGTCGCGCCGGCCGAAGCCGAATCCGCTCTCTTCGAAGTCTTCCTGGACCAGTCCCCAGCGGCCGACGAACTGGAATTGCAGGAAGCGATCGCTGACGAGCGACCCACTCGCCTCCATGCCCAGCGACTCCTCCATCCGTAACGACTGGTAGCGGCGACGGGCAACGCCGCGACTCGCGCCGGCGGGGTCGTTTCGCGTTCGTCGTGAAAGGGTCTGCGACTCGATTTGGAGGTCGAACGAGAGATCGTCGAATTTGAAGAACGATTGCGTCGGCGATCGGGTTGCGCCAAACGCCGCATTCTCGCGCGTTTCTGCGTCGGATGACTCAGTTGTTGATGGCGCGTCGTCGGGCCGCGCCGCGTCAATGGCGAGGCAGACGATTCCGATGGCAAGAACCCGTCGTCGCATGGAGCCCGTGTTCAGTGGGACGCTGCCGCAATTACACTGTTATTGGCGCTACACCGTTGCACGATCACTCCTGGGGCCGCCAAGCCGACGACCAATTCGTTGGCCTATTCGTGATCGCTGTCGACGTCGCGCGGTAACGTACCGCACGCGATAGGGGATCGTCTAGCGTTATGCTGGTGAAGGCGTGGCAAAAGCTATTCCATTGATTGGCGCGCAGCGACGCTCTATAGTCGCAACATCATGAGACGCAACATCGCGTGGTTGGGGTTTGCACCACTGGCAGCGCTGCTCGCGCTGACGGCATGGACCGCAGCCAACGGCAATGACGAACGATCGGCCGAGCGCATCGCGAAGACGGTTTGGCAGGCCGACCACGGCCTCATCGGCAGCAAGCACGACTTCACCGAACAGGGGGCCTTTACGAGCGATTTGTGCTTACCTTGTCACGCGCCGCACATGACATCGCAGGATGCGGCGCTGTTGACGCGCGATGTGCCCAACGAGAGTCGACAGGGGAGGTCCACGGAGCGCGTGGTGTTCGACGCGAGTTCGTTGCTTTGTCTGAGCTGTCACGACGGAATCACGGCCCAAGACGTCTACGCGACCACGCACGCTGCTATCGGCATCACACTGACTGACCGATCACGGTTGACGACACACCCCGTCGGCGTGCGTTATCGCCCGACCGATCCACGCTATCACAGCGCGGCGGCCGTTCAGCAGACGTTACCGTTACCTGGAGGGCGGATCCAGTGTGTCACTTGCCACGACCCGCACAATACCGGTCGTCATCCGGGAATGCTGGTGATCTCCAATGACCGCAGTCGACTCTGCCTGACATGTCATCGTCTATGAGCCGGGCTGAGCGCCGATTCCGGTGTGCGATGGCGCGCGACGTTAAGCAGCTTCCTATTTTCGGATGGGGCGCGGAACGTCTGTGCCAGTCTGTACTGTCGATCCTCTTGGCGCTGTCGACCGTTGGTTGTGAGAGTACGCCGCGCCAGCGGTCGACCGATCGGGCGCAGCGGACGGAAGGCGCCGTCAACCTCGGAAACCTTCGGTTTGGCCGCGCCCCGAGTGCCGGCGAGGTGCGCCTGGCGGACTTCCTCTTTGGATCGGTCCCCGCTTCCGGCGTCACGCCGATCAAGCCGACCGACATTGCATCGTTGCCAGGTGGCGCGTTGATGATCAGCGACATGGGGCATGCCACTGTCTTGCACTTCGACGGTCGGGCGCTGGCGGGCCTTCCGATCGCCGGTGTCGGCGTGTCGTGGTCGCCCGCCGACGATACGCTCCTCGTGACCGATCCCGGTGGGAGCGTCGTGTCGCGTTACAACAGCAACGGCGATGTGCTCCAACGCTACACCTTGTCGTCGAGCGGTTTCCGTCCAGTGGCAGCAGCGATCGTTGGCGACGCGGTCTGGGTTACCAACAGCGCCGCGCACCGTATCGAAGTGTTCGATAGCGCCTCCGGGGCTCATCGCCGATCGATCGGTCGGCGTGGTAGCGGCGTTGGCGAGTTCCGGATGCCCGCGGGGATCACGTTCGACGCGGAAGAGGTGTTCGTCGTCGATACGCTCGGGCGCCGCGTGCATGTTTTCGACACGGACGGCTCATGGCGTCGTGAGATCGGCACGCTGAGTGCGACGCGGATTGGCCTCGGGCGCCCGAAGGATGTTGCGGTCGGACCGGATGGGCGTGTATTCGTCACCGATGCGACGGGGCCGGCGGTGCGTGTCTACGAGCGTGACGGCCGGTACCTGACCTCGTTCGGCTTCGACCCCGACGATTCGGCGACGTTGGCACTGCCCAGCGGCGTGGCAATCGTGTCTAATCTGCGAGCAGCAACTGAGCGCGCAGGCCCGGCGCGGATTGCGTATCACGTGCTGGTCTGTGAGCAGGTCAACGATCCGGGAGTTCGGGCGTTTGCCTGGCTAGGACGGCCGTCGAAACCGGTGCGTCCGACAACGAGCGGGCGGCTGGCGCGGGTGACGCCGACGGTCGCGAATCCGCACTGGGAGCCGACGGGCTGCGCCGCATGCCACACGGAATCGCCGCCGCGCGCAATCGCGCGGGATCGAGCGGATGCGATTTGTCTCTCCTGCCACGACAACCAAAAAGCGGTCGCGGAGGTGCATCCGATCGGGCGCGCCGCGACGAGCGCGATGACGCGGCCGGCCGACGGCTTTCCGCTCGTTGACGGGAAGTTGGGTTGTCTGACGTGTCACGATGTTGCGCGCCACTGCGACCCGACGGCCCGGCCGTCGGCGTCGAATCCCGCACTCGTGCGAGCCTTCGATCGCGCGGCGCCGCTCGAGTTCTGTCGACAATGTCATATCGCGGACAACTGGCGCTTCAATCCGCACCAGCCAAAGATCGACGGGCAGACGTCGCAGCGGACGTGCCTCTTCTGTCATGAAGTGTCAAACGGGACTGCGGGTGATTCTGCTAGCAAACGTGTTTCACGTGAAACGGCGTTGCGCGTCGACGGTACGAGACTGCATGCGGAGCCGACGCGATTGTGTCTGGGGTGTCATACGGTGCACGCCGACCTTGCGCCCAACGGGCACCTCGGCCAGCGGATCGACGCCAGTGACCGCTACAGACCGCCTGTAGACGCTTCGTTGCCGCTGCATTCCGATCGGATCACCTGTGCGACGTGTCACAATCCTCATCGTTTCAATGATCGTGATCCCGCGCCGTTCCGAATCGGAACGTTGGCGCCGTCGGTCGCCGATCGTGCGATCCTGCTGCGCCAATCGTATGATCGGCTCTGCACGAACTGTCATCCGCAATAAGCGTGCTCGTAGTAACGGATTGGATGGATTCCGTGGCTGTTGACGATCGACGACAATCGGGCTCCTGGTGGCTGATCGGGGTGGCAGTGCTGGTAGCGTTCGGAGGTTTGGGGCTTGCCGGGTGTCCGCCGACGATGCCGACCAATCCGGTCGGGTTCGAGAACATCAGCGATCCGACCAATAACGGCGCGACCTTTGTGGGTAGCCCTTCGTGTCGCGGGTGTCATGCTGACATCGGCGCGTTGGTTGACCGGCACGGTCATGCGCAAGCGATTCAGGCGTTGCAAGGCGCGGCACCCGTGTTCCCGGAGACTGCCCGCGACACGTCGATTCCGAGTCCACCTGCCGATTTCGCGTGGACCGCGTTCAGTCACGTTGTCGGCGGCTATCGTAAGTCGGCGCTGTTCGTGGACCAAAACGGATTCTTCGCGACGACTGGCGAGACCGGGGTCGACACGCAATGGAACGCGGCGCTTCCGCACAGCGGGATCGAACGCGGGTTCGCGCCGTACCTTCCGGACGCGACCGAACCGGTACCGTTCGATTTCGAGTGCTTCCGTTGCCATGCGACCGGGGCACAGTCGGCTCCGCCGGGCGCTTCAGTGTTCCAAGGCGGTCGGGCGGGAATGGCAGGTTCGTGGCATGAAGCAGGTGTCGGTTGCGAGGCCTGTCACGGTCCCGGGTCGAATCATTTCGGTTCGACGGGCGCTGACGTGACGATCGACACGGCCGGGGTCTTCGTCGATCCGGACGGCGGCAACAGCTGTCGTCATTGCCATGGCGGCGGAGCGGACGGTGATGACGAACGAATCAGCGCTGCCGACGGCTTCATCACGCATTATGAGCAGTGGTCGGAATTGCGGGCCAGCGGCGGGCACGCCGACTTCGCTTGCACGGTGTGCCACGACCCGCATGTGTCGCTCACCACTGGTCGCGAGACGGCGATTCGCAATGACTGTACCGCGTGTCATGCGGAGATGAGCATGGCCGGGCATCGCGGCGCTACGTTCCGTCGCGGCGAGTTCGCCGAAACGCTACGCTGCGAGAGTTGTCATATGCCCTACGCCGGGATGAACCTGACGCGGGCCGATGCCTCCGTTGTCGGCGAGGATGCGCGCGTCGGCGATGTACGAGCACATATCTTTCGCATCGACGTGCGCGAAGGCGATTTCAACATGATGTTCAACGAAGACGGTACGCGCGTGCGAACGGACTCGCAGGGCCGGGCAGCCGTCACGGTCGACTTCGTCTGCTTGCGCTGCCACAACGGGCTCGGTAACGTGTTTCCGCTTACGCTCGAACGCGCGGCCGAGATCGCACCCAACGTGCACGCGCTGCCGGAGTGAGGAGTTAGGGGGTGTCATGCCGACGCGTAGCGCTCGGCATGCTCTCGGGAAGGCGTTGCGAGCACGTCGAACGCTGCGCGTCGGCATGGCACCCCGGTGATAGGTCAGTCCCCCACCCCAAGATGAGGTGGGGCACCTGCTTGATCCCCTCGCTTGCGCTCGGGGCTCGTTGTGTTGAGGTGCTTGGTTCGCGCCGAGGCCTGTGGCGTAGACACAGGCCTCGTAGAGGAAGCTTGCTCCCCCCTTGCTTGCGCTCGGTATCGGGTGGCACTGGCGGCTTGTCCGCCAGTGTTCGGATCACTCGTTCAAGGGCTGGCGCAGGCATGCCGGTCGCGGCTCCGGTTTGTGAGTGTGACCTCGGATAATCAGCGCACATACACTGGCGGACAAGCCGCCAGTGCCACCCGACCGCTCGCTGAAAGGTGCCATGGCCGTCCGGGCGAGCCCGGAGTGCGAGCGACGGGTCACTCTTCGATTTGTTGGAGGTTTTCCCGCAGGGTTACCGCCTTCTCCTGCAGTTCGGTGAGCCGTTCGCGTTCGCGTTGCACGATCGCCGGCGGTGCCTTTGCGACAAAACCCTCATTTGCGAGCTTGCCCTCGATCCCGCGGACCACGCCTGCCAGCTGATCGATCTCTTTGCGCAGCCGCTTGCGCTCGATGTCCAGGTCAGCGAGTCCGGCGAGCGGCACGTAGACCTCGTATCCCGCAAAGACCTTGCTCGCGGACTGCGCCGGCTTGTCGATTCCGGTGCCGATCTCGAGGTTGTCACACTGGCCTAGCCGACAGATCACCGCACGGAGCGGCTCCAGCGTGGCTGCGACCTCGGGGGTTGCGCGAACGACGCCGTGCGGCAGCGTGCGCAGGACCGTCTCTTTCGCCTGGGCGCGCAGGCCGTTGACGCGTGCGCGGATGTCGCGCAACGCGCGAATCACATCCTGCAGCGCTGCCATCCGTCGTTCGGCGTCATCGTTGACCAATGACTCATCCACCTGTGGCCACTCGGCAGCGATCAAGGCCGACCCGGACTCCGTCAGTGTGCCGATGCCGCGCCAGGCAACGGTCTCGTTCAGCCGGCTCCAGAGCGATTCGGTCACGAACGGGGTGATCGGATGGAGCAAGCGGAGCGTCTGATCGAGCACCCACGCGAGCACCTGTTTGACGCCCATCCCACCCTTGGAGGTGTCGCTTGATCCGCCCTCGTCGGATGTGTCACCCGATTGCGCTGTCGCGCCGACCTGGAGCCGCGGTTTGACCAGTTCGAGGTACCAGTCGCAGAACTCGCTCCAGAAGAACGCGTAGAGCCGACCGACGGCGTCGCTGAATTGATAGCGGTCCAGACGCTGATCGACATCCCGGATGCACGCCTGGAGGCGTGAGAGTATCCAGCGGTCATCGAGCGTCAGGTCGCTCGTTGCAAGCGTACGGATCGCGCTGCGGTCAAGATCGGCGATACTCGGTATCACCAGGCCGGTTGCCGCCTGCCAGAGCTTGTTGCAGAAGTTGCGGCCCAGCTCGAACCGTTCGGAAGTGTCGAGCCCGATGCCCAACTCGTCCTTGAGCGTCTTCGGCGCCCAGACCGTCGCGAACTTCTGTTTGCAGCTGCCGCACTTCACTTCGTGGATCTCACGTGGTGCTTTGTTGTGCGGCACGACTTGGCTGTGCGGCACGAGGTCGTCGCAATGCGGGCAGTCGTAGGAGATCGGGACGCGCGCGTCCTGCGTCTCGCCGGCCATGCCCGTGAGCGTATATCGCATCGCATCGGTACCGTAGAGCGTGATCAGGTCGACCGGGTCGACGCCGTTGCCGGCCGTCTTGCTCATGCGCTTGCCGGTGCCGTCCTGCACGACGGGGTGAATGTACACATCGCTGAACGGCACGCGACCGAGATTGTACAGCCCGGTCATGACCATCCGCGCTACCCACAGCGAGATGATGTCGCGCGCCGTCGATAACACGCTAGTCGGGTAGTAGTAGTCGAGGTCGGCGCTGACCGCTCGCTCGCGCTCGCGGCTCGTCGTGGGCGTCTCCGAGCCTTCGGGCGACTGAGCTTGCGAGTCTGGCGCCGGCCAGCCGAACGTCGAGTGCGGCCAGAGCGCCGAGCTGAACCACGTGTCGAGCACGTCGGGGTCCTGCTCGAAGCCGGCTTTTTCGAGCCATGCCTTCAGCTTGCCCGCAGTTTCGGTCAGCGTGTCGCCTCCGCCTGCGTGGAGACAGACGTACCAGTTCGCGATTCGATCGTCGGTGGCGCTGAGATCTCGAAGCGCGGCCGCTTGCTCGTAAGCATTCGGTGCGCCAGCGATGGTAAATCGTTGACCGTCGTCACGCACAACCGTGACGCACGCCTGTCTCGACGTTTCATCTCCAAGCAGCTCGTTCTTGATGGGTTCGTCCGCACCAAGTTTCAGCCACTCATTCCACGTCATCTGCTTCGACCACACGGGGATTCGGTGGCCCCACCAGAGCTGTCGGCTGATGCACCAGTCGCGCTTCTCTCCGAGCCAGTCGAGGTACGTCTTCGCGTATCGCTCGGGGTGGAACTGGACGCGGCCGTCGCGGACTGCTTCCATCGCGAGCTCGGCCAGCGACTCCATCTTCACGAACCACTGCTCGCTGAGCATCGGCTCGATCGGCGTCTTGCTGCGGTCGCTGTGCCCGACCTCGTGCTCGTGCGGCTCGGCTTTCTCCAGCAGTTCGGCCGCTTCCAGGTCCTTCACGATCTGTTTGCGGGCGGCGAGTCGGTCCTGTCCTGCATACGCGGCGAAGAGCTGCTTGCCCTCCTCGTCGTCGCGGATGCGGCCATCCTTCGTGAGGATGTTGATCATTGGCAGGTCGTTACGCTGGCCGCATTCGTAATCGTTGGGGTCATGACCCGGCGTCACCTTCACAACACCCGTGCCGAATCGCGGGTCGACGAGGATCGGGTCGGCGATGATCGGAATGCGACGATTCACCAGCGGCAGGATCGCGTGTCGGCCGATTAACGCCTTGTAGCGCGGATCCTCGGGGTGGACTGCGACGGCCGTATCGCCGAGCATCGTTTCCGGTCGAGTCGTTGCAACGATCAGGTGCGGCGTATCGCTCGGCAGCGGTCCGTCGCTGGTGTCCAGTGGGTAGCGGATGTGCCAGAGGTTGCCTTTGACGGTCTCGTGGACGATCTCGTCGTCGGCGACAGCCGTTTGCAGGTGGGCGTCCCAGTTGACCAATCGCAGGCCACGATAAATCAGCCCGTCGCGGAACATGCGGAAGAACGTCTGGTAGACGGCGTTGGCGCATTGTTCGTCGAGCGTGAACCGCGTGCGCTCCCAATCGCAGGAGCAGCCCATCATGCGGAGCTGGTTGAGGATTCGCTGGTTGTACTCTTCCTTCCAGTCCCAGATTCGCTGGACGAGGCCGTCGCGGCCGACCTCATGGCGGGTCTTGCCCTCTTCCTCCTTCAGACGACGTTCGACGACCGCTTGGGTCGCGATACCGGCGTGATCGGTCCCGGGCAGCCAGCAGGCGTTGTAACCCTGCATTCGCTTGCGGCGGATGAGGACATCCTGCAGCGTGTTGTTCAGCGCGTGTCCGAGGTGCAGGGCGCCGGTGACGTTGGGTGGCGGGATGACGATCGTGTAGGGCTTGCGTCCCGGGTCCGGCGTCGACCGAAAATAGCCGCCCGTTTCCCAGAAGCGGTAAATCTCGGGCTCGATCGTCTTTGGATCGTATGAAGTGCCCTTGCTCATGATTCAACAACTCCCGTCCAGGCGTCGTATCGGCGCGCCGGTGTGGGTCCAGGTCGATTCCACGCGGGAATCGGCTCGGTGAGGTGGCCCACCGGGCAACAATCGTCGGGACAATGATCTTCAATTCGGATCGATCGACGCCGAGAGCCGATCGAAAGGGAGAGTGTACCACGCGCCAAGCGGCGGGACAAAGCGGCGTGGCAGCGTGCACCCTTAGTCGCGGGAGCCTGGTCGATAGGTGCGGCAATCCGCGTTTGCGGGGGCGCTTGGCGTTTTCGAACTGCCGCGATCTGCCGTTACAATAGAGGAGTCAAGTCGGCATCGTTGCCGTTGGGCTTGCGGGATCACGTGTCTTGGAATCGGAGTTCGTTCATGTCGCAGTTGTCGTCGCCAACGCCGAGTGAGGTCGTTTTTCCGCCGCACGATGCGCCGCCGAAGGATCCGACGACCATGTCGGGCATTCCGATCAAGGCCGTATACGGCCCCGAGGACATCGGACATATCGACTTCATCGACGAGATCGGCGAGCCAGGGGCGCCGCCATTCACCCGCGGGTTTCATCATGATATGTATCGGACCAAGCCATGGACGATGCGGCAGTTCGCGGGCTTCGGTAGTGCTCAGCAGACGAACGAGCGTTTCAAGTACTTGTTGGAGGCGGGTCAGACGGGGTTGTCGACGGCGTTCGATCTGCCGACGCTGATGGGCCGTGACGCGGACGATCCGCTGTCCCTCGGCGAGGTCGGCAAATGCGGTGTTGCGGTGACCTCGCTGGAGGACATGCGGGTCCTGTTCAGCGGGATCAACCTGGCGGATGTCAGCACGAGCATGACGATCAATGCCCCGGCGGCGATCGTGCTGGCGTTTTACATTTGCGTGGCGCGCGAGCAGGGTGTACCGCTGGACAAGCTGCGCGGGACTTTGCAGAACGACATCCTCAAGGAGTTTCACGCGCAGAACGAGTATGTGTTTCCGCCGCGGCCGAGCGTCAAGCTGGTGATCGATACCATTGAGTATTGCACCGAACACATGCCGTCGTGGAATACGGTCAGTATCAGCGGCTACCACATTCGCGAAGCGGGTGCGACGGCCCAGCAGGAACTGGCGTTCACGATCGCGGACGGGATGTGCTACGTGGAGGAGGCGCTGGCCCGCGGCCTGAGCATCGACGCCTTTGCGCGCCGACTGAGTTTCTTCTGGGACGTGCACAACGAGTTCTTCGAGGAGATTGCGAAGTTCCGCGCTGCACGGCGGATGTGGTACCACATCATGAAGAATCGTTACGGTGCGAAGAACGAGCGATCATGGTGGCTGCGCTGCCACGCCCAGACTGCGGGCGTGTCACTGACCGAACAGCAGCCACACGTGAACATCATTCGCGTCGCCTACCAGGCGCTCGCGGCTGTGCTCGGCGGGACGCAGAGCCTTCACACGAACAGTATGGATGAGACGTTGGCGTTGCCGACAGAGCACGCTGTCAAGGTCGCGTTGCGCACGCAGCAGGTGATCGCTGAGGAGACCGGCATCACGCGGACCGTTGACCCGCTCGGCGGTAGCTACTTCGTCGAGAACCTGACCTCAGACATGGAGCGCCGGGCGACGGAGATCATCGATCACATTTATGACTCCTACGGCGGGGTGCTGGCCGCGACCGAGGCCGGCTACTTCCGGCGGGCTATCGCTGAGAGCAGCGCCAAGTTCGGTGCCGAGTTCGATCGCGGCGAACGGGTCATGATCGGCGTTAACAAGTTCGTAGAGAGCGACTACGAGCGCATCCCGACACTCAAGATCGACGAACAGGTCGAGCGCGAACATGTGGCGCGCGTGCAGGATATGCGTAAGCGACGCGACGCCCAGCGGCATCAGGCGGCGCTGGACCAATTGCGCGCGGCGGCGCTCGCTGGCGAGAATGTGATGCCGGCGCTGATCGAAGCGAGCGAGGCGCTGGCGACGGTCGGCGAGATGATGGCGACGCTGCAAGGCGTTTACGGCACCTACGATGGAGGGCCGGAACTGTAGCAACTCCCCAGAGAATCGCCGGGTGTTTTGTTATCAAGCATTCGACGAATCGTGTCGGAAATGGCACGATCGGTTTTCTTCAATTCTTCATCGCGGCGCGCGTTTCTCAGGGCTAGACTTGCGCATTGAGACTCGCACTAGCGCGTAGCGCTGTGCCGGGGCGGTAGGGGCTACGCGACAAACTTGGGAGGAGCAATCATGCGGACGACGCTTGCGATTGCGGCGCTGGGTGTCTGGTTGGGGGCGGTCTCAGTCGGCAGAGGTCAGGAGTGCGCTTTTTCATGGTCGACCGATTTTGGCGCAGGGAACTTCCAGTTGTACCCGCCAGAACCGGTAGACCTGCAAGCGTTTACTTCCGCGACGCTGTTGAATGGCGACCGTCTTTATGTCGGCGGGGAGTTCACTTCCATCGGTGGGTCGCTGATCAACGGAGTTTCGGAGTGGAACGGGTCGCGTTGGGCGCGGCTCGGCGCGGGCCTCGGCGCTGGCGCGCGGGTCAACGCGCTGACGGTCCATGATGACGGCCCGGGTCCTGCGCTCATTGCCGGTGGTTCATTCGGAAATGCCGGCGCGTTGCCCGCGCTCAACATTGCTGCCTGGAACGGGCGGGTGTGGCGACCGCTCGGCGCCGGGCTGAGTGGCTTGGGCGCATCCGTGTCCGCGCTCGCCACGTACGATTTTCAGGACGGCGCGGGTCCTAAGCTCGTGGCCGGTGGCCGTTTCGATGGCAGCGGCGGAACGACAATCTCAAACATTGCCGCCTGGGACGGAACGAAATGGACTCCGCTCGGAGCCGGATTGCCGAACGAAGTGAGGTGTGTCGGCGTGTTCCATGGGCCCGGTGGCGACCAGATGTTTGCTTCGCAGTCAGCTAGCGCGGCGATCTACCGTTGGACCGGGGCCGGCTGGGACGTGGCCCCCGGGTTGGAGGGGTTTGTGCAGGTTGACCCGGCCAACTTCCTTTTCTTCGACGACGGCACGGCGCGTCTGTTCGCAGCAGGGAGATTTCAGACGACAAGTGGCGTCCATTACTCCGTGCTTGCCTGGGATGGCACGAGTTGGGCGCCCGCCAATGACGGATTGCCCCGGCCTCCTGGCGGTCTCACAGGTCGCTTGAGCCGCATCCGCATCGACGGCATCGAGCGGCTGGTCGTCGCTTTGGAGTCGGACACGCAGTACGAATGGCAGGGAGGCGATTGGGCAATCGGAGGTTGGGGAGCCCAAAACTCCGCTACGCGCTTGCTTGCCAACTTTCCTTCGAACAGCTCGAGTTTCTACGCCATGCTACCGGAAGACGTAGGCACGCTGGAAGGAACCTGGGTGCGCGACCTGGCGTCTAGGCTCGGACTCAATAGTTCGTGTTTTGCGTTGGCCACGAGCGAGGCCAAAGAAGGTCGACGGGCCTGGATTGGTGGCCATTTTCAGGTAACCGTACGTCGGGAATTCTACAGAAGGATTTGCATCTGGGATGGAGGTTCGTCCTATCTCCCGCCACTGGGCGAAGGTCTCAGTCGGGAGGTGCTGGCCATCGCGACAACTCCCGACGATCCCGACGCGGCCTACCTTGGCGGGGCTTTCCGCGATGCCGTCGGCGAATCCGGTGACTATGTCGTGCGTTGGAGCGGGACGGAATTCACGGAGATTGGCAATCTGGACGGCCGTGTCGCAGTGCTGGCGTTCCATGACGACGGTAGCGGCAACGCCCTTTATGCCGGAGGCCTGATTACAGGCGGAATCGCTCGCTGGGATGGTGCCAACTGGAACGCGCTGGATGCTGGCCCATCCAGTCGTGTCTTTGCGACCGCCATTTACGACGATGGTTTCGGTCCTGCACTCTACGCCAGTGGACAGGTACGCACCCCGGACGACCAAGTCACCTACAAGGTGGCGCGATGGGACGGCACGAATTGGCATCCTGTCGGGATCGAAAGTCAGTTCGACTACGTTGTGTCGTTGGAAGTCTTTGATGACGGAAGTGGCGAAAAGCTCTACGCCGGCGGCAAGTCTACGGCGCTGGGCTCAGGTATCGCCCGATGGGACGGGGTCCAGTGGGAACCCGTCGGGAACAGCGTAAACTTCGACGTTACCGACCTGACCCCGTACACGATGCCGGGTGTTGGCGAAGTGCTTGTCGCGGTCGGACGACGCGGTGGCGAATCCATGGCGTTCTGGGATGGCGTTGCCTGGACGACCGTTCCCGGGGCACCCTACTACGTCGATGCCGTGACAGTTTGGGGCGAGGGCGATCAGGCCGGCCTCTTGATCGGCGGTGACTTCCATGGTGTGGATGGAATCGCCTCATCCCACATCGCCTACTGGCGCCCCGGGCCGCCAATCGTTTCATCGATCAGTTCGGCGAAGCGATTCGTCCGGGGCCAGAGCGGGGCACTGAGCGTCGACGCGATGGGATCCGCCGCGCTGGCGTATCAGTGGTACCACGGCGATCAACCGCTCAGCGACGGCGGCGGATTGAGTGGGACGCAGACGGACACGTTGACGTTCACCAACTTCCAGCCTGCGGATGTCGGCACGTACTGGGTCGAACTGACGGACGACTGCGGCACGAGTGCCAGTCCTGGCATTCTCGTGGGAATCAGCGCAACGCCCGGCGACATGAACTGCGACGGGAGTGTTTCGGTCGCGGACATCAACGGATTCGTTCAAGCGTTGATTGCGCCCAATGAGTACTCCCTAGCAAACCCGACGTGTGATGTGAATCACGCAGATGTGAATCTCGACTTCCGCATCTCGGTGACTGACATCAACGGCTTCGTGGAGTTGCTCATGGGACCCTAGTTGACCTGTCCGTTTACGGGTGGCGCGCCCTGTCCAGGAGGGCGGGGCGCGATGGTGACCGCCGTCAGCTAATGCGTCCTAGCGCGCATTTCGGAGCCGAACGAGCAGGTCATGCAGTGCGTCGCGTGATGACGGCTCGTCCGGGAGCGCGCTGGCAGCACTGGCCGTTTCCAGCTCCTGCATCAGGCGCCGATACTCTTCTCGGTGAAACTCGAGGTCGGCGCCCGTGGCCAGGCCCTTTTCCCGACCTTGGGTCTTCTGTCGCAAGAGGTACTCAATGTACGGTAGCGGATACGCGCGAGTGAGCGATACGAGGTTGGCTTCGATGACGCCGGAGCGCATCAGGTGGATGCCGGTCAGCAGCACGCGGTAGAGATAGAGGAGTGGCTTGACGCGACGTTGTTTCTCGAACAACGACCACTGGGTCCGGGCGAATCCGAGATAGTGCTGCGCGTGGTGTCGCGTAATCAAATCACGCGAGATTGCTTTCAGTTCCGCATGCTCCGGTGTCGTGTGCAGGATCAACGGCGAGTAGAGCTGTTCGAGTACGTAGCCATTCTTCTTCAGCAGTAGACGGAAAAACTTCGCTGCGTCGTGCGTGACGAGATCGAGCTCCAAATCCGGGCGATCTTCGCTGTGCTCGATCGTCTTGCGCGGCGGGTAGAGCCCCACCAAGTCGCGTGTCGGCAGCACGTGCACCCCGCGCAGATCGAAATCCGAGTCTGCGGATGGGAAGCCGTAGAGATGAGCGCCGCTTACTGTCGCGAAGAGCAGCGGGTATTCGGCCGCGTCGATCACGCTGCGCAACGCGTCGAACCGTGCATGGACCTCGATACAGCACGTTGCAAGAGAATCGCGTAGAGCTTCGACCCGCGCCGTGGATGCCTTGCCCTCGATGGGCCGCAACTTGGTTGCCACCGCGCGCGCTCGAACCAGGTAATCATTAACGCGATCGTAGTCGGGTCGGTCGGGTAGCGTCGTGTGCGCGTAGGCCTCGTCGAACTGCCGATGCAGCGCGCGGCGCCAGGCGTCGACTTCGGTCCAGGGCATCTCACCACTGCGGATCGCCAGCAATTGAGCGCGGTGCTCCTCTACCGCCACGGGAACGACGCCGTCGCGCAGGGCAACGATGCCAGCCAGGAGCAGCCGAATGAGGTGCATCGCGTGCTTCCATTTGATCTCGTTGTGGTTGCGGATTCGCGCGTGCAGTTTCTTGAACTGGCTGAGGACGTAGCCATTGTAGGTCTGGTACAGCAGCTTCGATAGAAACGCGTCGCGCATTCTGCGCAACTCCTGCGCAATCGGCGCCGCATGCTCGACCAAGGGCGTGTAGAGGCACTCGAGCACGTTGGGGTTCGCTTTGAGCGCGAGCGTGAGGAACTTCTGCAGCTCCCAGTAACACTCCTCGGTCTCGGGGCTTTCGAGTTGCTCGGGAACGCCGAAGAGCGACCAGTGCATTTCCGCCGGCGGGAGGTAGATGCCGCGACGATCAACGTCCGAAGTTTCGTGGTCGAGTCCGTAGGCTCGCGAGCCGACGACGCAGCGATAGACGACGCGATCCATCAGGTCGAACTCATCCAGAACGTCATCAGTGGGCCATTGCGGCGGGCGCCGGAGATGCTTGAGTACAGCAAACTGCGTGCGGCGCAGGGCAATCTCGTCGCCGTCGACGAACCGGACGCGATAGGCATGGGTGTGATCGATCGGCGACTGGACGATTTCGCCGACCGCACCCTGCGGACGTTCGTCCTGCGTCTCGGCGAACGCTAGCGCAACACGCGTCACCACCTGCGTTCCGGGCGGCAGAATGGCGTTCGGGTTGTATGCGACCTTGCGCGACATTGGTCAGGATCTCCCCAATCGACTCCGCATTGTAGCATAGCGGCGGGATCGTCGCGGATTCTCCGTGCCATTGCGTGATCCGTGGCCGCGCTTATCAGGTCGCTTCGGAGCGCCAGGCGGCACCGCACTCCGGGCAATAACGGCAACCGTCCGGTTCGCGCAACGTTCCCTGCAGATCGTATGCGCACGATGCGCAGTATCCCGCGCGCAAATACAAACGCGCGATGCGATCCGCAGCAATTCTTCGCGTGAGCCAAACGGTTACCAATGCAGGTATCGTCCCGATGAGCAAGGTTGCCGGGATCAACACCCACCACGGCGCCCGAAGCCAGAACGTCAATCCCACCGGTGCCACCGCGGGAACCAGCAGTGCCGGCAAGGCGAGCAGACCATAGCCAAGGCCACGCCAGACCTCGCGCGCGGTAACGGGCGCGCGTGGATAGCGAGACGCTGCCCGCAACCGCGCGATACGCTGCTGATCTCCCCTGAAAGCAAGTAGCGGTGACAGCGGTACGAGCGGCACGCGCTGCCCGCGTGCATCGCGAATCATCACACGCAGAATTGCCATCGAAAAACAATATACACGCGTCGGGTGTCCAAAAGGAGTCCACCAACCGTGATCGCTCGGTCAGGAGGCAGGCGCTTTGTCACAGACCGCTCGCTCGCGCTCGCGGCTCGCTGTGATGGTTGCCTGGTTCGTGCAAGGGGCCGCGGCGTAGACGCGGACCTCATCAAGGGAGCTTGCTCCCCGCTCGTCGGCGAATCGTCCGGATTTGCGAATCGTGCGCGCGCTTGTCAGGCATTCTCGGCCCGCCATGCGGCACCGCACTCGGAGCAGCGTCGACACCCGTCTTCCTCGATCACGGCTCCTTCGAGGTCATAGCCGCAAGAGGCGCAGAACCCGGCACGGATATAGGTGCGCATTATCCGTCCGGGTGCCACGCGGTGCGCGAGCCGAAACAAAGCCAGGATCATTGCAATGGCCACGCAAAAACAGATTGTGAACGCAGCCCACCAGGGTAGTCTCGTTATCGAACGGAGGCGGGGCGGCACGACGGATACCATCAAGGGGACCGAAAGAACGAGGACCAGAAAGCCGGCCATTCGCATTAGCTCCGTGCGGGTCAGCGCGACTTCCAGCTGTTCCCGTGCCGCGTGGTCGAGGCGTGTCCGTTGCTTCGTGTCCATCGCGCGCCGACTGCGCAGGTCGTTCCGCATAAGCGGCACCCGCTTTCCTCGATCGTCCACCACAGTCACTGGACCCCACAACATCTCAACAAGATAACCGAGCGGGCTCCCCGAAGGGCACCCGCTCGGTCGCGATCGTGACAGGATCTGACAAGCCGATGGAGCTACGCCGACTTTGCTCCGCGGCGACGGACCCGCGACTTGGAGCCGGCCAGCGAGAGCATGCACATCATGCCCGCGGACAGCGCTCCGAAACCACACGGAGCCGGCAGCAACGGCACCATCTCGTTCAACTCCTCGTCAAGGTCGTCGACTTCGTCGAGATCGTCGTTCTCTTCGTCGAGCTGATCATCGTCAACGTCCTCGTCGTTGCCGTCGATGTCATCTTCATTGTCGTTGAGGTCGTCGTCGTTCTCGTCGTTCCCATTATTCTCATTGTCATCATTCTCGTTGTCGTCGTTCTCCTGGTTGTCATCCTCGTCCTGTTCGTTTTCTTCGTCTTCGTCCTCGTTCTGATCGTCGTCCTCGTTCTGGCCGTTGGTCGGGTCGAACGGGAACGCGTCGTTGCAGTCGAGAACGCCATCGTTGTCGCTGTCGACGTCCTCGACGCCGCAGCCGCATTCGCCGGGCTCGGTCTTTTCAGCGTCCTGCGGGCAACCGTCCTGAATGTCGGGTGTGCCGTCATTATCGCTGTCGAGGTCGTCGGCGATCGTCGGGAAGGCGTCGCAGGCATCGATCAGGCCGTCATTGTCGCTGTCGGTCTGGCACTCATCAGGCTGGCCGTCGCCGTCGCAGTCCTCGCTGGTGCCGTTCGTGATGTCGTCGGCATCTTCGATGCCGTTGCCGTTGCAGTCCTGCTGCGGGAGCGGCTGGGCGGTCGTCGCCGCCACGTTCAACGTGAAGGTCGCCTGATTGGGATCGTTGGTTGCCATGGTGACCTGCGTTTCGAACAATCCGTCGCCGTCATCCGGCTGCGAATCGAACGTGATGGTCAGCGTGGCGGTCTGTGTCGCGATCGGCGCGATCGTCAGCCGATCGATTGAGGCAGTGAAGCGGACGTCGCCAACGAGCGTCATATTGCTGATGTTGAGCACGTCGTCGCCAGTATTGCGGATCGTGAATTCGACAGTATGTGACTCGCCGGCGTCGATCGTCGGGAAGAACTCGTCCGCGATGGTCTGCCCGTCCTCGATCGTCTGGCCGTTGCCGCTGACGCGCATCTCGGGTGCCAGCGGCTCGAGCGCCGTGGCACTGAGGATGAATCCAAACTCCGGCTGGTCCGCGTCGTTGCTGAAGATCGTCATGACGGCAACGCGCTGGCCGGTGGCGTTCGGCGTGAAGCTGATGCCGATGTTGGTGGAGCCGCCCGGCTGGACCGTGTCCTGCAACAGGACGAAGCTGTAGTCGGCGGCACCCGGACCCTGGAGGGTGATCTCGTCGATCTCGAGCGGGCCGTTGCCGGTGTTCGAGATGACCAACGTGTGGGAGGTCGTTTCGTTGACGCGGGTCGTCGCGGGGCGAACCGTCGTACCGTCATTGACCTGCGTCCCGGCGGTGAGGTCAAAGACGCTCATCTCGGCTGGTTCCTGCGTCGCTTCGATCGCGACGTTACTGATCTTCAGGCGGTACTGCTGGACGTCGTCGACGTTGTCGGTCGAGTAGACTTGCGCGACCATCAGTCCGGCGACAAACTGCGGAACCGGCGGGTAGTATTCGGCCTCGCCGGCTTCGTTGAAGTCGATCTGGGCCACCATCTGGAACTGCAACGGCTGGACGCTGGTACGGCGCCAGAGTCGCACCGCGAGGTTGCGGGCGGCGGTGGCATCGATGACGCTCGTGGTGCCGCCTTGCGGACCGACCTCGTACGCACTGCCGACGGGCTCGACGCGCATCGCAACCGGTGAGCCGGCGAACGCCGTGAAGCTGTAGCAGTCTTTGGCGTCGAGTCGCTCGAGCGATCCTTCTTCTTCCAGCAGGACGGTGCCTTCGGTCGGCTTGCGGAGCGGTCCGCCGATGAACGTTGCGTCGGCGAAGGCGTCGTTCGGTTCGTGGGCGTCGCCGTAGAGGAAATGTGCGGCGCGGATGTCGTCCTCCTGCGGGCCGTCGAAGCCGGTGTTGAGGAACGGTTCCATGAGCTTGGTGCCGCTGGTCGGGATGACGTGCTTCATGCCGAGCCCGTGGCCGTGCTCGTGTGCAATGACGTTTCGCAGGCTACGAAAGTCGTTGCTGGGGTTGGTGAACGTGCCGATGTCCTGGCTGTCCATGATCATGTCGCCGCCGAATTGCGGGTAGAAGTTCACAGCCAGCGGAGAGCCGATCGGGCGCATTGCGATGCGGATGTCGCCGCGGGCGCCAGTCTGGCCGAGGGCGTTCGGGAACACCTGGCCGTCGTCACTGACCTCGACGAAGTTGATGTTGGTCAACTCACCCCATCGGGCGAAGGCCTGCGCGAACTTGGCCTTCCACGCCGACCGGCCGCCGGGGAAGTTGGCGTCGAGGGTCGCGAAGAGGTTGCTCGGCGCGGTATCGCCGGTGGTGATCAGGAAGACGTCAGTGCCGTCCGGGACGAAGCTGTACGTCAACGTGAAACGCTCACCTTGCGCAACGTTGCCGTCCGTCGCGGTGAAGGTCCAGCGGCTGCCTTGTGGCTCGAACGCTGCGAACTGGTCCTGGTCGAGACCCTTCAGCGAATCGGCAATCTCGTCCGCCGACGCGTGCGGATTGAACAATACGCTCATCGACGCCAATTCGACGCACAGGCCAGCACCGTCATGGTCGTGGCCATGCGCGTGGGCAACGGTCTTCGTGGCGCATTCCGACGCGAGTTGCTCGGCGGTCGGCAGTCGATTGCCGATGGGCTGGGCACTCGCGGCCAACGTGAGGGCAAGCATCATCGTCGTGCTGGCGATACGGATAAGTCGGTTGGTCCGGGCTGCATGCATGGGTCTCTGCCTCCATCGCATATAGTTAAGTCGTTCTCGTTCCTGCACTTCCCACGAACGAGCCGACCCGGTCGGACCGCAGAAATCGGCGGATTCGGGCCCAGACGAGGCCCCTTGAAGTTATTGGACTAATATGCGAATCAGATTCGCTTCAAGGCTATTGTTATAGGACGTTTTTGTCAGCTTGATCGGTGGGATCGGGATAGGATCATTGCGATTGGTGTTGTTGGTGCACTCTTCCCCGGGGAGAACTTGGCTGGGGAGAAGTGTCCCGGTGGTTGAAGGAGTGCGTTTGCAATGAGTTCGCGTCCGGCATCGATCGTCTGGTTTCGTCAGGATCTGCGGTTGGCGGACAATCCGGCGTTGTCGGCGGCGGTGGCGCGCGGGGGCCCGGTGATCCCGGTGTTCATCGGGTCGGCCGATGACGGCCGCATGGAGCTCGGGGGATGGGAGCCCGGAGCGGCGTCGCGTTGGTGGCTACATCAGTCGCTGGTTGCCTTGGCGGAGGGCTTGGCGGGCCTCGGTTCCGAGTTGATCGTCCGTCGGGGAGCGTCGCTTCCGGTCTTGCGTGCGCTGATTGGGGAATGCGGTGCGACGGCGGTCTTCTGGAATCGGCGTTATGAGCCGGTCGCTCGCGATCTCGATCGAGCGATCGCGGCTGCCCTGATCGCGGACGGGGTGGCCGTGGAGACGTTTAATGCAGGGCTGCTGTACGAGCCGGACGAGATTCGGAACCAGGCAGGCGGCCCGTTTCAAGTGTTCTCCGCTTTTTGGCGCGCGTGCTGCAAGCTCGACGAGCCGCTCCCGCCGACTGCGGCCCCGCATCGGTTGGTGCCGCTCGCGAGAGCCCCGAGCTCGATCGCACTCGAAGCGCTGGAGCTGGAGCCATCGATCGACTGGGCGGGTGGGATGCGTGAAATGTGGGAGCCGGGAGAGGCCGGGGCTGCGAAGCAGTTGCGGGCCTTTCTCGACGGGGGATTCTTCGATTATCCCGTCGGGCGTGACTTGCCGGACCGGCCCGGCTCGTCGCGGCTGTCGGCGCACCTGCACTTCGGTGAGGTCTCGGCGCGACAGATCTGGCACGCAGTTCGCGCCCGGGCAAACCGCCATGAGGATCCTGCTGCCGAGAAAGCTGCCGAGGTCTATCTGCGCGAACTCGGATGGCGTGAATTTGCCCATGCGATGCTCGTGCACTTCCCCGAGACCGTCAGCGAGCCGCTGCGCGCGCCATTCGCACGGTTTCCGTGGAAACGTGATCCGGCGGCGCTCCGCGCCTGGCAACGCGGACTGACGGGCTACCCGATCGTCGACGCGGGGATGCGCGAGTTGTGGGCGACGGGTTGGATGCACAATCGGGTTCGAATGGTGGTGGGGTCCTTCCTGGTGAAGGATTTGCTCATCGATTGGCGGGATGGGGCGGCTTGGTTCTGGGATACGCTCGTGGACGCGGATCTGGCGAACAACACACTGAATTGGCAATGGGTGGCGGGCTGTGGTGCTGATGCGGCGCCGTACTTCCGGATCTTCAATCCGGTTCTTCAGGGTCGAAAGTTCGATCCGGACGGCGACTACGTTCGGCGATGGGTGCCGGAACTCGCCGCGTTGCCGGCGCGCTGGATTCACTCGCCGTGGGAGGCTCCGTCGCAGGTGCTGCGCGAGTCGGAAGTGATGCTGGGCGACACGTACCCGTCGCCGATCGTGGATCATGGTGAGGCGCGAAAAGCCGCGCTCGCGGCACTTGCAGAAACGCGGTCGTAGTCGGCGGGCGAGACGCCCGCCCCACCCATTGATTGGTGCGACGTGCTTGCCGGGGCCCGTGCCAACGCCACGGGCCCCGGCACCAATCTGGTACCGTCATTCTGAGCAAGGGCGTTTTTTTGCCGATGTTCGTCCCCCACCCCAAGATGGGGTGGGGCACCAGGCGGTGGGCGAGACGCCTGCCCTACCCAGAATGGTTGAGCACCGGCCGCCGATGCCGCGCAAACGGTCTGGCTGAGCACCACTATCGAATAACCGTGCTCGGGGTGCGAAGACCAGGGCATGCAGGAGTGTTCGGAGACCGCGCATGCGATGACGGATGACGGTTGTCTGGTCCGACCGGCACGCGCCGTCAGGGCGGGTGGCGCGCTGGTGCGAATCGTTCGCTATCCGCCGGGGGCGCACTATGCGCCGCATGCGCACCGTACCGCGACCGTATCCATGATCGTGTTCGGCGGGCTCGAAGAACGGAGCGAGCAAGTTTGCTTTCAGGCGGGGGTCGGGGATTGTGTCGTCAAGCCCGCCAGCTTCGTGCACCAGAATCGCATCGGTCCCATGGGTGCAGTGACGCTCCAGTTCGAGTTGACATCCGATCGAGATGGGCGGCAGCTACGCGTTGGCGACTACGGCTGGCTACCGGTGGTGCCGCGGATCGATCGGTTGCTGGCCCTGTTTGGTACAGTGGCCGGTGTCGCCAGGTCGGGTTGGCGTCGGACGGGTCTTCGATTACCGGTGGACGATGCGATCAACACGCTGGTCGCCGAAGCGCAGGTGCACCCCAGGTGGCCGGCGCCGAGCTGGTTGCCGGAAGTCGAGCAGGAGATCGAGCATCGGCTGGAGCAGCCGGTTCGCATGGCCGATCTGGCGGCCGTGGCAGGTGTCCATCGTGTCCATCTGTCGCGGACCTTTCAGCGTGTACACCGTTGTACGCCGTCGGCCTATGTGCAGCGACGACGCGTGCAACGAGCTGCCGTGCTCTTGCAGGATCCGACGGTTGATGCGGCGCAGGTGGCGATCCGCGTCGGCTGTTGCGACCAGGCGCATCTATGTCGATTGTTCGCGCGGCGGATGGGGCTCTCGCCTACCCAGTATCAACGCCTCGTACGGTCGTGGTCGCGCCCGGAACCGGAAATCGGGACCGAGGTTGCAAACGTCCAATTCTGAGGCGACGTGCCGATCTATGCTGGTCTCGTGAGCAAGGCGTTATCAGGAAAGGAGCGCGAGCATGCGTGCAGCGAATCGGATCGGCATCGGTTTTTTCCCGCTATTGGGGGTTGGTCTCGCGTTCGGCATCTCAGCGTCGGCTGCGCCGTTTGACGGTTCTTCCCAGTCGGCTCCGAAGACACTCGCTGCGCTTCCGGATCGATGGAAGGGAGCGATGGGCGATCTGCTCGCGCCGGGATTCGCGGTGGTTGTGGTTCAGAATGACGAAGTCGTATTGCTCGACGCCCTCGGCGAGCGCGATCCACAGCGCGGATTGCCGGCGACGCCCGATACCGCGTACTACATCGCGTCCGCGACCAAACCGTTCGTTGCAATGGCCGTCATGGCCCTGGTCGACGATGGGCGGGTGGAACTCGACGCGCCGGTGCAGCGTTATCTGCCACGATTCCAGCTTCCGGACTCGGCGTACGCGGCGCGCGTGACGGTCCGCGATCTATTGTGCCATCGTCCGGGGATCAATGCCGGCGGGGCCGTCTTCCTGGATGCCTATACTGGCGAGATCACGGAGGATCGGTACTACCACTTTCTGCTGCACGATGCAGATGTTGCAAAAAAGACGCGGTACTCGAACATCCACTTCACCCTGCTCGGACGTCTGATCGAGCGTGTTACAGGCAAGACCTGGCAGGCGTTTCTTACCGAGCGGATCTTCGTTCCTGCAGGAATGCACCGGACAACGCCTTATGCGGATGACGCTTACGCGTGGAAGAACGTCGCAATTCCGCAGCGGCATACGTCGACGGGCGGCTTTCGCGCCGCAGAGGTCCGCAAGACCAACCGCACCATGCACGCCGCCGGTGGGCTCATCACCACGGCGCGCGACCTCGGTCAATGGCTCAAACTCAATATCAACCGCGGCATGGTCGACGGGAAGCGGATCGTCTCGGCAGAGCGCGTCGAAGAAATGTTCCGTCTGCAAGCGGAAATCGAATCCTCCGGACGGATCCGTGTCCGCCAGGGGTTCGGACTCGGCTGGGGACGCGGCACCTATCGCGGCCGACAATACGCCTTCCACGACGGTGGGTACGTGGGCGCGGCGGCGCACACCTCATTCCTGATCGACGATCGCATCGGCGTCTGTGCCCTCACCAACGCCGGCGGTCCGGCGAGTGCGTTCGTCGAGGCCATCGTCTCGATCGACGTTTACGATCGCCTGTTGAACGACATCGGCCGTGACCTTCTGCCGGCCTACCGCAAACAGCTCGAGCGCCAGGGCGAAGCGTACCTGAAGTCGCAAAACCCTCCGAGCAGGACGCTCCAGGCATCGGCGCTCTCTCTGTCGCAGCAGATGTACGTCGGTGTGTTCGTCGATCGCAATTGGGGGACGTTGCGTGTCGAGTCCGCGGGCGACGCATTGCGCGCTCGTTGGGGGGATATGCCGGTCGCGCTCGTTGCCGGGGATCAGCCCGATCACTTCACGCTGATTTGCGGCGGGGGGCGATTCGCCGGCCAGTTCGAAACCGCTGATGGACAGGTTCGCGGCGTTGCGTTTCCGGAGCGCGGGATTGCGCTACAGCGTGAAGCGAAACCGGGCCAATGACGTCACAGCTCGGCTATCCGCCGGCGCTGACGGTCGGAGCGCCGCCGGTAATCGGGTTTGCTCCGCCGACGGCTTCGAAGAGCTGATCACCCTGGCGTGCGAGCGGAAGACCGTCGACCGAGACGGTCGTGCTACCGATGGTTACCAGGCCGGGACCATGAGGCGGCAACGGCGTTCCGCAGACGTGAATGTCGAAACCGCTTCCGAGGGCATTGAAGATCGTCGTCGCCGCTGTTGCTGCGAGTGCGCGAATGCCTTCGGAGTACGCTTCGTCGGCTGCGGGTTGACCGCCGGGGAGCGCAGAGGCGGTGGTCCACGCCGTTGTGAGCAGGACGTTCGATGTCTGGACCGTGACCAGCGCGGTGGCGGCGATCGCGGGTGCGGTCGGGTTGTTCGTGGCGGCGGCCTGGGCCGCGGTGCGCAGCGTGCTGTCCATGGCGGCGAGCATGGGGGTGGCCAATGTCGGGTTGAGCAGTGGGGCATCCATTAGCGCTTTGCCGGCGAGTGCTGCGGCTTGGACGGTGGCGCCCAGGGCGGCGGGGAGTGCGCGCCAGGCGGGGAGTCCGTTGATGGAGACGGTGAGGCTGCCCGGGCCGCCGGTGAGGATCGGTGGTGTCGGGTGGCTGACGGTGTCTGTGAGGCGAGCTGCGAGCGGCATCGACGCACTCCTAGTGGCTATCGGATTCGGCGTGTCGCGATTGCGGGTCGTTCATGTTGATGAAGCGGAAGTTGGCTGCGAGTGCTGCTGCGGTTGAGCCCTCCGCTTTGAGCCGGACGCGGTTGGCGCTGCCGGCGGATTCGATCCAGCTGACCATCCGGCCCTTGTCGGGATCGTCCCAGACTTGCCAGACGAGTCGGACGTGGCTGTGTCCGACCTGGTCGAGCAGGTCTCCCGGGCGGAGTTCGTCGGCGGTGATCTCGACGCCGGGGAAGCGCAGGTAGGGGTTCGATCCGCCTTTGGAGAGGGTGACGCGGTACCAGTTCTTGGGCCACGGTTTGACGATCCGGTGTCCGCCTTCGTGCGGGTGTTCGAGGCCGCATTTGCTTTCTCTGTGGGTCGGGATCAGGACGTCGGGCCATTGGACGCCGCCCAGGAAGGCGGCAGTGTTGATGAACCCGTTGCAGTCGATGCCGCATCCCTGGTAGCCGGAGCTCGCCGATCCGGATTGCGGCTGGTCTTCCGCTTCGCGGCCGCCGAACCACATACCGCCGTTCTCGTAGGGGGTGTTCAGGAACGCGGTCGACCAGAGCAGCATGTCGGCGAGTTCCTGCGAGCGGGGTCCGACGCCGCGCGCGTCGTCGGCAGGTGAGAAGCGTGGGGCGTCGAACCGACGGACGGACAGTCGGAGTGAGAAGCCTTTCTTGAACTTTTTTCGCGAGCCGCCGGTTCCGTCGGCGGAGCTGGATGCCAAGGTTGCCTTGCGCTTACCGCTGCGGGTGACGACGCCCTCGGGCAGCGCGACCCTGACGCGGAATCGGCGGGTGCCGGCTGGCAGTCGGCCGGTTTCGGAATCGACCGGAACGATGTAGGTCCAGCCGTCCGCGTCCTCGGGCAGTTCGAGGTTCACCGGCGCCTTGTACTTGTAGGTGCGCGTGCTGGGGCTGTTCTTGTGGGTGGTTTTGATGATGAGTTCTTGCCAGGTGAAGGTCGGGACGCGGTCCGTCCACGGCCAGGGGAGCAGTTCCGGTACGTCGGGTCCGAGCCGCGCGCGCCACATCAGGTTCAGCTTGAAGTTCGGGTTGGCGTTGGGCTTTTCGCCGAAGCCGGCCTTGCGATTCTGGCCCATGCCGGGGCCGAAGCGTCGGCCGGTTTCGAATAACAGGTCGTTGTTCTTGAAGCCGTCGCCGCAGTAGGGCAGGAAGTCACCCTTGTCGCCCTTGGGTTTGGCCCACACGACAGCGAAGAGGCGTACGACGTCGACGTCGAGTGGCGAGATTGCCCGATCATCATCGGTGCACTTGCCTTGCATTTCGCGGCTGAGTGTCTCGTTGCGAAGATAGAGGTCGATCTTTTGCACGACGATGTCGCGCACATCGACGGCATTGCCGGCGTCATTCTCGGCGGCGCTGCGTGCTACTTCGAGGACTATGGCCATTTGTCTGAACTCCTTCGTGCCCGGCGTGGCGGTTGTTGGGAGCGGGCGCGATCATCTTTTTTCGTATCAGGCGCCGTGTTCTTCGCGCAACCGGTCGCAGGTTTCGGCGTCCGCCGTCGCGGTGGGTTCCAGTCCCCGGGAGATCTGGTAGCTCTTGATGGCCGCGGTCACCTGCTTGGTGTAGGCGCCGTCGATCGGCCCGCTGTAGAAGCCCAGGTGTCGCAGGCGCTGTTGCACGCCGCGGAGCAGCTCGGTCGGTTCGAGGTTGCCGAAGTGCAGGGCGAAATCGCGCGACTCCTCTTTGGAGCGGAGTGTGAGCTTGGCGCGCCGGGCGGTACTGGGCATGGGGCACTCCAGTTGCCCGCGGTCGTTCGTGGCGCTGCAGAGTTCGGTTCCGTCCTCGAAACGCAGCGTGTATTCCTGATTGGCGAGCGGGTTGCCGTTCTCCGCGAGCCGCAGTCGGAAGATCGTGGGTTGGCCGATGCGGACGAACTTGTGGCGTCGATCGGTCTCGCCCGGCTCGGACTTGGGCCGGAGCGGCGGGATCGTCATCCGGTCGCCGATTGCGAGGACGTTGGGGTCTTTCCGGATGTCCTTGAGTTCGGCATTCGCCGGTTCGTCCCAGATCGTTTGCCAGAGGTGTCCGGTCTGTGCGGCGATGGACGACATGCAGTCGCCTTCGAGGACGACGAGGTCGCCTTGTCCTGCGGGTGCCGGTACCGCGACGGGTTCCGCGGTCGGCTCGGCTTCGGGTGTCGGCGCAGCCGTATCGATGGCATGACGCCGCATCGCTTGGCGCAGGCGGTTCGTAAAATCGTCGGATCGTTCGGATGGGGACAACTGAGCGTTCGTCATGACAAGCGCCTCCAAGCGGCAGCATCAATTTTCGGGAATCGGATCTGGCACATGCCCGGGTTCTCGAGCTCTTCACGGGCGACGCCGTTCTTGTCGAGCGTCCCGGGGTAGACCTTCCCGTCGGGGCCGATGATTTCGTATTCTTCGTCGCTCCAGGGGCGACCGATCTCGTCGCGCATCTCGATCTCGATCCAGTGGGTCTTCTTTTCGGTCGGATCGTCGTCGTCGCCGCCGTTGTTCGGGACGGGATCGTCGTTGGGGTCGGTGTTGTCGCCGCTGTAGTGCACATCGCGACCCGGTTTGGTGGTGCGCGCGGCTTTCGCGTCCAGCGGTGTTTCGAAGAGCGTGTCGGCGACGTTCATCAGCGGTGTGCCGCCGCTGTTGAGTCCGATGTGCGTGGCGGAGATCCAGACGCCGGTCTGATCGATGGTGATGAAGTTGCCGCCGCAGCGCAGGGTGATGCCTTCGTCGGCCTCGACGATCGCTTTGCCGAAGCTCTTCAGGTGGTAGGTTTGGTCGACGAACTGAACGTGGGTCCCGATGTACTCCTTCAGCAACTCCTGGACGACCGAGTAACGGTTCTGCTGGATCATTTCGTGATGATCGCCCCAGACCTCCGTATGTCTGTCGCGCTCCGTGAGTTCGAGCTGATCCCGCTTTACGTATCGGTGGTGGTCGCAGCCGACCGTGTGATAGGCGTTGCCCTTGGCGCGCGTGTGCAGCGAACGCTGGGCATGGATCAGCAAGTGCTCTTTGCCCTTGGCGTCCTCGAAGCGGATCTCGTTGGTACCCTTGCCGCCCTTCGAGCTGTTGGTCTTGATGCAGCTGCGGGTCTTCTCGTCCGGTAGCGGGTAGGGTGGCATATGGTCGTTGTTGTAGACCGAGCCCGTGACCAGCGGGCAATCCGGGTTCCCTTCGAGGAAATCGACCACGACTTCCTGGCCGACGCGGGGCAGGAACATCATGCCGTAACCACCGCCGGCCATTCCGTGACTGACGCGGATCCAGCAGGAGCTGAACTCGTCGAACCGTCGTTCACGGTCCCAGTGGAATTGGACCTTCACGCGGCCATACTCGTCGGTGTAGATCTCCTCGTTCTTGGGACCGACGACGATCGCGGTCTGGCTGCCGCGCACGATCGGACGCGGCGTTACCTGCGGGAGACGGAACTGGACGTCCGCCGGCAGTACTTCGACTTCGACGCGGTAGTCGACCCGGCCGTCGAGGGCACCCTCTTCGGCCGCTTGCGGGCGGCTCGCCATGTGTCGGACGCGGGTCAGCAGATAGCCGCGGTTCAAACGTTCGGCGGGGTGGTCGGCTAACTGGAACGTATAGCCCGGCAACAAGGTGCGAACGTTGCCTGTGAGTTCCACCGAGCGACCGACGCACGCGATGGACTCGAGGCGTACTTGTGCCAGTCGGCCTCCGCGATGCTCGTCGACGAAGCGGCCGGGGTAATCGCTGTGCTCGAGTGCGGTAAACGTCTTGCCGGCGCGGGTGGTCTCGAGGTCCTTGCCCGGCGTACGAAAGTTGTAGTCGTCGAACGTGACCGCTCCGCTGGCGATCGAGCGGCGTTCGCGGAGTCCGTCAAACCGTTCGCGGCGTTCGGCGCTGAGCAGTCCGTTTGGATCTCGAAAGGAGAATGTGGCTTCACCGGGCAGCTCCGGATGGCCGTCGGGCAAGTCCGCCATCACCAGGCGGCACGCGTCGGGACCGTGTTCGAAGAAGAAATAGATGCCCTCTTCTTCCATCAGGCGACAGAGGAAGTCGGCGTCGGATTCGCAGTACTGGACGACGTAGTTGCGCGGCTGGTAGTCGCCGTAGAGTTCGAACTGATAGCGGTCGTCGGGAATCCCGGCCGTGTCGAAAACGCGTTCGATAATGCCCGGGACGCTCATGTCGGCACAGTTGTGCGCCTGAAAAATCCGCGACTGGACGCGTTGAGTGAGCAACCAGTGCTCGGGAACGATATCGACGGAATAGTAGGTGTGGCTGTGCCCGTTGCCGGTCCGCTCGAACTGCCCGACGATTCCATGCACATGGCGCGTTCCGTCGGCCCCGTGGATCTCGAGATCGGCAACCTTGCCGAGCATCATTGCCGGGTCCAGGTCCGGATTGGCGCTGCAGAGTCCGAGCCGGAAGCGGAAGAACTGACCCAGGGCCTCTTCCCCGTCGAGCAGCGAGACGGCCAGGTCATCGGCCGGTACGCCCTCGATTTGCAGCACGAAGTCTGCTTCCAATGCCCGATGCTGTTGAATCATGAACCACTCTCCTCTTGGCGGATCGGCGGGAGCCCCGGTTGGGTCCGATCCGCGCCAAGGGGACGAGCGGCGAAATCGTCGATTACTCACGCGACCGGACGAAAAAGCACCGTTTCGGAGCCGGATCATCGGAATCGGCCGTTTTCGTTTCGTCAGGAGCCGTTTTGGGTAGCGCGTGGCAGCCGAATCTCGACGGCCAGGCCGCCGGTGGGGTGGTTGGTGGCACGAATCTGTCCGCCGTGCATGTGGATGGCGCGAGCCGCGATTGCGAGACCCAAGCCGACCCCGCCGATCCCGCGTTCTCTGGCACCGTCCACGCGGTAGAAGGGGCGGAAGATCTCCGCCAACTCGGGCTCCGGGACGCCAGGACCGCGATCGTGCACCCGAACGATCGCCTGGGCAGCGACGGCCTCCAGTCTGACCTCCACGATGGTTTCATCCGCGGTGTGCGACAGCGCGTTGCGGACGACGTTTTCGATCGCCCGGCGAACCAGCTCGGGAATGCCGACGATGCGGCATGGGGCTCCTTCGACCAGTTGCACGGATCGCGTGCCGTTGCAGGCCTCGAACGCGGCGTTGTCGATGATCTCACGAATGAGTGCAGCGAGATCGATTTGCGATCGTTGTGGTCCGTCCGTTTCGCTTTCAAGACGGGTCAGTGTCAGTAGCTCGCGGATGAGTTCCTCGAGTCGCTCAGCTTCCCGTTCGGCGCGGTTCAGCGCTCTCGCGGCGTCCGGGCCGGCGTCGCGTCGAATGAGTTCGAGCGCGACCCGCTGGCGGGCCAACGGTGATCGCAGTTCGTGAGAGATGTCCTGTAACAGACGGCGTTGCGATGCCAGGAGCGTTGCGATCCGCTCTGCCATGTGGTCGAAGTCGCGCGCCAGTTGTCCGATTTCGTCGCGCCGTGTCCCGATCGTCGGCGCGACGCGCTGGTCGAGCTGGCCCTGGGCGAATCGCCGCAGTGCGGTCCGTAGCTTGAGGACCGGGTTTGTGATGTAGCGGGCGAGCAGGTAGCACACGAGCCCGAGGCTCAGCGTGATCGCTCCCAGCCGGAGCACCGCCATCCATGCCAACGTTGAGGGCGGCGGAATCGGGGCCGTGGGGGACTCGGCGACCAGAATAAACGGCGTCCCGTCGGCCGTTCGCAGCCGAGCTGCGAGCGTCACCGTCGCACCCGTCGCGCGCTGAACGTCATCCGTACCGAGGGCTTGCGCGACGAGTCGACGACTCGTGGGTGACAGTTCATCGTCGTGCCGATCCGTTTCGTCGGCGCGGAACAGGCGTGTCTGCAGGTCCCAGGTCGTCGCGAGGCGTTTTGTGGCGTTCCTGGCTTCGATCGGCCCGTTCTCGCGCAGCAGCGTCTTTACCGTTTGGACGTGCATATCGAGCAGCCCCGTCATTCGCGCACGCCAGGCGCTTCGCATGCCCGCAGGGTTCCAGCGTCGGTCGCCCTCGCGCCCCGCCAGACCGTGGGGGATGGGCACGGGCATCAGCCAGATCGCGATCGCGATGCCGCCGGCGAACGTGAGAAGCACGGTCGTGAGTACGGAAAGGAAGATCTTGAGAAACAGTTGGCGCATGGTGGTTCCGCATTCCTCACGGCGGGACTGGCAGCGTTGTGCGGCGGGGTTACGGATCGGTGGCTGCGCGGTCATCCGGGGTGCACGTGTAGATGTAGCCGACGCCGCGGACGGCCTTGATCCGTTCATTCCCGCCGTGCAGATGCCCGAGCTTCTTGCGTAGATGGCTAACGTGCATGTCGATGCTGCGATCGAGCGGGATGGGATCGCGATCCAGAACCGTCCGGAAAAGCTTCCGACGGTCGACAACCGCCCCCGCCGACCGCAAGAGGGTCTCCAGCAGATCGAACTCGGCCCCGGTCAACTGCACCAGTCGACCCCGACACCGGACCTGGCGTGCTGCGAGGTCGAGTTCCACGTCGCCGACAACCATCCGATCGCGACCACGCGTATCCAGTTCACGCCCTGATGCACGGCGAATGATTGCACGGATTCGCGCCGCCAGTTCGCGCGGGTTGAACGGCTTCGGCAGATAATCATCGGCCCCCAACTCGAGACCGACGATGCGGTCAATGTCTTCGCCGCGCGCCGTGAGCATCAGCACCGGCGTCATGGATCGCTCACGGATTCGCCGTAACACCTCGAACCCATCCATCCGCGGGAGCATGACGTCGAGAACAATCAACTGATGCGCGCCCGAGAGGGCGCGCTCCACACCCGTTGATCCTTCATGGACCGTCTCGACCGAAAACGCCTGCGAACCGAGATACTCTTTCACGAGCTCGCACAGCTCGAGATCGTCGTCGATGATCAATAGTTGGTCTGCGCACATCACCACGGCCTCCAGCGCCCCAACCCACCATTCAGTATAGCCATCCGATCCGCAACAGGTTGCGGTTGCGCGTGCCATGTGCAGGCGATGGTAAAGAAAGGTAAAGATCCGAGCGCGGTCGACTGACGGTTCTTGACCACACGGCGACGAAGTGATGATCGTTGCGTGCCGATAAAACTCGTGGGGCGTACGCGATGCGGTGCGCGTCGCGAGGTCGGACCCGTGCGCGCTGTTGCCCGGTGGGTTGCGATATGTCGTTGATCGTTCGGCGGAGCGCAGCGTTACGATTCTTTACCATGTCGACAGCAACCGACGCCTGGGGACTGCGAACAATGGTAGGCGAACCGCGTACGTCGGTGCAGCGCGATGAAACGCCGAGCGTACGTGAGGAATCGGTCGTACCTGTTGAAGGAGAAGAACATGCGGAGTCGAACGATGTGGAGCCGAAGAAGAACGCGTGGCGCGACACTGGTTGGCGTTGTTGTCATGGGCACGCTGGTTGGCGGTTGCGGAACGTCGCTGTTGTCTGACGAATCGAATGGCTTGCTGGATGTCCTGGCAAACCTCGGTATCAGCGATGACCAGACCATAGCGGAAGCGCTCAATCAGTTTACGGTAGGCGACCTCGCCGCCGGCTTCGTCGGTTTTGCCGACGAGGCAGCCCTGGGACTGGGCCGCGGAATCGGTCCGGGCCTGACCGACGAGCAACTCGGAGAGATCGAGACGTTGCAGTCGCAGCTCGATGCGGGCGAGATCGACGCAGCGTCTTTTGGTGGTGCGGTCCGTGAAATCATCGGTGATCGCGGCGTCGGGGTGCCATTCGCGGGCTTCGGCTTCTTCGGTGCACCGTTCGGGCATCGGATGGATGGCGGTGCGACCCATGCGCTGGGCTTGACGGATGAACAGCGGACGGCGGCCGAGGAAATCTTCCAGCGGACGCATGATGAGATCCGCGCGCTGCGGAGCGCAGCGCACGACGATATCCGCACGCTGCTTACCGGCGAACAACGTGCGATCCTTGACGAACTGTTCCCCGGTTACGGCCCGGACGCAGCGGCGGAGTCGGCGGACGGCGAGACCAGCAACCTCACGGCGCTGCCGTTTCGGGGTGGTTCACCGGGTCGCGGGTTTGGAAGGTTCGCTCCGGGCCGTCGCGGCGCCGATCAGGTAGCAGATGAGTTGCAACTCACGGAAGCGCAGCAGATTGCGATCGACGAGATCCGGACGGCGCTCCGCGACGCGGTTCGCGCTCGTCACGAGCAGGCGCGCGACGAGTTCGTTGCGCTGTTGACCGACGAGCAACGAGCGCAACTGGGTTGGGGCGTCGACGAAGCGACGGGAGAAGCGGGCAACTGACATGTGATGCAGCATTTTGGAGAGCGGTAATGAGATCCAGAAAGTGGATGATGATCGTTGTATCGGGCGGCTTGCTACTCCAGACGGGGTCCTGTGTGACCGATCTGACGACCTACGCGGTCGATCTCTTTGTGCAGTCCCTCCCCGAACTCCTTGATGCCTGGCTCGGAACTGGCACCGAGACGGTCTGAGTCGGGTCGGCCGTAGCCGAGCGGCTACGATTGGATCGCGATCCGGAACGGGGAGCGCACCGCGCCCCCCTTTCCGGTGGTGCGACGACATCACTTCCAAGCTTGTCGCCGGGGCTGCCGAGTGCGGGCGTTCGTCACTGGCCCGGCGCGTCAAAATCACCGCGGAACCGTAGAATATTCTGATCCGTACCGGGAATCCCCCAGGAATCGGCTTGTGGCGCTGCCTGTCGCGGCGCTGGGGACGCGCAACGCCGCGGTTCGCCACCGGTTCTTGGAGAGAGAGCATGAGACGGTACCGATTCGCTTGGCCGGGCCTTCTATTGGCTCTGATGATGATCGGGTGTGTCACGCCGCGCGTTCACGCGAAATCGGAGCGCGCCGCGGACTATCTTCCGGACGGCCTGGCGCTGGCCGTGAGCGTGCGCTCGGGGGACCGCCAGATCGAGGCGCTGCGCGCTACCCTCGCGGCCCGGGACTTCTTTGGTTCCGCGGCGATCCAAGCGTTATTGGAGAACCCGGACTTGATCCAGGCGCGCGTCGGTTTGACCGGTATCGCGGCGATTTCCGGTATGGATTTGTGGGAGGCGAGCGGAGTCGTGCTTGGGCGCGACTTGATGGCGGGTGTTCGGCCGGGCAAGGACGGGAAACCCGAGGTGCTGTTGGTCACTGTCGCACGGCATCCGGAGGGGTTGGATCGGATTCTGGGGTCGATTCACGGGCTGGTCGGGCTGAGTCGCGACGATTCGCCGGCGGCGCAGCGCACGTGGACGGTCGACGGCGTGCGCGTTCATTCGGCGGCGCCGCAAGTGATGCATTGCCGTGTTGACGACGCGCTGCTCGTTTCCAACAGTCGCGACCTGTTGAAGGCGGCGATCGCCGCCCGAGATGCGGGGCCGCTGATCAATCGATCGAAGGCGTATCGCGAAGCACTGGAGAGTGTGCCGTTGGACGCGCCGGTGTGGGCGTATGCGGACGTTGCGACGATTCGTCGGCGCATCGGCGCTCTACCGGAACGTCTGCCGAATCCAGCTGCTGGATTCGTCGCCGGTGGGGCGTGGCATGCGATCCGGCACGCCGACGCGGCGGTCGCGTGGTTGGAAGCTGACGGGGCTGACTTGGCGCTCAAGGTTCGCGTCGCATCGAAGGCGCCGTTGCCGGGTTCACATCGTGGATTCATCGTCAAGGAGGTTGCGCCGGCAAAGTGGTCGGCTGAAGCGTTGCCACGGTTTCTGGCCGAGGTGTCCGTTGCGCGCGGATGGGCCGACTTGTTCGCCGACCGCGAGGCGCTGCTGACCCTTCCCGCGTCGTCGGACGTCGTCAATTTCAACAGCGTGTTGACGACGTTGCTTGGGCAGGTGGATTTCATGGACGAGATTCTGCCGGTCGTGAACGGTCCGGTGCGATTGGTCGCCACGCGGCGCACCTTTGCCGGCAGCGATTTCGTCCCGAGCCCGAAGCTACCCGCGTTCGCGCTGATCACGCCGCTGAGCGGTAGGACGGAGACCAATTTTGCTCGTCGACTGCAGTCCGGTACGTTGACGGCGTTCTCGCTGCTGAGCGCCGATGCGGCGCAGAAGAAGGAAGCAGGCTTTTTCGTTGATACGGATCGCTATCGCGGGCACAAGATCTACTACACCGAGTTTAACACGCCGTCGAGCGGCGGCATGCGAATGGACGCGCCGGCGCGCACGTCGACGGACGCCGCCGACGGAGCGGGTCCGGACGCCGACGGCTCCGAGACGACGGTAGCCGGCGTACGCTACAACTTCGCACCCGCGGCCGCGCTGGTCGATGATCAGTATGTCGTGGCGACGTCGCGGCAGATGCTGCGCGATGTCATCGATGCGATCGCCGCTTCGGCCGGGGCCGGGATTGCCGATCTGCCGCGCGGCGCAGACCGGCTGCGCATCAACGTCGTCGAAGTGGTCGAAACGTTGCTGCAAAACCGGCAGGAGCTGGTTGTGAACAGTATGCTCGAAAAGGACCACTCGAAACGAGATGCCGAGCGCGAGGTCGATGCCTTGCTCGGGGCGTTGCGGTTTCTGGATTTCGTCGAGTTGACGTCCTGGCTCGATGAACACGGCGCGCGGGCGGATCTGCGGGTAAGGCTACGGTCCGTGCGGGATGCGCGCACGGGAACGACGAGTACCGGCAGGACGGGTGATGACTGATCTGCGGCCTGTCGAGTTCGGTTCGCACGTGCGGTGGAATGGCAAGTCGGCCGCGCACCTGCTGCGTCGGACAGGTTTTGCGCCGAGTCCATCTGAGCTGCGCGCCGCCCTGTCCGTGGGTGCCGACGCTACTGTCGAGCGGTTGATTACCGCGGTCGATGATTCGGCACGGCACGATGAGCTCGACGAACTCGGATCGGCCCTCGCGGCGCGCGACGATATTCAAGCGCTTCGCGGCTGGTGGTTGCAGCGCATGTGCCACACGCGCCGGCCGCTGCACGCGCGGATGGCGGTTTTCTGGCACGATCACTTCGCTACAAGCAATGCCAAGGTGCGTAGCGCCGCCATGATGCTCCAGCAACTGCGGACGTTCGAGCGACATGCGCTCGGTCGCTTCGAAGACCTCTTGCTCGCGATTTCCCGCGACCCGGCCATGATCGTCTGGCTCGACGGCAGCGAGAACATCAAGGGGCGCCCGAACGAGAACTACGCGCGCGAGTTGTTCGAGCTGTTCGGGCTCGGGGTCGGCAACTACACCGAGACGGATATCCGCGAGGCGGCGCGCGCGTTCACCGGCTGGCACCAGCGAAGCGGTTGCTATCGGTTTTCGCGTCTGGAGCACGACGACGGCGAGAAAGTCGTCTTCGGCCAACGCGGCCGCTTCGATGGGGCGGACGTCGTTCGTCTGACGCTGCAGCATCCGGCTTGCGCCCGATTCCTCGCGACGAAGTTGCTGCGGGAGTTCCTCGGCCCGCAGCCGCCAGAGCCGCTCGTTGCGGAGCTGGCATCCCGACTGCGGGAAACAGAGTACGACATGGCGGCGTCATTGCGAACGCTGTTGACCAGTCGAGCGATGTTCGATCCGCGCTGGTACCGCGCCAGGATCAAGTCCCCCATCGAGTTCGTGGTCGGGATCGTGCGCTCACTGGAGATGCGGGCGCCCGCCGACGCGCTGGCCACAGCTGTTTCGCAACTGGGACAGCGACTCTTCGAGCCGCCGTCCGTCAAGGGCTGGGACGACCATCGTGCATGGCTGAACAGTGCGACGATGTTGCTGCGGCTCAACGTCGCCAACCAGGCGACGCGGACCGACGGCGCGATCGGCGTTGATCCGTCGACCTTGTGTTTGCGGTACGGACTCGCCACCCGGGCGGACGTGGTTCGTTTCTGCGAACAGCTGACGCTCGACGGCGAACTTCCGGCGGTCCTGCGGGAACAATTCGCTGCGTCGGATGACGACCTGAACCCATTGATGCGCCGGACGCTGCGCGTGCTACTCGCGAGCCCGGAATACCAGATGTCATAGCGGCCGGGAACCGCCTGGCGAACATACGAGGTGGGCGAATGAACATCACGCGACGCGATTTTGTGGCCCGCGGCCTCGGCGGGACAACCCTGCTGGCCTCCGGCGTTTCCCTGCCCGGCTTTCTGACGCGGACTGCGGTCGCTGCGCCCGGCGCGGACGACGAACGGATTCTCGTCGTGATTCAACTTACTGGCGGTAACGACGGTTTGAACACGGTGGTCCCGTTTCGCGACGACGAGTACCACAAAGCACGACCCACGCTGCGGATTCGCGCCGACCAGGTGTTGAAGCTCACCGACGAGTTGGGTCTGCACCCGGACATGGCAGGCTTCAAGCGACTCCACGATGACGGGCTCCTGGCGGTCGTCAACAATGTCGGATATCCCAATCCCGATCGATCGCACTTCCGCTCGATGGATATCTGGCATACAGCCGATGCGCGCCCGGAAGCCGTCGACAGCGGCTGGCTCGGACGCGTGGTCGATCGCGGGGCCGGCCCGTCCGACGTGCCGCGCGCACTGCACCTCGACGAGGGCGCATTACCATTGGCCCTGAAGAATCAGCGTGTAGCGGTTCCTTCCCTGCGGAACATCGACGCGTTCCGGTTGCAGGGCGATACCGAGGACCTGCAGCGGGTGATCGGCGCATCGCGTAGAGACGCGAGCGACGACCTGCTTTTCGTGCAACGCCTGGCGGTCTCGAGCTGTGCGAACGCTCGACGTCTGGAGCGTGTCGGTGCAGGTTCGGCGGTGTCGAGTCCGTATCCAGACTACCGACTGGCGCTACGACTGCGTCAGATCGCACAGCTGATCGGCGCTCGGTTCGGGCCGCGCATCTACTACACGTCGCTCGATGGATTCGATACGCACGCACGTCAGGCGCTGGCGCATGGTCCACTGCTGCGCGAGTTGAGCGATTCGGTGACGGCGTTCTACGATGACTTGCGACAGCGGCGCATCGCCGACCGTGTCGTGGTGCTGACCTTTAGCGAATTTGGGCGGCGGGTTGGCGAGAACGGCAGTCAAGGCACGGATCATGGCGCAGCTGCACCGATGTTTGTGATGGGCCCCGCGGTTCGTGCGGGTGTTGTGGGGGGCCGACCGGATCTGACGCGGCTCATCGACGGCGACGTGCGGCACGAGTGCGACTTTCGGCGGGTATACGCGGGCGTGCTTCGCGATTGGCTGGCCGTCGACCCCGACTCCATCCTTGGGCGCCGATTCGACCCGCTAGCCATCATTCGGTCGTGATCTGGGTCTGCGGTCGCGCCCTGGCGGGGCTCAGCCGCGACCCTGGCGCGCGCGGACCTTGAGTGCGGCCAGGCCGCCGTCGACGCCGAGGACCTGCCCGGTGACCCAGCTGCTTGCCGGGCTCAGCAGCCAGCACACAGCGCGCGCGATGTCGGTGGGCTGCCCGATTCGTCCCAGTGGATGCAGCGCCGTCGAAGCTGCCAGCGCAATCTGATTCGACGTGATCTTCTCGCTCAGTGGCGTGTCGACCAACCCCGGCGATACTGCATTGAAACGGATTCCGTGAGCAGCGTAGGTCGCCGCGGCGGCGCGCGTCAGGCCGACCACGCCGGCCTTGGCGGCGGCGATCGCCTCATGGTTCGCGAGGCCGATTTCGGCGGCAGCGGAGCTCATGAGAACGACCGAGCCGCCGGAGTCACGCAACGTACGGGCGGCGGCCCGCACCGTCTGAAAGGCGGTGATCAGGTTGGTCCGGATCGTTTGCTCGAATTCGTCCAGCGATGTGCTGTGCGCCGGCTTCAACAGGATCGAACCCGCACAATTCAGCACACCGTCAACGCGTCCGCCCCAATCAGCCGCTTCTCGAATGCAGGCTTCCCAACCTCCATCGTTAGTGGTGTCCAGCCGGCACACGCGCGCCGCCAACTCGTCGGCAAGCGGTGCGAGGCGTTCGGTATCACGGCCGACCAATACCGTGCGTGCGCCCGATGCAACCAAGGTGCGGGCCACGCACGAGCCGATCCCCCCACTGGCGCCGAAGATGACGTGTACGGTTTCCTGCAAGTCGGGCGATTGGACCATTGATCGTTCCTCCAGGTCAGTCGTGGCGGTTGTGTGTCGGGTCGCGGGCGGTTTCGGAGTGTGCTATCCGCGTCGAATCGGCGGGTGCGCACCGCGCGCGGTGCGCGTGTATCAGGATGAGCGCGAACGGCAGCCACCAGATGAGATCATTGGTCAGAATCGTCCATCCCAGCGACCAGGGCAGTTCGCCGCGGGCTGCGGTCATGGCGAATCCCAGCGGGCCGCAGATCTTTCCCAGCAACCCCACGAGCACGATCGGCCAATGGCGAAGTGGATCGCGGGCAGCAGCCACGTAGCCGATGCCGTAGACACCGACGATCATTCCGACGCACTGCCAGATCGAAGGGTAGTTGGGTGGCGGAATGTTCATCCAACGGAAGGCGGCCATGGGAAAGAGCACGACGAATGTGCCCCAGAGCAGGTTGTAGACGCCGGCCACCAGCAGGCAATAGGCCATCCAGCGCGGAGCGCGCTTCACGTTCGGTTCCTCGTTCATTCTCATGGTTGTTCGTCAGGTTTCCCGAACAGGTGACGTAAGCCGGCGCCGAGCGTTTCATGACGGAAGCGATATTGCGTGTCCCTGAGGCGCGCGGGTGCGACACGTTGGCTCGAGAGCAGCAATTCGTCCGCCATTTCGCCAAGAATGGTGCGTGCCGCGAGCGCCGGCAGCGGTGCCAACGCCGGCCGGTTGAGAACGGCACCAAGCGTGCGGGCGAACTCACGGTTCGTGACCGGTGTGGGCGAAACGACGTTGACGGGGCCTTCGAGTGTCGGGTACTGCAACGCATGCAGCAATGCGCCGGCAGCATCGTCGATGCTGACCCAACTCCAGAATTGCCGACCGTTGCCGATCGGTCCACCCAGGCCCAGGCGGAACGGCGTCATCAGGTTGGCGAGTGCGCCGCCGCGCGGGCTGAGCACGATTCCGAGTCGTGCACAGACGACGCGCGTATCGGGAGCGCGGGCTTGCGCGGCCGTGTCCTCCCAGGCATGGCATACGTTTGCCAGGAAGCCGGTTCCCGATGTGCTCCGTTCGGTCAAATACTCATCGCCGCGGGCGCCGTAGTAGCCGATCGCGGAGGCACACACGAACGTTCGCGGCCGTTTTTCGAGCCGTGCCATCCACTCGACAATCTGCCGTGTTCCATCCAGGCGTGTGTCGCGGATCCGTTGTTTGTGGCGCGCTGTCCAGCGGCCCGCGATCGGTGCGCCCGCCAAATGCACGACGGCGTCGATCGTTTCGGGTTCGGGGCACGTGATCCGGCCGGTGTCGGTATCCCAGACGGCCGTGTCGCGTTGTGGGGTCGTCGACGATCGCCGAACCAGTTGGATCGCTTCGTGACCGCCGGTCGTGAGCAGCGATACGAGGTTCGCGCCGACCAGTCCTGTCGAACCGCTGACGAGCACGCGGAGCCGGGCGCTCTGTGCCGCAGCATGATGCGCTTCGACGTCGGCGCGGGTCACGGCATGCCGGTAGCGAAACATTCGCTCGAGCTTGGATTTGACCAGCGCGTTTCCGAGCAGGCGGCCGGGGGCGCCGAGCGGTAGTTGGTACTCGATCTCGTCTTCGAGCGTGGATGCGTGCGGTCCGTCCGGGATGACGCGGTGCGTGTGTTCCCAATTTCGGAACGGGCCGGCGATCTGAACGTCGCGAAACTGCACGCCTTCGATGTAGTCGCGATGCTCGACCACCCACCGCGTCCAGAGCGGACCGACGCGCGATCGGATCATCACGCGGTCGCCGTCGCGGATTCCGCCGGTGCGCTCAACGACCTCGACCGCCTCCCACGGGGGTAGCAGTCGTTCGAATGCGCCCGGCCGCGCGTGCCAACGAAAGACCTCGGCCGCAGGGGCGTCGATACGCGTACGATGGGTGTACCTGGGCATCCAAAGCTCTCGGTGCGACCGCTCCTCGGATCGCACTCATCATCGACGGACGTCGCCATCCGTCAACGACGGCCTGGCGAGAATTCTGTGAAGAGTCGCGGCTTCATCGTCTGCCGCGCCAGTCGTTGTCTCTATCGGTATTCGTTTCCGCTCCTCGCTTGGATTCGCGCTAGTGGGCCGATTGTGATTTGCTGGCGTAATTCGTGATCGCGCGCTATCGTTCGGATCGCGGGTGGTGATGTCATTCAACCGACTGTCAAAGGAAGCGAGTCCGATCGTGCCGTTCATACCGAGGTGGTTGGTGCTGCGCTATTGGCCCAATCTGGACGAGCGGGACGTCGGGCCGATTCTCGACCGGTACGAAAAGCGCCGTCCTATATGGCGTCCGTTGCTCATCGTATTGGCGACATGGCCGTTGCCGATCCTCCTGATCCTCGCGTGCTATCTGCTCTTTCGAATCAAGGGGACCTGGATCGAAAACCCCACGTGGTGGCTTGGGTTTGTGCTGCACTTTCAGAGTATCTGGTTGCTGGATTTTCGCTTGAGCCTGAAAAGCACACGATCGCATATCGAAGAGCGGGGATTATGTGCGCATTGTGGATACGATCTCCGTGGGCGCCTCGACACAGGCTGCCCGGAGTGCGGCGCGTTGCGACAGACTACCTCGTCGCGCGACGCGTGACTACGCACGCGATGCCCGCCGACTGGCAGCTACTCCGTTTCGAGATCGTGGACGAAGATATCGGTGCGGTCGTTCGTGTCATCTGAGACCAGGTCGCTGCCTTTGCTCTCGAAGACGACGATGCGTCCGTCAGCGCTGATCCAGGGGACCGTACTGGCGTCGTTGGCCGGCACGCTCTCCGGCGTCATGCTCACGAGCCGCGTCTCGCCGCGAGTGACCATGTAAACGAAGATATCCTGGCTCTGATTCGCGTCCGTGGCGATCACATCTGCGGATGCGGTCTGGAAGACGACCCGTGCGCCGTCGGCGGAAACGTGCGGGCGTCGCGCGTTGTTGATCGCAGCCCCGCCTTCTGCCTTGCGGCTGACCAACACCGTTTGGCTCGTCTGCAAGTCGTGCCGATAGACGTCCGAACCGGGGTCGCCGTCGGCGGAGGCCAGGTTGGTTGCCCGGCTGACGAATACGACAAATCGCGATCCGCCAAAGGCCGGCGAGTCGCTGGCACCGTCCGCTTGCGTTCCTCTGTCCGTGACGCTGATGCGGAAGGTGTCCGCGGTCAGTCGATCGTGGACGAAGATATCCGCGACGTCGTTGTCGTCGTCGTTAACGAGGTTGCTCGCCGCGCTGCGGAACGCGACGTAGCGCCCGTCGGCGGAGATCGCCGGTTCGATGGACGGACCGTTGGCCTCGTCGCCGGCGCCGCTGACACTGACGCGCGTCGTTGTGCCGTTGGTTCGATCGCGGACGAACACGTCTTCATGGCCGAGTCGGTCGTCATCGACCAGGTTGGCCGCCGTACTGCTGAACGCGACGAAGCGACCGTCTGCCGACACGGCGGGGGCGTTGCTGGCCCCGTCGCCGACCTGTCCACGCGTATTACGGCTGACGAGCGCAACGTTGTTTGTTTCCAGATCGACGGCGAAGATGTCGGCGGTCCGATTGTCGTCGTCCTCAGCGAATTCATCGGAGAAGCTGCGGAATACGACTACCGTACCGTCGCCGGAGATCCGCGGGAAGCCGCTGGGCTCGCGCACCTCCGCGCCGGTTGCCGTAACGCTGACGCGCGTCATCTGTTGCCGACCGCGGTCGTAGACGAAGATATCGCCTTCCTCGTTCTCGTCGTTCGGCACGAGATTGGCCCCGTCACTCGCAAACGCGACATAACGGCCATCGTCCGACGTGGAGGCATCGCTGCTGGCCCCGTCGGCGGGTGAGGCGCTCATTCCCATGCTGATGAGTTGTTGCGTGGGTGGTCGGAACATCTCGACGGTGACCAGGAATGCAGCCGAGTCGGACCCGCCGGGTCCCTCGGCGGTCGCCTCGACCAGCGGGCTCAGACCCAGGACCGGGTCGTCCCAGACGAGAACGCCCGTTTCCGACTCGATTGTCAACCCTGCCGGTCCACGGTCGAGCGACCACGTGATCGGTGCCGTGCCGGCTTCGAGTGGGAGCGCGTCGCTGCGAAACGGCACGCCCTCCGGGATCACGAAGTCATCGATAGTGCCGATTTGCGGGGCGACGATCGTCACATCCCCGTTATCGTTGCCGTTGGTGCTCGTATTGCTATTGGTGTTGCCGTTGGCTGAACCGTTGTCGTTGGCGTTGCCGCCGGCATTCGCATTGGCGTTCACGTTGTTGCCGGTGTTGGCGTTGGTGTTCGGGCTGGCGCTATTGTTGTTGGGCGCCGGGCGATCGCTGCCGCCGTTGTTCCCGTTGTTGGTCGGTGGGGTGGTCGGGGTCATGCACCCGAACAGGATCGCGTACGCGATCACGAGTACGTAGACGACGCCCCCGCATGCTCTTCGCAGATTCCACCAGCGCACGCTTCTCTCCCTCGAACGGTTTTGATGACGTCGTGACCCGGGTCCGAAAACGTCGGTGTCCTGGCCGCGAACTACTGCAACAAGCTCGGACGCTTCCCGCAATCAGCGCCCGCGACCCATGATGGTATCGGGGCGCGCCCATCGATGTCCACTGGATGGGTGCCGGCCTGGCGTTTGGAAGTTTCGCTTGCGAACGAGCTGCGGCAGGTCTCATAATCCTTGATACGGTTCATCGGAAGCGCGCACGATCATTACGCGCGTCCTGCTTCGATCGTTGGAGCGGGTTGCGCGGCGCCGGCGTCCGAACCCGCGATCGCCGGACGAAGAAAAGGCCAGGTCATGTGCGGTGCAGGTACGACGTTTGCACGCATTCGACGCGGGCTGTTGCGGTTCATCTTCGTTCGCTTGTTCGTCTGGATCATCTACGTTGGTTTCGTGTGCAGCTTGGCCACCTACTGGCTCAGCTACTCCCCGAGGCACAACGAAGTCCGCGCGCGCGGGCTGCTCGATTTTCATGTCGTCGTCGGTCCGCCGTGGATGAATTTGACAGACCGTCAACCATTTCGTCTACGCGTGAGCGAAGGCGGGGCGCACTTCGAGGCCCGATTCCGGCGCTGGCAGCCGGAGCCGACGCATTGGAGCGATCTGGTGCTGCCAAAGAAGGAGGTGGCCCGCTTCGGCGCGCTGGGCGCACCGGAGCACATACGGCTGACGGTTGACGGCCGACACTACTTCCTGGCCGGTCGCTTCGATATGAACTGGCTGCTGTGGCCGTTTGCGGTTCTCGCGGCGATGATCACGGCGGTGAGGGTGTTCGCTTGGATTCGGCGCCGCCGACGGTCGCGGTCACGGTGCGCCGTGTGCCGCCACAACCTTCAAGACCCGACTGCGGCAATTTGCCCGGGTTGCGGAAGGGCGCTCGTGCGGCGGCCGATGATCACAGCGCGGATGCTGCTACGATTCGCGTTTGTGCGCTTGCCGCTCTGGCTCGTCGGTATCGGGTTCGTGCTCAGTCTGGCGGCCTGCGGACTGAGCTACAGCGGGACGACTCACGAGATTCGCACCCGCGGGCTGCTCGATCTACATCTTCGCTGCGGGATGCCGCCGACCACATTGCCCACGTTCTCGGAACCAACCGTGAGTGTCGTGGTACACGAGGGAAACGCGAGCGTGCGCGGGGGTGTTGCGCGAAGGAATCCGCCGCCGGTTGCATTTCATCCCAGTACGCCATCGACTCTCGTCGCATTCGGTGCCCCAAGTGCCGGGCGCTGGACGGGAGGAGAATGCCTGTTTCTGACAAAAGGGCCCCGCGCGTACCGGCTGTTTGGGTATTTTGGGATGCGTTGGGTTCTGTGGCCGCTCGGGCTGGTCGTTGCGCTGATTGTGGCGGGGAAGCTTCTGTTGTGGTGGCGATTGCGGCAATTGCCAAGCGTGCATTGCCGAACCTGCGGATACGACCTGCGCGGGAATGTCACCGGCACTTGTCCCGAATGTGGCGACTCGACGGTCGGCGTGAACGAGATTTGAGCGGGCGTTCGCTGGCGCGAGCGCCACCCTTGCGATGCAGTTCATCGAACTCGCATAATTACGGAATCCGTACGACACTCCCGTACATTCGGGTGAGGCTTGATGTTGCACGACGTTCCTTACGAAGCGAAACCGGCGCAGCCGCTGCGGGCTGTGGCCCGATTCATCATTGTCGCCGTTTGCATAGCGACGATGATGCTGATCTTCGGCACCTATTGGCCATTCAGTGCACAACTCGGGGTCCTGCTGGCCTTCTTCGCGATCGCGATCCCGTTTCTGGTGATCGTCCTGGCGGACTCCTGGCGTCGACACCGGTACTTTTCGCGTCGGAATGCCTGGTTTGCGGGTGGGTCGGCGGCACAATACGCTCGGCATCTGCTGGCGATCCCGAACCGCAACGACTCGGAGCTGGTCGAGACCGTGGTCCGAGAGACCTGGGCGCGGGCCGCGGCTGAGGGCGAGTGGGGAAAGACGCTTCGTATTGCCGAGTCTGGTGACTTCGAGCCCGTCGAGCCATTCGAGCATGTTTTTGAGCCGCGCCAACTCGGCGATCAACTCGACGATGCTCCCGGCGGAGATGTACGGAAAACGAGCGCTGCTGAGACCGCAGTGCGTCTGCGACGTGCGCTTCCGCGACTTGCGATGCTGATCGGGGTCGGACTGCTTGGCCTGGCATTGTTTCGTTCGGCCATCAACGGGAGCGTCTTTGCATGGGTCCTGTTGCCGGTGATTGCGGGCGCGGCCTACGGGCGGTTGTTCGCGCTCTTTCGTCCCGGTGCTCATCGAGCGCGGCAAAGCGGCGCCGCGTTTGGCCCGCCGCCGAATCACGCTGTGTTGCGGCCGGAGGCGGAGTTGATGGGCGAGTGGTGGCTCGTACCGGCGGGGATTGCGATCCGCACGCCACGTGGCACGGGGGCCGAGATCGCGCTATTCAAGCGTTCGGAATCGGTTGCGACGATGGCTCGGCATCATCGGTGGGGGCAGGAATGGCGCGTTACGCTGGCGCGTCGCGATGGGCGCTGGGCGGCGAGCCAGCTCACGCCGGAGGCGTTGGAGGGATTCTTGCAGGCCTGGCTGAGCCCGGCTGCGCCCCCTGATGCGGATCGGCTTTCGGACTTGACTTGACGTCGTATCGCCGACTCCCGGCGGGGCGTTGGCCGTAGCATTTCTCAGGTCGCGCGCCAGGCGGTATAACTGGCGTTTTCGTGCCTCTTTCAGGAGCCGACCGCGACCATGAGTGACCAACGACAGGACCGTATCGCAAAACTCGACAAGCTGCGCGACCTCGGCGTCGACCCTTACGGCTGGCGATATCCGGACATCACGCCGAACGAGCGAATCCGCGCCGCCGGCGAGGCGTTGTCGCTCGAGGCGGGGCAGATTGCGGATACCGACGAAGCGTTCTTTCGCGGTGCCGGGCGGGTTGTGCTGTACCGGGACATCGGCAAGCTGATTTTCATCACCGTTCGAGACCGTACCGGAGACCTCCAGTTCGCGGTCAGCAAGAAGGGTTGCGAGGATGGCTGGGAGGTCGCGAAGCTGCTGGATCTCGGTGACACGATCGGCGGGGAGGGATTCCTCGGTCGCACCAAGACCAACGAGCTGACGCTGTGGCTCAAGAACGTTCGCATATTGAGCAAGGCGCTGCGGCCGCCGCCGGAGAAGTGGCACGGGCTTACGGATGTGGAAGCGCGGTACCGTCGGCGTTACGTGGATCTGTTCGCGAACCCGGCTTCGCAGGCCGTCTTCAAGCAGCGGGCGGCCATCATCGCTTATTTCCGCGAGAAGCTGGCCGAGCGCAACTTCATCGAGGTCGAGACGCCGGTGTTGCAGCCGATCTATGGTGGGGCGGCGGCGCGACCGTTCACGACGCACCATAACACGCTCGACATGTCGCTCTATCTGCGCATTTCGCCGGAACTGTATCTCAAGCGCTGTTTGGTGGGCGGATTGGAGCGTGTGTTCGAGTTCAGCAAGTGTTTTCGGAACGAGGGGATCAGTCCGCGACACAACCCCGAGTTCACGATCATGGAGCTATATCAGGCATACGGCGACTACCACGACATGATGGAGATCTGCGAGCTGCTGATCGGCGGCGCCGCGCGCGACGTGATCGGCGCCACCCGAATCCAGTACGGAGAGCGCGAGATCGACTATACGACGCCGTGGCCGCGCCGGCGGTATGCTGACTTGTTTGCGGAACATGTCGGCATCGCGATGAGTGATGTTTCGGCTGCGCGCGGGCGGCTCCGCGAGTTGACTGCGAAGAACGTCGTCAAGGCGGATGAGTCGAAGCTCGACGACACGATCGTGATCAACACGCTGTTCGAGCACTATGTCGAGGACAAGCTCGTGAACCCGACGTTCGTGGTCGACTATCCGGCGCCCATGTGTCCGTTGACGCGGCGCGATCCGGAAGATGCGAACACGGCGCTGCGGTTCGAGCTGTTCGTCAACGGGATGGAGTTGGGCAACGCGTACACCGAGCTCAACGATCCACAGGTCCAGCACGAGACGTTCAGTCAGCAGTTGCGTGGCGAAGGTGACGAGACCATGGCCGTGATGGACGAAGATTATGTCGAAGCGCTCGAGTTCGGCATGCCGCCGGCCGGCGGCCTGGGAATCGGTATCGATCGCAGCGTCATGCTGTTGACGGGATCGGCCAGCATCCGCGACGTGATCCTGTTTCCGCTGCAGCGCGGGACGTAGTCGCTGACGGGTTCGAATGGCGTTTCGTCGTTCGCTGGCGTGCTTTGACACTGCTTGCCACGATTCCGTAGAATGTCCCGATTACGGGGCAGGCGCGGTCTTCAGCGGGAAATCCGGCGCTGCGCCCCTGCGGTTCCGGTCCAGGTGCCTCCGAAAATGCCCCATACGCTCGTCGACGTTTGCCGCCGACTGGAAAAGCACGGTTTTGCCGCCGAGATCGTCGGCGACCGCGACCGCGAGATCGTCGGCGTCGCGACGCTCGAGGACGCGACCGACCGCGAGATATCATTCCTTTCAAACCCGAAGTACGAACGCATGCTCGGGCGGACGCAGGCCGCGGCGGTCGTTCTGAAGCCTGGGGTGGTGGCACCGGATGAGCTTGCACAGATTCGGGTCGACGATCCTTACGCCGCCATCACCGCGTTGATCGTCGAACTGCACGGTTATCGGAAGCACCGGGCGGCTCCCGATCGGACTGACGACACGCGCATTGCGCCGAGCGCGATCGTCGGCGAGAATGCGACGATCTATCCCGGTGTGACGATCGATGAGGATGTTCGGATCGGTCGGAACGTCGTGTTGTACCCGGGTGTCTATGTCGGGCCGCGCTGCCAGATCGGTGACGACGTGATCTGTTATCCGAACGTCGTGTTGTACGACGATACGCGGGTCGGCAATCGGGTGACTCTTCACGCGGGCACGGTTGTCGGGAACGACGGGCTAGGCTACGCGCCCGTGAATGGCAAGTGGATCAAGATCCCACAGATCGGGCACGTGGAAATCGAGGACGACGTCGAGATCGGGTCGAACTGCTCGATCGACCGGGCGACCCTCGGACGCACACGGGTCGGGCGTGGCACGAAGATGAGCAACCTCATCGCGATTGGTCATGGCACGCATGTGGGCGAGGATTGCATGATCGTCGCGCAGGTCGGGCTGGCGGGTTCGGTGACCGTGGGGAACCACGTGACGCTGGCGGGTCAGGCCGGGATCGTCGGCCACATCTCGATCGGGGACCACGCGACGGTGGGGGCCAAGGCAGGCGTCACGAACAACGTCGAGGCAAACGAGACCGTTCTGGGGCAGCCGGCCGTACCGATCACCGAGGCCAAGCGCCGGGTGCTGAGCCTGGGCCACCTGCCGGAACTGCGGCAGAAAGTGCGGCAGATGCAGAAGGAACTCGACGCGCTGCGGGAGCAGGTTAGGGGACGTGCGACGTGACCGGCGGGCGAGACGCCCGCGCCACCCATCAACTGGTGAGACGTTCTTACCGCAGCCTGCGGCCTAGACACGGGCCTTGGTGCGGGACCCGGTGCTCAACACGACGAGCCCCGAGCGCGAGCGAGGGGTCAGTCCCCGCACCCCAGGATGGGGTGGGGCACCGTCGGCGATCGATCACCCAACCCGCCCGCAGAGCGCTCGATTTTCGGGCCGAATGTCGTCACAATAATGGATGGGCGGCGCGGCGACGTCATTGGGAATGGAGCCGGGCGCGCCGCGGATTCCAGAGTCAGGGTCGACCGCAACGGCGGCCCGGAGTGATCGATGTCACACGAAGTCGAAGCGTTCATGCAGGAGGTCATCGGCCGGGATCCGGACGAGCCCGAGTTTCACCAGGCCGTTCACGAAGTGGCCGAGTGTGTCGGCCCGCTTCTCGACCGGCATCCGGAGTATCGACGGGCGCGAATCCTGCAGCGGATCGTCGAACCGGAACGCGTCATCTCTTTTCGCGTTAACTGGATGGACGACAACGGCGACGTGCAGGTCAATCGCGGTTATCGCGTGCAGTTCAATTCGGCACTCGGTCCTTACAAGGGCGGCACCCGTTTCCACGCGTCGGTCCATCTCGGCATCATCAAGTTTCTCGGCTTCGAGCAGATGTTCAAGAACGCGCTGACCACCTTGCCGATGGGCGGTGGAAAGGGCGGCAGCGACTTCAGCCCGAAGGGCAAGTCGGATGCCGAAGTAAGGCGGTTCTGTCACGCATACATGAACGAACTGTATCGACACATCGGTCCGAGCACCGATGTTCCGGCAGGCGACAACGGCTGCGGCGGTCGCGAGATCGGTTACCTCTACGGGCAGTACAAGCGGTTGACCAATCGCTTTGTCGGCGTGTTCACTGGCAAGGGTATCGACTGGGGCGGCAGTCTGATTCGGCGGGAGGCCGCGGGGTACGGCACGGTCTACTTCGCGCAGGAGTTGCTCGCGACGCGCGGAACGTCGTTCGAGGGGAAGACCGTTACGGTTTCCGGGTTCGGCAACCTGGGATACCACGCGATCGAGAAGCTCAACGAGCTGGGTGCCAGGGTCGTCACGATCGCGGACGAGGACGGGTTCGTGCACGATCCCGACGGGATTCGCGGCGAGAAAGCAGCGTTCGTGCGCGACTTGTGGACCGTGCACCGCATGTCGGCGCGCGATTTCGCGGAGCGATACGACCTGCGATTTCGGCCGGGCAAGCCCTGGCAGGTAAAGTGCGACGTTGCGCTGCCGACGGCGACGGAGAACGAGATTCAGCTCGAAGACGCGCAGCAATTGGTGGAAAACGGTTGCATGTGCGTTGCGGAGGGCGCGAACATGCCGTGCACGCGCGACGCCGTGCGGTTGTTCGCAGAGCACAATGTGCTGTTCGGACCCGGCAAGGCGGCCAATGCCGGCGGTGTCGCCGTCTCCGGGCTCGAGATGTCCCAGAATTCGATGCGACTGAAGTGGTCGCGGGCGGAGGTCGACGATCGGCTGCGGCGGATCATGAAGGGCATTCACGACCTTTGCCTGGAGACAGCTGCCGATTTCGGCAAGCCGGGCAATTACGTGGTAGGCGCCAACGTGGCCGGGTTCCGCAAGGTGGCGACAGCGATGCTGGAGCAGGGACTGGTTTGACGACCCGACCCCGGTCGGGCGAAAGGCATACGTTATTCAGATGTAGAAGGGCGGTTGATCATGGCGAACGCAGTTGAACAGTTCATGCAGGGGGTCAAGGACAAGAATCCGTCACAGCCCGAGTTCATTCAGGCGGTGCACGAGGTTGTCGAGTCCGTCTGGCCGGTGATGGATCGCCACCCGGAGTTCCGCAAGGCGAAGATTCTCGAGCGCGCGATCGAGCCGGAGCGGGTTCTGATGTTTCGCGTCCCGTGGATGGATGACCAGGGCAACGTACATGTCAATCGCGGGTTTCGGGTCGAGTTCAACAGCGCGATCGGTCCGTACAAAGGCGGGCTGCGCTTCCACCCGTCGGTCGACCTCGGGATCATCAAGTTTCTCGGGTTCGAGCAGATTTTCAAGAATGCGCTGACGACGCTACCGATGGGTGGCGGCAAGGGTGGCAGCGACTTCGATCCCAAGGGCAAGTCGGACGGCGAGGTGATGCGATTCTGCCAGAGCTTCATGGCGGAGTTGTATCGTCACATCGGCGCCGACACGGATGTTCCCGCGGGCGACATCGGCGTCGGCGGTCGCGAAATCGGCTATCTGTTCGGTCAGTACAAGAAGATCGTCAATCGGTTCGAGGGCGTGCTGACCGGCAAGGGGCTCAACTGGGGTGGCAGTCTGATCCGTCCGGAGGCGACCGGCTACGGCACGGTCTACTTTGCGCAGGAGATGCTCAAGACCCAGGACCTCAGCCTCGAGGGCAAGCGCGTGCTGGTTTCCGGCTCGGGCAACGTCGCGCAATACGCGTCGGAGAAAGTGATCGAGCTTGGCGGCAAGGTGCTGACATTGTCGGACTCGAGCGGCTTTGTCGTTGATGAGGACGGCATCGATCGCGAAAAGCTCGATTATGTCATGGACCTCAAGAACAACCGCCGCGGACGGATTCGCGAGTACGCGGAGAAGTACAAGGGCGCGAAGTATCACGAGGTGGACGGCAATGCTGAGGGGAGTCCGCTGTGGCACGTCGATGCCGACGTGGCGCTGCCGTGTGCGACCCAGAACGAGCTGAACGCGGAGAATGCCCAGGCGCTCGTTAACAACAAGTGCTTCTGCGTCGCGGAAGGCGCGAACATGCCGAGCACGCCGGAGGCGGTAAACGTCTTCCAGGAGAGCCACGTGCTCTTTGCACCGGGCAAGGCCTCGAACGCGGGCGGCGTCGCGACATCGGGCCTGGAGATGACCCAGAACTCGATGCGGCTCTCCTGGTCGCGGGAGGAAGTGGACACCAAGCTGCACGCGATCATGGTCAGCATTCATGATGTCTGCCGGACGACCGCGGAGGAGTATGGCACGCCGGGCAACTATGTGAACGGCGCCAACATCGCCGGCTTCCTCAAGGTCGCGAATGCGATGATGGACCAGGGGCTCGTGTAGGCGGTCTGTAGCCGTCGCTGGCGGCACGGGGCGGCGTTTCGACGGGATGGGGAGGCGTCGTCCTTAGGGGTCGGACGGAGCGTAGTGCGTCAGTTGGCGTGCTGCGCCGGGGGTTCATTTGTGCGGTGGACTTAGAGGCAGGGCGACCGTTTGCCTACTACGACGATCACTGGACGCGTTCGCGATTCATGCCTCGCTGGCATCGAGCCGCGTGGGAGAAATAGCTCAACGATCCGTCCGCGTGCGGCGGAGCGTCAGGTTCAACTCCGCGCTGCGCTCAGCAGGCGCGGATCGTCGCGTAGCAGATGGAGCGCGTTGCGGATGTCGACGTTGAACTGGCGGTCCTCGTCGGCATGCGGGATCGCCTCGCGCACCAGCGCGTGCGCTGCGCCGGGGCCGGCGCCCGGTCGCAACGGAGCGTGATAGTCGAGCGCTTGTGCGGCGCAGACCAGTTCGATCGCGAGGATATGCTCCACGCGGTCGAGAATCTCATAACACTTCAGCGCGCCCGTTGCGCCCATGCTGACGTGGTCCTCTTGGCCGAGCGACGTGGGGATCGAGTCGATCGACGCCGGGGCTGAGAGCACCTTGCATTCGTTCAGCAGCGACGCGGCCGTGTATTGCGGGATCATGAAGCCGCTGTTGATCCCTGTGTCGGTCATCAACAGCTTGGGCAGCACATCGTCACCGGCCAGCAGCAGGTAGGTTCGGCGTTCCGAGATGTTGCCCAGCTCGGTCAGTGCCATCGAGACGTAGTCCAGCGGCAGCGCCAGTGGTTCGCCGTGAAAGTTGCCGCCGCTGATCGCTTCCCGCTCGAAGATTAGCGGATTGTCAGTCACGCTGTTGATCTCGCGCTCGATGATGGTTCCGAGGTGCTCGACGGCGTCGCGGACGGCACCGTGTACCTGCGGGACGCAGCGTAGCGAATAGGGGTCCTGCACACGGTCGCAATCCGCATGTGATGCGCGAATCTCGCTGTCACGCATTAGTCGCCGAACGTTTTCCGCGACGCGCTGGGCACCCGGGTGCGGGCGGAGCGCGTGCAGGCGTTGGTCGACGTGCTTATCCGTGCCGCGGCAACCTTCAAGCGTCATGGTCGCGATCAAGTCGGCCAAGTCCGCCAGGCGCCGCCCGCGAACGACGATGTTCGCTCCGTATGCCGACATCATTTGCGTGCCGTTGATCAGCGCCAACCCTTCCTTCGCGGCGAGTTGATGCGTTTGGAGCTTGTGCTTCGCGAGGGCCTCGCTGGCCGGAAGCGTGCCGTCCGGTGTGTGCATTTCGCCGGCACCGATCAGCGGCAGGAATAGGTGGGCCAGCGGTGCCAGATCGCCGCTGGCGCCGAGCGAGCCGCGGGTCGGCACGACTGGAAGCAGGTCATGCGCGAGCCAGTCGCAGAGCGTTCGCACGATTTCGAGACGGACGCCGCTGTGGCCGATCGCGAGCATGTTGATCTTGAACAGCAGCATCCAGCGGACGATTTCGGGAGGGACTGCGGCGCCGACGCCGACGGCGTGAGAAACGAGCAGGTTTTCCTGAAGCTTGTCGAGGCGGTTCGGCGGGATGCGCTTGTTCTTCAGATACCCGAAGCCGGTGTTGATTCCGTAGATCGGATCGGCCGATTGCGTGAGCGTGTCCACGTGTGCGCGCGCCGCGCGGATGCGCTCGACTGCGTCATTCGACAATGCGACCCGCAATCGACGCCCGAGCGCCGCATCGAGCCGGTGCAGCATCAGCGGTTCGTTGCCGATGAGCTGCTCGGCGACGCTCATCGGTTCACGCTCCCCTCGAGCACGACCCGGCGCGCGTCGGCGATGAACTCGCTGAGTAGCGGCGCGCCCACTTCGTTGAACGCGACGTCGACCATCCGTCGAATCTCGGCGCGCGAGCGAACGGCCCAGTAGCCCGCGGGCAGCACCTCGTTTGTGATGTCGAGTCGTTCGACCCGGTTGTCAGTCGTGCCAACGCGGAAGACGGTTCCGCCAAAGCGCGGCGGAGACGCGACGTATACCCAGCGCGGGTCGCGGCGATCATAGGGACACGATTCCGGAACGATCGATGGAAACGGTTGTTCGTCGGAGAGCGGGATGCGCGTCACGCGCGGCACGCGTGGCAGAAACCGTATCAGGCCCACGTCGCTAGCGAGGTAGATCGTGGGCTCTGTCTGCCCACGGGGAATGATCGGAAAGAACAGCGGCGGCGCAGCAAGAGCGAGTTGTTCCTGGATCCACAGGGACGTCCATGCGGTGCGCGAGCCGCGCTCGATCAGCAGCTGCGGACCGCCGCGCAGGGCTACGTGCAGGTAGTCATCCAGCGGCGTGAGTGTTTCCATCACGCCGATCTCGGGGAGATCGGGATCCGCAACGTACTCGGTGTTTGCGATCAGCTCGCGACGCAGGAACTCTCCGGTCTCGCCTTCGAGTGGCGGCATTCGGCTGACGGCGTTCGCCAGTACTTCAAAGACTGGTGCCACGTCACGGTCGAACGTCACGATCTGTTCGGGACGGATGTTGATTTTCAGGCCGTTTGGCCGGGCAAGCTCGAGGACGCGTCGACGCGCGTAGCACCAGACGCGACCGCTCCGTTCGTCGCGGCCCAGCCAGGGCCAGTTGATCACGCCCGGAATCCAGGCGCCCGTGGGACGTTCCAGCACGGTGCGCGTGCCAGCGGCTCGGTCGAGGAGGACGATCTGCCGATCGCGGTCGACTGTGATCCAGCGCTCGGCCGCCTGAGGTCCGAGCGGGACCGCGAGCAGGATGTCGGCCCGGTCGCGCGGCGCGCCCTGACCGGCGCCAGACAGGTACGCCGCCGTCGAACGCAATGCGGCGATGCCCGCTTCGTGAGGGCTGTCCGCAAGCAGACGCGTGGCTTGGTCGGGCCGGCCCGCTTGTAGCTCGAAGAGCGCCGCAGCGATCGTACGCCAGTGTTCGGCCCGTGGATCGCTACTGCGGATCAGCCCCTCTCGAACGGTTGCTTGCAGTTGGGGGTCGGGCTGCTGGTCGAGGTAGGTGAGGATCGCCAGGGCCCGCGCGACCGCAAAACACTGCGCGTCGTCCATCACTAGCAACAGCTCGGCCAAGTGGCGCCGGAGCAGCGCCTCATTGAGGTGCGTATGGCTGAACAGCATCCAGCGCACGTAGGCGTCGTGTGCCGGAAACTGGGGCCGTCGGACGGTCTCGAGCAGTTCGGCGACGCGCGGGTCGTCCGGCTGCTGATAGAGAAAGAACGCCACCTGGGCGGCGATCTCCGGGTTGCGGGTGAGCGTTCGTCGATCGCCGGGGAGTGACGGGTTCTGCAGAATGGACCGCGCGTCCTCCCAGTAGCGGTCGAGCGCCGCCGCCGGCTCGTTCCGCAGAAAGTCGGGCCAGGCGTCCGCCTGAACACGAATCCATTTGCTTCCAAGAATCCGACTTCGTGGTTCTGTCAGTTCGATACACTCCGAGACCAGCCCGAGATCCGACATCATCCATGCCACTACCGCGAGCATGTTGCCGTGGATTCGTGGTTCGTTGGTGCCGTTCAGCAGTTCGGCCCGAAACCGACCCCACCACAGGTCCGCCGCCTGCGCGGCGGCGTTGACGAATTGTCGCGCGGGAACGTAGACGCGCTGGACCAGCAGATCAGGCTCGGAACCTGCCGCCAGTGTCCGTTCGGACTGAAGCGTTCCAAGATGGAGGGTCTCGAGGTGGAGCGGCGCCTGCAACGGTCCTTCCAGGTCCAGGCCGGATTCGTTGGTCCAGGTCAACATTCCGTCCGGCCGTTGAATCATGCGGGGTTCGATCAGGGCGCGTGCGGTCGCACCATCCCCAGCGGTCCAGGCGATCAGCCCGCGAAGCTGCGGGGTCAGTTGCTGCGGATCAATTGAATCAAGCTCGCGAATGATTGCTTGCGCCCGCTCGGCGAACCCTTCGCGGTAAAGCTGCAAGGCTTCCCGGATCGGGGCGCCCTGCGGAAGCACGTAGTTCAGAGAACGCGGCAGGTCGCCGATCTGCAGCGGACCAACGTTCATCGGCGTCTGATCGCGACGGATACGCAGAATGAAATCGCCTTCCGATCCGCGAATACCATCGTGGAGCTGTTCGAGGTCCGTGATCGGACGGCTGTTGAGGTGCGTCACGAGGTCGCCGCTGCGCAGCTTCCGGTCGGCTGAATCGCGGATGATCAGGACCGCTTGCTCCGGCGGTGTGATGTTCTCGAGAACGTAATGGAGCCGATAGCGGACCTCGAGGTCCGTTGTGTGCTGCAGCTCGGAGCGGAGTGCGCTCGCGACATCCGGTCCGAGCGCGATGATCTGGCGCGTTGCCGCATCGCGGACCGGCCACTCTTCGCTGCCAAGCTGGCGCACGAGTGCCGCGAGCTGCTCCGGAGCGGCCGGTGTGTCGGAGGCGGTGCCGTCCATGCTGGCAGCCATCAGCAAGAGACTGGCGGCGAGCGTGCCCAACGTGGCTGTAGCTGTTCTCGTCCGGTTCATACGCGTGATAGTCTATGCGGGCCATTTCCGCAGTCGCAACGTCTGGCTCGGGCCTGCGTCGAAATCTCTCCTTTTTTATCGGTTTCCGACAGCCGACGGCTGATTTAATGCGACTTCTCCCCTGACACGACCGTGTCGGGCCGCCTATTGCCAGAATGCCGGCGAGGCAGTGGTCGGTCAACTCGAGCGGCGGAAACGCTCTCGCGCTCGGTCAAGTTTGCCGCTGGCCGCAGGCCAATGTCGTTGGAGGTTCGTCGGGACGATCGGTGCGGCGATTGTTCGGAGGGATTGCCGACGTCGGAGGCAGCGACCGGATGCACTTGATCAGGCATCGAGGCGTGCTCGGCGACAACGTCGAGTCCGCCGCTCGAGATATTTTTTGCGCCTCGAAACACTCCCTGATGATCAAAACCACCTAATTTGACCGGCAGTTGCGACCCGGTATCCGCCTAATACACCACATGCGCCCAACGGTGCGCAACGTTACCGCTTGCGGGCAACGGGCTCGCGGCCCACGGACGCCGACAGGCGAGGACGACGATTGCTTTTGCCGAGGCGGATCGATACCGTGGGAGCAGTCGGATTGCCGTTCGATTCTCGATTTGGAGACATCATCATGCGAATTCGCGCGTTATTGCTGGGGATGCCGTTGTTCCTGACGAGCATCGTCGTCGGTCAGGTGCAGGAAGTATTGCCGGCGAACGCGCCGGACGAATTGGTGCTCGAGGCGCTGTCGGACTTGTACGTCGAAGGCGCCGCGATTCCGCGCTATCAAACGGAGGCCGAGCGGGCGCTGGCCGCGCAGCTCACCTCGGGGATTGAACTCGGGTCGACGGCGCCGCCGACCGGGCCCGTCAGTTGTCCCGGTGAGTACGCCCCGATGGACGGGATCCTGATCGCGTGGGAGGGGCCCTCGGCCTGGCTTTCCATCCTCGCGCAAATGACGGCGCAGATCACGACTGTCGGCGATGCGGACGTATATGTCGCGGTCGACAGCTCCGGGGAACAGATCTTTGCGCGAAGTTCGATTCAGGGCTCCGGTGCCGATATGAACCGCGTCATTTTCACGGTGCGGCAGACGGATACGATCTGGATGCGCGACTACGGCCCGCGTTACATCTACGAAGGGCAGTGCCGCGCGATCGTCGACCATACCTACAACGTATTGCCGCGTACCTGGGACAATCGCTATCCCATGCACTTCGCGGGCCTGAAGAACCACGCGTACTACGAGATTCCCCTGGTGCACGGCGGCGGCAACTACCATCTGGATTCGACCGGACGGGCGCACGCCACTCGCCTGATCAACAACGAGAACCCTGGATTGAGCGAGCAGGAGATCTTCGATCTCTGGAACGACTATCAGAACGTTGACACCACGTTCTATACGCCGTTCCCGCGGTTCGTCGACGCCACACAGCACATCGACATGTGGATGCAGGTGATCGCGTCAGATGCGGTGATCATCAGCGACTGGCCGTTCAACGTCGGATCGACGCAGGACGTGATCTGCGATCAGGCCGCTGTCGACCTGGCCGCGCGCGGCTACACGGTCCATCGTGTGCCGGCCCGCTCTCTGGACGGGGTGCACTACACCTACACGAATGTCGTCCTATGCAACGACCTTGTCCTGATTCCGACCTACACGCATCCATCGATCCTCGGCGCGGGGCACAATGACGAATCGCTCGCGGCTTGGCAGGCTGCGGTCCCCGGCAAGACAGTCGTACAGATCAACTGCCAGGGGATCGTCTGGGCCTCCGGCGTCATGCACTGCATTGTGATGCACCTGCCCCGGCATCTCGGCGGCGAGAACCCGACCGCGTTTCTCAAGAACTTCCGCGGCGGCGAGGTCGTCAAGCCGGGTCAGAACGTCGAGATCCGCTGGATCTCCGATGACGATGTCGGTACGCAATCGGTGGACCTGCTGCTCTCGCTCGACGGCGGCGCCAACTTCGATACAACGATTGCCAGCGGGCTCGCCGATGACGGGACTCATTTGTGGACCGTTCCCGACGTGTTCAGCAACGATGCGCGGCTTCGTGTCGTCGTTCATGATGCCGACACCAACACCGGCGCGGACGAGAGCCCGGCTGCGTTCGTCATCAACGGCACAGCGTTGCTCGGCGACCTGAATTGTGACGGCGTGGTCAGCGTCGGCGACATCAATCCGTTCGTTCTTGCGCTCACGGATCCCGTGGCGTACGCGGTGGCGTTTCCCGGCTGCGACCCGCTCAACGGCGATTTCACCGACGATGGAACGCTCAGCGTAGGCGACATCAACGGGTTCGTGGCGGCAGTGACCGGCGGGTAGCGCACGGCATTCGCGAGGCGTCGAGCCGGCGGCGGCGATGCGTACCTACGAACGGGAGATGTCCGCACAGGAGCGCCGGCTGATCGAGGCCGATCTGGCCGACGCCGAACGACCGGTGTCGTTCGTCGTGCCAGTCGTCTGGGCCTCGGTCGGGGCCATCGCGATTGGTGCGATCGTCGTCGTCATCGTACGGACGGCTGCTGCGCCGGGTTTCCGGCCGGCCGACTGGCTGCCGGTGCTGACGCTCATGGTGCCATTACTGCTGGTAGCAGGGGGAATCACGTTCGGTGCGATGCGAGCGATCGCGGAGCGCCGGCGGTGGGGGCGCAATCTACGCGAACAGTCAGTCCCACTGATGCGCGCGCTGCTGGCCGAAGGCCGTGTCCGTGCGCACGCCTTCGCGTCGACAAAGGGTGTGCGTTTTGCCGAGTTTGAGGACGAGGGGGATGTGTACCTGTTTGAGTTGACTGGGGGTCGAACGCTCCTACTCGAAGGGCAAGGCATCCCCTTCCCGGACGGTGACCTGGATTGGCCGGGCGCGGCGTTCGAATTGGTCGAGGCCTCGGTCGGCGACTGGTTCGTCGTTCTGGCCGGGGACGGGACGCCATTGGAATTGAAAGAGCGGCCGCGGAGTGACGCAGCGTGCGAGCCGCTACTCGGTTCGGAGTTCGTGTGCGCCGCTCCCTTTATGGTGCGGCTCATCGATCAGCCGTTCGAGGATTGTCTGCGGCAGCTGACGGCGGAGCCTACGGGATGGTGATGGGTTTCAAAGTGATCGAAGGCTGAGGCGCGTCCTCAGCCCACGATCACTGTCGTTGCGCCACGACGCGGACCGGCCTAGCGAGAGGCGACCCAACTCCAGCGTGCGGCAGTCGCCATGAGCAGTATCAGCAATGCGGCGCTACTCGGCTCCGGCAGGTAGCGAACGTTGTCGACGGTCGCCTGGCCCGCAGTCGTCGCGCCGGGGCTCTCACCGTCGAACATCGTGATCGCATCGTAGGCGCCGCGGGCGGGGTCCCAGCTGGGCACCGACCCGCTCAACGAGCCCAGAACGCTGCCCGAAGCCGCGTCGGAAACCGTGGCGGAAACGAACCCGTTCTGAGTGTCGACGCCGATTGATATCGTGTACCACCGGCCGACGACAATCGGCGGCGAATTGATGAGCACGTCGATCGCCGGTCGATCGACCCCCTGCGAAACAAAGAGATGCCAACGCCGATCCGTCCATGCATAGACCAGGTTCTGCGGATTCTCGTTAACGTCGGAGAAGCCGACGTCCTGGATGTATCCGACGCCGATCGGCCAACCCTGATTCGGTGCCGCGAATCCGTCGATCCGCACATCGATGCTCATTTGGTGCGTGTTCGCCGGGTCGATCAGTGAGAACGCCCCCGAAGCCGATCGGAAAGCCCGTGCCGTCTGCAAAGCACGCGTCGGCGCACCGTGAGCATCTATCGTCTCAATGATCGTCGCGGTCGGCGGGGGAACGCTCGGGTTCCCGACCCGCTCGAACACGTCGTGCCAACTGCCGGCGGGGAAACTACCCGGGGCGTAGGCCTCGAAGTCATCGCGAAACACCTGTCCGGCAACCCCTCCCTGCGGCCCGATCGCCGCCAGAACGACAACCGCCAATAGCACCGACCACAAGCCTGCGGTCCCGGGACTGTTCTGCCACTTCATGAAACTGCTCCTTTCCTGTTAACATTCACAAAATCCCGGTAATGTGAAAGTAGCAAACGGCCGTGGCGCTGTCAAGGAGATTCGGCGATATGATCTCGGCTACGATGACGGCACGACGAAAGCGATGGACAGTCAATCGGCCAGAGCAGATTGCGGCGTTGCGATCGAGTCAGCGCGAGCGTGTTTGCGACGTGGTGTATGCGCTCGGTCAGGCGACCGTCCAGGAGATCGCCGAGCAATTGGGTGCTCGTCCGACGGCCGTGTACCGGCACTTGCGGATTCTGTGTGACGTGGATCTGATCGAGGAGGGCCCGGCGGCACGAACCGTTCGCAACTTCGCCCGGACGTACCGGGCCAAGGCGGAACGGGTGACGTTTCTCCCGCTGGCCGACGATCCGAAGATTCGAGCGTTGGTCGCTGACGTCATCGAGTCCGAGTTGCGGATGGCGGCGCGCGAGTACCGGATCGGGATTGAATCGGAGCGGGAGCGGCTGGGAACGCCGGACACGCCGATTCGGTCGATGGCGATGGTCGGCTGGTTGGGGCGCAAGGAGCGTATCCGGGTCAACCAACTGTTCGAGGCGCTGATGGAGATGTTTGATGGAACGCGGCCGGGGCCCGGCAAGTCGTTACAGGCGCTGACATTCGTTTCTCGGCCGGCTGCGCAGGTTTCGCAGCGGGAGGCGAAGTCGTAGCTCGATATTCTTCGAGTTGCGCCGGCGTGCCGGTGGAGGCGACGTTTCGGCGAGAACGCTCGCGTCCGAACGAACGCGGCCGTTGCCCGATGATCACGAGCGCTTGATTCTGTGCTTGTCAGGACGCGAACGGCTACCTAGCATGATGGATGCTGGCGCCCCGGTTCATCCCGGACGGCGTGGCACCTGGAGAGGTGGCCGAGCGGCTTAAGGCGGCGGTCTTGAAAACCGCTGACGTGCAAACGTCCGGGGGTTCGAATCCCTCCCTCTCCGTTCTTGTCTTCGGGGCTGCGTCGTCCCTCACAATCAGTGCCGGAGGTCTGTCCGGGGGGGGCTCGACGGGTGGAATAGCCGCCTTGACGGGCGAATGCGATTTGGCACGCTGAGCGCTCCAGGCTACGTCAATTGGACTGCAAATGAGCAAGTGGAGTCCGAGCCCAGCCCAGAAACGATGACGATCAGCCGTTCGTTGGGAGTGCACGTTACAGGGATCGACGCTGCCGTTCCGTTTGTCGTTGTGATCCTGATCTCCGATTGGGTGGAGTGCGTGTCGTGTGCCACGATACCGATCGAACCCTGCATGTCACTGACAGTGATGCTGGCCATCCGTGGAAGGCCATCCGCTGGCAACGAGTATTCGTGGTAGCGCGCGGAGTATGCTTGGTATGAGCGCCTGGTTTCGGTCACGACTCCAACGCCCAGGAAGCGCGGCTCGCGCGCCAGGTCCGGGGCGACGACACTGCCGTCCGGCTTCAACACCGCTCTTGGCCAGAGTGACTCTCTGCCCAGCCGCGCTAGGCAAAACCGCAAGAATACGCGATCCAAACAGCGGTCTTCGGGACTGAGGTTCGTTGCTTGTTGCAGCACCGCATCCACGGATGTCAGCAAGTCGCCAGTGATTTCGAACTGTTCCAGCAGCGATCGCATGGGCGTGAAGTCCGGCATGATCAGTGTCGTCTGCAGAAATGCCCAGAACGGAAGCGCGGTATAGTCCGTTCGCAGAAGAGAAATGTTCGGGCGGCGAAAAAGCTTGGACCACTTCTGCGGCCTGCTTACCGTGTCGCAGACGACCAGTTCCGCAAGCGCTGCAGTCCCTTCGGTGTACCACTCGGCGCTTGACGTCGGGATGGGCCAGCGCGTGCGCAATCCAAAGGCATATTGGAACTTGTGAAAGAGCTCGTGCGTGGCGGTTGGCTGCCGAATTCCCGAGGCCTGACGCCACTTGTGCGCGTTGAATCGAATCGGACCGCTCGGCGGATACGCCTGTCCCCAGTACGGCAGATTGTGGAACGCAACTTCAAGTTTTTCCTGTCCCGAGGGTACATAGGGCGGGCGGCCTAGCAACGCCACCAGCTTGCTGCGCGCCGTTTCCAGGAAAGTGCCGGTGGCACTGACAACTGATCGACGGGGTAGATTGTCGCGAGGATCAGGACTGGAGTTTGTCCAACGTAGGACAAAGTGCGCGGTCTCTTCGTAGTTTTCTAGACTAGGGTAGGACATTCTCTGCGGTCCACGCCGGTCGGCTCAGTCTTCCTCGAAGATCCATTCGGTGTGCTCTTCGTCGATGTCGGCGCCAGCCGCCTCTTCAGCGTTTCCAAACGACCGATGAACCTCGTCATTGATCCAGTACCACTCTCCACTCGGTTCCACGTAGATCACAATGTCGTCGGCGACGACCTGCCCGTTCAAGGCTGCGAAGCTCCCCGCGTTTGACCAGGTCCGGCTTGAGAGTGAGCTGGTGACGAATTGACGAGCGGTTTCACTGATACGCTCCGCGACCGGTTTGGTCGGATGGCCGTACTTGCCACCGCATGAGTAGATGACAAACTCGGGATCGAGGTGCTCGATGAGCTCCGGCGTTGAAGAATGGTGCGATCCATGGTGATTCGCTCGATAGACTTCGACGTCGTGCACTCGCTCTTGTTCGTCCCAGTAATTCACCATCCAGCTTTCCACATTCGTGTACGTTTGCGAGTTGTCGCCAGAATAGGAACGCGGCGTGTATAGGCGCGTTCCGCCCCAGGAGTCCTCGGCGCCCGTCAGATCGCCTGCGGTGAAGAACTCAAAAGGGCCGTACTCAATCTTCAGGCCAATTGAAAGGTCATTTTCTGAGGGGGGTGCCGATTCGTAGCGGTCCGGATACAACTCGTCGACCGCGTGCAACACGCCAGTGTCGGCGGCCGCGACCCGGCCGCCGAATGTCAGGATATGCACCTCGACTCCGGGTCCCAAGTCAATCTGACCTGGTCCGAACTCTGGTTTCTCGCGAAGGTCGATCTCGGCGCCGACGTGTTCGGCCATCGTGGCAACGTAGTTGTCGTAGGTCGATCTCCGCGCTTCGTTGAAGTACTCGGCGGCTTCGTTGTGGATATCAATGACTGTGCCGAAGCGGATACCACTCGCGAGAAGGCCCGCAATTCCATTCTCCGTCGATCCTACATGGTCATTATGGAAATGGCTTGCGACAAAATAGTCGACAGTTGGTTCGTCACCCAGCAATACCTTCAGTTTTTCCGCAACAAGCTCGAATTTGCGACTGCGGATGGATGTTTCCCCGGCATCGATCAGCAAGCTTTTGCGCGATCCGGGTGCGCCCGGCCCCAACACGATCAACGAGTCGGCCTGCCCTAAGTCGAGCACGTGAAGCTCGAGACCCTTTTCCGGGTCTCCTTCATCGAGATCAACACGCGCCGTTTGTGGTATGAACTTCGGTAGGCGTTCATTACCGGTGCTCGAGCATGCCGTAAGCAAGACTCCGAACGTGATTGTCGGCAACCACGATTTCCAACCAGGACTTCGCATTTTTGTACTCCGCGCTCAATCGACGAACAGATGTGAAGTGTGGCTCAAGCTAGTACGGAGAGTTTATCATACTGGCTCGGCGTTTGCTAATCGAAGTTGGGATCTGTCACTCCGTGTTTGTTTAGCATTGTTATCGTGAATTGCGAGTGCTGGTGGGCCGGGATCGGTAAAGCATCCGGTGCGTGCATGTAGGAACTGTGGCACGGCCCTGGCAGATGGTGCGGCCATCCGGACTCCTCGCGCGGGACCCGGATGGCCATGGGCGGCTTGTTCGGCCAGCCAGGCATTCAGCATCCAGCGCGTCTTCTGCCATTCATCGCGCAAGCCGTCAAGCATGTCGTCCCGCGGTCGCCGACGGACTCGGCAGACTCGATCACGGCCGCGCTCTTCTCGAGTAGTTGGTCGAAGTCACGTACGAGCATCGCCACCATGTCCCTAGCTGCCGTCGCGCTGTCGTGTTCCGCGACATCCGTCAGGTCTAGTACCTCGCGGAGCGTGGCGACCGGCTTGCCGGCGCACCATTTCGTTGATCCAAATCGGGGCGAAGGGAGAGGTGCACCCCTTAGAGACCGGGTAGTCGCGATAAATCCCCAACTGCTCTCCGATGGCTAGCGCTCGCTTGCGGTGTTTCGTGTGGTTGATACCGATCTCGGCAAGGCAGGTGTTCATCGTCCACTGTACTTCGGGTTCGGCGGTGCCCATTTCGGACTCGATTCGATCAAGCAGTGACGGCAGATCGAGTCCTTCCGGCGTCTTCGCGACCCGCTCCGCAGTCAGGCTCCACCCGGCACGACCGGCCATGCGATCCGTAGCGCCCATCCACTGCTGGCGCAGGGCTTCCTTGTCCGGGTGTTTCTTGACGACATAGGTACTGAGCCAGTCCGCCAGGTGCGTAAACGTCGCGGATTGCACCATCCGGTTCACCTCGCTCGAAGACAGCTGCTTCGGCTTGAGCAAGAGGACGGCCAAGAACCGGGCGTCGATGTTACCGGTATCCCACAGAGCCAACGCCAACTCATGGTTGGTCTTGATCTTCTTCGCCAGCGCTCGGACGTCGCCGCGTTTAACGCCGAACTGATCGTCGCGGGCGCCGTACCTGGTGTTTTGCGCTCGCATTCGCTCATCGCCGAGCGATCTCAGTTCCTCAAGCGTTTCTTCGACGGTCATATTCGTCGTCCTTGGATGAATCCTTACACCGAGAGGTTCGTGAACATTGCATTAGCTTCTGCGGTTCGCCAACAGTCGGTCAAGGGTCTCGTAGGAGGCGGCGTAGCCTTCCTCGAATCCGGGCTGCATGGCCTGGTCTCGGGCTTCCTGGTTCAGGTACTCGATTTCGATGGTAATCTTCGTTCTACCTTGGGTTTCGACGAAGCTCGTCGTCACGGTAGACGACCCTTCCGGCCAGCCATCGAACACCTCGGTGTGTACGATGCGCTTGTTTTCGACGATCTCCAGAAACTCCGCCGTCATCCCCATCTCGAACTGCGGGTTCTTCCATACATAACGCGCCTTGCCGCCGACTCTGAAGTCGATCTCGCAGACCGGAAGTGAGTGGTCCGGCGGGCCTGTCATCCACTGCTTGATGAGCTCGGGCTCGATATGGGCACGCCAGACGAGCGCGATCGGTGCGTCGAAGGAGCGGACAATACGAATGGTCGTAGGCGTCGGCGTGCTGAACTCATCCATCGGCTTCATGGCTTCGGCCCCTCTGTCTGGTTCTTGAGTCGTTCGAGTACCTGATCGAGCCGTGCGTAGTTCTCCTCATAGACCGAACGCAACTCGCCCAGCCAATAGCCCAGCGCATGAAGGCCCTCGGGTTCGAGTTTGCACGGCCGGGTTTGGGCCACCCGAGAACGGGAGATCAGTCCTGACCGCTCGAGCACCTTGAGATGCGAGGAGATGGTCGGCTGCGTGAGGTCGAAGCACCGGACGAGTTCCGAGACCGTCGCGGTCCCGCGTGCGAGGCGGCCAACAATTCGTCGCCTCGTCGGGTCAGCAAGTGCAACGATGGTTCGATCGAGTAGCTCCATTTAAATAGATTATCATCTATATAGATGTTCGTCAATTAATATGTCGCATTTTTCGGTCACCGGCCGAGTACTTTTGATGGTCGTTTATCGTGCGCCGGAACCCGCGCGCTCGAGGGGCGCACGGGCTCATTCACGCTTGCCGGATGCTGCTCGGGTGTGACGCTACGCCGACTGCCAGGCATTCAGCATCCAGCGCGTCTTCTGCCATTCGTCGCGGAAACCGTCGAGTAGATTGACAGTTCCGCGGTCGCCAGCCGACTCCGCCGACTCGATTACACGCGCGCTTTTCTCGAGCAGTTGGTCGAGGTCACGTACGAGCGTTGCGACCATGTCCTGGGCCGCCGTCGCGCCGTCATACTCCGCGATATCCGCTAGGTCGAGCACCTCGCGGAGTGTTGCGACAGGCTTGCCGCTTACGGTGAGGATGCGCTCGGCGAGGTCATCGCTGATCGCGGCGAAACGGTTGTACAGCTCCTCGAACTTCTCGTGCAGCACGAAGAACTGCGGTCCGCTGACATACCAGTGAAACGCGTGGAGCTTCTCGTACAGGACAGTCGTATCTGCCAGGAGGCGATTGAGACCTTGCGTCGTTACGGCGTTCGACATTTCGTTCTCCTTTCTTTCGAAGATGCTTGTCGGATTGCAACTTACGTACCATTCGCGTTGATTCTGTAAGTGCTTATTATTAAGTGTTTTACGTGTATGCTGGCTCGTGAGTGAATGGCGAAATAAAGTGATATATGGCGAATAGTCGGCGAATGGCGATATAATGACAATATGGAACAGGGAGAGCTGCAAGACATCCTCGAAGCGCTCAGCACGGTGGTGGTCGCCGATCTGGCGGTCATCTTGTCGGTGGATGGTACGAATGCGTTGCGCGTCAATGCTGCGAGCGGTCCCCTGGCTCGACCGGGGCTCATCGGTCGGCGCGTCGAGCTCGCCGACCGTCCGAGGCTGGCGGCGATTGTTCGCGGCGAGCGGGCCACGCTCGTCCACGACAGCGAGGAGCATGATGTCCACGAGCCGGATACATACGCTGGCGTTGTGGAACTGCCGCATGCGCATACGTGCCTGGCCGCGCCGCTGCGCGCGTGGGGCGAACTCGTGGGCGTCTTGACGCTCGATTCGGCCATGTGCCATGCCTTCAGTGCGGAGCAGATTCGGGCCGTCGACGCGTTTGCTGGCCTCGCTGCACGCGCCCTGCACGCCCAGCGGCGGGCAGCACGGCTGGCGCGTGAGGTTGATGCGCTTGCTGCGTTGAACGCCACCTTGAGTCAGTCCGGGCCGGCGGGGGCGGCGCTGGTCGGCAGCGCGCCCGTCTGGCGCAGCCTGGTGGAACGGGTCCGACTCGTGGCCCCAACGTCGGCCACCGTGCTGATCAATGGCGAGACCGGTACCGGCAAGGAGCAGGTGGCGCGCGCCATCCATCAGTGGTCTCCTCGCGAGGCGGGCCCGTTCGTCGCGCTTAATTGCGCGGCGCTGTCCGGCGATCTCGCTCTCAGCGAGCTGTTCGGGCATGAACGCGGGGCGTTCACGGGTGCTGATCGACGACGAGAAGGGCGTTTCGAATTGGCCCGCGGAGGGACGCTCTTTCTCGATGAGGTCGCGGAGCTGTCGGCGACCGTGCAGGCGCAGCTACTCCGCGTTCTCGAACAACGGACATTCGAGCGGGTCGGCGGCGCCGGTACCGTTCTGACTGCCGATGTGCGGCTCGTCACGGCGACCCATAAGGACCTGCGCGCGGAGGTGCGGGCGGGACGATTTCGAGAGGATCTGCTCTACCGACTGAACGCCTTTCCGATCCGGATCCCGCGTCTGAGTGAACGGAGAGCGGATGTGCCGCTGCTGGCAACGCACTTCGTCGAGTCGTTGCGGGACACGCTGAACATGCCCGGGCTTCAGATCAGCGGGACTGCGTTGCGTCGATTGGAGGCGTACGATTGGCCTGGGAATGTGCGCGAACTGCGGAACACCTTGGAGCGCGCCGCGATCCTGGCAGGTGGCAAGCGGATTCGTGGTGAGCACGTCGATCTCGACGTAGCTGTAACGGACCTGCCTGACGGACCGGCGACGCGATCGGGCACGCCGGCGGTCATCCAGCGGCTTCGGCGCCTGGATCGCGCGCAGGCTGTGGAGATTGTACAGGCGCTGGAAGAGTCGGGCGGAAAGATTTCCGGTCCTGGCGGGGCGGCGGAGCGCCTGGGCATCAAGCCGACGACACTCCACAGCAAGATGAAGCGGCTGCGATTACGCAGCGGCGAGTAGACGAACGAACATGGCGAGTCGGCCCTGCCCCCCGTCCTGGACCAGTGGGCCGCTCGCCGTGAGTCGACGCGCGACGGCTAGTCAAACACGGATGCGATGACCATCAGCAGCGCCGTGAGTGCACACGCGATCGGGACCTTGTATTCGGTCCAGACGATGCACCTGTCGGGTGTCGGTTGGTGACTGGAGGTCGTCCTCATCGTGTCACCGTTTGAACGGCGTGACGCTTGGTGATTGCGATACCAGCGAGTCCGATCATTCCGAGGAGCGCTGCGGTCGGGGCCGGGATCACCTGCACGAGTCCGCCGTCGAATGCCACGTCGACCTGTCCGCCGCCCAGTTGGACGAAGCCTTCGGTCAGGTCGCCGAGCGTGAACCCGCCGAGCAGCGCGCTGGCGCCGGTTTGTGTGGCTTGGAACGTCAGTGTCGCCAGCAGGACGTCGTCGCCACTGACTCCGGTGATCGGCGGTGGCGAGAACGGCAGCAGGCCTGCCAATCCGTCGCCGTCGAGTGTCGGCGCGGCGTTGAAGCTGGGTCCGATGACCACGTCCGTCAACGGGTTGTGACTCAGAATCAGCGAGTCGAACGAGAGGTCCATGCCCCAGCCGACGATCGCGTCGATGCTGGTGATGTCGGCCAGGATGTCGACGGTGAAGGTGTCGTTGACCTGAACCATCGAGCTGCTGGGCATGATCGAGACGGAGATGCCAGCCTGGGCCGGGTGCGCGGCGAGCGCGAGCGTTGCGAGCGTGATTCCAAAGAAGGCGGTGTAGCGTTTCATGGTTACTTCCTCCAGGTAGCGGGGCGTCAGCGAGGCAAACATATTGATTGCGGCCAGATACACGGCGCACGTTGGTGGCAAAAGAAAGGAGTGCGGACATTCCAGGGGTTGGGCCCCGCGACGTACGCCGCGTGGACCGGAAGCCCGCACTCCTTTTGCCGCGGCGGTCGTTCTCATCAGCTGTTGGCGAACGCCAAGTAGTGTGCGTACCAGATGCCGAAGTCGGTCATGCCGATGAAGTCGTCGTTGTCGTAGTCAGCGTCGGGGTCGTAGTTCGGGTCGCCTAGGGCGCTGCCGTACGCGGTCAGGAACGCGCTGTAGTCATTCAGGTCCACGTCGTGATCGCCGTCGAGGTCACCGGGAACAGCCGGCTGTTCGCAAGCGTCACCGACGCCGTCGTTGTCTTGATCTGCCTGGTCGGGATTGGGAACGGTCGGACAGTTGTCATCGTGGTTGGGAATGCCGTCCTTGTCCGAGTCGGCGGGCGGTCCGACGAATTGTACCCCAGGCCAGAACCCACCTCGAAGCTCGAGTGTGTTGCCGGTGAGCACACCTGCATCCGGTTGGCCGATGGTTCCGACGATGGTGTAGTTCTGGCCCGCGCTCGTGCCGCCCCCGGCATCGATCGTGTACCACGAGAGATCGAGGTTTTTTGCCACCGAGGGCGGAACCAACCACGCAGCGCCGAGCAATACGCTGGTCACAATCGTACTCTTCAGCTTCATACATTCATCCTCCGGTTCAGGCGGCCCGCACGAGGCGGGCGCCAGAGTGTCGATTCGCGCTCGATCGAGTCGCGCGTTTACTTGTTTGAGTGCTTTCCGATCAGCGATTCGAGCCGTGCGACACGGTCCGCGAGATCGGCGTTGTTCTTTCGCAGCGTCTGGATCTCGGCGTCCTTGGACTGTCGCAGGTCCTTCATGGCCTCGACCAGCACCGGAACGAGGGCCTGGTAGTTAACCGACTTGGTTCCATCGTCCGACTCGGTAACCAGTTCAGGGATCACCGATTCGACCTGTTGTGCGATCAGTCCATAGTGTCGGCGCTGGTCGCGGCCAAGCCCCTCTTTCCAGGTGTACGTCCGGCCTTCGATCCGAGTGATCCGGTCGAGGGCATCGGCGATGGGGCGAACGTCGTTCTTCAGGCGTGCATCGGAATTGATGCTGATCTCGCCCGGAATCGTCACGTCGCCGGTGTTGGCGATCGTCAGCTTGGCAACATACTCGCTGCCGTTGGCAAACGAACCGATGGTCAGGTTGCCACCGTTTGCGGCGCTGATGCGCCATTTGTCGTCGTTGTCCGTACCGTCGTCCGCCCACAGCTCGATATCCGCCGGCGTCGAAGATCCTGCGATCACATCGAAGCGTTGCGCGGTGACACCGGTGAAGCGATAGGCCGGGTTGCCCAACTCGGTAACCGCGTCGGTGCCTGGGTGCCAGCCAATGGTGGTGTCGTTGCCAATGACGACGGTCGCGTCGGCGTGACTGATGGCGCCGTAGCCGATCGTGATTGCGTCGTTGTGCGCCGTAGACGCGGTGGCGCCAATCGTGATTGCACGCGGACGGGTCGAAACAGCTTCGAAGCCGATGCCGATTGCGTCATCGGAACCGACCACGGCGGATGCGCCGACCATCACGGTTCGGCTGGCGTTGATGCCGCCGGGGGAACCGTCGGGGCGGATGCCCCAGGTCGCGGTGAAGCCGTCGAAGAGCTCCTGTTCCGTGCTTCTCCAGCGGCCAAAGTCCGCGAATGCACCGAGGGCGACGTTGTCGGAACCGTCGCGGTTCGCGATGCCGGTGCCGGCGCCGAGGTAGGTGTTGCGATGGGAGTTGTTCTGCCCGAGGCTTCGATTGTTGTCCATACCGGCCAGCGTGCCGACGAAAGTGTTGTAGTCGCCGTCCTCGGTATGTTCCCCAGCGCGCGAGCCCAGAAACGTATTGAAGTTTCCGGTGTCGAGGTCGGTACCGGTGAGGTCGCCCAGTACCGTGTTGCGTATGCCCGTGTCGAGGTCATACGCCGCGTCATTGCCGATCGCGGTGTTACCGGAGCCGGTCGTGCATTGGTGCAGGGCGCTATCGCCCATAGCGGTGTTGTCGTCGCCCTCCGTGTTGCTGCGGCCGGCATCTTCGCCGACGAAAGTGTTGTGCCTTCCGGTCGTGTTGGAGAGGCCGGCTTCCTCGCCGATGAAGGTGTTGTCCAAACCGGTAGTGTTGTTCTTCCCGGCGCGCGATCCGATGAAGATGTTGTCGCTGCCCGTGTTGACCAGGCCCGTTTCGCTGCCGATGAAGATGTTCTCGCGGCCGGCGGTGGACATGGCGGCGGCCATCCACCCAATGCAGATGATGTCCATGCTACCATCGAAGAGCATGCCGGCGTCTTTGCCGATGAAGACGTTCTTGCTACCGGTGTTCAGTGTCTGGCCGGCGTTCTCGCCGACGAGCGTGTTGTCGTCGCCGTCCGTAATCGAAACGCCGGCGTTGGTGCCTACCGTCGTATTGCCGGTTTGCGCGGATGCGATCGACGTGCCGGCCACGATCGCGATCATGAATGTCAGTGCGTGCTTTTTCATATCGTTATCTCCCGAGAGATTGTGCGTGCAGTCAGTTTCCGTTTACTCGTGTCCGAAGGCGGCTGACTTCCTTTTCCATTTCGATCATGTGCAGCGTCAGCTCTTCGACCTTGCGGAGCAGGACGGCGTTCATCTCGCCCACGTCGACGCCGTCCGCGTGTACTTCGGCGGCGGATGGCACATTCGGGAGATGCCCGTGCGCTGCGATGTGCGCTTCGACTTCTGAAAGCGACGCGAGGTCGTAGCCGTCCTCGAACACGTAGTCGGGCCAGGCGTTGTTAACGACCTTGAAGGAGCCGTGGACGCGCATTCCGCTGCCTGTGCTGAGTGGCAGGTAGGTGATGTAGCCGTCGTTGAGGTCGAAGAAGCCGCCGTTGTCGCTGATCGCGATGCCGCCGCCGGTGACGCCGGTGGTGTTGATGAACATCTGGACTTGTGCCTGTTCGCCGACCTGGGCACCGGGGTAGGAGTCGACTGCGATTCCGTCGTGACTGATCTGGAGCGGATAGGTGGGCGTCGGGGTTCCGATGCCGACGTTGCCGGCTTCGTAGGAGATATCCGAGCCGTTGACGTTCCACGGTCCCTGCTGTGTAGGCAGGTTGGTGAGTCCCGAGCCGTCGCCGATGAACGCGTTGGCGGTGACAGTGCCGTTAACATCGAGGGCGGTTGCCGGGTCGTTCTTGTTGATGCCGACGTTGCCGTTGGCTCGAATCAGGAATTGATCGGATGCCGTAGAGGCGAAGTTGGCGTCAGTGCTGTCGGCCCAGACGAAGGCGCCTTCATGGTTGGCTTGTGCGCGGTAGCCGGCGGCGAACGATAAGTCGCCGGCAGCGACGTTCTGGGTTCCACCGGGGATGGTCGAAGCCTCGCCACTGGCGACGTTGCCGCCGTTGGAGGGCCGCGTCTGACCGCCACCGCCGACCACGGATGCGCGCCCGCTGGCAGTGTTGCCGAATCCGCCGCCGACCGTTGCGGAGTTTTCGCTGGCGAGATTGTCGGCGCCGCCGGATACCGTGGCTCCAAAGCTCCCGCTTGCGGTGTTGCTCCGACCGCCGCTGACGGTTCCGGCCCGGCCTGTCACAGCGTTCGGGAAGCCCGCTTCACCACCGCCGGCAACGACGGCTCCGGCGATACCCGCGCCGATGTTGTTCTCCGGGTGTCCGCCGAGAACGTGCCAGGATTCTCGGCGTTCAGGATCGCCGGAGGCGAGCGTTCGCAGTCCGCGGAGCGCGAGTGCCACCGGGGCTGCGGTTAACGGCTGGCGCGGCGTGAGTGTTTCGAGCGGGCCGGCAGTGGGACTGGCGACTGAGATCTCGAGCCAGCGGGCGTCGCCGTTGAAGGCCATGACGCCGAAGTCGAGTTCGATCGTGAACAGGCCGTCGACGATGGCGACATTGTCGGCGGCGATGGCGGTGCCGAGCATGTTGCCGCCGGCGTCGGCGTCCCAGAGGGTGAATTCGAAGTCGGCGGTTGTGTTCAGCGGGTTGCCGTTTTGGTTGAGTTGGCCCTGGTAAGTGAAGCTGCTACCGAGCGGCGTCTGGGCCTGGGCGGGCACGCCGGCGATCGCCAGCAATCCTGCGAGCAGGCACCCGATGGTCGTTCGTCGTTGATTCTGCATTTGGTTCTCCAACGTGGTCTGGATTTTGAATCCGTTTCGGGCCAATCAGGCGTTCTGGCTCGGCGTTTCGGCCCTCACGGGAGACAGCACGAAGGCTTCCGGCCGAGGTCCGGTTTTTTAGGACGAACCCGTCCCGCGCTCGAACGCCACGTGAGGGAGCGACGCGTGTCGCTCCCGGTTTTTCGTGTTGTCGTTGGGGAGAGTGGGAAGGTGGGAGGGGGGCCGGCCCCGACACGGCCCCGTATCCCTGCTGGAGGCCTATTTCACCAGCGAGCTAGTCCCCCACGCTCGTTGCTTTCGATTGTCCGTCGTGCTGCGGATAGAGGCGCTGGCCGCGTTCGGCCGCGGTCTTGTCCGTGACGGCGCGGTAGGGATGATCCTGTGCCCACGGGTCGTTCCGTGTCGCGGTGACCTGCCAGGAGACGGTCAGTCCGGGCGTGCCGCCGGCGATCACGAAGGTGTTGTTCTGGACTTCCTGTGCGACGTAGACGTTGGCGAAGCCGCCGACGCACGTGAGTTGGTAGTGGACGTCGGTATTGAGGGCTTCGAAGTAGTCTGGTAGTTCGGCACGGGCTTGCCCGGCGTCGTCGCACGTGACGCGGCCCTGGTAGAGGGTGTAGTACCCCGGGCCTTCGACGGCATTGTGGGAGAGGTTCTTGTTCTCCGGATCGAGCGGATGGTCGAGCACGAAGTTCTTGCTACCGCCGCTGACCGAGAAGTTACCGTTGACGCGCACGTCGCCGTTGGGCAGCACCTGAAAGATGCTGCTGCCGTTCGACCGGCTCACATTCAGGATGATCGAGTTCTCGCCGTCGTTCTGAATGTTGAAGTCCACGTTGTCCGGCACAAATCCAACGCCGGCCCCGTCGTTGCGGAACACCTGGAACGTGTCGCCTACTCTGAGGGCACCGTTGATCCGGGCCGTACTGATGACGTCGAGGTTCCCGTTAAGCCTGGCCGAGCCGCGGATGTCGAGGTCAGTAAGGGGCGCCGTCGTGCCGATGCCGACGCGTCCAAGATCGGTGATCGTCACCAGATCCGTATAGGAGGACTCGTCGAACTTGTTGTCGTTGTTGCGGAAGAAGAACAGTGGATTATTGTCGTTGGCGCTGTCAGCGTCGTGTGCATTGAACACCAAGTCACGGTTGGAGACGAGGTGGTGCGGACCGGATGCTCCAGCCAGCTTGAAGGCGGACACGTCGTTCACTTCGTTGATCTGCAATCGGCCGGTAGGGGTGTTGGTTCCGATACCGACATGGCCGGCACCATCTACAAAGACGGCGTCGTTCGGTGCGCCGCCACCGGAACCGTAGGTGGGGTCTCCGCCGCTGATTCCGGTCAGGCCGGAGCCGTCGCCGATGAAGGCAGTGGCGGTCACCGTGGCTGCGTTCGTGATGTCGAAGGAGGACATGTCGAGCGTTTGCGTCGCCGTGTGATTCCCCAGGTCGTCGGCGCCGCCTGGGAGGTTTGTCAATCCGGAGCCGTCGCCGACGAACGCGTTGGCGGTGACGGTGCCATTGACGTCGAGCGCTGTTGCCGGGTCGTTCTTGTTGATGCCGACGTTGCCGGCTGCGCGGATCAGGAACTGGTCCGTCCCGGTGGATTCAAAGTCGGTGTCGGTGCTGTCGGCCCAGACGAACGCACCATTGTGGTTGGCCAGGGCGCGGCGGCCAGCAGCGAGCGAGAAGTCACCGCCGGCAACAACACCCGTGCCACCGGGGACGGTCGAGGATTCGCCACTGGCAACGTTCCCGTTGCCGCCGCCGACGGTTGCGGCGATCCCACTGGCGACATTGTTGACGCCGCCGGAGACCGTGCCTCCGTGGTTGTTGACTTCGTTGCCGATACCGCCGCTGACGGTTCCGACCACGGCCGTTACGCGATTCGGGAAGCCGGTGGTCCCGCCGCCTGCGACGACCGCACCGGCGACGTCGGTCCCGATGCTGTTTTCCGGGTGCCCGCCGAGGATGTTCCACATCTCGGGAAACTGGACGTCGTCTCCGGTCTCGACCGTTCGCAGTCCGGGCAGCGCCAGGGCCGTCGGTGTTGGGGGTAGATTGGTCAATCCCGAGCCGTCGCCGACGAATGCGCTAGCGGTCACCGTGCCATTGACGTCGAGAGCGGTAGTCGGGTCGTTCTTGTTGATACCGACGCCGCCCGTTGCCTTGATGAGAAACTGGTTTCGAGCGGTGGATTCGAAGCGGTCGTCAGCCCAGACGAACGTTCGTTCGTGCAGCGCTGAGGCACCGTTGCCGGCGGCGAAGCTGAAACTACCCAGCGCCTGGTTGTTGACTCCTCCGGGCACGACGGATGCCACTCCACCGGCGACGTTGTCGAAGCCGCCAGAGACGGTGCCTCCGTTGTTGCTGACTTCGTTGCCGGCGCCGCCGCTGATGGTTCCGGAGACAGCTGTCACTTCGTTCGGAGAGCCGGGTCTACCGCCGCCCGCGACGACTGCACCGGCGACGCCGGTCCCGATGCTGTTTTCCGGGTGCCCGCCGAGGATGTTCCACATCTCCGGGAACAAGACGTCGTCTGGGGTCTCGACCGTTCGCAGTCCGGGTAGCGCCAGGGCCGTCGGTGTTGGGGGTAGATTGGTCAGTCCGGAGCCGTCGCCGACGAATGCGTTGGCGGTCACCGTGCCATTGACGTCGAGGGCGGTAGTCGGGTCGTTCTTGTTGATACCGACGCCGCCGGCTGTTTTGATGAGGAACTGGTTGGGAGCGGTCGATTCAAAGGCGTCGACATCGCACCAGACGAATGAGCGCTCGTGCAGCGCGGACGCGCCGTTGCCGGCAGCGAAGCTGAATGCACCCACCGCCTGGTTCAGGAATCCCCCGGGCACGACGGACGCTTGCCCGCTGGCCGCGTTGTTCTCGCCGCCGCCGACGGTGGCCGAGGCTCCGGTCGCGGCGTTCTCGTTTCCACCGGCGACCAGCGCGTGGTCGGCCGTGGCGCTGTTGAGGCTTCCGCCGCCTACGGCGCTTCGGCGGCCAGTGGCGTTGTTGCCCACGCCGCCGGCGACCGTTGATCCCTCGTCTTCCGTTCGGTTGCCCACGCCTCCGGCGATCGTGCTTTGGGTTCCGTCAGCGGTGTTGATCTGACCGCCACCGATCGTGGCGAAGCTTGCGTTGACCCGGTTGCTTTCTCCTCCGCCGACCGTTGCCTTGGGCGCCGCGGCTACGTTGAGGCTGCCGCCGGCGACGACGGATTCCGGGGCCCGGGCCGAGTTGACAACGCCGCCGCCGACGGTCGCGCCGGACGCGTTGGCGAAGTTCCCGCGGCCGCCGGCAATTGTGCCATCAGGCCCGTCAGCGATATTGAGCCGTCCGCCGCCGATGGTGGCATGGCTTGCGCTGGCATCGTTGGCCTGCCCGCCACCCACGGTAGTGGCGACTCCACTGGCAACGTTCTGGACGCCGCCGGACACGGTACCGGCATCGTTGCTGACCTGGTTGCTGGAGCCGCCGGACGCGGTGGCCCAGGAACCGCTGACGCTGTTGTCCAGCCCGCCACCGATGATGGAGTGGTCGCCGGTGGCACTGTTGGCCTGTCCGCCGCTCACGGTCGCGTGGTCACCCTCGGCGACGTTGCCATCGCCGCCGGCGATGACCGAGAGGCGTCCGCTGGCAGTATTGCCTTGGTCGGATACTTGCGAGCGACCGCCGCCGCCGATGACGGCTCCTTCGCCGCTGGCAATGTTGACCGAACCGCCGGCCACCGTGGCGTCTTGGGCAGCTTGGTTGTTTCGGCCGCCGGCCACGGTACCCCAGGGACCGTCGACGGTATTGTTGGTCCCGCCGCCGATCGTACCGAACGGTGACGTTACCTCATTCCGGGAGCCTGCCCTTCCGCCGCCGGCGATCGTTGCGCCGCCGATGGTGGGATCGATGGTGTTGTCGGGATGTCCACCGACAACGTTCCAGGCGTTCGCGAAGGTTCCGTCGCCGGTCGCGATGGTCCGCAGACCGCGCAGCGCGAGTGCCACTGGGGCAGCGGTCAACGGCTGGCGTGGCGTGAGCGTTTCGAGCGTGCCGCTGCCTGCCGGTGTTCGCACGGCGATTTCGAGCCAGCGGGCGTCGCCGTTGAATGCCAAGACGCCGAAGTCCAACTTGGTGGTAAACAGGCCGTTCGTGACGGTGACGTTGCTGGTGTCTACGGGCGTGCCGATCATGTTGCCGCCCGTCTCGGCGTCCCAGAGGGTGAACTGGAAGTCGGCGGACGCGTTCAGCGGACTGCCGGCTTGGTTCAGTTGACCCTGGTAGGTGAAGCCGCTACCGAGCGGCGTCTGGGCCTGGGCGGACACGCTGGTGATTGCCAGCAGTCCGGCGAGCAGGTATCCGATGGTTGTTCGTCGTTGATTCTGCATGTGGTTTCTCCACCGTGGTCTGGATTCTGAATTCGTGTGTAGCCAATCAGGCGTTCTGGCTCGGCGTTTCGACCCTCACGGGAGACAGCACGAAAGCTCCCTGCCGCGGTCCGGTTTTCGTGAGAAATCCGATCCGCGCTCGAACGCCACGTAAGGGAGCGACGCGTGTGTCGCTCCCGGTTCGGTCATGTTGTCGTCAGGAAGGGGTGGGAAGGGGCCGGCCCCGACACGGCCCGTATCCCCGCGGGCTGCGCTACTTCACCAGCGAGATCCGCGTCACGTCGTTGCCGGCGGTGTTGGTCACCCAGATATTGGCGCCGTCGAAAGCAATGCCGACGGGGCCGTCACCCAGTGCGAACGTTCCCAGGGTCGCGCCGTCGCTGGCTCGCAGCTTGGTCACGTCGTCGTCGAACTGGTTGCTGATCCAGATGTTCGCCCCATCGAAGGCGACCCCGCTGGGGCCGTCACCCACCATGAACGTTCCGAGGTTGGCGCCGTCCGTGGCTCGCAGTTTGATGACGCGGCGGTCGCTCTGGACTGCTACCCAGATGTTGGCCCCATCGAAAGCGACGGCGATGGGGCCGTCTCCCAACGGGTAGGTTGCCAGGACGGCGCCGTCACTGGCGCGCAGCTTGGTCACGTCGCCGGAGTCGATGTTGGTCGTCCAGATGTTCTCCCCGTCAAAGGCGGCGGCAAAGGGCCCGGCGCCCACCGAAAACGCGCCCAGGTTGGCGCCGTCAGCGGCCAGCAGTTTGGTTACCGTGCCGTCGGTGACACTGGTCACCCAGATGTGTGTCCCGTCGTAGGCGATGCCACGCGCCTGCGCACCGACCGAGAAGGTTCCCAGGTTGGCGCCGTCGGCTGCACGCAGCTTGGTTACGTCACCGCTGCCTTCGTTCACGACCCAGATGTTCGCCCCATCGAACGCTACGCCGACCGGGTCTGATCCCACGGGGAACGTTCCGAGGTTGGCGCCGTCGGACGCGCGGAGCTTGGTCACGTTGTCGCTCCCCTCGTTCGTCACCCAGATGTTGGCGCCGTCGAAGGCCACGCTGCCGGGCGAGGTGCCGGCCGAGAAGTTGCGGTTGAGCAGGTCCCAGCGGAGCAAGGCGACGTTTTTGAGATCGACGGTTGCGCCCGCGACGCCTGTGAGCCCCGAGCCGTCGCCGACGAATGCGTTGGCGGTGACGGTGCCGTTGACGTCGAGCGCTGTCGCCGGGTCGTTCTTGTTGATGCCGACGTTGCCGGACGCCTGGATCAGGAACTGGTCGGGTTCCGTGGACGTGAAGTCGGCGTCGGTGCTGTCGGCCCAGACGAAGGTGCCGGTGTGGTTGGCGTTGGCCCGGTAGCCCGCTGCGAAGGAGAAGTCGCCACCAGCGACGTTCAACGTGCCGCCCGGAATGGTCGCGGCTTCGCCGCTGGCGATGTTACCGTTGTTGCCGGGACCGGTGCGGCCTCCGCCGGCAACGACAGATGAAGCACCGCTGGCGACGTTTCCGTTGCCACCGCCGACGGTGGCGGCGATTCCGCTGGCGACGTTATCGACGCCGCCGGACACGGTACCGCCCTCGCTGCTGACTTCGTTGCCGATACCGCCGCTGATCGTTCCGACGACGGCTGTCACTTGGTTCGGAAAGCCGGTCGTGCCGCCGCCGGCGATCACCGCGCCGGCGACGCCCGCGTCGATGGTGTTTTCGGCATGTCCGCCGAGGATGCTCCACATGCCGGGGAACAGGACGTCATCGCCGGTCTCGATCGTTCGCAGCCCGGGCAGTGCCAGGGCCGTCGATGCCGGGGGCAGATTGGTGAGTCCCGATCCGTCGCCGACGAACGCGTTGGCGGTGACTGTGCCGTTGACGTCTAGGGCGGTGGCGGGGTCGTTCTTGTTGATACCGACGCCGCCGTTGGCTCGAATCAGGAATTGATCGGATGCCGTAGAGGCGAAGCTGGCGTCCGTGCTGTCGGCCCAGACGAAGGCGCCTTCGTGGTTGGCGTTGGCGCGAAAGCCGGCGGCGAAGGAGAAGTCGCCGGCAGCGACGTTCTGGGAACCGCCTGGGATGGTGGAAGCACGTCCGCTAGCGACGTTGCCGCTATGGAAGGGGCGCGTGCTACCGCCACCGCCGACCACGGACGCTCGCCCGCTGGCGGTGTTGCCGAATCCGCCGCCGACCGTTGCGGAGTTCTCGCTGGCGAGATTGTCGGCGCCGCCGGATACCGTGGCTCCAAGGCTCCCGCTTGCGGTGTTGCGATAGCCGCCGCTCACCGTTCCGAAATCGCCGGCCACGCTGTTCACGTTGGCAGCCGCGCCGCCACCGCCGACGACTGCCCCCGCGATGCCCTCACCGATGCTGTTTCCCGGGTGCCCGCCGAGGACGTGCCAGGCGTCTGGGTACTGGTCGGTATTGCCCGTTTCGAGCGTTCGCAGTCCACGCAGCGCCAATGCCAGTGGGGCGGCGGTCAGCGGCTGTCGCGGCGTGAGCGTTTCGAGCGGGCCGCTTGTGGGGCTGGCGACCGAGATCTCGAGCCAGCGGGCGTCGCCGTTGAAGGCCATGACGCCGAAGTCGAGTTCGATCGTGAACAGGCCGTCGACGATCGCGACGTTGTTGGCGACGATCGGCGTGCCGATCATGTTGCCTTCGGTCTCGGCGTCCCAGAGCGTGAATTCGAGGTCGGCGGTGGCGGTCAGCGGGCTGCCGCCTTGATTGAGCTGGCCCTGGTAGGTGAAACTGCTGCCGAGCGGCGTTTGGGCCAGTACCGGAGCACCGGCGATCGCCAGCAGTCCTGCGAGCAGGCACCCGATGGTCGTTCGTCGTTGATTCTGCATGTGGTTCTCCAACATGGTTTGGATTTTGAATCCGTTTCTGGCCAATCAGGCGTTCTGTCTCGGCTTTCGGCCCTCACGGGAGACAGCACGAAGGCTCCCGGCCGAGGTCCGGTTTTTTCGCGAGATGGAGTCCGGATCGATTGCCCTCGGGCAGTTCGCTATACTGGTTCGGGGCTAGAGTACCTGAAAATGAGTGCATCGCCGCAACAAGACGTTACACAGATCCTTGGCCAGCTGGCGGCCGGTGATTCCTCCGCCGCCGGGCAGCTGATGCCGTTGGTGTACGATGAGCTTCGTGCCTTGGCGGCTTACTACATGCGTGCCGAGCGGCCCGACCACACGTTGCAGCCGACTGCGATCGTGAACGAGGCGTATCTTCGTCTGGTCGGATCGGGCCCGCTGGCGTTCAACGGCCGGCAGCACTTCATCGCGGTCGCGGCGCAGGCCATGCGGCGGCTTTTGGTCAACCACGCCCGCGATCGGCGAGCGCAGAAACGCGGCGGCGGCGGGCAATGGGAGCGTATTACACTGGATGAGGCGTTTGCCGTGGGCCGGGAGCAGGTGATCGATCTGATCGATCTGAACGACGCGCTGGAGGCGCTCGCAGAGTTGAATCAACGGCAGGCGCGGCTAAGCGAATTGCGGTTCTTCGGAGGCCTCGAAGTCAGCGAAGCGGCCGAGATACTCGGCATCGCCTCGACCACTGCCAAACGCGATTGGACGGTCGCTCGGGCGTGGCTGACGCGGCGATTGACAGGTTCCGACTCATGAATTCGTCGAATCACGATCGTGTATCGGACCTGTTCCTCGAGGCACGCGAGCTCTCGGCCGACGAGCGTCCGGCATTCCTGCTGGAGGCGTGCGGCACGGACAGCGCCTTGCGTGCCGAGGTGGAGTCTTTGCTTGCGGCGGACGCGCAGGCGGAGATGCTCGATAACGTGCCGGGTGTCGATCTGCGCGCCGGTTTGCGCGGTCTTGCCGAAGATGCGAACGGTGCGGGTTCAGCGCTGGGTACCGCGATTCCCGAGCGCATCGGACCGTATCGCATCGTGCGCGTGGTGGGCCAGGGCGGCATGGGGACGGTGTACGAGGCCGAGCAGCAATCGCCCAAACGACGCGTGGCGTTGAAGGTCATTCGGCCGTCGATGATTTCGCCGCTCTTGCTGCGACGCTTCCAGCTCGAAGCGGAGGTACTCGGGCAGTTGCACCATCCGGGTATCGCGCAGATCTACGAGGCATCGATCGATGACCACGCGGGCGGCCGGGCGTCTTTTTTTGCTATGGAGTTCATTCACGGCGAGGCGCTGACTGCTTATGCGGCGGCGCGCGGACTGACCGTGCCCGAGCGTCTGGAACTTGTGGCGCGGATCTGCGACGCCGTGCAGCATGCGCACCAGAAGGGCATCATCCATCGCGATCTCAAGCCGGCCAACATCCTGGTCGTTGAGACGGATACCGGGTCGACTGACAAAACGGCAAACGGGCGACAGATTACCGCGGTGGGTCATCCGAAGATCGTCGACTTCGGTATTGCGCGCATCCTCGACAGCGATCAGCGGGCCGTGACGCTTGAAACCAATGTCGGTGAGCTGCTCGGAACGTTGTGCTACATGAGCCCGGAACAGGTCTCCGGTCGTACCGCCGATCTCGACACGCAGTGTGATGTTTACGCTCTGGGTGTGATCCTATTCGAGTTGTTGGCGGAGCGACTGCCCTTTTCGCTGCACGGACTGGCGATCACGGAAGCCGTGCGTGTCGTGCGCGAGGACGAGCCGCCGAGACTCAGCGCGATCAGTCCGGCCCTTCGCGGTGACCTGGATACGATCGTCGGCAAGGCGATGGAGAAGCAGCGAGATCGCCGGTATGCGACGGCGGCCGAGCTGGCGGCGGACATTCGTCGCTACCTGAATCACGAGCCGATCCAGGCGCGACCCACTACCGTTCTCTATCAGTTGCGGAAGTTTGCGCGTCGCAACAAGGCAATCGTCGCCGGCGTGTCCGCAACAGTTGTCGCCCTCGTCCTGGGCTTGGTCGGTAGCTTGTACTGGCTGCAGCAGGCCGTGCAGCGGCAGGAGCAGTTGCAAGCGGTCGCGGACTTTCAGGGCAGAATGCTGACCGACATCGACGTGGAGGCGATGGGGCGCCAACTGGTGGCAGACCTGCGCACGACGGCTGGAGAGTCGCCGGTACCCGATGGCGCACCGGGGCTGGAGAGTGTCGATTCGCTCGATCGGTTGCTCGCGCGGGTCGATGCAACCGGCGTCGCCTCTCGCATGCTCGACGATCATGTCCTGTCGCACGCTGTCGAGACCGTGGGACAGGAGTTTGCGGATCAACCGTTGATCGAGGCCGAGCTACGGATGTCGTTGGGAAGCGCGTACGAATCGCTCGGACTGTGGGACAAGGCGCGCGAGCAGTTTGCAGCCGTTCATGAGACCCGAACAGGCTTACTCGGTTCTGAGCATCCGGAAGCGCTCGTAGCCGTGTGGAGCGTCGGGAGGATGTTGACGCAGCTTGGCCAATTCGAAGCCGCTGAACCGCTTTTGATCGAGGCGCTCGAAGGCCTTCGTCGAACGCACGGCGATGACGACCCGAGGGTACTACGCGCGCGGTTGCATCTGGCCGACGTGAAGCGGAGCATGTCACGGTTCGAGGAAGCCGAGGCGGACTTGCGCAGCTTGCACGCCGACGCCCAGCGGCTCCTGGACAACAACCACCGTCTCACGGTGAAGACCGGAGCAGCGCTCGGGAATCTGCTCCGTGCTACCCGGCAGGCCGAGGAGGCGGAGTCGTTTCTCCGGGATGCCTTGGAGGCGGCGCGGGCGGCGTTCGGAGATGATCATCCGGACACCGTTCGCTACATGAAGGACCTGGCGCTGCTCCTCACTACCGTGCGGCAATACGAGGCAGCCGAGGCCTTGTATCAGCAGGTCCACCAACACTATCTTGCCCGCTACGGCGGCAACCATCCCGACACGCTTTCGGCCGCGCACAACCTTGGAGAAAACTACTTGCTTTGGCGGCAGTATGACCGAGCCGAACCCTTGGTCGTGGACGTTTTGGAGCGTCGCCGGGCGTTGTTGGGGCCGGAGCATCCGGCGACTATCCGTTCGCTCAACACGCTCTCGCACCTGCTGGTGCGGACGCAGCGCCGGGAGCAGGCGGTGGAGGTGCTGCGTGAGTCGTTCGAGGCCGGTCGTCGGACGCTCGGCCTCTCGAACAACACAACTACGGTCGCAGCAACCAATCTCGCCGCCGCGCTCAAGGAACTCGGACGATTCGAAGAGGCCGAGAAGTTCATCGAGCTGGCCTATCAGGGGCGACGAGAGAGCTTCGGCGAGGGGGGGTATCGAACGCTTGCGGTAGCGGGAATCCGGGGAGAGATTCTGATGGCCGCCGGCCGGTTCGATGATTGTCGCGAGTCGCTGACGGGTTTGCTCGACCAGGTCCGCAAGCCGGGAATCGAAGGCACACCGTTGTACACCGACGTGCTCTCACGATTGGCGCGGGTCCGGATCGCGACCGGTCAAGCCGTCGAGGCCGAGCCGCTGTGTCGCGAGCTGCTCGCTTTTTGCCGCGAGCGTCTGGCGTCGATCCCATCGGCCATCGGCCGCGCGGAACGGCTGCTGGCGCTGAGCCTGTTTCACCAGGATCGGTTCGACGAGGCCGTACTCTTGTTGGAGGGTGCATTGCCCCCGATCCGGGAGCAATACAAGGACGATCATTGGCAGGTTCACTATACGATCGTGTTATTGGGGGTCGCGCGCCACGCGCGGGACGATAGCGAGTCGGTCAATGACGCAATGGAGAGCGCCGCGGCGTTTCGAGCGCAGCAGGAGCGGGTCAAGATCGACGAACGCCGGTATTTTCTCGAACAGATCGATGTGCTCCTTGCGCGGATCGCGACGCCTCAGCCGTCGGCACCCGCTGAAGGGTCGGCGGCCGCGCTTCCTTGAGCCGGATTCGGTTGCGCCCTGCGGCGCACCTTTCCGTGATGGGCTGCTCGTCGCGCTGCCGCTAGGGGTTCGATGAAGACGATCTGTCGCGACTGTTGTCGGTATCCCAGACGCGGACGGTGTGATCGCCGGAGGCGCTGACCAGCGTCGTGCCATCGGCGCTCCAGGCTAATGCGTGTACATATCCAGTGTGCCCGGTGAGCTGCAGGATTTCCTTGCGGGACTCGACATCCCAGATGCGGACGACCCGGTCGTATCCGCCGGACGCAAGCCGGGTTCCATCCGGGGAGTATGCCAGTGCCAGCACGTCCTGCGTGTGACCGGCAAGTCGCGCGATGGGTTGGCGCGTTTGCGGGTCCCACACCTGGATTGCGGTGCGATCCTCTGCGTCGCGCACGACGAGTTCCCGACCTGTCGGATGGAACGCGGGTATGGAAGCGAGGTGCAGCGCGAGTTCGCCGGTATGTCGGTCGAAGATCTGATAGTGCCATGTCGCCCATTGCCCGTCCGGGCTGATGAACTCGGCGTTGTCGCAAGCGGTACTCGAAAGCGGGACTGTCGATTTGGTTCCCGTTCGCACGTCTTGAATGATGACGGTGCGATCAATGGGGTTCCAGTGTCGCCAGACCTCCTCATGCGATTGGGGCTCGACGATTCCGCTACCGACGAAGCGTAGGAGTGACGATTCGAACAACGTTTCGCTCGACTCGAGTTCGATGACAACGGTGCTGGAATCGTCCATCTCCACGCGCAGTAGCTTGCCGTCGCTGCTGAACGCCACGCGCCAGGCCTGTCGCGGCATCGGGCCCAGCATTTTGACCAGCGTGCGGCGATCGATATCCCAGATTCCCACACCGCCGTCGAAACAGGCGGAGGCGATCCGGCGGCCGTCGGGACTGACCGCGACGCCGTAGACATAGCCGCCATGACCGCGGAGGACGTTTCGGTTTCTGGCGGCGGCGGGGTGCCACGTCTTGATGAAATCCTTGTCGGCACTGACCAATCGCGTTCCATCGGCATCAAACGCGACGTGCTTTACGCTGCTGGCATGGCCGCGCAACACTTGGACATGATCGAGGTCGTCCAGTTGCCAGATCCGAATCGTCTGATCCGCCGAAGCGGTCGCCACGAGCTGCCGCGGTTCGTGAATTGCGAGATGGAGAATGGCATCGCGGTGATGGTCGCGGCTCGTTGCGAGCAGCCGGCCGGTGGCGACGTCCCAAAGCCGCACTCGGCCGTCCCACGAACCCGTAATCAGGCGCCGATTGTCTTCCGAGAAACGAACGACATCCGTTCGCATGTTCAGTGCAGCTAACGTCGCTCGCCGCTCGAGCGGTTGCGCGCGCCATATCTCGATCGGCTCGAGCGGGCTCTGCACGGTTACGAAGTGGGTGCCGTCCGGGCTCAGTGTCATGTGCATCGGCGGCTGCGGCGGCTCCTGCGGATTGAGCGGAGCCAGCACGAGTTCGTACCGACGGAAGAATGGCGTGCGGAGGCGCCAATCGCCGGGCGGCATGGGCACCTGGAACGATCGATCGGTCAACCGATCATCGCAACGAAGCACATCGTTCGCGTACGACACCCGCCAGACATACTCGCCTGCGGCGCCGTCGCTTACCGGCGCGCCCGTCTCGGCGTTCCATGCGCGCAAGCGATCCTGATCCGGCAGGACCAGCAAGCGGTTATCAGGGGTGTATTCGACGAATTGCTGAGGATCCAGCGGGTGCAGGGCCGCGGCCTGCCAGGGGATGGTCAGATGGCTGTCGTCCGTGCGGGCGATGAGATGGTCCCACTCCCAGTTTCGCAACGCGGGCGGCGTCTGGTCCAGGATGCGCCGCGCTGCGCCGACATTGTCATTCTCGATCGCGAAGGCCGCTGCCACGATGCTCGATCGATACGCTTCATGCTGTGCGATCCGGGCGCGCGCCGCCGATTCGTGCGCAAGCGATTGCGCCGCCAGCGCGAACCATACGATTCCGATCGTTCCGAGGACCGTTGAGAGGATTGCGATCGCAACGCTCGTTGCGAGCAGTCGGTGGCGCTCCGCGAGCTTCCACAGGACGTAGATGACAGTCGGTCGGCGAGCCGCGATGGGCTCATGGTTGCGGAAGCGTCTGAGATCTGACGATAGCGCGGCTGCCGCGCCATACCGTCGTTCCGGCGACTTGGCGAGCGCGGTGTCGACGATCGTCGCCAAGTCGGCTCTGGCATTCGGCACCAACGTCCGCAATCGCACGGGCGCCGTGTGAACGATCCGTCGCAACGCTTCGGTGATCGGAACGTCGCAGACGTCGATCGGCAGCCGGTTGGTCAGCACTTCGAAGAGCAGCACACCGAGGGCGTAGACGTCCATCCGCGTATCCACGCGGGTATCTCCGCGCGCCTGTTCCGGGCTCATGTACGCGGGTGTTCCGAGTACGTGACCGGAATGGCTGAGGCTCGTCAGTGTCGCTTGCATGTCCAGGAGTCGACTGATGCCGAAGTCGAGCACCTTCGGCTGTCCCGCCGGCGTCACCAGGATATTGGACGGTTTCAGGTCGCGATGGATGACACCCTGCTGGTGAGCATGATGCACCGCATCGCAGATGGCGATCATCAGGTCGAGTCGTGCCGCGGTGGTGAGATCGTTCGCTTGGACATAGGTCGTGAGCGGTGCGCCGTCGATGAGTTCCATGACCTGATAGCGCTGCTTGACGCGCAGGCCGGTCGAGTACTCGACGTCTCCCGTTCCGGCGTCATAGACGCGTGTGATCGCCGGGTGGTCGAGTCGTGCCAGCAGCTCCGCCTCGCGTTCGAGTCGTGCGCGCACGGCTGCCGAGAGGTGCGGAGCGCGGAGCAGCTTGACCGCAACGCGTCGGCTCGGTTCGGGCTGCAGCGCTTCGTATACCACGCTCATTCCGCCTTCGCCGATGGTGCGCACGACCTCATACGGGCCAACGCGCACGACTGTCGGCTGGTCCACGGTTGCTTCGTCCGCAAGTTCGCGCAGCACATGGGACCAGCCACTGCCTCCCATGAACGGGGTGCCGTCGCGCGCATTTACGCTGTCGGCGCGCAGTAACTGCTCGACACGGGCTCGTAGCGTGGAGTTATCGGCACAATGTTCGGAGAGGATGGCGTCGCGTTCCCCGGGGGCGGCTTGCGCCACCGCCATGAAGATCTCCTTGACGCGCGCGTACTCTGGTGCGCTCATTCGTCCGGCTCCAGCCGCGCGCGCAACCACGCCTTTGCCATACGCCATTCGAGCTTGATCGTGTCGGTCGACAGTCTCAGGACGGCAGCGGTCTCCTTGACGGTCAGGCCGCCGAAGAATCGCAATTCGACGATCCGTGCCTGGCGCTCGTCCTGCTTGGCCAATTCCTCTAGGGCCTCATCGATCGCGAGCAGGTCGACAGGAAGGTGCGGGGCCGCCGGCTCGAGGTGCTCGAGGTCGATCCGATGGCCGGGGGCCCGTCGCTTTTGCGCGCCGCGGTCCCGCACGTGATTGCGGAGGATCTGCCGCATGGCGCGCGCCCCGACCGCGAAGAAATGAGCCCGACTGTCCCATTCCCGTTCGGTCGGCGAAATCAGCTTGAGGTAGGCCTCGTGGACGAGTGCGGTCGGTTGCAGCGTATGGCCCACGGCGCCGCGCGCAAACATCGCGCGCGCCAATCCGTGCAGTTCGTGATACACCAATGGGAGCAGGTCTTCGCCGGATCGCTCACCACGCGAGACCTGCTGCAGGTGAATCGTAAGTTCTTTATTTGTCGTCCCTTGCGGCATTTCCTGCCTTTATTGGAGGTTCCCAGCAGCCCACTGGTGGCCCCGGGCCGCGGGCGCGCCGGACGAAGCCACAAAAAATCACCAAATCGGTTCACCCATGCGGGGTGTTTTCGGGTGACTCCTTCCGTACCAAGGTATCGGCCGACGCAGGAGCCGATCAGAAACGCCAAAACGGGACGCCTGCCTTCCACTACGGCGAACCGGACTTTAGCTCAGGAGGAACCGCGTGAGACACCCGACCGTTACCCTGGCGATCGCCACCCTTGTCTGTGCCTCGACGGCCGTCCGTGTCGATGCCGCCACCTGTACATCTTACACCGTTCGCGTCGTCAATACGCTGATCGACGAAAATGACGGCCCGGATCAGGGGACGGGTCAGTCCCTGCGCGAGGCGCTCGCGGAGGCCGCTGCCGGCGACATCGTGGTGTTCGACGATGCGCTGGCCGGAGGCAACCTTGTCCTTTCATTGGGCGAGTTGACGATCGCGTCCGCACTCACGGTCGACGGCGATACGGACGGAGACGGCGCCGCTGATATCACGCTCGACGGCAACGATGTGACCCGAATTCTCCGTCTGCAAGCGCCGGACCAACGCGTCCGCCTTCAGCATCTGGACTTCGTCAACGGCGCTGCCGACGAGGGTGGAGCTATCCTGCAGGAGTTCGGCGACCTCGAGGTCGTGCGTTGTGGCTTTTTCGACAACCAGGCAACGTCGAGCGGCGGTGCCATTCGCAAACTGGCGCGCTCCAGCAGTCGGCGGTTGCACGTTGCCAGCAGCACCTTCCTGCGGAACGTGGCCGTGCGCGGTGGAGCGATCTACGCCCGCCCCGGCGTGCTACTTGACGACGAGGTCGCAATCATCATCGATGGCTGCAGGCTCCAGGGGAACGTGGGAACCGAAGGCGGCGCCGTCGCGCACGATGGCGGCTTCCAGGACTTCCAGACCATGCTGATCGCCAACTGCCTCTTCACCACTAACGCCAGCGACTCTGGCGGCGGCCGGGGCGGTGCGGTGTGGATCGATAGTTCTTCCGTGCGAGTCGATCGTTGCGCGTTTCTTGTTAACGGCGGGTTCAATCCGCTAACGTCTCAGCGTACCGCCTTCGGCGGCGCCATGTGGATTGACGGCCTTGGCGTTGGCAACCTGGTCGAGATCGAGAATACGCGTTTCCAGGAGAACCTGGCCGATCAGGCCGGTGGCGCGATCTACATCCGACAATTCGGCGATGGCAACAATGCCCCCAGCCCGCTGGCGCCGCCGACCGTTCGCCTTCGCCAGGTGGCGCTGGTCGCGAACTCGATCGAGAATCAGAGCGTGGTCGCGCAGGGGGGGGCGATCTACGTCCAGGAGGGCGGCCGGACCGAGCTGCTGCATTGTTCCGTCATGAACAACTTTGCGCTAGGGTTCGGCGGCCTGACCGACGGATTCAGCGTCTATCGTGAGCCAAGCCCGCGCATCGCGCTGACGTTCACGCACACCATGATTGGCAACAATGCTCCCGGAAACCTCTCTGCGGCGCATGTCTCCTTTGGGTTTACGAGCCTCGGGTACAACATGTTTACCGAAACGACCGTTCCCGATGCGATCGCTACGGACGTTCTTGGAGGGTTCAACAACTCGAGCCTGACGCCATCGAACGACTTTCCGGAGCCGAACAGCGACGCTCGCAACGCGGGCGACCCGGCGCTGGTCGCCGGTCAGGGAGATGTGCTCCTGACCGAGACCGACGGTCGCCAGCGCGTGCACGAAGGCCGGATCGACATCGGACCGTATGAGATTGACGCGCCGTTGGTTCCCGGTCCGACCGTCTTGTCGGTCACGCGCCTCGACCCACGCACGACCGACGCGCCCTGCGTCGGGTTCCTTGTCACCTTCAGCGAGTCGGTGGACGGCGTGCTGGCCGAGGACTTCGTTGTTGCGACGTCCGGTACGCTGCTGGGCAGCGTCGTCGATGTGGTAACGCTGACCGATGATACCGCGACCGTGACCGTCAAGACCGGGACCGGGACGGGTACGCTGCGGCTCGACGTGCGCGATGACGACTCGATCGTCGGCCGCGACACGCGCGTTCCCTTGGGTGGCGACGGTGACGACAACGGCGCGTTCACGAGCGGCGAAGCGTACACAGTCGGCCCTCCTTCGCCAGCGGGCGACCTGAACTGCGACGGAAGCGTTTCGGTCGGCGACATCAACCCGTTCGTACTTGCTCTGACGGACCCCGCTGGCTACGCCGCGATGTTCCCCGACTGTGACCCGCTCAACGCCGACTGCAACGACGACGGTAGCGTCACGGTCGGTGATATCAATTGCTTCGTCGCGCTCGTGACCGGCGACTGACGAAGACGGGCGCGGCCCGGTCGATCGCGGTGCGCTGCATCGCATCGGCGCCGCGCTGCTGGCCTGCGTTCGATACAACGGCTCCCCAGACCCTTGAGGAAAGACGATGACAATGCCCTCCCGCTGCACGACGCGCCAGTTGTCGGCGCCGCTGACACTCCTGTTACTGCTCACTGCCTTGGCAAGCCCTGTCCAGGCGTTCGGTGGTGGCGTAACGCTGGTCGGCAACGAGACCGAGTTGAATAGCGCCATCAATGCGTTCAACGGGCAATCGGGTCCCTTCACCGTTCGTTTGACGGCCGACATCTTGCTCTCGGCGTCCACACCGACGATCTTACAGTCGCCCCCCGACGCCGGGCTCGTGATCGATGGCGCAGGATTCTCCGTCGATGGCCAGGGGATCAACGGCGTGCGTCCGTTCACGATCGATTTGTTCGCGGAAGTGACGATGAACGACCTCACCATCACCGGCGGCAACGCCGATGACGGCGGTGGCGTTTACAACAAAGGCGATCTCGAGATGACGGACTGCGTCGTGACCGCAAATACGGCGAACTTCCACGGCGGCGCGATATACGTCGATCACGGCAACGCGACACTGACGCGCTGTACGATTTCCAACAACAACGCGCGAATCGGCGGCGGCGTCTACTCGGATGCCAACGGGGGATCGATAACGCTCGTTGATAGCACCGTTTCCGACAACACCGCCAGCGGTCTCGGGGGCGGCGGTGCCTACGCCGAAGGTAGCATATTCGGTGGTGGCCTCACCGCGAGACGGACGACGTTCGCCAACAACTCGGCAACTGTCGGTTCCGGCGGCGCGTTGTTCAACCTGGGCGATACGTTTCTCGAGAACTGCACGATCTCCGGAAACACAGCGGCGGTCCATGGCGGCGGTCTCCTCCACGCCCTCAATTTTCCGCCGCCGGACCTTTGGGTGACGCACTGCACCATTACGGACAACGCCGCCCCGGAGGGTAGCGGAATCTATACCGACGCGGATGACCTTGTCCTGACCAACTCCCTGATCGTCAATCAGCGGAGCGGACGAGATTGCGCCGTCGTCGGGACCATCATCGATTCGCGCGGCTATAACTTCGACAGCGACGGGTTTTGTGGGCTGAACGCCGTCGGTGACTTCTCCGGTCGCGCTATCCAACTCGATCCGCTGACGTCACACGCACCGGGTGCCCCGGCCACGCACATGATCACCGTCCCTCAGAGTATCGCCATCAACGCGATTCCAATGATCAACGGTAGTTGCAACGGATCGGGCGTCGTTCTCGATCAGCGCGGTACGCCCCGCGCGCAGTACACCCATTGCGACATCGGTGCCGTCGAGTTGCCGGCGAGTTCGATCACGTTGCACAGTCGCGTGATCAACGACAACGGCGGTGCGGCCGGACCAGCTGATTTTGGTCTTCAGCTCAACGGGAACCTGACAGCGCCGGGGGCGCAGAACCTGTTCCTCCCCGGCCAGGTCGTTACGATCGACCAGGTCGGCCTCGACGGCTATCAATTCGTCGAGATTACCGGAGATCCACAATGCGCCGCGATCATCGGCGGAAACGTGCCGGTCGGACTCGCTCAGCACATCGATTGCACCATCACCAACGATGATATCCCGGCGTCCGTAACGATCTTCCACGAGGCCAGCCCGCAGGACGGTACCGATTTCACTTATTCGGGTAGCGGTCCCGGCTTCGGCCCGGACCGTCTGTTCGGTTGGGGCGGCAGTGGTACAGGGAGCGGTCAGTTCTCTGGCGCTGCAGGGATCGCGCTCGACAATGCCGGCAACGTCTATGTGGTCGATTCGTCCAACCATCGTGTACAGGTCTTTGACGACGCCGGGAACTTTCTGCGCGCCTGGGGCGGATTCGGACAAGGTTTCGGCCAGCTGGCGTTCCCCTTCGGTATCGCGGTCGACAGTGCCGGCGACGTCTACGTATCCGAGGCTTTCAACCACCGCGTTCAGAAGTTCGATTCGGCAGGCAACTTCATCGGCGTCGTCGGGTTCTTCACCGGGATGCCCGGAAACGGGCCGGGCGAGTTCAACTCTCCGTCGGGACTGGCGGTGGACGGTGCTGACAACCTGTACGTCGCGGATGCGGAGAATCACCGCATCCAGAAGTTCAGCCGCGGCGGTGCCTTCCTGCGTCAGTGGGGCGCGCCCGGTAGCGCTGACGGACGGTTCCAGTTCCCGAGAGCCGTGGCTGTTGGTTCCAATGGAAACGTCTTTGTCGCGGACACCGGCTTGCACCGCATCCAGAAGTTCGACAGCGACGGCAACTTCCTGGCCAAATGGGGCATGTTCGGGCCCAGCACTGGAGAGTTCGACGACCCGATCGGTCTGGCCATTGACGGGAACGGCGACGTATACGTGGCGGACCGGGACAACCATCGTATTCAGAAGTTCGACGCGAACGGAAACTACCTGCTCAAGTGGGGACAAGAGGGAACTGGGCCCGGTGCGTTCGATCATCCGATCGCCCTCATCCTGGACGACGTCGGCAACGCCTACGTGACATCGGACGCGCGCGTGCAGGTGTTCGGGCCCGCTGACGGGACGAGTCTGTTCGCGCTCGACGACGAGCCCGTGCAGCCGAACGACGGCGTCGGTGATAGCGCTACGTTCCAATCGCTCAGTGCCGGTGACCACCATATTGTGCAGCAACTACCCGATGGCTGGGAGCTGATGGACGTGACTTGTAATGGCGCCGGTGGTGGGTTCGATCTCGCCGACGGGGTGCTCACGCTGACCGTCGGGCTCGGTGACCAGGTGGTCTGCACGTTTGTCAACACCGCCGCGTCGGCGCCGCCCGGCGACCTGAACTGCGATGGGGCGGTGTCGGTCGGCGATATCAACGGATTCGTGCTGGCGCTCACCGATCCTGCCGGCTACCAGACAGCGTTCCCCGATTGCGACCTGTTGAACGGTGACTGCTCCGACGACGGACAACTCTCCGTCGGCGATATCAACTGCTTTGTCTCGCTGATCACCGGCGGCTGATCGACGCCGAGTGCATCACCTCGATTCAGATGCGTGCGACCCGCGCCCTGCGCCGCGACGGGGGGGCGGGTCGCAGATTTCGATCTGACGGACGTACCATTGCCGACCCATCCGCTGCACACTAGACTTCTGCTGTCGGCGGTTGGGTTTGCGGAGGCCAGCCCGCACCCGAACCACCTGGGAGGCGTGGCATGTCGTACGTCCTGGCACTCGATCAGGGAACTACCAGCTCGCGGGCGATCGTCTTCGACCAGCGCGGGCGGATCGTAGCCGTCGCACAAAAAGAGTTTCGGCAGATCTTTCCCAAGCCGGGCTGGGTCGAACATGATCCAGCCGAGATCTGGTCCACGCAGGCGGGCGTGATGGCTGAAGTGCTCGAACGAGCGCAGCTGCGCGCGAGCGACATTGCCGCCATCGGGATCACCAACCAGCGCGAGACAACGGTCGTGTGGGATCGTCAGACCGGCGCACCGATCCACAATGCGATCGTCTGGCAGGATCGACGTACGGCAGCACTTTGCGATCAGCTTCGCGCCGATGGCAAGCAAGCGTTGTTTCAGCAGAAGACCGGCCTGGTCGTCGACGCCTACTTTTCGGGGACCAAGCTGGCCTGGTTGCTGGACAATGTGCCTGGCGCACGCGATCGGGCCGAGCGCGGCGAGCTTGCGTTTGGTACGATCGACTCGTGGCTCCTGTACCAGCTCACCGGTCGCACATTACACGTTACCGACGTCAGCAACGCCTCCCGAACGCTGCTCTTCAATATTCACGAGCGGACCTGGGACGACGAGCTGCTTGATCTACTGAACGTGCCGCGCGGCCTGCTTCCCGACGTGCGGTCCAGTTCGGAGGTTTATGGCGAGGTGACGAACGGGCTGCCGGCGGCCGGGACGCCGCTGGCAGGGATCCTCGGCGACCAGCAGGCGGCTACGATGGGGCAGGTCTGCGTCAAGCCCGGGCAAGCGAAGAACACATACGGAACCGGCTGCTTCCTGCTGATGAACATCGGCGACGAGGCCAAGGCATCTCGGAACCGGCTGCTGACCACCATTGCCTGGGCCCGCGGCGCGGAACTCCGCTACGCACTTGAGGGCAGCGTGTTCGTCGGCGGCGCGATCGTCCAGTGGCTCCGCGATGGACTGAAGATCATTCGCGACTCCTCACAAGTAGAGGCGCTGGCGCGAAGCGTCGACGACAACGGTGGCGTGTACCTCGTTCCGGCGCTCGCCGGTCTTGGAGCGCCGCACTGGGATCCCTATGCCCGCGGCACGATCGTCGGGATCACGCGCGGCACGACGGACGGCCACATCGCACGCGCGGCGCTCGAAGGTATCGCGTTCCAGGTTGCCGACCTGGTGACGGCGACGGAGCAGGATGCGGGGGCACCGATCTCCGAGTTGCGCGTCGATGGCGGCGCCGCGGCGAACGGGTTGTTGCTCCAGTTCCAGGCCGATCTGCTGCGGATTCCGGTCGTGAGGCCGACCGTGCTCGAGACGACGGCGCTGGGGGCGGCCTATATGGCCGGACTCGCGACCGGCTACTGGAAATCCGTCGAGGAGATCGCCGACAACTGGGAGGTCGATCGTCGGTTCGAGCCGCAGATGCGCGAGCGCGATGTGCAACGGCTGCGCGAACAGTGGAGCACTGCTGTAGAGCGCGCGAAAGACTGGGCGCGGGGCGACGACTCATGAATCGTGCGGAGATGCTGGCCGCGATTCGCGACCGCGACCAGCCGTGGGACTTGATCATCGTCGGCGGCGGCGCTACCGGACTGGGAACGGCCGTGGATGCGGCATCTCGCGGCCTGGACGTGGTGCTGGTCGAGCAATCGGACTTCGCGAAAGGGACTTCCAGTCGATCGACCAAACTCATTCACGGCGGCGTGCGCTACCTGCAACAGGGAAACGTCTCGTTGGTGATGGAAGCCCTGAAGGAACGCGGGCTCCTCAGGCGGAATGCCCCGCACCTGGTTCACGACCTCGCATTCATCGTACCGAGCTACGAGTGGTGGGAATCGCCGTTCTACGGGATCGGCTTGAAGGTCTACGACCTGCTCGCCGGCCGTTACGGGTTCGGCCGGTCCGCGCATCTGTCGCGCGCGGCGGTGCAGGAAGAGATTCCGTCCATCAAGACCGACGGGCTTCGTGGCGGGACACGGTACTACGACGGTCAATTCGACGATGCGCGACTCGCGATCAATCTGGCCACGACCGCGTTCGAACAGGGTGCGACACTGGTCAACTACATGCAAGCCGAAGCGCTGTGCAAGGACGACGCAGGGACCGTCGACGGCCTCGTTGCGCGTGACCTGGAATCGAGCGAAGCACTCATGATCCGCGGGCGCGTGATCGTCAACGCGACCGGCCCGTTTGCGGACCGTCTTCGCCAGCTCGACCGTCCCGGCGCTACGCCGATCATCGCGCCGAGCCAGGGTGTGCACGTTGTTCTCGACCGGTCGTTCCTCGCGGGCGATTCGGCAATCATGGTGCCGCACACCGCCGACGGACGAGTGATGTTCGCGATACCCTGGCACGACGTTACCGTGGTGGGTACTACCGATACGCCGATCGATCAGATCGAACTCGAGCCGGTCCCACTGCGTGAGGAGGTAGCGTTCATTCTTGATACCGCCAACCGCTACCTCGCGCGTCCGGCCACGGCGGTCGATATTCGCAGTGTTTTTGCAGGCATTCGTCCGCTCGTCAAGGTCGGTGCCGAGGAGAACACTGCGACGCTATCGCGCGAGCATACGATCTTGATCGATCCGGACTCCGGCTTGATCACGGTTGCCGGTGGCAAGTGGACGACCTATCGCAAGATGGCCGAGGAAGTGGTCGATCATGTGATCACCCTGGGCGACCTGGAGCCGCGGACGTGCGTGACGCAGCGGCTTCCGCTTCACGGCTATCACCGACAGGCGGACAATTTTGGAACGCTTGCGCACTATGGCTCCGACGCGATCGAGATCGAGCGGTTGGCGCAAGCGGATGCTGCGTCGCGCGCACCGCTGCACCCGAGACTCACGGCGACCGTTGCCGAGGTCCGCTGGGGTTGTCGACGCGAGATGGCCAGAACCGTGGACGATGTGCTGGCGCGGCGTACGCGATCACTGCTATTTGACGCGCGCGCCGCGATCGAAGCGGCACCGCAAGTGGCGGCGATCATGGCGGACGAGTTTGGCTACGACGATTCATGGCAAGCGGCTCAGATCGACGCGTTTAACCGGATCGCGTCACGGTACGTCTTCGAAGGTGAGGATGGTGCGCTGATATGAACCCGTACCTCGCAGAGTTCATCGGGACCGCAATCCTCATGTTGCTGGGCAATGGCGTGGTTGCAAACGTCGTCCTGACTCGTACAAAGGGGCACGGCGCTGATTGGGTTCTCATCTCTGCCGGCTGGGGTGCGGCTGTGTTCGCGGCAGTTGCTTGCGTGGGAGAGTACAGCGGCGCTCATATCAATCCCGCCGTCACAATCGGATTGGCACTCGCGGACAGGTTCGCCTGGACGGACGTGCCGATCTTCTGTGCAGCGCAATTGGCAGGGGCCTTCGTGGGGGCAACGCTGGCGTTTCTCGCGTACTACAAGCACTACGAAGTTACCGATGATTCGGGGGCGAAGCTGGCGACATTTGCGACCGGGCCGGCGATCCGTGCGCCATTCTGGAACCTGCTGACGGAGGTCGTCGCGACGTTCATCCTTGTATTCGTCGTTCTGCACTTTGCGGCTGCGAGCGTCCAACTCGATGGCAAGGACGGAGCGGTTGGATTGGGAAGTGTGGGGGCCCTGCCGGTAGGCGTCCTGGTGTTCGCGATCGGCTTGGGGCTCGGTGGGCCGACCGGCTACGCGATCAACCCGGCGCGCGATCTTGGCCCGCGGATCGCGCATGCGGTGCTGCCGATTCCCGGAAAGGGACCGAGCGATTGGCAGTATGCCTCGATTCCGATCATCGGGCCGCTCGTTGGGGGTAGCCTGGCAGCGCTGGTTTACCGAATGGGAGCCTAACCCGGCGGGCGCACCTCTTACTGGCTGGAGGATCTGGCGGTGTTCATGAACTGCGGCTCGCGCGCGGCGCTGCGGATTCCGCGCCCCGATATGTGAACGCCGGGTTACGCGCCGGCGGGGCCTGCCGCGCAATCCAGGCGGCCGCGCCGGCCAGGCCGAGGGGGCCGAGCAGTCCGAACAGGAAGAGGTCGGTTGCCCAGCCGTGCGTCCCCGGGGTGAGCGCGGTCATCATGTTCGCGACGAAAACCGCTACCACCATCACGAGCAGGCCGAGGCGCGTCATTGCCCACACGGCAACCGCGACGCCCATCAGGCCGATGACGATCGGTGAGACCAATGGATGAGCGCCGCGCGGTACGTAGAGCACGCCGATCAGGAGGACTGCCGCCACCGCGGCGGCGGTCGGCCGTCGAATCACGGCGCGCAACAGGGCCACCAGCAGTAGCATCGCCAAGGCATCGTACAGCGCGTTGCTCAGCAACTGGAGGATGGTTGCCAGGCTGTAGCGCGCACCAAGCAGCGGCGTCAGCGTGTCAATGCGCATGACGACTTCACGTGGCGTGAGGCCGATCAAGCGTGTCAACAATTGGTCGAACCGGGCAATGAGCTCGAAGTACAAACCCAGAGCGACGCCGAGGAGAATGTGCCAGCCCACACGGGTGTCGAACGAGCGGCCCGAGAGTACTCGGCTCCAGGTTACGAGGGCGTGCGGCCAGAACCGTCGCAGATAGGGCTCGAGTGCGACGTAGAACAGCCAGAAAAGCCCAGCGATACCGATCGTTCCAAAAACCGCAAACGCCATGAGGTCGAGTGTCTCGAAAAATCGGGACGTATGCTGGGCCGTCAACAACCAAGCGGACATGTGCAGCAGGAACACGAACACCGCTAACCGTCGCGCGCCTCCCGGGTCGCTCCGCCCGCGCCGCAGATTCAGGTATGCGAGCGGTCCGCAACTGGCCACGAGGATCAGAAACAGAAGGTCCCAGGCGTGCTCCGTCACGAACCGTCGCCACGCCGTTGCGCGACCAACCTCTGGTGGTGGCTCGCCGACGACGATGAACACCGTCGGCACGCCGCTGGTGGTCGCTGCCTCGATTCGCACACCCGTCGCGTCGACCCACGCACGCCGTGCATCGGCGTACGCACGCGGTACGTACAACGGTTCCGTCGGCCCGAATTCAGACTCTTGCAGGCCCGCGGCCGTAAAGAACGGGGACCAGCTCACAGCATCGTTCGCGGCAATCTGCTCGGGAGAGCCGATGCGCTCGAAGGCGACCAGCTTCCCATCCGTACTCAAGATGAGCGTCGTGCCTGTCGCGCCGATCGGGGGGGGATCGTCGAGTGTCGTCCGGCCGCCGCCGATCAGCACCTGCTTGATGCCCACCGGTGCGAGCCCATTTGGTGACGTACGGTGCCAGAAGAAGGGCGTCGCCGATTCGGCGGTCGCGCAAGGGAGTGTCGGCTGCACTGCTCCGCGCACGAAGCGACAAGTCGCGGCGGTGGTCAGGCCCCAGGCACGATCATCGTCGCTGCCCGCGCCGCCGAGATGCTGGGCCAGCGTGTCCGCCTGGTCTGCGAGCACCACCGGCGCCTTGACCACGAGTCGGGATGCAAGCAGCGGGCGGGCGCGCGCCAGCCCCGCGAGCAGCCCGACACCGATGACGCACAACGTCAGGGCAGTGACGACGGCGCGCAGCCCGACCCGGTCGGTGGCGCCGGCGGCGGCAATCAGTGAGGG
>JANQNU010000089.1 GCA_028279405.1 Phycisphaerae bacterium
GAGTCAGCACTTGGTTTTTGTGAGCGTTACAACGTTAGCGCTCGCGCTGGCCTCGACCACGCAAGCCGCGAGTGTTCGCATGTTCCTTTCGGAAACGGGTACGGACAACGGTCGAATCGATGGGGGCGCCGGCACGCCGAGGCAAGTTGGGGATCCGGATGTTGCCGTGGGAACCGCGCGCTTCTGGGTGTGGGTCGAGCTGATTGGAGACGCAACAGTCAACGGACTGCACTTCGACTTGCGCGCCAGGCACGCCAACATCAACGGCTATCACTTCTGGAACCATAGTCTGCTGGTGTCCGATCGGTGGGAAGTGGGCGGCTATCCGGGGCAGGCAAGCGATCAGGACACGCTCGCTGAAGACCTGATCTTCGTCGCAGTCACAACCCCCGGCGTCACCAACGGTCCACTCGTGATTTTTGACGCGCAACACGACCTCAATACAAACTCGACCGTAATCGGCTACGTCGACATGCGGATGGATGGCGGCGCCACGCTCGACATCGTGTTCCGCGAGGGCTCTATCGCAGCTCCGAACACCTGGGATCGAACCTATCTGGGACTCGATGACACAGTTGGCAACCCCGGATCGGGATTTTACGACAACAGGAGTTCAGAAGCGTTCCAAACGCCTGAACCAACGTGCCTCGTGCTCTTTGCGCTGGCCGGACTGGCGCTGCGACGACGCTAAGTGAACGAAACGTGCAAGGAAGTGATTTGTAGGGAGGAACAACCATGCATCGATACCGGATTCACACGATCGTAGTAACGCTGGCGCTCGCGACGGCGACCGCGCCGGGCGCAACAGTCCGCATCTTTCTTTCGGAAACAGGTACCGTCGACGGGACGATTACCGGCGACGCGCTTTCGCCGGCGCTGGACGCCGACCCGCCCCTCAAGCCCGGCACCCAGCGTTTCTGGGTCTGGGTGCAGATCACCGGCGAAGACACGAGGGTCAATGGGCTGGACTTCTCGATTCGAGCATCCGAAGGCACCAACATCGATAGCTACAACTTCTGGAACCACAGCTTTCTCAACGGCGCCTTCTTCCGCTGGAACCCGGGCGAGGTTCCCGGCAAAGCCGGCGATCATGGGCAACAGACCGGAGATCTCCTGTTCGTTGCCATACAGAGACCCGGGGTCACGAACGATGCCTTTTCCCCATTCGACACACAGCATGACGTGGCCACGACTTCAACGCTCATCGGATTGGTTAACGTCACCGCAGACGGCAAATCGGAGCCGCGACTCGACATCGTCTTCAACCGTGGCTCGATGGCGGTCCCCAGCACGTGGGACCGCACGTTCCTCGGACTCGACGATACCGTCGGCAACGCCGGCTTCGGGCCCTATGACAACCCAAGTCCGGAAGCCGGCAGCGCTGAGTCCATGAGCCTGACATCGCTGCTGGCAGCGATGACGTCGGCGCTGCGCGATGCAGAGTACGACACGGAGCTGCTCTTCAACCTATTCAGGTGGTTGAGAGGAAGCGATGAATGAATGGCGGGCGAGACGCCCGCCCTACCCTAGTGTCGGTGGACGTCGCTTGACGGGGCGGGCGGCGTAGACGGCCCGCTGGTGTGTTGATGGACGTTGCTTGACGGGACGGGCGGCGTAGACGGCCCGCTGGTGTGTTGATGGAAGTTGCTTGATGGGCGTACGACGTTCGGGTTGACCGCGACGCTTTGCCCCAAGGGAAACACTCGACGGCGCATATGCCACAAGCGTGTGCCTACTAGGGGAGCTTGCTCCCTGCCCGCCTCATCCTGACAGCTTGCCGCCTCTCCCCATGCTGGGGTGGGGCACCACTCAGCCCCCGACCGGCAGACCCGCCGTGCGCTTGTCGGGGTGGTGGAAGTACAGGAACCGCTGCAACGCCGACGTGCTATGGCAGGTCGTGCACGCGTTGGGCACGCCGAACGGCCGCAGATGAAGCTGCTGCGCCGGCGCATTCTTCACGTCTTCCCGAGCCGCTCGTTCACCGTGTACATCGACGCGGCCGTGCGGCAGGTGACATGTGCGGCACGCGATCTGGCCGACGTCGCTGACCATGCCACTCGAACTGTACAACGGTAACGCCGACGGCACGGACCCGACCGCTGGGAACGCCATCGGAACCAGCGGGTGGGTTGCGACGCGTGATCGCTCCGTGAATGTCGTCGACGAATGACAGGAGGAACACGTCGGATCCCAGACCTGATCCGCATCGGCGGGCGCCGACGCGTGCATCGTCCGCGGGAAGAGCCGTTCGGCGAGTTGCGCTTGCGGTGCGTGCATCCGATGACACGGTGCGCACGCTTCCGCCTCATGACCGGCGGCGGCGAGGCGCGCCGCCGCGTGTCCGGTCCATTCGATGGCGCGTTGCTCCCGGTGGCACGTCAGACACAGCTCCTGGGAGCGCCCACGCGGCGCCCGTAGCAGGTGAGCCGCGGCGGTCGACCCGCCGTGCGGATCGTGGCACGTACGACACTGAACCCGCGGCGCGCCCGCATCGTCCCTGCCCAACGGCAGGTTCCCCACGAACGCGGCGAGGTCGCCTGTTTGGGGATGCGCCGCCGACTGTTTGCCGGTGGCGTGCCAGCGTGCGTCGGCGTGACACGCGAGGCAGACTTCGTCTTCCCCGGTTCGCGCGTCGGTCGGGCGCACCCGCCAACGCCCGGCATGCGTGTCGGCGTGCGGTGCATGGCACTGCATGCAACGACTCTCCGCTCCACAGGAAAACCCCGACCACGCGCCGGGAAACTGCAGCGCGTCGTGAGCGCCGCCGACGAGGCCCAGATGATCGACGTGACACGTGCTGCACACCTCATCGATGGGCCCGCGGAGAAAGTGCGCCGTCGCGGTCTCGTGCGGATTGTGGCAGTCCGTGCAGCTCTCGCCCGGATGAGAAAACCGTCCGGCGGTCGCCGACGCGGCGCACCCTTCGGGCTGGTGACACGTCGCGCACTGCCCGGACGCATCGAACTGCGTCGCCAGCGGCTCGCGGGCGACTCGATGAAACAGATGGCACGCGCTGCACGGGCCACCCTCCGCGGACGTGAAGCCGTGTCGGTTGCGCTCGTGCGGAAAGTTCGTCCGCAGATCGTGAGCACTGCCGACCAGCATCCCGTACTCACGGTGGCATTGCAGACACATCTCACTGTTACGTAACGGCCTCTCGAGCAGAAACCGCTCGGCAGCGCCATGCATCCGATGGCACGAGAGACACAGCAACGTCTCATCCGGCGCGACGCGCGTCCCCAGGGCACGGATCGCGTCCAGTTGCGCGTCCGAGAGCCGTACGTCGAACGGATGAACGCCATCGTGAGCCCGCGAAACGTTCGGCTGCATCCCGTCGTGACAGCGCAAACACTGCGCGTTGCTGTCCGGATCAAACGCCAACAGATGGTCCGCTGCGCCGTGCGGCGTATGACACTCCGCGCACGTCAACGCGCCCGAGTGACCCGGTTGAAGTGCGTCGTGGAACTCGACAGCGACCGGGCCGACCGGATGGTGTCCGAACGTCGCGGCATCAGGCCCCATGTCGCTGTGGCAGCGATGACATAGGTCCGCCGTCGGAAACCGCGCCATCACCGCTTTCTCCATGCTGAACGCCTGGGGATCGCGATGCGCCGTGTGACAGGTGCGACAGGCCATTCGCCCATCCTGCAACGGCAACTCCTCCGGGACGATCATGCCCGTCGGTGGCGCCACCCCGGTCCGGTGACCATGCTCAAGCCAGACACGTCGACGGGCGTCGTCGATCGCGCCATCGTGACACGCGAGACACATCGGCTCGGTCGACGCGAACGGCGCTGCGCTGTCACTGCGCGGCTGTGGGACCAGCCACTCGGTACGCGGCACCCGCTCGAAATCCGGGTGCCAGTCGAGATGACAAAGGGTACAACCGCGAGATTGCTGCCCGCTACCGATCGACGGACGGATGGGGGCGGTGAGCGGCGGTGCTGCTGACCGTTCGATCGCGTACTCAACGACGCGATCTCGACGCATCTCGACCACCAGCAGGTTGCCGTCGCGATTGAACGCAAGCCCGATCGGCGATTCCAGCCGAACCGGTGCCCCGTCCGCGTCGCGCAGCACGTCAATGAACGACCCGCGCGGCGCGAACGCCTGGATCACCCCAGTGACACTGTCGCTGACCCAGACAGTCCCACGCGGTCCGTACGCCACGCCCTTCGGATAGTAGAAGGTTCCCTTTCGAATCCCATAGCTGCCGAGTGCACCGGCCGGTCGTCCGTCGCCGGTCAAGGTCTGGACGCGCCCGTTGAGGACATCCGTGACCAGCACGTCTGTGCTGTCGGTCGCCGCAATCAGGAACGGGTACTCGAACTGCCCGAGCGAAGCGCCGCGCGCTCCGACGCGCGAGAACACGCGTTGTTGCAGGTCGAGTTGCAACAGACGGTGATGATCGTTGTCGACGATCCAGAGCTGCTCGCCATCCGGCGACAAAGCGATGTCGGTGATGTCCACGGCAGTATCGTCGCCAAGCGCAATCGGGATCGTCTCGAGAATACGACCGTCGCGAGCCGCAACCACGACGCGCTGGTTTCCCGTGTCGGCGATGAACAATCGATCGGACCGGTCCACGAACACGCCAATGCATGCCCGTAGCGGAACACCGGCCGCGCGGGCGACCACGGTCGCGGGTTCCGCGTCGACGGCGAAAATCAGGACGCGATCATGAACGCCGTCCGCGACCGCAACGGCGCCGTCGTTGAACGTCGCGACGTCGGTCGGCAGCCGCATGGGTGGATCGGACGCGACATACTCGCGCACGAACGTTCCCTGTAGTGGCGGCGCCGCACTGCTCACTACAACCAACCACAAGAGAACGCCGCCACGACAAATCACAGCCCCGATACCGCCCCTACCGGTTCCCGTTGTAACAGGCACGCTGCCGCTGGCTTGACGATTCGAATTGATCATTGCGGCGCCGGCTGTCCGAGTTGGGGAAACACGAACGGCCGACCGTCGCGAATGTGCTCGATCATTTGAAACAACAGCGGCCCCTGCAACTCCGAAATCCGCGATCGTGAATACCCAAGTGCCTCCCAATCGATGCGCCGCGCGTCCGGCGCGTGACAGGCCGCGCACGCTAACGGCGTTTCGCGCCGTCGCGTGTGAATCGCGGCGATCCGCTCCTCGCGCTCCGCGGCATCAAGATCGTCCACGCGAGACAGATATGCGGCCACGGCCTCTTCAGATGTCGGATGGCCGAGCAGCGCACGACCGTCGGTGCTTCGAACCGCGAGCTTGGTGCCGTAGGTTCCTCGAAACGCCCGCTGGACTCGCGCGCGAAGCGTACGCAGAAGCGTCAGCGGATCATCCGCGCGCGAAGCCGCGGCACGAAAGTGGCCGACCGCACGCGCCAGGCCCGGATCAGCGCCGCGCTCGGCTGCGGTTTCCAGCAGATCAGCAAGCTGGTCGCGCGCAGCGCGATCGAGCGGCTCGCGCTGCGCCAAGGCCGCCTCGATCTGCGCGTAGGCGATCAACAGCGCCGGCGGCTCGTCGGCGGCGCCGGTTTGCAGGTCGTACCACGTGAGGGGCATCGCGGCCGTGTCATCGGGAGGACCCGCTTCGAAATGGCAGACGCCGCAATGAAGCGCGGTTGCATGCATGTTCAGGAACGCCCGCGTCTCCTTGAACCGATCGTGCGGCGCAGGGCTGTGGCAGCCACTGCGCGTACAATCGTTGAACGCGTCCGACTGGAACCAGGTGTCGATCTGGTGGTAGTGCGCAAGCGGGGCGCGCGGCCGTTCGACAGCGGCGAGGCCCGCCCAGTCCTCGCGGCGCTCGAAGAGCGCTCGCTTATCGAGCTTGCGCGGCACGTCGCGGACCTGCGAAGGTGTCTCTGCCGGTATCAGCAGGCTGCCAACCAGATACGCGATCGCGCTATAGCTGGCCCACAGGATCACCGCAATCAGCACGAACGCGTAGACCCGCTGGATCACGCCCGACAGCACGCGGTACACCGCACGTGTGCGATTTGAGGACGAACGTAAGGCTCGCGGGTCAGCCATGGTTCGGCTCCGATGAAATCCCCAGTTCGGTCGCGACCTCCTCGACAAACAGCCCGTTCTCCTCTGCCAGCTTGGCCTTGGGGGTTGTGCCGCTGATGGTGGCCATCGACAACGGAAAGACGGCCGGCGAGAACACGGCGTTGTAAATGTGCAGGATGCCGACGTGGATCAGCGCCAGGAACGCCTCGTACGTATGGATGATCGTCGCAAGCGTGAAGGCCCGGCCCCCGAAGAGGTGCGAGGCAAACTGCTCGCCCCAGAGCATCAACCCGGTCAAACCCAGCAGCACCGTACCCCAGATGACCCCGAAGTACTCGAATTTTTCGGTAATGGTGAAGCGGCCGAACGTCGGCCGCGGGACGCGCATGCCCAGCAGGTGCTTGACGAGTTGCAAGGCGCGGCGCGCATCCGAGGGCGTGATCACCATCGGCAGCGCGAAGATCGACTGTACCAAGCCGACGGGCTTTCCGTCCGGCCCCGGTCCCCACGCGCGCCGCACGGCGGCAACCGTCTCACGCAACAGGTGCCAGGCTACGCCAACGGTCAACGCGATGCCCGCCCAATGGTGTAAAAGCCGCACGACGCGAATCCCGCCAAAGGCGCTGACCGTCCATGCAGCCCAAAGCTGGTCTGCGAACTTGAGCGGGAACCCGGTCAGCACCAGCAATGTGAACAGCCCGGCAAGCAGCCAATGCTCGATTCGTTGCGAGACGGTGAAGCGAACGAGCCGGCGCGGCCCGAGCGGATGCGCCCGGACCCGATCGACCAGTCGCTCGTGGTCCGCATCGCCGTGCCGACCGCGCGTCATCACGCGCCACAACTCGAGCACGACGATCACCATCGACGGCCCGAACGAAACCACCGTCAACAGGATGAACGCGACGGCCAGCGCGAACTCGAGGGTCCCACGCGTCACGGAAAGATCGAGGTGCGACGCTGACGTCGCCAGGTTGATGCCCGCGCCGGGGTGACACTCGGTGCTACGACAGGAGTCAGCGACGTTGTCGGGATGGACCGAAGACCGCGGATCGTCACTGGCCAGCATCCGATGGACGTTTTCGCCTGTGCGGACGTGACAGGACAGGCAGTCGGCGGTGTCTTCGTCGCCTAACAGCGCCGCCTTCCCGTGAAAACTGCGTAAGTAGCTCGTGACGGTATTCGGCAGATTTGACGCATGCATGGACCGCGCGTCACTGTGGCAAGTGGCGCAGTTCTGCGCGATCTCCAACGTTGAGCGGGCCGGTGCGAGACGCGCCGCAACGTGCCGAAAATAGTATTGGACATCGGTCGGCAGCTGCGCGGAATGGCAGACGTCACAGCGATCGAAGGTGCGCTCGGCCAAAGCGCCGCCACGGAACTGCAACAACTCGAATGGGTCACGGAAGACCGGTTCGTCGTGGCAGAGCAGGCAGGTCGATTGGTCGGCACCGATGAGCGGGTTCTCGCTATGCTCCAGGTCGCGGAGGATTTCGTGCGTGTGCACGCTCTGCTCGAGCAGCGTGGCGACGTTCTCGTGACTGAAGCGTCGCTCCAGCCCCGAAAGGTTGGTCAGGTGGCAGGTGCGAGCGCAATCGACCGGCGTAACGTCTTTATGGGGAATGACTTGCACTTCGTGGCCGACGTGGCAGTCGGTACACGAGAGCCGGGCATGCGCCCCGAGCGCATCGTGATAATATGACGGGTTGATCGAGTAGAGATGCACCCGGTCAGCCTGTGCATCGTAACGGCTCAGCCCCGGGAAACGGTGGCAGTAGAGACAATCATCCCGGTCGTCAGCAACGGTCGGAAGCACGAGCGTCAGCCCGAGCAGACAAGTAACGATGGCGGATCGCAGCGACCGTTCCATGATGGCGACTCAATCTCCGGGTGTGCGTACCGATCATCTGCGCCAATGCACGCTCCGTACCGCGCGACAATCGTTTGATCAAGTCACAAAAGCTGTCCGTGAATCTTGCGACATGGCATGTGGAATGATAGATTGTTGGCGGAAGGTTCGGGCTGGTATCTGATCTGGTGTCACTTCATTAGTTCGGCGTACTCGACGCTCAGGCCGAGGCAGTTGAGTCGCACCTAACCAGGCTATGGAGGGCATCCCGTGTCCACCGCGCACCGTTTCGAACGCTCCACCCTCGCCGCAGCGATTGCGGTACCACTGGCTTTGTCTCTGCTGTTCACGACCGGCTGTCCCGGTCTGTTCCCGCTACCACCCGCCAACGGGAACGGTAACGATAATGGGAACGTGAACGACAACGACAACGCGAACGACAACCAGAACGCGAACGATAACGGCACCGGCAACGACGGCGTGACCGGGCAGTTCGTCGGCTCGGAACGTTGCTCGCTGTGCCATGCCAACACACACGCGGACTGGTCGCAGACGCTGCACGCGCGTGCCCTCGAGTCGCTTGAAGCGATCGGGCAGGAGCAGAACGCGGTTTGCCTGCCGTGCCATACCGTCGGCTACGACGAGCCCGGCGGTTTCGTCGATCGGGCCACGACGAACGTCCTCGCAGGCGTCGGCTGCGAAAGCTGCCACGGCCCGTCCCGTCAGCATGCAGAGAACGTCAACGACGAGTCGCTGTACCCGCCCAAGGATATCAGTTCCGCGGTTTGCGGGACCTGCCACACCGGTTCCCGTCATCCGCAATTCGAAGATTGGGAGAGCTCCGGGCACGCGCTGGTGACGGAAGTCGTGGCCTCAGGCATCACCGGCGGGTCGCGTTTGAACAGTTGCGGGCAGTGCCACTCGGGCGACTTCTTCTTCCGAGCGATTCTGAACACCGAGACTGTCGCGGACGATCTGCTGGAGGGTGTCGAGCGTGAGGATCAGCACGCGGTCACCTGTGCGATCTGCCACGATCCGCACGCCCAGACCGGCAATGCACCGACGCCGGAGGATGGCCGCGACTTCCAGTTGCGGTATCCCGAGGTTGCCAGCCCGACGCCGGCAAACGACATCGCGGCGGCGACGAACCCCGCGCGGTTCAATCTCTGCGGGCAGTGCCACCACTCGCGCGGCCGAACGTGGCAGACGACCAGCCGGGCGCCGCACCACAGTGTTCAGGGCAACATGTACGTTGGCGAGATGCCGCTCCCCGAGGACGGCGAGGTGCTGGTCAACAGCCGGGTCTCGATCCACTCGTTCGCGACGGAGCAATGCGCGACGTGCCATATGTACCGCCAGGACTTCATGGACGAACTCGCTCCGGCTATCTCGGGACACACCTTCGAGGTGAACGAGAACAGCTGTGCGACTGCCGGTTGCCACCCGTCGATGGCGCAGGCGGCGGCCGCCGAGACCACGCTGACGACCGAAGTACAGGCCCGACTGGATGACATCGCGACGCGGCTCGGCGATCCGGCGACGTGGGAGTATATCGCCGGCGGCGGACCGGATTCCGATGGGCAGGCGATGCTCGACGACCGGATCAAGCAGGTCCGCTTCCTGTATCACTACATCCTCTCGGACGCGAGCCTGGGCATTCACAACCCGGCCTACACGCGCGACATCCTCGAGAAGGCCGAGGACCTGCTCGACGACCTGGGGCTCTAGTCCCCTTCGATACTCACGACACGGGATTGTGGAGGCGCCGCGGACTACTGATCCGCGGCGTTTCCCTTTTGTCGAACACGTGGGTATCCTCTTTCAGTCGGTCGAATGGCTGAAGGAGTGGCCCTTGGTTGAAGCAACGCTGATCGCCGCGACCGTCGGCTGCATCGCCGGCGGATCGCATGTCGTGAGCGGCCCCGATCACCTGGCGGCCATCGCGCCGCTTACATCCACCGGTCGACCGGGCAGTCGCTGGGTCGGGGTTTGCTGGGGCCTGGGACACAGTGTCGGCGTGTGGCTGCTGGCGCTGCTGGCACTGCAACTGCGTGAAACGACGACTGCCCACTTCCTTTCTGACGTCAGCGAACGACTGGTCGGCGTGATGCTGATCGTGATCGGACTCTGGGGCGTCTGGCGATTACGACAACAGCACGAGGCACACGAGCCCGAACGAAATGGGCATGACGAGCGCAGCTCGGTGCGCCATACGGACGCTGGAAAGGCGCTGACCATCGGACTCGTTCATGGTGTCGCCGGCGGCGCCCACCTGGTGGGAATTCTTCCGGCGCTCGCGTTGCCCCGTCCCGCGGCGTTCGCGTACACGCTGGGCTACGGCTTCGGGGGCATCCTCGCGATGGCACTGGCCAGCCTCGGGCTCTGGCTGCTGGCCCATCACACGCGTCACCGCAGCCGACTTGCCGGCCGGGTCCTGGGGGTGAGCCTGAGTTGCATGTCGATCGGCGTCGGTTTCTTCTGGCTCGTTTTCGGACCCGTCTAGCCGCCTTTCCGCACCCTACCCCGCTCAGCCCGCATCATTACCGCGGTCAAGCCGCCACGGTCGATACGGATTCGGCGCAGCGCGCCTACAATGAACGTGACCGCTATTGATATGACCGTAGCGAGGCGCGCCAGCGTCCGGATACGTCGGCACGTGAAGAGAACTGAATCCAACGGCTCGTCCGCGACGTCGCGTTCGTGCTTTTTCGGCAATTCCGAGCGCGGCCTCGTGCCCATCGCTACGTTCGAACGCGTCCCAAGGGTTGGTCTGCCCTGCTTGATGAGGCGAGGAGGCCATGCAATGAGTGCATCCCGGAAACTCCGCGTCGCGAGCCACCTGCTGCGCGCGGCGTGCGTCGCGGTGACCTGCAGCATCGCAGCGGGCGCGGTGCCGACGTCGACGGAATCAGCCGGATCGGCCACTGTTGACGTGACGGGCGGAGGCCTGACCAACGGACCGCCGCTGGTACAGTTCGAGGATTGTGGACGCCTGACGTTGGGCGCACTCGGCTGTCCGACCATAACGCTGGGCAACGGCGAGACGCTCGCGATCGAGAATGTCGGGGATTTTCGGATCGGTGACTTCGTTTTCGTGCGTGGCTTGTTCGATTTTCAATCGCCGATCTGCCCGCCGTTGATCGCACCTGCGATCGTTGACAATACGATCAACGAGTGCTTCCAGGGCTGCGGGACAGTCGTACCGGGCGTGCTTTGCCAGAACTTCGTCACCGACGACGGACGATCGTTCGCACTGGAAGACTTTGGCGGATTTGGCAACAACGACCGTGTCTGGGTCAAGGGCGCGGTCGATCCGGAATCCGACCTGTGCAACATGGGATTCGCGTTCCCGGGAATCCGCAACAACACCATCGGTCCCTGCTTCGAAGGGTGCGGCGCGATCACCGCGGGGCCGCAGGGATGCTCGATCTTCATCACCGACAATGACTTCTACTTCATCGAGAACACGGCCAACCTCAATCCGGGGGGCGCGGTATGGGTCCAGGGATGCCTGAATCCGGAATCGAGGCAGTGCATTCCGTTCATCGGGCCGGGAATCGAGGACAACGTCATCGGCCGCTGCATCGAGGCGTGCGGTCGAATCATCGAAGGACCGGAGTGCATCCTCTTCCGCGCGGACGATAGCACGAACTACTGGATTCAGAACACGGGGGATCTGGTGCCCGGCGACCGGGCGCGCGTCATCGGCGGTATCGACCCGCTCTGTCTGGCCCCCTGCTCCACCGGCGTGCCGCTCGAGTGCATTCGAAACAACCGCGTGATCGGACCGCTGGGCGATGCGAATTGTGACGGAATCGTCTCGGTCGGTGATATCAACTCGTTCGTTCTGGCATTGACCGATCCGGCAACGTTCCAGAGCGCGTTTCCGGACTGCGATCTCGCCAACGCCGACATGAACTGTGACGGGTTCGTCAGTGTCAGCGACATCAACCCGTTCGTTCGCGAGATCGCTGGGCGGAATGCACCGTGACGGGCGCTACCGCCCGACGGCTATTCCCGGCGATTGAAAGCTGAGCACCAGTTCGCGAGCCGATTGTTCCAGCGAACGCGTCGGCTCCCAGCTGCAACCCTCGCGAAGGCGATCGTTGCTGCCGATCTGGCACGTGACCGGATTGGGACCCGCTTCGCTGCGCTGCTCGGCGATCTCCAGCGAGAGACCCGCGCCGCGAATCATGTGGCCGATCAACTCCCGGCAGGTAACAGCCTTGCCTGAGCAAACGTTGTAGACCTCGTTCGGCTTGCCGTTGCGCAGGATACACTCGTAGGCCTCGACGACGTCCGCAACGTGCAGCACGTCGCGACGGCAGTCGAGATCCGGGAAGTGAATCGTATTGCCGTGCGCGGAGGGGTCCCACTCGGCGACCCGCTTCGCTGCCATTCCAAAGAACGAACTCTCCGGCTGGCCACTGCCAATGTACTGAAACGGACGCGCGATCAGCACGTCGACGTGATAGTTGTGATGGAATGTGTGAGCGATCGATTCCGCCGCGACCTTCAGCGCACCGAGCGTGCCTGTCGGCTTCGGCAAGGAGCACTCCTTCAGCGGCTGTCCGTCGTTGCCCGACTCGCCGTAGACTTCGGCGGCGCTCACCATGACGACGCGCGCCCGCGGGACCGTTCGCCGAACGGCATCCAGCACGTTGGCCCACGAGCTGACGCTGGACTGGTACGCGACGAGCGGCTCGACCTCGGCCGCGAACGCCCGCGAAGTCCCGGCCAGGTGGATGATTCCGTCGGGCTTGACGCTGGCGATGACGCGCGCGACGTTGATCGCGTCGCTGACATCGCAGACGAGGGCCTTGCCATACTGCTTCTCGAAAGCCAGCTTGCGGGCTCGGTTGCGAACGCCGCCGACGACAGTGAAGCCGCGTTGCTTGAGATGTCGCGTTAGATACGTCCCCGCGAAGCCTTCCGCTCCGGTCACAAAGATCGTCTGCACGGCACGTTCCTCCAGTCGGGAAATCGACCGCCTCGCGTGCGGCGGCCACGATCGTCTCCAAACGATCGGTAATCGAGACCCCGGTTCCTTCAACGTCGTCGCGCATTGCGGTCGCGCTGAGTGCGCGGCGCACGCAACGATGTCGTCGAAACCGCTCTACTGCGGTATCGGCCCGACGCCGGAGGGGGTTTCGTAAGAGCAAGAGAACCGATGTTATTGGGCGGCGCGACAGCTGCGCCGCCCCCCCGATAAGGAGCGCTAACACGTGACGCATGCGACATCGCTCAAGGAAGTACCGGCGATTGATTGCCGGTGCGTAGGTCGAGTCGGCCCGTCAAGCGCCCGTCAAAAGCGCCCGTTGCCTGTCAGGAACCCCCTGCTTGAGCGGACGGCCGATCCGCCGCTACGACGTCAGCGTCCGAGAACCGCCCGGAGTCTCGCTGTGCGCGACCGAGACGTTGGGCGCGTCAGTCGAGATCGTACTTCTGGTAACGCCGGGATGCGGGCGTCTCACCGATGCCGTTTTCCGATTGCTCACGCACCCCCAAATTTTCGTTCGGCACGTCGGCGACCCCTACCTTGGTGGCGGGATTTCCGATCGCGCCGGCCGGGGCAACCGCCCCATAAATCGACCACGCCGACGTACCGTTCGGCCCGAGGTGAAGCGCACGCGCCGTACCCTCTCGGCGAATTCGATAGGGCGCAGCCGGCCCGTAGACGAGGTCCGGATTCAGCGGCCGATAAAACTCGAGCAGGTCGACCGTCTCCGGCTCGTCGCCGAGGATCGCGCGTTCTTCGTCGGTGAGACGAAACTCGGGAATGACCACCAGTTGCTGGCGCGGCTGTTCGCCGTTGGTCTCGACGCCGATCTTTGCCGCGACGGTGTCCGAATCCATCACGGCAGACGGCAATTCTTCGGTCGTCGGCGGCGCCGAGATCGCCGGGTTATCGCTGCGTACCCGCGCATCGGATTGCGAGCAAGCGGGGAGCGTGACGACCGCAAGGCCGACGAATAACACCACGAACATCCGCATTCGGCTTCCTCGCGCGGCTTCGAACCAAAGTGGCGAACGGGCAACGATTCTACGCGGATGCTACCGCAATTCCGAGGAAATTCGCAAGCAGCTGATGCCCCTCGGTGGTCAGAAAGCTCTCCGGGTGGAATTGGACGCCGACGACCGGATTGTGGCGGTGTCGAACGGCCATGATTTCGGTCGGGTCGTCGTCGGTCCACGCGATGACCTCGAACTCCTCGGGCAGCGAGTCGCGTTCGATCAGCAGCGAGTGATAGCGGGTCGCTTGAAACGGATTGCTCATCGCGGCAAAGAGCGGGTCGCCTTCATGCCGGATCATGCTGGTCTTCCCGTGCATCAGCCGCGGGGCACGGATGATGCTGGCGCCGCGGACGTGGCCGATGCACTGATGTCCGAGGCAGACGCCGAGAATCGGCAGCTTGTCGAAAAAGTGCCGAATGATCTCGTTGCTCAAGCCACTTTCGAGCGGGGTGCACGGTCCCGGCGAAATGATGAGATGCGTGGGCCGGTCGGCCTCGAGCGCTTCGATCGTGATCGCGTCGTTGCGATAGACGCGCACCTCTGGCGGGTCGGCCAGCTCGCCGACGCGCTGGACGAGGTTGTAGGTGAACGAGTCGTAGTTGTCGATCAACACGATCATGCGTGCATCGTAGCGTGCGGGCCGTGGGTGAATCAATCAGACGGAAAAGCAACCTGCTCGAGCGATCCGCGGACGAACCGATAGTGCAGGTCGTAATAGCCCTCCGGCGGGTTGGCGTAGAGGGTCGCATCGTAATCGATCTGCGGGCTACCGTTGACCACAACACGGTCGCCGGCCAATACGATTCCCCGGAACGCCGCCGTGTTGTCGAGTGCCAGCGAGCCGGTTACGTGGACCAGGCCCTGAATCTCGTTCGGGTAGGCGTCCTTCTGATCGAGATCGGCCTCGGCCGAATACGGGGCACCGACCGGGTTGAAGTTGACCGCCCACTCGGTTTCGTCAAGCTGTTTGGCGCCGGATAGGATCTCGATTTCGGCATCGCCGTTGACGATGAGTGCGGGGTAATCCGGCCGCGCCGGTGTGATCAGAACCGTATCGACGATCTGCAACGACCGACCGCTACGAAGATTGACGACAAGGGTGCCGACGATACGGACCCCGCGGAGCACGACGTCCGTCGTACTGTCGATCGAGTAGACGCCGTCCGGACTGGGCGTGCCGTACGGGTTGTTGTTTGGAGAAAGGACGACCGCCTCGAGCAGGTTCGTTACCGGCAACGGCTGGGCGCGGGCGGCGTAGAGATCGTAGACCTCGGTCCCGGGCACGGTCTTCGCCGCTGCCGCAGTGTCAGTGCTTCCGGTCACAGTACCGCCCCCGCCGACTGAATTGGCCTCGGCGCTGCCGAGAATCGCGCCGTTGTTGGCGATGGCGGTGTTGGCGGAGATCCCGTCTCCGCCGACGCGTAGTATGGTTCCGGCGCGGACGTTGGCGTTACTTGCCGTGTGAATCGCGAAGCGCAGCGCGTCGATCGGCTGGTAGTCGGGAGTGGCGTTGGCCCGGAGCGCATAGCGCGAACCGTCGATGACGACGTACGCCGTCAGCCGCAACGAGTCGGTGTTGTTGTTGGTGAAGTCGCCGTCGACCGGGTCGACGAGGGTGACCGCGTACTTGCCGTCGTCAATGTCGCGGTCCGAAACCCAGGTCCCTTGCGTCAGCGCCGTGCGCCAATCCGTACGCCTCTCCAATCGCTCGAGCCCCAGTTCCAGCACGGAAGACGCATAGAGCCGAGCGCGAACCAGGTTCACGTCGCCTTCGACGATGTGTCGCTGGGCGCGAACACTGAACATCGCAGACAGCCCGATGACGCTGACGAGTGCCGAACAAAGCATCGTGACGAGATACATCGAGGCGCGTCGGCGTCGGGCAATGTGTCCGTTTCTAAGCAGCACGGACCTCAAAGAACACCTCCCATTCGCAAACGGGACGATGCCTTGTATGAAGAGGCCGAACTGCTCGCTCGTCAGACCTTCAAGGCGGTGCGCCGGGCGCGGTGAGGCGCTCGGGTCATCATCGTCGGACCGTCATCGTGATTAACGGCCCGGCCGTGGCGCATGAGGTCAATCGGTCGGAAACGCCACCTGCTTGAGCGACCCGCGCGTGTAGTGGAAGAACTGGTCGTAGAATCCCTCCGGCGGGTCGGCATAGAGCGTCGCGTCGTAATCGATTTCGTTGTCTCCACGGACCGTCAGAACGTTACCGACCAGCACGCTGCCACGAACCCGCGCCGTCTGCTCCAGCGTTAGCCCGCCGGTCACCAGCACCAGCCCCTGGATCTCGTTGGGAAACGCGTTGTTCGTGTTCAGATTCGCGACTCCCTGATACGGTGCGGCCGGCGGATTGAAGTTGACCGACCAATCGTCCTCGTCAAGCTGCTTGGTGCGCGAATGGATGCCAATCGTCGCGTCACCGTCGACGATCAGCGCCGGGTAATCGGACCGCGCCGGGGTGATCAGGACCGAGTCGTCGATCGTCAGTCGCGCTCCGGATCGCAGTTTGACCAGCAGCGTCCCGTGGATGCGAACACCCCGCAGCACCAGGTCGCTGTTGGTGCTGATCGCGTAGACGCCGTCGGCGCTCGGCAATCCAAACGGGTTGCGGTTCGGCGAGAGCACCGTCCGCTCCAGCAGGCTGGTAACCGGCAACGAGCGGGCTCGTGCGGCGTAAGTGTCATAGACGTCGCTGCCGGGCACATCCTTGGCAGCTGTGCCGTTGGTGCGATCACCCGTGATCGTACCGGCGACATTGACGACCAGGCCGGCCTCGGCGTCACCCTGTATCGTTCCTCCGTTCGTGATCGCGATGTTCGATGACAGACCGCCGCCGTTTGCCCGTAGCGTTGCGCCGGCGGTGAGGACAGTGCTCGCCGCGTGTGCCGCGAAGCGTAGGGCCTCGATCGCTCGATTGTCCGGCGTGACGTTCGCCTGCAGCGCGTAACGTGAGTCATGGACCGAGACATAGGCGGTCAGACGTACCGGATCGTCGGCGTCGTTCGCGAGATCGCTGTCCGCAGGGTCGGCGATCGTGATCGAATACGTACCCTGGCCGATACTGCGATCGGAGACCCAGGTCCCGGGCGTGAGGGTCGTGCGCCAGTCGCTACGAGCCGTGAGCTGTTCGAGCCCCAGCTCAAGCGCCGAGACGGCGTAGGCCCGTGCCCGGACCAAATCTACGTCGGCGTTCACGATTCGCCGCTGGGCGCGGACGCCGAAGATCGCCGAGAGACCAATCACGCTGATCAGCATCGTACAGATCAGTGTCATCAGGAAGATCGATGCACGCCGCGCCGACCGCAGCTGCCGATTTCGTCGCGGAATGAGGTGCGCGCGAGCGCCGACTGGCTGTCTAGTCTTCAACGTATGCCTCCCACCCGGCGCGGGTCCGGAATGCGGTGAGCTGCACGATCAGCTGTCCGTTGAACTCGACCTCGACGTCGATGCGCTTGACACCGTTGTCTGCACCGGCATCCGTCACGAGATCGGCGGCGGTGACATAGGTAATCGTGGCGCTACGCTGCCAGCCGGCGAATTCATCGATGGTGGTTCCATTGGGCCACTGTGGTGGCTTGGCCGACCAGCCGTTGAAATCGTCGACGTCGTCGTAGCCTGAGCGATTGGCGCTTGCCGACTCGGCCCCGTTCGTTCCCAGCGTTGGCGAAGCAGTATCCGGGTCCTCGTACGCTCGACTGAGAATCTCCGCCACCAACTGCTCGGCGAGGAGACTGCCGCGGTTGACGAGATCAGTCTGCGTCGTGGTCAATCGCGCGGCGGAGACGGTTGTCAGTGCGGTCACCAACAGCCCGCTGATGATCGCGGCCGAGATGACGACCTCGACCATCGAGATACCGCGCCGACGACGGAGTGTCGTGTACATCACGGCACCTCCGGTGTCGACAGCAGCGCCGTGCCGGCGGCGACGCGCGTGGTCTTCGTCAGGTTGTGGCACAGCACCAGGATCGCATGCACGCGAGCCTTCCCGTCGTGGTCTTGCGTCAGTGGCTCGAGCTTGAATTCGCTCAAATTGTCGACGATCTTGACCGCGGCCCGCGAGTTATACTGGCGAATCAGCGGCTCGCCGGGAACGCCGGACCAGTGGTACCGGATCACCTCGGGGTTGCTGTCGTTGTCGCGATCGGGAACGGTGAAGGTGACCTCCGCAGTCGTCAGCGTCGTGAATCCGGTGGCGACACTCAGCTCGTTGACCAGTCGCTCGATCGCCTGGACTTCGCGCGTGTCGGCCATGCCCGCGTCGTGCGAGGCCGGCAGAGCGGTGGTGGTCAGCGCCACGCCGGCCAGTACGGCGCCGAGCAGCAGCGACATCGCCGCCATCGACAGCACCGTTTCGATCAGCGTGAATCCGCGATTGTGGTTTCGTCTCATGACTGGCTCCAGACAAGCGCGCCGGACGAGCCGCTCGACCCGACGACTGGCGATCACCGTGAATCAGTTGGCACTCGCAATGCCGGTATCGGCGTTGACCGTCACGGTGCGTACGTGTCCCCGAACGCGAATCACGACTGTTCCGCCGCTGTCGGGATCGCCGAAGAGATCGAAGACCAGCGTCGAATCGCCGCCGAAGTTGGCCGAAACGATCTGCGCGTCGTACTCGGTGGACCCCAGCTGGACGCGATAATCTCGACCGGGGTGGTTGATATCGGGCATCCCGACGACGTCGTAGCGACTGGCGCCCGGCGAGAAGGCCACCGAACGGCTGACGCCACGCGTGCGGGCATTCTCGCGAATCATGGTCAAGTCACTCACGATACGGTCAGCGGCGGCGGCAGCCCGGGCGCGATCGAACGTATCAGTAAAGCGCGGAATCGCCACGAGCGCCAGCGTGGTGATGATCGACGCCACGATCAGCACTTCGACGACGGTAAACGCTGTTCGACTCCGCTGCACAGTCATCTTTGCTCCCGGCGCTCGCTACTTGATACTCATCAGGTCAACGTCCTTGCCGGCAACCCGGCGCGTGACGACGCCCCGAATCGTGTCGGCTGCGAGCGAGTTGACCACGATGGAACTGTTGGCGGTGAACTCGCCGGTCGTGTCGTTGTATAGCCAGCCCGCAGTGGGTGCGGCCTGAAAGGTCAAGGCCGTGTTACCGGTGACGACATGTACGCCGGTCAGGCCGCGTTTGCGCCCGAAACGCAGCGGCGGAATTCCCTTCCGGAGATAGGGTCCGTACCGATAGTTCCCGGTCGGCGCGGACGACGCGCGTCCGGCAATGTCGGTGTATTGCAGCATCTGGCGGAGAAAGGCGGCTTCGGTATGCGCGGCGTTTCCCCCGTCGCTCACGGCGCCGGGATAGACGCCGGCGTGCTCGATCGCGTACATCTCGATCATCTTCTGGACGTTAAAGAGGTCGGCTTGCGTCGCGGCGGCAGCGGAACGTGAGGCGCCCTGGCTCAGACGCGGCGCGGCGATCAGCGCAACGATCCCGATCAGAACGACCACGATCAACAGCTCGACGAGGGTGAACGCTCCCCGCTGTCCCCCGGTGCGTCGTTCGAGCGTGGTTCCGGTCTGCATCGTCATGCTGTTGCAACATCGAAGGCCCGTTTCGGTGCGCCCTCGGCTTCATTCGAACTCGCGTCAACACCACTCCCCCTGCCGGACGCAAACGGCCCGGCAGTCGCAGGACTCCCGGGCCCGAAGCATTCGTGATCAGATGTCGCAGCCCCGCTCTGGAACACGATCGTCAGGACGACCTCTGCCCCAAGGGATCAGTAGGCGTCGTAGGACGTTCCTTCGGGGTCGGTCCCGTTGGAGTTGGCGACGATCTCGCCCGTCTGATAGTTGTAGACCCAGCCGGACGTTGTCGCGGCAGCCGTGTACGCAGGCGCGGTAGCGCCCGACACCATCTCGACGCCGGTCTCTCCGAGCCGCGGGCTGACCGGGCACGGCGGGATGCCGGTGCGGAGATACGGACCGTAGATGTGCGTCGCGGTCTTGGTTGCCGAGACGGCGCCCTGATCGTTGCTGTATTGCGTCAACTGCGCGATCAACGCAGCTTCTGTTCCAGCGGCATTGGTGCCGTCGCCGTTCTCGCCGGGATACTCGCCGTGCTCATAGTAGTAGAGTTCGACGGCGTTTCGCAGCACGGACAGGTTGCCGCGCAAACTGGAATCGCCCGCACCGGCCGCACCACGGCTGAAACGTGGGATCGCGATAGCCGCGAGAATTCCAATGATCACGACGACAACGATCAACTCAACCAGACTGAATGCGTGGCGACGGCAGCGTGTCATGTCAACGACTCCATAGATTTCGACACTGAGAACCAGAGCTGTTCACTGGAGTATCGAAAAAAAAACACAGGGGGTTTGCTTGCGCTCCGGCAGATTTTGCGGATTATTTGCGGGCCCCGCGAACCGGTACCGGTAACACGCGCCGGCGGCCGTGCTCGTCTTCCAGGATTACCCGTTTGCTGTCAATTGAGACAATATGGTGACCATGGATCGTGTCGCCGACGCGCGCCATATGGCCGTCGAGAATCGCCGCCGGGCGCGGTCCGAGTATGATCCCCTGGACTCGGACCTCCTGTAGCAGCACTTCCGGCGAGTCCTTCGTCTTTGGTTGACCGGTAACCGAGTCGCCCTTCCCGAAACCGACGCGCTCCCAAGAGAAGATGTCGGGCACAGCGGTCTGCAAGACCGCGCGCTGGATGGGTTGAAAGCGATCCGGATCGAGCTTGACCAGCTTGAGGTCGGCATCCTCCGGCGAGGCAGCGCTCAGCACCGCCGCCGCCGCGTCCGCGACCTTGGGCGGTGGCAAGACCAGCCGGTCCACGGCCAGCGCGAGAACCGCGATCAGGATAATGCCGACGCCGGCGCGCTCACGTCGCGACAAGCGCTTCATCCGCTGCTCCTCTCCGGCGTTGGCGCATCGGCGAGCTGCTTCATCCGAATGGTCCAATTGCACTGGCACTGGTGCTCGCCCGGCTTGGCAGGCCCATTGATCGAGAGCGCGCGAATCTCCAGGTACGGCGAGGCCGCTTCCAGTCGCGAGATGGCGCGCGTGCAGTCGGCGAACGGGCCCGCCGTCTCGACGCGCAGATCCAGCCCATCTTCGGCCGCCCCGGCACCGGGCGCGATCGACAGGATCGTGAGGCCCTCGAGTGCACTGAAACGCGACACGAGTGAGGTCAAGTCACTGTCGGAGAGCGGTTGGTCCTCGCGCTGCGATTTGAGCTTGCCCTCGACGGCGCGAATCCGCTGCTCGAGGTCGCGTAATACGAGCGTAAGCTGCTCATGGCTGTTCGTGATCTCGGTCACCTGGGCCCGCAGTTCCGGAATCTCGCGATGCCGGGTGGCGATCGGATTGAAGATCAACAGGTATGACGACACAACGATGCCGCACATCACGACGGCGCCGCCGAGGTCGATGAGATAACGGATGCGCGCCCGCCCGAGCGTCATCGGAGCTCCCTCCGGCAGGAGACGGCGTACTCGAGCATATCGGTCTCGCCGTTACGCTGGCGCTCCGAGCGCACCAGCCGCACAGGGTCGTACACCTGCAACTCGCGGAGTCGCCGCGAGAACTCCGAGACGGAATCGTAACGCCGCGCCAAGCCCTCGATGCGCAACTCGAATCGCTCGACCGGTCGGGGCGGACGAGTCGGGCCGGCGTCCGCAGCGTCCGGCGCAACCGGCGCCACCTGCGGAACCGGTAGTGCCGAGAGCGTCAGCTTGTTCACCGTCATGTCCTCGGGCAATGCCCGAGCCAGTTCCGCAATCCGCTGCGACCAGCTCTCGCGCGCTTGCAGAGACAACAGGCGGTCCTGCGACGCAAGCAGCATTTCGGACTTGGCCGCAAGTCGTGCAAGCTGCTGTTGTGTTTCGACATAGGCCGTGCTCTCGTCTGAAACGAGACGCTGCAGGGTGCGCTGATCCTCGCCGATCTGGTAGACCAGTGCCCACGAAACCAACACGACCGCCAGCAACAGGAGATTCCCGGAGATCCACTGCCGGATGCGCAAGGTACGCGAGGTCTGACGTTGCACGCGTGCCGGCAGCAGATTGACCTGCGGGACGTCTTCGAGCCAGATCATACGCCGATCCCCCCCAACGCGAGCCCGACGCAGACCGCACTGAGCGTCTGCGGGACAGGCGTTACCGCCCCGGGCGCCACCTCGATGCACTCGAGCGCATTGAACGCTTCGACCTTCACGCCCAGCGCCTCGCTCAACCAATCGACGATCGGTGTGAGGCGGGCACCGCCGCCGCAAACGTAGATCGTGGTCGGCACGGCCTCCGGATATCCTTCCATCGCGTACTGAAAGGCGCGCTGAACCTCGGCGGCCATTCCCTGGACGGACTGCTGCACGATGCCGGCACCCAGCCCGAGCAGTTCGTCTTCCGTACTCTGCTCCCAGTCAGTCGCGATTCGCCGTTTCAGTGCTTCGGCACTACGGTAGTCGACATCGAGCGATCGACTGATCTCGCTGGTGAACGTGCCACCGCTGACTGCCAGCGAGCGGACATACACGCAGTGTGCGCCGAGCACGACGGTCAGCAATGACGACGTGCATCCGACGTTGAGAATCCCCCAGAGCGCGTTGTTGCGATCAGGGGTTGTCGCCCGCGGCAGGCCCATCCGCAACGCCGCCCGCAGCAGCGTGAGCGGCAGCACGTCGATTCGACGAAGCGTCAACCCACAGGCGGCGAAGTACGACTGCCAATTCTCGATCGTGTCGCGCTTGGCGGAGATCGTCATCACATTGTTGCCGGTTCGGTTCCCAGGCGGGAGCGGCCACCAGTCCACTTCCAGCATCTCCGGGTCACAGTCGAGGTTGCGCGCTGCGTCGTAGCGCAGCAGGCTTTGCCATTCGTCCTGTTTCGCCGGATCGTAGTCCACCGGAATGTTCGCCAGATGAAAGGCGACGTCCGGCGGTCGCAGCGCCAGGTCGGCCACTCGACCGCGAAAGGCCGTCTGCGTCACAAGTCGCGCGGCACGCGAGGCCGATCCCGGCAGCGCCGCATGCGGCGCCTCGTGCAACGGATCCTCGACCCGCCGGTGTTGATACAGACGCACGTTCGACCCGCTGCGCAACAGCTGGCAGAGTGCGAGGCTCGTCGTGCCGGCATCAACGGCGATCGCTGAGTAATCGCGTCCGAACATCATCCAGTCCTTATGCCGCGGTGGCCAGATCGAACAAGGGCAGAAAGAGCGCCAGGCAGACGGAGCCGATCACGAGCCCCATACCGATCAGGATCATCGGTTCCAGGGTCTTGGTGACGCTGTGAATGCGGTCATTCGATTCCTCCTCCAGCCAGTTACCGACATACTCCATCGACTCACCCAGGCGGCCGCTTTCTTCGCCGGTGGAAATGCTGGCAATCACCGGGGCGGGAACGAACGCGTAGCGCCGAAACACGGACGAGATCGAACGTCCGTCCTGGACCGCTATGTCCACCTCATTCACCAGCTGGTGGATCACCTCGTTTCGGCTCACGTCTCGCGCTTGACGAATCGTCGCCAGCAACGGTACGCGACTCTTGAGCAGTGCGCCCCACAGCTGCAGGATGCGCGTGAGCAGGACCGCACTCACCACGGGACCGATTCCGGGCGACCGCAACAACAGTCGGTCGATCGTGCATTTGCCCGCGGGGGTTCGGCTCCACGTCACCAGCACAATCGCAAGCCCGATCGGCACCGCGAGCACCACGATCCAGTATTGTCGCAGCGCCATGGTCGTGTCGAGCAACAAGCGCGTCATTGCCGGCAAGGGCGCGTTCAATACTTCGAACAGGCTTGCAAAGCGCGGCAGGACGAACAGGGCCATCGTGCAAAAGACACTGACCGCAAGCACCAGCAGCATCGCGGGGTAGGCGACCGCGCCGACGATGCGCTTGCGGAGCCGGATACGGTTCTCGAGCAGCGTCGCGACGCGTTGGAAGGCCGCAGGTAGCTCGCTGGTCGACTCGCCGCCGGAGACCATGCTTCGGATGTTCCCGGGGAAGTACTCCGGAAACCGGGCCATCGCCTCGTTCAGCGGCGCACCGCCCTCGACGCGTTCGATCAGATCACTCAACAGGTTATGCCAGGCGGGACGTCCGGGCTGCTCCAGCACGGCCTGCATCGCCGGTACGAGCGCGGCACCGGCATTGAGCATCATGGTCATCTGGCGGGAAAACATGAGCAGCTCGGGGGCTGTCGCGTTGCGAGCCTTGCTGTTGCCGCGTCTGGACATGACAGCCTGCCCCAATTGGGAAGCCGCCGCGAGTTCCAGAACCAGCAGTCCCTTCCGCGAGAGCTGCCGACGCGCGTCGTCGAGGCTCTCGGTCTCGAGCGTCTCCTGGATCCGACGCCCTTCGCGATCCACCGCCGTGTATTGAATCATCATGACGGTTCACTCCCTGTCGTCGGCGCTGCGCCCGACGCCTTGGCTCCCGGGGACGGCCCGTCGAGGGCAGGCTCCGATTCGCCGGTGCGTTCGGCCCGCACGCGGGCAATGGTCTCGATGTGCGTAACCCGCAAGACTTCTTCCAGCGTCGAAAGTCCACGATCCGCCAGCTGCAATCCATGCTCGCGGATCGTCTGCCAACCAGCCTGCTGCAGGTGCGTTCGGATCTGGTCCTCGCCCGCGCCGGCGTGGATCAGGTCGCGGACGTTGTCGTTAACGGTCATGATCTCGAAAACTGCCACACGCCCCGAAAAGCCGGTTTGGTGGCATTTCGAGCAGCCCTCCCCCTTCCGATAGATCTGGCGGCTGCGTCCGCTGCGGTCGGCGTCGGCGAGCGCTGTCGGCGAGGGGTAGTACGATACGAGGCAGTGCGGGCAGTTTTTGCGCACCAGTCGCTGCGCAACCACGCTGTTGAGCGCCGAAGCAAGCAGATACGGTTCGATTCCCATATCCAGCAGACGTGCCACCGCACCGACCGCAGTGTTGGTGTGCAGCGTGGAGAGCACGACGTGTCCGGTCAAGGCGGCTTGGATGCCGACGCGCGCTGTCTCGCCGTCACGGATCTCACCGACCAGAATCACATCCGGATCCTGGCGCAGCACGGAGCGCAGCACGCGCGGGAAGGTGAGTCCGATCCCGTCCGTGATCTGGACCTGGTTAACCAGGTCCAGCTGATACTCGACCGGATCCTCGACCGTTACCACATTGCGCCCGTACTCCTTGAGTTGATCGAGCGCGCAATAGAGCGTGGTCGTCTTGCCGCTACCGGTCGGACCGGTCACGAGCACGAGCCCGTGCGGCCGTCGCAACCCGGCGAGGAACCGCTCGAGCCCGGGCCCCTCGAACCCCAGCTGCTCGAGCGTCACGTTCAACCGTTCGCGGTCGAGAATTCGGATAACGACCTTCTCGCCGAGAATCGTCGGCATCGTGGAGACACGCAGGTCGATGTCGCGCCCTTCCGCGACGACGTGCACACGTCCTTCCTGCGGCAGGCGCTTCTCCGAAATATCCATCTTGCCGATGACCTTGATGCGCGAAACGATCGCCGCGTGCATTCCGCTAGGCGGCTTCATCAGCTGCTGCAGCATCCCGTCGATGCGATATCGGATGCGCGTGCCGTTGCGATCGGGCTCGACGTGAATGTCACTGGCGTTGTGGCGAATCGCGGTGAGAATCGCGAGGTTGACCAGGTTGACGATCGGGCTGCCGTCGATCATCCGGTCGATGTCGCGGCTGTTCTCCTCTTCTTCGGTCTCGCGCTCGACGACCTCCACGTCCGACTCGGTCAGGGAGGTCATGAACGACTCGACGCTCACATGCGGCTTGGAATACTTCTCGAGATACTCCAGGATGTTCGGCTCGAGCGCCAACACCGGATTGATCCGGGTGTTGGTCATCTGTGCCAGACGGTCGATCGTCGGCAACGATTGTGGCTCGGCCATCGCGACGGTCAGCGTGCCTTCGACCAAGAACATCGGCAGCACCTTGAGGCGCTGGGCTTCGTCGTAATCGACCAGAGCGACGACCTTCGGATCGATCAGGCCGTGGCGTAGCACGCAGCCGTCGACGCCGATCTGGTTGGCGATCGCGTTGACCAGGGTCGGCGCGGTGACGATTCCCATGCCGACCAGGGTTTCGCCCAGACGCTTGTTGCCGCCCTTCTGGGCGTTGAGCGCGGACTCCAACTCGTCGGCCGTGATCAGGCCTTGCTCGACGAGCACGGATCCCAGTCGCTGCGTCCGCTTGAGCACGATTGCTCCCTACAGATAACTTCGCACGGCCGCTTCGACCGTGTCGTAGATCGAGAAGCGCCGGATTGACTTCGTCAACGCCAGCGACTCACGCACCGTATCGGTCAGGGCAGCCAGCCGCGGCCGAAGCGGGCCGAGCGTCAAGTTGCCGCAGCGCTCCAGCAGGAATTCGATGCCAGCGCTGTCCAGAAACGTCACGTGCGACATGTCGATCACCATGCGAACCGCGGTCCCCCCGTGATCGACGAACGCAATGCGCGTTTCCGGGATCGTCCCCTCCGTCAGGGCGTCGCGCGGCACCATCACGGTCACCGTTCCCTGTTTCTCGACATCCACCCGCATGCGTACCCCTCGTCAGACGGACTCCTGCCGCAACAGATGCTCCGGGATGCCCGTGCTCTCGTCCGTCACGATCGGCTGGTCGACTGCACGTGCATGCTCCACCAGTCCGGCCGCGCGCGCCATCAGACGATCCGGATCGATTCGCGGGAGATTGCTTTCGCTCTCCGTAAATGTCGGAAACGGTCGGCGGCCGGCGAACAAGGCGATTCCGGTCGACGCCACGCCCGCACGAATCTCGAGCGGGGTCTCCGCCAGCACGTCTTCCATCGCCTGAAACACACGCTGCTCGACGCTGCTGATGAGCTGCTCGGCCATCCGTCGCCCGAGCCCGGACTCCATCCGTCGAAACACGACGATGAAGCGGTCGTCCGCGAAGCGCCCGATCAGGTCCCCGCGGCCGACACGACTGCGGAGTATGTCGCCGATACTCTCGATCACACGATCGCGGGTCGCCCAGCGGCCGCGGTCATCCAGGCCGCGCAATCCCTCGATCGCGAGTGCCACCAGCACCAGCGGCTCGTGCTGCTCGTCCGACTGAAGGGCAACCCGATGCAACGCCGTCAGAAACTCCATGCGGTTGAGCACGCCGCTCTGACGATCGGTCTGCTCCGAAAGCTCGAGACGCCGAAGTCCGAGAACTGCCGTCCAAAGCAGCCGCAATTGGTCCCGTACGATCTCTGCCACCCAGAGCGGCGGAATCAGGCCGTGCTCGAAACCGCGCACGCGGATGATCGCCGGCAGTGCGGCAGGCGCCGACAGCGGCAACAGCCACGCGCTGGCATCCACGCTCTCGGGCGCCGTCATCGTGCGCGGCTGGCGTCCGCGGCTGATCCGGACATTGCCATCGGCCAGGCAGGCGGCGACGACCGGATCCCGCGCGGAGGGCAGTTCGCCCAACTGGTCGACCGCGGCCCCGCACGGCAGGAGTTTCTCGCCGTCCGCGGAGAGCGTGTACGTTCGAATGCCCAGTGCGCTGAAGCGACGGTGAAGCGCCTCGCGAACGAACTGATCGAAATCACCCGGCCCCGGCGACAGCGCCGCCTGCGTGAGCGTGTCCTGTTTCAGCAGGTTGCCGAGCTCGGCGGAAAAGGCCCGCAATCGGAGCGGCCAGTTGTCCGGCTGCGGCGTCGGAACCGGCAGCCCCGCCTCGCTGCGGGCCGCGACCAGTCCGAGCAGGCCAAGCACGGCGCCGGCAATGGCAGCGAACAACAGCGTGTTACCGGCCGGCGTTTGACTGTTGACGGCCAGGACGATCGCCCCGGTCAGCCCGGTCACCACGCCGACTCCCACGCCCGCGCGGCGCCCGACCGAGCGCGACAGCAGAACCACGCCACCACTCAACAATCCGATCAACAGCAGAGAGATCGTCGAGGACATGTCCGTATAGCGCGGCAGCAGTGCGGCCCCACCCGCAACGCCGCCGATCAGGCACGAGACACCCCAAAATACCGGGCGTTCATGTTCCTTCAGCGGTCTCATCGCTATGTTTCACCTCCGCTGCTCTCGTCAGCGAGGTGCGCGAAGCGCCACGCGAAGTCCGCCGGCTGTTCCTGACGGTAGCGGGCGAATGCTTCGATGAACGTATTGGCAATTACGGGGTCAGTTACCCGGCCGGCCTCCTCGTGCAGGATGGCGATCGCTTTCTGGATCGTGAATCCGCGTCGATAGGAGCGCGACGAGGTCAGCGCATCGAAGATGTCGACGACATGCGTGATTCGCGCCGGAAGCGGGATATCGTGCCCCTTCAGACCTCGCGGATAGCCACTGCCGTCATGGTTTTCGTGGTGATACAGGACGGCGTCCAGCACGCGTTCGAAGCGTTTGACCGGCTTCAAGACTTCGTAGCCGATCTCAGGGTGCTTGCGGATCGCGGCAAACTCCCGCTCGGTCAAGCGACCCGGTTTGTTGAGGATCGCTTCCGGGACACCGATCTTGCCTACGTCGTGCAGCAGCCCGCCCCACTCGAGCAATTCCAACTCTTCCTTGGGCAGGCCCAGCGCTTCGCCGGTCATGCGCGCCAGCCACCCGACGCGCTCCGAATGGCCACTGGTGTAGTTGTCTTTGGCATCGATTGCGGTGACCAGGGCGCGGATGGTCTCGATCGCGGTCTGCTGGAGCCGTTGGCCCATCAGGATGTTGTTGAGGACATGCTCGCCGTAGCCGAGCACGGACTCGACCGCCAGCATGTCGCCGGACTCGAAGTGCGGTTGCGCGGGGCCGCGCAGCGCAACAATCAGCCAGCATTCATCGATCGAACGCAGCGGACCGATCAACACGTGCGCCTGCTGGAGTGCGGCGGCCGCATCCGCATCGAGCGTCGGCACCACAGCCCGGTGCGTACGACGGACCTCAGCGGCGACGAATTTCAGGTGTTTCATGCTCGCGCTGGGATCGAGCGGCAAGGCGGCCGGTTCCCCCGCGCTCTCAGTGTGGGCACAACCGCCGTCGGGCCGGATGAGCCAGGTCGTCGCCGAGAGCATCGAGGCGCAACGCTTGAGCAACGCGGCGCGGATCGTGTCGGGCTCGGTCAGCGTCGAGATCTTCTCGGTGATTTCGAAGACGAGATTGAGCTGCTCGTAGCAGCGCAACAGCTCCTTGCCAAGCTCGCCGTTCTCCTGCTCGAGCGCGTCGAGTCGGCGCAGCATCTCTTCCGAGTGCTGCAGGGCCGCGTCCACGCTGGAGTACTTCTGGCTGCTCATGGGTACCTGCTTACTGAACCTCACGCTGCTCGGCGGACGCGACGGCCGATGGTGGGCCGACAGCCGCCTCGACCTCGCGCAACAATTGCGAGGGACTGAAGGGCTTGGCGAAGATCTTGACGCGCTCCTGATCGAACTGCGAAATGATGTCGTGCTGATCGCAGCGCGAAGTGACCACGAAGACCTGCTTGAGCGCCAGACACTCGTCAAACGCCCGGCGGGTAAGCTCAATCCCGTCCACTTCGGGCATGTTGACGTCCGTGATCAGCAGGTCGATGTTCTGCGTCCGCAGTTGCTCGAGCGCTTCCACGCCGTTGGCGGCCTCGATCACTTCGTAGCCCTGCCGCTTGATCCACATCGCCAGAATTCGGCGAATATGAGCCTGGTCTTCGACCACCATGATTCGAATCATGAATCCACCCCCGCCTTGGCCTCTGCAGCACGCAGCACCGGCAGCTCGGTCGTGAACGTCGACCCGCTGCCGGACTGACTCTCTACGCGAATGTTGCCGCCGTGCATGCGAATGATTTCCCGCGAGATCGAGAGCCCCAGCCCGGTACCTTCTTCAGACTCCTCTTCGCCCGTGTCGACGCGGAAGAACTTGTCGAAGATCCGCTGGTGATACTCCTCGGAGATACCGATCCCGGTATCGCTGACGCGCACCTTGAGAATGTTGTCTTCGGTCTCGAGATCGACCCTCACGGTACCGTTCTGTGGCGTGTATTTGATTGCGTTGCCGATCAGGTTGGTCCACACCTGAATCAGACGATGACGATCGCCGGAAACGAGCGGCACCTTCGACGGAATCTTGAGCACCAGGTCGATCGCCTTTTTGTCGGCGTTGGCCTGCATGTCCTGGATCACCTGCCGCAGCATCTCGTCGACCCGCGTCGCCGTCCGCGCCAGGCGCGCCGCACCGGCCTCGATCTGCGAAACACTGAGGACGTCCTCGATCAGACGCGACAAACGCCGTGTTTCGCCCATGATCACGTTGTAGCACTCGCGGCGGGTCTGCTCGTCGTCGAAGAAGTCCTCGGTCAATGTCTCGGTGTATGCCCGGATATTGGTCAACGGCGTCCGCAGCTCGTGCGTGATGTGTGCGAGGAACTCGTCGCGTGAGCGCTCCGCTTGCTTGAGCTGCGAGACGTCCTGCACCATCACCGTCAAATCCTGTGCCACTGAACCGGTCACCACCGGCGTCAGGCGGACCACGGTGTCGTCGGGACCGCCGGCCTGCACATCGATACCGGTGTCGTTGACGTGGTTGCGCAGATCGCCGAAGCACTGCACGACGGCCTTGTTCTCCAGAACAGCATCCAGCGGCTGGCGACCGGAAACCGGTTCGATGCCGAGGAAACGCTGCGCCGCCGGATTGCTGTACGTCAGGTGACCGGCATGATCGACACGAACCAGCCCGACCGGCAGCGCCTCGAGCACATCCTTGAACGGCGTCCCGCAAACGTCCGGACGAGTCGTGATCACCTCGCGACATCGGAATTCGTCGAGTTCGCGATGGATCTTGGTGACCTCTTCGACCAGCTCGTTCCACGCTCCGGTGATCTCGCTGGCCGTCGCCGGCACCTGCAACGTCTCGATCGTCTGCTCGTCCCCGCTGTGATAGGCAAGCAGACTGTCACACACCAGTCCCAACGGACGGATCCGTTTGGACAACACGCGGTAGGTCCACAGTAGGACCAGCAACGCGACGATCGTTACCACACCGTAGGATGTCCAGAGCAACCCGCGCATGCCCCAGGCACTTGGCGGAGAGAAGGCGATCCGTAACGTTCCCGCATGGCCCGGCCCGGTCAGCGCCGCGCTCAGCTCAAGCAACTCAGCTTGCTCGGGACGCGCGCCGAACGTGTGATCGAAAGGGGTCCGCGTCGCCTCGTCGGCGTCGGTCGGATCGATCTTGATCTCGCACCAGGCGACGCTCGGCATTCGCAACAGCGTCGCCCCGACGGCCTGATAATCACGCGACTCCTTCATCTCCTCTTCCACCAGTCGGCGGGCGAGGTTCATCGTGATCGGGGCCGCGTCGGTGACGCTGCGCGCATCGGCGCGATGGAACGCGTGCAACGAGACCGCCTCGAGCACGACGAACATCGCCACGACGAGCCCGATGGCCATCAACGCGAACGCACTGACAACGTCCCCGCCGAGGAAATGTACGGCGGGTCCGCTGAGCTTTCGCGCAACATCTGCGAACGATCGGGACATAACGACTCCATAGGAGCGATCAAAACTCGTCCGTCTCTATATCGATGAAGTGCGCACGGACCTTTGGAGGGCATTGCGCCCCGAAGGAAGATTCAGTCGGCAGTTATCGATCCCTGCACGTTGGGGGGCGGTAATAACGTGCGGCCCGCGTGAACGGAGCCGCTCCCGGATCAGTGAGCGGAGTCGACCGTGCGAAACCACGCAACGGTTTTTTGCAAGCCGTCGCGCCGCGCAACCTGCGGCTGCCAGTCCAACTCGCGCCGGGCGCGCGCGATATCGGGCCGTCGGACATTCGGGTCGTCACCCGGACGCGGCACCAACTCTAGCGTGCTCGAACCCCCGACGATGGCAATCACTTCCTCGGCGAACTGCCGAATCGTCACTTCGTCGGGATTGCCGATATTGACCGGCCCCTCGACGTCACTGGCCGCCAGGCGCACGAGACCGTCGATCAGGTCATCGACATAGCAGAAACTGCGCGTCTGAGAGCCGTCCCCGTGAATTGTGATCGGTTTTCCGGCCAGGGCTTGTGCAATAAATGTCGGCAGCGCGCGACCGTCGGCGAGCCGCATCCGTGGACCGTACGTGTTGAAGATCCGAACCATCCGCACTGCTACGCCATGCTTGGCTCCGTAAGCGGTCACGAGCGCCTCAGCGAACCGCTTGCCCTCGTCATAGCAGGACCGCGGCCCGATCGGGTTTACGTTGCCCCAGTACGACTCCTTCTGCGGATGCTCAAGCGGGTTGCCGTAAACCTCGCTGGTACTCGTGTGCAAGAAGCGGGCCCCCTGCGACCGCGCGAAATCCAGCAGGTTCCAGACGCCGCGCGAACAGACGGCGAGAATCTCGAGCCGCAGCGGATCGAAATCGATCGGCGACGCCGGACACGCAAGATTGCAGACTAGGTCGAACGGGCCTTCTATCGCGAGGGGTTGCGTGATGTCGTGGGAATGAAATGCAAACCGCTCCTCGGCCTCCAAATCACGCACGTTGCGATTGCTGCCGCTCGCGAGGTTGTCGACCCCGACAACCGCATGGCCGTCGTTCAGGTAGCGCCGTGTGAGGTGATATCCGATAAACCCGGCGCAGCCGGCAACCAAAACCCGCACCACTCCGCTCCTTCCAGAAGGAACTGCCGCTTCGCTTGATCCGCGATCCGCGATTATAGTCGCAGGGAGAGAACGGACCCAGCGAGGGATTATCATGCGTATTTGCGTCATCGGAACCGGCTACGTCGGACTCGTCACCGGGACCTGCCTGGCCGACAGCGGGAACCACGTCGCGTGCGTCGACAGCAACCCGGACAAAGTCCGTACCCTGTGCGAGGGGATCAGCCCCCAGTACGAACCGGGCCTCGAAGAGCTGATGAAGGCCAATATGTCGGCGGAGCGCCTGCGGTTCACGACCGATCTTGCCGGCGCGGTGCGCGACGTCGAAGTGGTGTTCTTCGCTGTCGGCACGCCCCCGGCCCCGGATGGGTCCGCGGACCTCTCGGTCATCGAGTTCGTCGCCGATCAGGTGGGCCGTCTGCTTTCGCAGGACGCGGTGGTCGTCGTCAAGAGCACGGTGCCGGTCGGCACCTGCGCCCGCGTGGCGGAGATCATCGCTGCCGAAACGCAGTACCGCTGCCCGGTGGTCAGTAACCCCGAGTTCCTCAAGGAAGGTGACGCGGTCAACGACTTCCTGCGTCCGGATCGAATCGTGATCGGCGCCGACGAAGAGGACGCCGGCGATCTCGTCGAGGAGCTGTACCGGCCCTTCGTCCGCAACGCACGTCCGATCATCCGTATGAGCCGCGGCGCCGCGGAGCTGACCAAGTACGCGGCCAATGCCTACCTCGCGATGCGGATCAGCTTCATCAACGAGATCGCCGAGATTTGTGAGGAGTTCGCGGTCGACGTCAACGAGGTCCGCGCCGGGATCGGCACGGACGCCCGCATCGGCCGACACTTCATGTATCCCGGAATCGGTTACGGCGGTAGCTGTTTCCCGAAGGACGTCCGGGCGTTGGCCGTGGCCGGTCGGGAAGCCGGTGCCTGCTGCGGCGTGATCGAGGCCGTGCACGAGCGCAACGAGATGCAGCGCCGACGATTGATCGAACGCATCCACGGACGTCTCGGCGAGCGCCTGAAGGGACGCACAATCGCCGTGTGGGGCCTGGCATTCAAGCCGAAAACCGATGACGTACGCGACGCACCGGCGATCGCGATCATCGAGGATGTGGTCAACACAGGTGGCGCAGTCGCAGCGCACGATCCGCGGGCGCTCGACAGCGCCCGAAAACTGTTCGACGATCGCATCACCTACCATGACAATGCGTACGCGGCGCTCGAGAACGCCGACGCCCTCGTCATCTGCACCGAATGGAACGGCTTTCGCAGCCCGGACTTCCGTCGGATGCACGAGCTCATGAACCAGCCGCTGGTGTTCGACGGTCGCAACCTCTACGAGCTGGGCGTGATGCGCCGTCACGACTTCGAGTATCACAGCGTCGGGCGGCCCACGATCTATCGACAGCTCAATGACGCAACACAACTCAACCCCCGCGCGTGATACGCGACACCGGCGAACAACAAAGGAGGGATCCATGGCTGCACTACAGGTCGCCAGGCGCGACGGTCTGCTGACCCTCACGTTAAACCGACCCGAGAGCGGCAACGCGCTGTCAAACGCGCTGATCGTCGAACTGAGCGAGGCGCTGCACGCGGCCCGTGATGATCGCACGACGCACGCCGTTGTACTGACCGGGGCCGGCGAGATCTTCTGCGCAGGTCTGGACCTGCACGAACTCGCCACGGCCGCAGCACGCGATCCCAGCGGTTGCGACGTCTCGGCCTTTGCCGGCTTGCTGCGAACGATCGACGAGTCGCCGAAGTTGACGATCGCAGCGGTCAACGGTCCGGCGCGCGCCGGCGGGGTTGCGCTGCTTTGCGTCTGCGATGTTTCACTCGCTGCACCCTCTGCGACGTTCGGACTGCCGGCGTTGCGGACCGGGATCGTGCCGCCGATCTTAGTACATTACCTGTTTCGCCGAATCGGAGAGACGCACGCACGGCATTTGCTCTTGGCCGACGAGGACATTGACGCCAGCCGGGCGTCCGCCATCGGGCTTGTGACGCGCGTCAGTCAGCCCGACCATTGCCTGGCGGATGCGACCACGCTTGCGGGTTCGGTCGGCGCCCACGGACAGGAGATGCTCCGGGCCTTGAAAGCGACCTTTCCCCGCGGGCCGGTGATCGTCAGCGGCGATCTCAACCGGGTGGCGTTCGGCCCGAACGCGCCGGCGCAGCTGGAGCGCTTCTTGAACGAGAAGCGCGGGTCGCGTAGTTTCTCTGGAATAGAATCCGCTGAAACCCCTTTCGCTCCCGGCGAGGATCCTGCATGACCGGAAACGTCCAGCAAATCACCGCACTTGGCCAGTCGCTTTGGATCGACTTCATCAGCCGCGACGTTCTGCAAAACGGGCAGTTTCGCGCCTGGCTGGACGCCGGTGTGCGCGGCGTAACGTCGAACCCGACGATCTTCCACAAGGCGATCAGCGAAAGCCAGATCTACGACAACGATATTCGACCGCTCATCGGTCAGAACAAGTCGACCTACGAGATCTACGAAGCGCTGGCCGTCGATGACATCGGTAAGGCGGCCGACGCTCTGCGCCCGATCTATGATCAGACCAGCCGCCTCGACGGATACGTCAGCATCGAGGTGAACCCGGGGCTGGCACACGACACCGAAGGTACGGTCGACGAAGCTCGGCGTCTGTTTGCTACGCTCGATCGGCCCAACGTCATGATCAAGGTGCCCGCGACCGAAGCCGGCCTGCCGGCGATCGAAACGCTGATCAGCGAGGGGATCAACGTCAACGTCACGCTGATCTTCTCGATCGAGATGTATCGGCGAGTGGCCCAAGCGTACATTGCCGGGCTGCGTCGCCGACACCAGCACAGTGCCGCGGTTGACGCGACAGCGTCGGTCGCGTCGTTCTTCGTTTCGCGGGTGGACACGCTCGTGGACCAATTGCTGCAGCAACGGATCGCCGACGGTCGCGAGGATCTCGAACCACTGCTGGGTCGCGCCGCCAACGCGAACGCAAAGCTGGCCTACGCCGCCTTTCGCGAGATCTTCGAGTCGGATGGTTTCGCCGACCTGCGCTCGGCCGGCGCCCGTGTGCAGCGACCGCTGTGGGCCAGCACGAGCACAAAAAACCCGGACTACTCCCCCGTGCACTACGTCGACCCGCTGATCGGGCCGCACACGGTCAACACCGTGCCGCCGACGACATTCGACGACATCCGGCAACACGCCAATCCGGCCGTCTCGATCGAGCAGGAGGTCGACGGCGCCCGAACCCTGTTCGAGCAACTCGCAGCGGTCGGGATCGACATGGCCGCGGTGACGGATCAGTTGCTCAAAGAAGGCGTCGAGAAGTTCGCGCAGTCATTCAGCGCCTTGCTGAGTGATCTGGAAGCGAAGCGCGAACGCGTCCGTCAGTCGGCTTGAGCCGATCGGGTCGCTCCCCAAGAGCCCCCGGCAATTGGTGCGTTCCTTGAAAGGAACGCACTCTACGCGCCTGCTTGAAAAGAACGCACCCTACCTCGCTCTTGGCGGTTGCGTGATTCTGACAGGGTGGGGCGGGCGTCCCGCCCGCCTTGGTCCACTTTACGATTCGCCGCGAGCGATGAAGATCGCGAACTCATCGTCGTCGTTACCCTGGATATCGTCGGCTCCGTCCGTGCGAACGAGGAACACGACTTCGTCGCGATCGTTGAAGGCACCGGATCGTCCAGGTCGGTCACGCTCGGGCGCGCTGACGGTCGTGACTTCGAATACGTCGTCCAGAACGGCAAAGGTCGCCGAGTCGATGACCAGCAGCGTCTGGGCACCAGTGAACATCACGAGTCCGGGTCGACCGCCGCTACGGGTGTAGTGCAGCAGCGCGCGTCCCGCGGAGTTGATCGCGCCGGTCGTCGCGGGCCAATCGATTGTGTTACCCGCCAGGGGCGCGGGCAGGCTGCCGTCGAGCACCCGCACGGTCTGGCCGTCGGTCAGGTTCGGTCGGTCGTTGGCGAGGAATATGAACTCGCCGGATTCGTTGACGCCGGAGAGCAGCGTGTCGGCATCGGTACCGCCGACGCCTACGATCTCGGTCCATTCTCCGGTCGCCCAGCTCCAGCGGAGGATCGTGTCGCGCGCCTGGCCGTTCACGGTCAACTCGGTAACGACGACGATCGCGCCGTTGCTGGTGGAGATTGCCGGGTAGCGTGCATTGGTGCTGCCGACGATGGCGCCCGCGGGCAGTCCGGGGAAGCTGCTGTTGGGACGATTGTCGATGACGCGAAACACTTCGCTACCGCGCAACAGGAACACGCCACGCGATCCGCGACCGCCGGCGTAGACTGCTTGGAAGAGGCCATCTCCGGCGGGATTCTGCGCGGTGAGCGAATCGAAGCCGGCAAAGATCGCGTTGGAAGACTGGTCCGGCACGGACTCGCGACTGATTTGCGTATCACGGATGGTCGTGACGCTGAGGCCGTTGCTGGTGAACACGCCTGAACCGCTCGAGATCGAGCCGTTCCCCGCGAGCGTATAACTGGACGCGAACAGCACGATCCCGCCGTCGCTCACCGCTGGCTGCCGGAAGTTGTTGAACAAAGCCACGTTTCCGAGTTCATCGCGAAAGAGCTGCGTGAACTGCTCGAGGTCGGCGACGCGGACCAAGTCGCTATCCGACGCGCGCCAGCGATAGATTCCGGTCGAGTCGGTTTCGCCGTCGATCGGCGAAGCGAACAGCAGACGACCTTCCGAGCCCCAAACGAGCGCCAGGGCCAACGGATCGGGCAGGTTCGCGTCGGCCACGAACGTACCGAAGAAGTCGTCGGTATCTCGGCTGGGAACGATGCCTGCGGATTGGGGGTCGTCATCCACCACGCGATCCAGCTGGCTGCCGTCCCAGACGTAGAGACCGCCGTTGCCCAAACCGTTCTCGAACAATCCCCAAAACGCGACGCGTCCCGCGGCGTCAACGACCGGAACGCCGAGACGGGTGAATCGTGCGCCGGACTGCTCCGGGACGGCATCACCCGTCATCGCGACCATTTCGAGCACGACACCGGTGGGCGCCGGGCCGTCATTCCCGTTGTCGTTGCCGTTACCGTCACCGTTGTCGTTGCCGTTGCCGCCTCCGCTGCCACCGTTGTTGTTCGAGTTCGCGTTCTCGATACCGCCGCCGCCGTTATCGTTACCGCTGCCATTATCGTTACCGCTGCCATTATTGTTGTCGTTGGCGCCGCCGTTCTGGTTCGTGTTTCCGCCGCCGTTGGCGTTGCCGGCGCCGTTGTCGTTGGAACCGCCTGAGTTGGTGTTATCGGTCCCATTGTTGTTTCCGACGGCGTTGTCATTTCCGGAGCCGTTTCCGTTGTTGTTTTGGCCCGGTGGCGGACAGCCGGTGAGCACGGCAACGAGGGCACAGACCACGAGGCCGTGAAGGACGCGCATCGGGGTGCTACGAAGATCAGCGATCGACATTATCGGGACTCCACGGGAGACAGCGCTGTGTTACCTCTAAAGTGTAGGTTCGTCGACAAGTGATGGCAAAGCCGCTGTCGCGAACGTGCTCAAGGCCGGCACGACTATGTCGAATGCTGGCGGTTATAGGCGATCTCCAGCGATTTTCGGCGGCGCAGCCGGGCCAGCAGGAGAAACGGAATCTGTTCCGGTCGACCGCGGAGTTGTACGGCGCCCAGTTGCTCCGCAACCCGCGGCATACCGTAGACGACGCACGATTCCCGGTCTTGTGCGAGTGTGATCGCGCCGGCTTCGCGCATCGCGAGTAAGCCCTCGGCCCCGTCGCGCCCCATTCCGGTAAGCAGGATACCGATCGATCGCGGACCTGCTTTTTCCGCAACGGAGTGAAACAGTTCATTGACCGCGGGGCAATGGAATCCGACCGGATCGCCGTGCGTGTAGCGTACGGTCCAATTGCCGACGGTACCGACGACGACCAAGTGACGGTCGCCGCGCGCGACCAGTGCGCGCCCGGGAACGAGCGACTCGCCGTCGGTTGCCTCGGCTACTTCCAGTCCGGTCAGCGCGTTCAACCGATCTGCGAAGCTGGCCGTAAACGAGACGGGCATGTGCTGCACGATGACGATCGGGGGACCGTCCTTCGGCAAAGCTGTGAGAAACGTCCGGATCGCCTCGGTACCTCCGGTCGACGCACCGATCGCAATCAGCCATCGACTGGGGTCGATTCCGGTCGACCGAAACGAGGGCCCAGCCCCGGTCGGCTCCGGTTCCGCGTGCACCACCGGGCGTGCGCCGGAGGCTGCAACGCGAACCAGCCGCGCAAGTTCCTTGAGCAACGCTGCGGTCGCATCGCGCCCGCCGGCTTCGGGCTTGATCAGCACTTCCATGGCGCCGAGTTCCAGCGCCCGCAGGGCCCGCGGCCCGCCGTGACGGGTGGTGCCACTACAGACAATGACCGGAACCGGGTAGTACTCCCGAAGTTCTTCCAGGAACGTCAATCCATCCGTGCCGGGCAACTCGAGATCAAGCACGATCACATCCGGCCGATGATGGATGATTTCCCGGCGGGCATGCGGCACATCCGGGCTATCCGCGACGACCTCGATGCCCGGAGCCGCGATCAGCCCGCACACGAGCATCCGACGATATGACTCGGAATCCTCGATCACATGTACCCGGACGACATCCGGTCGCAACAGCGGTGCGCGACGAGAATCGCTGTTGGCCGGCCGGCGTCCTGGCGGCACAGCCCGTTCACGCATGACGTTCCCCGGAACTCGAATCCAGCGACTTCGCCCAAGCCAGGGGCACGATTCGATGACGGCACATGGTAAGAACCGCGGACGGCATTCTATCGCCGATAGATCGTCGGCTTCACGTACTGGTACGGGTGCTGCAAACCGTTGAGACTCTCGGAGTGTCCGATCAACAGATAGCCGCCGGGGCGCAAATGCCGCGCAAAACGCCCTACCAGCCGCTCCTGCGTCGGCTTGTCGAAATAGATCATGACATTGCGACAGAAGATCACGTCGAACTGGTTCCGAAACGGGAACGTTTCCGTCATCAGATTGAAGTGCGAGAACTGAATCAGATTGCGGATCTCAGGCTTGAGCTCGAACAACGGCTCGTCGCCGTCCGGATTGCGAACCTTGTTGAAATAGTTCCGGCGATAGTCCGGCGGCACGGTCTCGAGCTTCTCCTCTTCATATTGACCAAGCTTGGCGCGCGCCAGAATGCGGGTCGAGATGTCCGTCGCAAGGATCTTGATCTGCAGGTTCTTGACGGATTTCAAGGTCGCGTGCGTGGTCATCGCGATCGAATACGGCTCCTCGCCGCTCGAGCACGCTGCGCTCCAGATCCGCAACGGGCCGTGGCCGCGCGCCCATTGAGGGTCCGCGACCCATTCGGTCAGCACCTTGGTCAAAAACTCGAAATGGCCCGCCTCGCGAAACAGATGCGTCGTGTTGGTGCTGATCTGGTCGATCAGGTCGGAGAGTTCGTCTCCGCTGGGATCGGCCTCGACCATGTCGAAGTACTCGCTGTACGAGTTCATCCCGCGCGTGCGAATGACCTTCCCAAGCCGCGAGCGCACGAGATGTTGCTTGGAGTCGCCAAGCTCGATCCCTGCAACCCGATAAACCAGCTTGCGCAGCCGCTCATACTCCTTCGGCTTGAGCTCGATGTTGAGCGTCGTGCTCATGCGCTCGCCCCCGATTCACCGTCCTGCGGCGAATAGAGGAACAGGAGCGCCTCGCCGCTGACGCTGCAACTGTGCGTGTAGAGTTGATCGGCCGGATCCTTCGAGGGCGGGCTGCCGTCGCGCACGTTCGGTATCGAGAGGTTGAACACGGCCTTGGTACCATGCCAGCTCGTGATCACCTGCCCGCAAATGATGTTCATGAACTCGCGAATGGCGTCGCCGACATCGACGCCCTCATCTTCCGATGGATCGCAGCCCAGCAGGTTCATGCAAAGGCTGTTGGCAAACTCGCGCGTACACCAGCAAGTCAACGATCCACTTACCGGACCATGGTACGATACGCTGCACTCGATCCAATCCCCGTCCGGATCGATCACCGGGTCGTCGTCGTCGAGCACCATGAACGCCAATTCGCCCAATACATCGCTGATCAACGTGCTGAGCGCCTCTTTTCGTTCCTGCGTGGCTGCCGGCTTCACCGCATCTTCTCCTTGTTCGAATCGTCCCCATCGTCCGCTTGTGTACGCAATCCTCCTTTTCTATCGGCGGATTTTGGTCCGCTCTGCGGCACGGGCGCGGGGATCCCGACCGCGCAAGAACGAGGTGGTCTGATAAAAGAGGGAGAGGATTCGGCGCCGACTACAGGCCGGCGTTGACCAGATCGAACAAACGCAGCAAGCCAACCGGACGATTCCGTTCGTCGGCAACCACCAACGCCGTAATCTGTCCGTCGCGCATCAGCTTCATACAGTCGACCGCCAGCGTGCTCGGCGTGATCGTCGAGCCCGGTACACGGGGCGCATCCGGTGCCCGGCGACTCTTTTCGTATGCCTGCGCCGCCGTCAACGTTTGAGGATCGGTCACGCGCTCGAAGATTCGCCGAAGGTCACCGTCGGTGAAGGTGCCGATGAGATCGCCCCCGGCGTCGACCACCAACGCCAAGCCGAGTCGCTTGGCGTTCATTTCCAGCAACAGATCCGAAAAGCTTACCGTCTCCGGCACGACCGGCAGCTCATCCCCACTGTGCATCAGGTCCGCGGCGCGCAGCAGCAGTCGCTTGCCGAGCGTACCTTCCGGGTGATAGAGCGCAAAATCCTCATGCTGAAAACCGCGCGCGTGCAACAAGGCCATCGCCAGCGCGTCGCCCGCAGCGAGCTGCAGGACGCAACTCGTGGTAGGCGCCAGGTTCAACGGGCCGGACTCCGGCAGGTCAGGCAACTCGATCAGGTGATCGCAGAGCTCCGCCAGGCGGGAATCGCGGACCTGCGTCAACGCAATTACGGGGCCACCCAACCTTCGAAAATGAGCGACGAAACGTACGAGTTCGTCGGTGTTTCCGCTGCGCGAAAGCGCGATCAACGCGTGCCGGCGCGTCACGACCCCGAGATCGCCGTGCAACGCCTCGACCGGATGCATGAAGTTCGCCGGCGTTCCGGTGCTCGTCAGCGAAGCCGCAATCTTTTGCGCAATGTTGCCACTCTTACCGAGCCCACTGACGATCACGCGATCCACGGAGCGCAGCAGCGTCTCGACGGCACCCGCGAAACGCTCATCCAGCCGCTCATGCAGTCGATGCAGCGCTTCCGACTCCTCGCGGACAACTTGTCGGGCAATGTCGAGCGGCTTCATTCAGCTTCCCTACTTCTTCGCGGCCAATGGCGCTAACGGCGGCATGCGTCCTTCCGCCGACGCGGCCAGCTTGCGTTCCAACCGGTCCGCGAGCGCCGCTTTCTCCTCCGCCACGCCGCGCGACGCCTCGTCACGCGCCAACGCCAGTGCCTGGTTCCACGCGCCCACCGCCGCGCTCGTCGCACCCCGGCGATACTCACTGTCACCGAGATGGTCGTATTGCACGCAGTCCTGCCCGTCCAACAACTGAACCGCCCGGCGAAGATGGTGCGACGCTTCGTCAAAGTCGCCGCGCTTGTAGTACGCCCACGCCAGACTGTCGAGGTAGGCCGCGTTCAACGGCTCGGTAGCAACCGCCTCTCGGATCATTCGCAGCGCCCGGTCGAGATCGCCCAGCCCCTGATCAGCGAAAACGTACCCCAGGTCATTCTTGATCATCGCACTCTGCGGCCGAATCTGCAGCAGCTTCTCGCAGGCCGCGACGTATTCCTCATCGCGACCCGCGGCCTGGTGGATCAGACGCTGGTAGTCCAGACGCAGTGGGTCGTCGAGACGCCAGGTTCCGACGAAACCCAGTGCCTCGTCGTAACGACCGCCGACCACCAGCACGCGAACAAGCGTCTCACGCAACTGCTCGAGGTTGCCCACATTACGACGTAGTGCGGCACGTACTACGGCAACCGCCTGCTCCACATCGCCCTCACCGGCCAACAACGGACCACGAAGCACCGCGTCCTCACCGACACTCAACCGCGGCGTTGCATCGAGAAGCGCCAATCCGTCGGCGTACCGCTTCGCGCGATGACAACCTTCGAGAAGCACTGCGAGATACTGATTGCCGGCGCGCTGCTCGGTGTGCCACGCGATACCCTTCCCCAGAAGCTCGTCGAATGCGCGCGTCTCGAGACACAGGTGCAGGAACAACATCCGGGCCGTGATGTCTCCCGGTTGCCGGGCCAGCGCCGCGCGCGCAGCCGCAACGGCCTCATCGCTGCGACCGAGATGCACCAACGTCGAATAACGTGTCTGAAGAAACAAATCGCGCGTCTGCTCGTCCGCCCCATCGAGTGCCGCTAGAAGCCCCTCCCAGTCCTGGAAGATCCGATAGGTCTCGAACATCAACTGGTAGATCGCCGGCCTCAGCTCGAGCCCGGCAACGGTCTTCAGGTGCACCAGTACGCTGCGAGCTGCATCGGGCCGAAAAGCGTGCAAGTATGCCTGCTGCAAGCGCCGCTGCACGACGAGCCGATTCGGATAGCGCCGCCCCAGTGTTTCGAACGGCGCGACCGCATCGTCGAACCGTAACTCGCGGCTCGCGTGCTCTCCAAACAACCGCAACGATTCATCGTCGCGCGGTGCCACTTCCCGCAAGCGCGCAACCCATACTCCTACCTCGTCCCAACGCCCGGTTACAAGCAACGCGTCGATCAACCACTGGAGCGCGCGACCGTCACGCCGTGCGGTATTCACGTGCTCGATCAGATTCGCAATCGCCTCCGGCGCGCGCGGCGTCCGCGCAAACTGCATAACGTGCTCGATTCGGCCGAGATCTCGCCCCGGCAGATCGGTTTGCCGAACGCGCTCCATCACGCGTTGCGCGAGCTGGACGCGCGGGTTGTATCCGCCAAGCGCCAGCGCGACAATCCGCTCCGCAGCCACCGCGTCCAGCGGATCATGGCGGAATGCCTGGTCGTAGTAGTTCAGCGCCTCATCGGTGTGGTCGAGCCGCTCGTGCAAAGCCGCCTTCTGGTGGGCGACATACGCATCCGTGGGCGCTGCCCGTAACGCCGCCGCGGAGTCCCGAATGGCATCCGCATGATTATCCAACCCGTCGGACGCCAACGCCCGAACGAACAAGGCCGTCGGGTCGTCGGCCGCGGCCTCCAACACCGTGTCGGCCTGGTTCCGGGCCTCCTCCCATCCGTAGCGCGCCAACGCCGAAATGCCCAGCGCGTGACGCATCGCAACCGATTCCGACCGCTCGAGCCCGAGACGAAACAGTGACTCGGCGCGCTCGACGCGTCCCCCAAGCAAAGCGGCCAACCCATGCGCCAACACGAGCGATGAAGAAGCGTCGTCAGGAACATTCGGCAACACGCCCACGTCTGCCGCCTGTACCGACACGCACCACGCGTGCAACGCGGACGGAAGCCGGAAAGCCGACCCGCGCGACGCGATCTGCCGTGACAACCACTCGACCGCCGCCGGCCCCTCACCCGCCCGGAGCATCGCCCGAAACCGACGAACAGCAAACCGGTCCGCGTGTTGCCGGTCATGAACGACTTCCCATACCCGCGCAGCAGCCGACCAGAACCCGAGCGATTCGCACCGCTGCGCCACATCGTGCAAAGCGAACCGCGCCGCCCCGTCCGGCGCAGCAGCCAATTCCGTGATCCAACCGTCAAGCTCATCCGCCCGCTGCAGCGCACGAACGAACGTCCGCAACAAAGGCGACGCCGTGCCCGGCGAATCGCCACGTGCTTCGATCCGCGCGCGACAGATCGACACCGCTTGTGCCGTGCGCCCCGCCTCCAGCAACCCGTCAACGTGCGTTCGCGCCAGTTGCAGGTCGTCCGGATGCTCGTCGGCTACCGACGCCAGCGCGGCGAGCGCCGCATCGATCCGGCCCAACTCACGCAACAATCGGTAGCGCAGCAGCGCTGCACCGTGCGGCGCCCCCGCCAGAATCGAAGCGACCGGCTCGACCAGCCGATGTTCCGGATTCGTCTGCCAGACCGCGCGGTCAAACCGCTCCAGCGCCTCGACCGCGGCAACGAGATACCCCTCGGCCGCCAGGCAGCTGCCCAATGCAAACCACGCCGCCGTCGCGGACGGATTGTTCGCCAGACTCTCGCCGGCTGCAGTCCGTAGGTGCGGAATGGCCTCGGCCCGGCGCCCCACCTCCACCAACAGCGCACCATACAAGTAATGCGCCTCCGGCACTCCCGACAACGATCGAACCGCCTGTTCGGCGTACGGCAACGCCGACTCGAACGCGCCCTGCCGCTGATAACAACGCGCGAGCAGGTAGCGCAGCCGCGGCACCGGAACGCCTCCCGCTTCGGTGATCGCACGATCGAGCCGGCTGATCGCGGCAGCGACGTTGCGCTCGAGATCGGCCGCGGCGCGGGCATACGTCTCGCGCGCGGCGGCACTGGGCGCCGCGGGATGGGATGTCGGCGACGAAAGCCCCTCAATGGCCGACAGCGGGCGGGTTCGACGCGCGCCCGCATCGGGCGTCGGTGGTGACTGCCACGCCATTGCCGATATGGAGAGAGCGAGCAGAGACGTGACCAACAACATGGGGACCGCAACGGCACGGTTTGCGAGTCGACGTGTCGTCAACCGATGATCTCCGGGCAAAACCGCCCTACGCAGAGCGGCTGCGAGTCTTGCGCGACGTCTTGCGCGCCGTCTTCTTGGCGGTCGACTTCTTCCGCGCAGTCGAAGAAGCCTTCTTGGTCGTCGTCTTTTTGGTGGTCCGGGGGCGACCGGCCGATTTGGCGGCCGTCGTGGGCGGATTCGACGTTCGTTTGGCGGCACCGGTCGACTTGGAGCGCTTGCGGCGCGTCGTCGCGGACGCATCGACCGGGTCGGCCGGCTCGATCTCAACCCGCTGGATCGGCTCGTGAACGACCTCCGTCTGCACCGCAGGAGAGGCCTGAACCATGCTGGTGACGCCGCCGCCGGCAACCTCCTGCAACATGTGCGACGTTGTCCGATCCGGGTCGGCACTCTCGATCCGCGGCGTGTCGCCTTTGCGAACCGCCGCCGAAAACTCGGACCAGGCCTCCTTCTTGAGCAACGAAACGAACTCCAATGCGTCCGCCTGACTCACCTGGCGCTCCAGGAAGCCCTGCGCCTCATCGAGTTCGCAACGGTCGTCCACGATCTCGTTCGAACGGGCGTAGGCCCACATCGCTTCGTCCAACGGAATGCCATGCTGCTCCAAACCCAACAAACGGATTCGCGCTCGAGTGTACGCGTCGATTCCGTCCACCTGGTCCAGATAGACCTTCGCATCCTTCTTCGACGCCTGCTTCAGATGGTCGAGCGAGACCACATGCTCGCGCGCGAAGATCATGTTCAACGCCCGACTCACATCCTCACACTTGCGCCGAACCTGCGGTAGCTCACCCAGCTCTTCCGCCAACTCAAGCGGCGGAATCACGCGCAACTCGTTGTAATCGACCACCATCGCCCGCATCCGATCAAGCACCTCGCGCGCCTTCGACTCCGGCATGTTGCGCGAGAACACACCAAGGATCAGCTGCGATATCGGGTCGGAAAGCGGAAGCGGGGATGCCTTCCCGTGCTGCGAGCGCAACTTGCTGAACAACTTCTTCAGCCGTTTGGCGGCCTGGGTGGCACCCCTCATTGATCAATTCCTTTCTCATCCTCGGGAGCGGTCGTCCCATCCGTGGGCGGCGCGTGCTCCTCCATCGTTTTCTCGATCAGCCGAACCGTCTCGAAAGTCCGCTGAATCGTCTCGTCCAACACGAAATCCAGCTGGGGAAGCGTCCGCGTCTGGAGGTTTGGGCCCAACAGCCGACGCAGCCGCCCCGCCGCACGACGCAACGCGTGCAGGCAAAGCTGCTGACGCGCGGGCGGCGCAAAGATGCTGACGTGGATGCGGGCGTGTGCGAGATCCTGAGAAACATCGACGCGCGTGATCGACGTGAGCGGCTCGATCCGCGGGTCGTTGAGCTGCGTCTGGATCGCTTCCGCGATCACCTCGCGAATCAGACTCCCGACTCGTTCCGTTCTGCGCGACACGCTCGATTACCACCTGCCGGTCAATTACAAAAACTCAATATCATAATCCAATAGCGATGCGGTCGGGTGCCGGCGCACCTCGTCGACAATCCGACTCAAGGCACTCTCGACAAAGCGCGCGTCGTTGGAAACCATCGCAATCCCCAGCGTCGCAGCCTGATGACGGTCCAGGTCGTCCACCTCCGCGACCGAAATGTTGTGGCGATTCGACAACCGGTCCCGAATGCTCCGGACAACCCGACGCTTATCCTTCAACGACAGCGCCTCAAAGATCGCAAACCGCACACGCAATACACCGATCACCATGGGCCGGGCCGTCGGATATCCGAATCGGCGAGGGGGCTATAGTTCCTGGGCGACTTCGACGACCTCGAACGTCTCGATAACGTCCCCTGGCTTGATGTCGTCGTAGCCCTTTAGCTTGATGCCACATTCCAATCCAGCACGCACCTCCCGAGCATCGTCCTTGAAGCGCTTCAACGAATCGAGCTCGGCACGTTCCACGATCAGCCGGCCGTCGCGAACCAGACGTCCCCGATGATTGCGACCAACCACCCCGTTCGTTACATAGCAACCGGCAATCGTGCCGATTCGGGAGACGTTGAACACCTGTCGGACCTCGGCCGATCCGCGTACCTCAATCTGCTCCATCGGCGCCAATAGACCCGCCAGCGCCTTGTACATATCCTCGATGATCTCGTAAATCACACGGTAGGTGCGAATCTCCACACCCAGCCGCTCGGCATGCCGCCGCGCCCGATCATCCGGCACCACATGAAAACCGATCACGATCGCACTCGACACCTGCGCCAGATCGATGTCCGCCTCCGTGATCGCCCCCACTCCAGACAACTTGATCACAAGCTTGGCCTTGTCCGTCGGGAACTTGCCGAGCTCCTGCTTGAGCGCATCCACCGAACCCTGAACATCGCCACGAACAATCACGTTCAGCGTCGGAACTTCACCACGCTCCGCCGCACCACGCAACAGATCCTCGAGCGTCGCCTTCGGCGACTGGACCGCCTGCATCTCCTCCTGCCGACGCGCCAGCTTCGTCTCCGCCGCCACTTCCTTGGCGCGGGCCAACGGAATCCCGGCATACAACGCGTCACCCGCCGACGGCAACCCATCCAGGCCGGAAACCGCCACCGGCGTCCCCGGCCCCGCCGAGTCCACCCGCCGACCCTTGTCGTCGCGCATCAGCCGAACGCGGCCCGCACCCGGCCCACAGACGACCGTCTGCCCCACCTTCAACGTACCCTCACGCACGAGCACCTGGGCGACCACACCCTGACCCTCGCGCATCTGTGACTCGATCACCGTGCCGTGCGCCGGAACGGTCGGATCCGCCCGCAACTCCATCAACTCGCTGAGGTCGCTCAGGTGCGCGATCAACTCCTGGATACCCTCGCCACTCGTGGCGCTGGTCTTGATCACGTCCGTCTTGCCGCCCCACTCGGAAGGCGTCAGCTCGTGCTCCGCTAGCTGACCATAGACCTTGTTGATGTCGACACCCGGCAGGTCGATCTTGTTCAACGCCACCACGATCTCGACACCCGCCGCCTTCGCGTGGTTCATCGCTTCGACCGTCTGTGGCATCACTCCGTCATCCGCCGCCACCACCAACACGACCACGTCCGTCATGTTGGCACCGCGCGCCCGCATCGCCGTAAACGCCTCATGGCCCGGCGTATCGAGGAAGGTCACATGCCAATCGCCGCGGTCGATGCGATAGGCGCCGATATGCTGCGTAATGCCGCCCGCTTCTCCGGCGGCAACGTCCGCCTTGCGAATCGCGTCAAGCAGTGACGTCTTGCCATGGTCGACATGACCCAGCATCGCGACAATCGGCGGACGCAACTCAAGGCCGGTCCGATCTCGCTCTTCGAAATCGCCAGCCAGCTTCTCCAACTCCGTCTTCGCTTGTCGAATCTTGATCTGAACGCCCAGCTCCATCGAAACCAGCCCCGCCGTCTCGGCATCCATCGACTCGGTGATCGTCCACGCGCGCCCCGTCTGCTCCATCAGACGCTTGAATACCTGGTTAAAGGGAACGCCCACCGCGGCACAATAGGACTTCACCGAAAACGGTGCTTCCAACTCGATATCCGACTTCCGCGGCGCCGAAACCGTCGAGGTCACCGCTCGCCGACGACGCTCCGCCGCCCGCCGCTCGCGCAACCCCTGACCCGTCGCACTCGCGAGACGCTCCTTGCGCTCCAACAAATCCTGATCGCGCCATTCGCGCTCGCGCGAGTCGACGTCCGCGATCGTGCCCTGCTGACGACGCTGCCGAGCGTTCCGCTGCTCCTCGCGCTCCTCGTCCTTGCCCTTGACCCGCTTGCGCGGCCCTCGACTGAGCGGCGACGGCATCTCCACCTGAGCCGCATCGCGCGAGGCAGCCGCCGGGCGGGCACGCGGCCGCGGCGGCGCAACCGGATCCGGAGCCTCGATCCGCACAACCCGCGGACCCGAAAGCTCTGCAGGCTTCGGAACCAACTGCGGCCCAACCGGCGTTACCGGCTTCGTCGGTGTCGGTGGCACGTTCGGCATCCCGACCGGTACCACCCGCTTCTCTTCCGGCGACTCCGGCTGCGCCGTCTCCGTCGGTGGTTCCTCAGAAACCTCCGGCGGAAGCTGCTCCTCATCGTCAACCGCATCGTCCGCAACGACCGGGACCGGTTCCGGTTCCGCTACCGGTGGGGCCTCCGGCGCCTCGGCAACCGGCTCCAGTTCCGGCGTCGCCTCCGGCTCGGACACCACCTCCGGCAGCGCCGCCACCACCGGCGCCGGTTCTTCCACCTCAGGCAGCTCCGGTACCGCCTCGATCGGAGGCTCCAGGCTCGCTGGCTCAGGCTCCGCTACCGATACCGCAGCTTCCGGTTGTTGCAGGGATTCAGAAGAAATGTCACTTGGCTCTTCGGCCGGCTTGCGAACAACCTTCTGGAGGTCGACCCGCTCCGCGACTTCAATCGTCGTTACGTCGTCACCCGCACTGAACCATTCCCGAATCGACTCCGCCAGGCCCAGCGAAATCGCCGTCATGTGATTCTTGACGTCCACACCCTCCGCGCGACACTTGGCGATGACGTCCTTGCTGGCGACGCCCAGTTCTTTTGCGAGCGTGTGTACTCGTAGAGTCTTGGCCACAAACTGCTCCGTACCGCTTGTCTTGTGCCGCCGCCATCATCGGCTTAGCCGTCTGCCCGATTCGCCATGATGATCGTCTCCCAGATCACGGCACGTAAAGACAGTTGATCCGCACGACCCCAACAAGATCGAACGAACCCGGGAATATACCATCGCGCCGACCGATATGCCAGCGATCTTCAATCATAAACCCCTGGGCCGCCGTGTCCACCCCTCCGTCGGCACAGCCGCGATCTCACGCCGACAAGGGGGCATCGGCCATGGATCGGGACTAGGGAATGCGCCCGCGGTTTTCCGGCCCAGTCGATTCGAGTACGATCGCACCGGCCGATCCCGCGCCCCGAGCGCCGGCGCGCACGGGACGCTCGCTCGCAGGAATGGAGGTTCCTTTTGTTTCCACATCGTCTTGGGTTGGGCCTGGTGGCCGTTGCGCTGGGCGCCAGCCCGCTCGCCGCACAAACAACCCCGATTGCCTACGAGAAAGTACGTCTGATCCCGATCGTCGGCGACGAGATCGAGGACGGCGTGTTCGTCATTCAGGACGGCAAGATTACTGCCGTCGGTCCCCGCGGCAACACCGATGTCCCCGCGAACGCCGAGCGGATCGACGCCGGCGGCAAGGTCATCATGCCCGGTCTGATTTGCACGCACAGCCATATCGGCGGCATCGGCGGCGCTGACGGCTCGAAACCGATACAGCCCGAGATTCGGATCTATGACTCGCTGAATGTCCGCGACCCGGGGTTCATTCGGGCGCGGGCCGGCGGCCTGACCACGCTCAACATCATGCCCGGTTCCGGACACCTGCTCAGTGGGCAGACGGTCTACGTCAAGCTCCGGAAGGCCGAGAAGATCGACGACATGATGATGTACGACGCGGACGGCAAGCCGCTCGGCGGGATCAAAATGGCCAACGGCACCAACTCGCAGAAAAAACCGCCGTTCCCGGGAACGCGCGGGAAGTCTGCTGCGTTGGTTCGCGAGAAGTACATCAAAGCCCGCGAATACCGTGAAAAGCTGCGAAAAGCCGCGAACGACCCGGACAAAATGCCAGCCCGCGACCTCGGGCTCGAGGCGCTCGTCGAGGTGCTCGACGGCAAGCGGGTCGTGCACCACCACACGCACCGTCACGACGACATCATGACGGTCCTCCGGCTCGCAAAGGAGTTCAAATTCCGAGTCGTACTCCACCACATCAGCGAAGGGTGGATGGTCGCGGACGAGATCGCCGCCGCTGGCGCCCCGTGCTCGATCATCCTGGTCGATAGCCCCGGCGGAAAGCTCGAAGCCTCCCGACTCTCGTTCGAGACCGGCGCGATCCTCGAACGGGCCGGTGCCAAGGTCGCCTTCCACACTGACGACTGGATCACCGACTCGCGCCTCTTTTTCCGGAGCGCCGCGTTGGGCATGCGGGCGGGAATGTCGCGAGCCGGGGCCTTGCGTGCGTTGACACTGGCGGGCGCCGAGATGCTTGATCTCCAGGATCGCATCGGGTCGCTCGAGATCGGCAAGGACGCCGACTACATCATCCTCGACGGCGACCCGTTCAGCGTCTACACGAAAGTGCTCGAGACATACATCGAGGGAAAGAAGGTCTTCGACCGTACGGACCCCAACGATCGGCTGATCGCCGTCGGTGGGCTCGGGGCGGGCGTGGAACAGCGCAGCTATCTCTGCTGCCAGGATGACGGGGAGCACGCCGAATGAATGTTTGGACAATGAGCCCTTTGTTTCTTCGGGCTGCAACCCTATTGACGCTGCTGACCGCCGCACGGACGACAGCCGCACAGAATCTGGTCGTTTATGCGGACAAGCTCTACACCATGGCCGGCCCGCCGATCGACATGGGGGTGGTCGTCATCCATGACGGCAAGATCGTGGAAGTCGGCCCGGCGATCGAGATCCAGGTGCCGGAGACGTACGAGGTGCGACAGGCGCGGATCGTCACGCCGGGGTTGGTCGACGTCCGTGCGACCGTCGGCCTGACCGGCATCCTGAACTACGACCACGATCAGGACCAGCTCGAACGCTCCAGCCCGATCCAGCCGGAGTTGCGGGCCCTCGACGCTTACAACATCAAAGACGAGTTGGTCACCTGGGTGAGAAGCTTCGGGGTCACGACCGTTCACACCGGACACGCTCCCGGCGAGTTGATCAGCGGCCAGACCATCATTGTCAAGACGGCGGGCAACACCGTCGAGCAGTCGTTGCTGGTCTCGCCGGCGACGATCGCTTGCACACTGTCGAGTAGTGCACGCAAATCCGGCGGCAAGTCACCGGGCACCCGTGGCAAGATGATCGCAATGTTGCGACAGGAGCTGATCAAGGCCCGTGAATACCTCGCGAAGCGGAAGAAATCAGATAACGACAAGAAACCGGCGCGCGACCTGAAGTTGGAGGCACTCGTTAAGGTGCTGCGCGGCGACATCCCGTTAATGGTCACGGCGAACCGAACCCAGGACATCGCGAGTGCGCTGCGCGTCGCGAAAGAGTTCGATATCCGCATCTGGCTGGACAGCGCTGCCGAGGCGCATCTGATGCTGGACGAGATCAAGGCGGCGAAGATCCCGGTCCTCGTCCACCCGCTTATGTACCGCTCCTGGGGTGAGTACAAGAACATGAGCTGGGAAACGCCGATGATGCTCCGCGACGCCGAGGTACCGTTCGCGATGCAGAGCGGCTACGAGAGCTACGTGCCCAAGGTTCGCGTCATCCTGTTCGAGGCGGCGATCGCGGCGGCCAACGGACTGACGTTCGAACAGGCCCTGGCAAGCATCACGATCGATGCCGCCCGCATTCTGGGCGTCGACCAGCGGGTCGGCTCCCTGGAGCCGGGCAAGGACGGCGACGTTGCCCTATATGACGGCGACCCGTTCGAATATACGACACACTGTATCGGGACGGTCATCAACGGCATCGTGGTGAGCGAAGTGGAGCGATAGGCCTCCCGCCCCCGACGCCGGGCTTTTTTCAGACCCGTCGACCTCGGAAATGCCGGCGCGCCCTTTTTCCGCGACATGGGCTGGTTCGCGGCGCAAACGTAGCGCACCTTACATCAGCAATGGCCAGCGCAGACTCGGACGCCGGGTCGTTCGCGGACGGTTTTTCCGAAACCGGGCCCTTGGCAAGCGGGTTGAGGGGGCCTATACTACTTGGCTCCCGTCGGATCGGCGGGGTCGCGGGTATCCCGTAACCCTTTATCCGGGCAGTGTTAACGGATTCGGAGAGTCGTATGAGCGTTCGGTTGCGATTGAAGCGAATGGGTCGGACCCATCAGGCCTATTTCCGCTTGAGTGCGATGGAATCGCGTAACCCTCGCGACGGACGCGTGCTCGAAGAGCTGGGTACGTACGACCCGACGAACAAGGATCAGGCTCAGCAACTCAAGCTGAACCCGGAACGGATCGAACACTGGTTGCGCGTGGGCGCTCGGCCCACGGAGACTGTTCGGAGCATCCTGAAGAAACAAGGTATTGGCAAAGGGAAGATCTAGGCGTGCCGCAGCGGCGTTTGCGCGGAATCATCGATGCGTATCGACCTCATCACATTGTTTCCGGAGGTGATGACGCCGTATCTGTCGGCGAGCATCCTGGGTCGCGCCCAGGCCGCGGACGTCGTTGAGATTCACACCCACCAGCTACGCGACTTTTCTTCGGACCCCCATCAAAAAGTAGACGATCGACCGTTCGGCGGCGGGCCTGGTATGGTCCTATCCTGTCAACCGATTGTTGACGCCGTCGAAGCGATCGAGCGATTGGACGCGCGCCCTGCCCTGCGGATTCTGCCGAGCCCGCAGGGCTTTTCGTTTACCCAGCAGGTCGCCCACGAGTGGACGGCCTGCGAGCGGCTGCTGATCATCTGCGGTCACTATGAGGGGATCGACGAGCGTGTTGTCGAGTTGCTTCAGCCTACCGAGGTGAGCCTGGGCGACTTCGTGATGACGTCCGGCGAGTTGCCGGCGTTGGCGATGGTCGACGCGGTGGTTCGGCTGCTGCCGGGGGCGTTGGGGAATGAGGCGTCCACGCTGAGCGAGTCGTTTCAGGGGGATCGATTGGAATACCCCCACTACACGCGCCCGCGGGAGTATCGCGGGCTTTCCGTGCCAGAGGTGTTGTTGTCGGGCAACCACGCGGAGATCGAGGGTTGGCGTCGCGAAGCGTCCGAGTGCAGGACGCGCGAGCGCCGACCGGATCTGCTGCCGGATCATAAATCGTATGCTTCGTCCGCTTCCTGCCTGCCGAGCGCGTCAGCGGCAGCTGGACGGTGGACGTCGGCTTGCTCGTCGAACGTCGCAAGGTCGGCGTACGGACGGGCAGTACAGGCCATTGGTTAGAAAGTGAGGCGCATGCCATGAAACATCCACTGCTTACTGCTGTCGATGAACAGTACAAGCGCAAGGCTCCGATCGACTTCGAGATCGGCGACACGGTCGTTGTGACCATCCGCATCTCCGAAGGCGGCAAAGAGCGCCTCCAGGATTTCATTGGAACTGTGATTGCCCGTCGCGGAACCGGGTTGGACGAGATGTTTACCGTTCGTCGACTGCTGGGCGACGAGGGCATCGAGCGAACCTTCCCGATTCACTCGCCGAAGATCGCGTCGATCAAGACGACGCGGAGCGGCAAGATCCGACGTGGCAAGCTGTACTACCTGCGCGATCGCGTCGGCAAGGCCCGCAAGCTGCGTGAGCGTCGTATCTCGCGCGAGCAGCGTGAGGCCGCGGCAGCTGCGAAGGCGGCCAAGGCCCGCGCGTTGCAGGAAGCGCAGGAGGCCGTCGAGGCGGCCAAGGCCGATCGGACGCAGGAGATGGCCGCCAGTCCGACCTAGCCGGCGAATGACGTTAATCCGAAACTCTCGAGCGCCGGCCGTTGGATACCAGCGGCGGGCGCTTTTTTTTGTTAACGGGGACGCTGACATGCGTTGGTTCCGCTGGCTGATGCTTGCGCTCGGTCGCGGTCCCGCCGGTACGAATCCGCCAGCAGGCGACCCGCGACACGAACTGGGCCGTGCGGGCGAGCGGACGGCGGCGCGCTACCTCAAACGCAAGAAATGGCGGATCCGGGCCACGCGGTATTCGACGCCGGTCGGCGAGTTGGACCTGATCGCAGAAGATGGCACAACGATCGTGTTCGTCGAGATCAAGACCCGCACGGACCGCGATTGGGCGGAACCGGAAGATTCAGTAACGCTGGAAAAGCAGCGGCGATTGACGCGAGCTGCCCGGTGGTACCTCCACCACGAGCGGCTTGACACTCGACCAGCACGGTTCGACGTGGTGAGCGTCGTTCAGCCCGCTGAGCGGGGCGTCCCGGCGTCAATCGAGCATTTCGAGGAGGCGTTCCTTCCGACGCGGTAGTCGCACGGACGCGCGGGCCGAGACCGGTTTTTGCGGTTTCGGGCGTGAGCCCGTCGGCGTGATCATCGCTGATAGAGTATGATCGCAACGTTGTCGATGACCGATCCGGAGTCGCAGCCCGCGGCTCCGGAAGCTTCGGACGACCGCCGAGGAGCCCCCGTGAACGCTTCCGAGCACGGCCTGATCGGCTCCAGCCGGGCCTGGCTGCGCGCCATTGACCTTTGCGGGCGTGTCGCGAACACCCGTGCGACCGTTTTGTTGACCGGCGAAACCGGGACGGGCAAGGACGCATTGGCCCGCTATATTCATCGCTTGAGCCCGCGACGCGAACGTCCGATGATCGTCTGCAACTGCTCGGCGTGCCCGGCGGAGTTGCTCGAAAGCGAGCTATTCGGGCACGAGCGGGGTGCGTTCACTGGCGCGATCCACTCACGGGCCGGGCTATTCGAGCGTGCCGACCAGAGCACGTTGCTGCTCGATGAGGTCGGTGACATTGCGCAGGTCGCGCAGGCCAAGCTGTTACGCGTCATCCAGGAGCGTCGATTCAGTCGGATTGGCGCGGCTTATACGCAGGAATCCGACGTTCGCATCGTCGCGACCACGCACGCTGACTTGCGCAAGCTGATGGAACGCGGCCGATTTCGCGAAGATCTCTTCTATCGGCTCAATGTCTTCCCGATTCATGTCCCGCCGTTGCGAGAACGGCGCGAGGACATTCCGAACCTAGCCACGCACCTGCTCGGCGTGATCGCACGCCGGAACCGGGCGCGCCAATCCGGCATGACCGAGGAAGCGTTGGCGCTGCTGGTCAGCTTTCACTGGCCGGGCAACGTCCGGCAATTGCAGTCCGTCCTCGAACGTGCGCTGCTGCTCTCGATGGGAGAGCCGATCGCGCGCGACCATCTGCCTTCGGAGATCACCGCCGGCTGGATCCCGCCTGAGGACGGTGAGACGATGACGTCGCTCACCTACGCGCACCGCTTGATGGTGGCGCGCTCGCTCTACGAAGCACGCTGGGACTACTCGAAGGCCGCCGGGCAGCTCGGCGTTTCGGTCCACATTCTTCGTCAGCTGGCGAACCGGTTTCAGCTCAAGCGCGATTGAACTCGTCCCGGCAAACAAAGACGCGCCCCCCTCCAGCAATCCTGGTGGGTGCCACGCCCAGCGAGCCGTGAGCCAAACGGTAACGAGTGCAGTTTCAGTCGCGCTGGATTCGGACGGGCAGGTCGGGGATGCTGATTTCGTGCGCGCGGTCTGCTTTGCTGCGCGGCTGCCACTCATGACCGTCGCGGACGTGGGTGATATCGCTGGTGAAGACGAGGAAGTCGACCCAACTCCCGGTTCCGACCCCGTCCATTGGTGCCTCACACGCGCGAAACGCGGCTGTCTTGCGTTCGTCGAAGCCGCTCGTCAGCAACAGTTGCGTGTTTTTTGCGCCACAGTCGTCGAGTGCCTGACGAATGTTGAACGCCGCTTCAATGGTGACGCCGGGGCCAAACCCGTAGTTGTCCAGTGCAGCCCGAGCCCGGTTCTGGTCGGGTGCACTTGCAAGTATCCGCTCGACGAGCGCCGGGACCGCCTTGGCGCTACCTCCTTGGTGCACACGGCCGCCGTGCGTGTCGAGCCGAACGGCGTGGAGCTTATCGCCGAAGGTCGCGTAGGCCTCGCGACAGACGTCCTGCTCGCGTCCTTCGAAATCGATCAAAACGGTCAACGGGATGTCGGGGAACTTGGCGTGGTAGGCCTTTGCGGCTGCAACGCTGCTGCCTTCGTAGACGGCATTAAGGCAATGGGGAATGCTGCCATAGAGCTTGTACGCTGCGGGCGGGTGGTCGTTGACGCGAATTCGTTCTTCGCCAATGCCGAGCCAGCGATGAACGTAACGGTAACCGGCCCGCGTGCTGGTACCGGCCGCCCCGCCGACGGCGGCAGCGTAGGCCGTCTGCTCGATGATCTCGTAAGGGTAGTGCCGCGCGGCCATGTCGATCACGGGGACGCCACCCGCTGCCGAGACGATTCGCGCCATGTGGGTCGCTGCGCCGCTGAACGCGAGCATACCGAGGTAGGTTGTTTCGAGATTGACCAGTTCGCCGTAGAGCCCCTCGATGACCATGACCGCTTCGCGTGGGGCGAAGCGTTCGCCGTCGTGGCGCGCCCGCAGGTGCAGCGGCCCAAGGCACTGCTGATCGATCCAGTTGACGGCGCGATCGATCCCGCACACAACGCCGCCGTGTCGAGCGAACACGCAATAGCGCACCCGACGGTTGTAGAACGCGGTGTCGGCCACGACAGCCGCGGATCGGTTGAAGTATTCGTCACTGATGGGCAACTGCGGCATGATCGACTCTCGGCCTGGTCGCGAACCCTATCGTTTCTTATCGGCTGCCGGACGGCAACAGTCCACGCACAACGGGAACAATTCTGCGCGAACCTCGCTCACGACAGCTCGCGCCACGACGCGACCACACGGCATCCCCAGATCGCGGGCAGTCGTCGTTCGAACCAATGATCGTTGATCGCCTCGGCGTCGTGAACATGTGCCGGCGACAACCCGGCGCGCGACACCATCTCCGACGTGGTCAGCCACGTGTCCACGCAATCCCGGACGACGGTCACCGCGCAGCCGCGATAGACCAGTTCGGCCACGTTGGCCTCGACGCAACAGTCGGTCGCACACCCGATCACCACCCATGACCGCGCCGGTGCGCGGTCGACGATCTCCTCGAGGTTCGTGCGGAAGAAGGCACTGAAGGTGTGCTTCCGAACGATCTCGATCTCCGCATTGGACTCGCGCACCGCTTCAAGCAGTTCGGCGCGAATCGCGGCCTCGGGAGTCCCTTTCAGGCAATGGGGTGGGAATCGCTGCAACTCGAAATCGTCAGGTGAATGCTCGTCGCAGGCAAAGACGACCAGGCTGTTGTGCGGCAATGCCGAGAGAAAAGCGGCCTGTTGCGGTATGAGCGCGTCGACCCGCGCGCTGGCCAGTGGGCCGAAGCGCGTGAACCCCTCGAGCATGTCGATCACCAGCACCTGCATCTTACTGATTCTACGCGCGCTACCGGCTGCGCGAGGCTACGCGCCGACGTACTTCGCGTAGACGCCGCGCGCTACCGCGGCGTCATGCGTGCCCTTCACGATCGCACGGCCATCGGTAAACAGCGTAACGTCATACGTGTCGACGTGAAACGAGAGCATGTACGCGTTGAACTGCGGCCGGGCCGCCGCGCCGATCCGGTCGGCGATCGCTCGGAAATCGACCCGATCGAGCCCCTCCGCCGGCAGAATCTGCACCGCGTTGCGACCGCAGAGCGCCGTCGTCGCCCCCGCCTTGTCGCCACTCAGAAACGCGTACTCCCCGTGCTTGCAGCAGCGGCAATCGCCGTGGTCGAACGCACCCTGCATATCCAACGCGCGAAACGTCCCTTGCCAGACATCGATCGATACCAGTCGACGGTTCAACGCCTCACGCTTTCCCATCAGAATCTTCAGCGCTTCCATGGCCTGAAGGCTGGCGACGAGGTTCACCAGCGGGCTGAGCACGCCAACGGTATCACACGTCGGCGACGTGCCCGGCGGTGGCGCCTGTTCCCAGATGCACCGCAGACAAGGCGTCTCACGCGGCAGGATCGGCATCACCAACCCCTCGACCGCCACGCACGCGCCATACACCCACGGCTTGTCGTGCTTGACAGCGACGTCATTGATCAGGAAGCGGGTCTCGAAATTGTCGGTCCCGTCGAGAATCAAATCCGCGTCGTCGCAGTAGCCTTCGATGTTCCGATGGTTAACGTCGTCGACGACCCCCTCGACCTCCACGGTCGAGTTGATCCGGCGCAACTTGCGAGCAGCGGCCTCGGCCTTGGGCAGCCGATCGGCGAGGTCCGCCTCGTCGAACAGCACCTGTCGCTGCAAGTTGTCGAGTTCGAGATAGTCGCGATCGACCAATCGCAGGAAACCGACGCCGGCCCGAACCAGCGTGTTGGCCAGGACACTGCCGAGCGCACCGCAGCCGACCAGCGTTACCGACGCGATGCCCAGGCGCTTCTGGCCGGCCTCGCCGACCTGGTCGACGAGCATCTGGCGGTTGTAGCGGGCATTCGAGTCTGTCACCGGCCGGCCTTCTCCATCAGTTGCCAGCGATTCTAGGCCGCAAACGCCGCCAGGTCATGCTTGCTGACTGCGCTTCGATCAGGCCGACAATCGCCACCAGGTAGCCGAGCAGTGCACTATGCATGATCCAAATCACGCCAATCACCAGGCAGCCCGCCGTGACAATCACCGCCACCGCAAACTCGGCCCAGACGGCCTGCCGGATGCCGACGAACTTCAGCGCCACGAGGACCAACAGGATGATCCCCACGGCTTGTGCGCCGCGCGTGAAGATCGTGTTCGACCAGTCGAAGAGGCTACCGCTGCCGTCTCCGCTGATCCTCAGCCCGAAGCCGACAAACAAGGCGATGGCGGCGGAAATCAGTAGGTTCATGTCGAAGCCCGGTTCGTCTACTGGCGACGCGTACCGCACCGGCGCCGGCTGTTCCGCGGGAACGGTCGGTCGGGCCGAATCCTCGGTCGGCGTGGTCTGCTGCTGATCGTCCATCGCAACCTCCTCCCTCGATAACCCCGGTTGCCGCTCGCGCGACCTCAACAGTGTACTGGTTTGCGGCCAACTTGCCTGCGCCGCCACGCGCCGTCAGTGGCCGCGGGAGCCAGACGTGCCCGACTCCAACACGCGCACGCAAACGGCGCGCATTTCCCGCAGAAACCGCTCCGTCGAGAAACGCATCGCGTCGGCGAGCATCGCAGCCGAGTCGAACGATTGTGCCTCCAGCCGACCGAT
>JANQNU010000016.1 GCA_028279405.1 Phycisphaerae bacterium
GCGTGATGGAGGGTAGTGTCGATCGCCAGGCATTCCGTTGGTCGGCCGACGATGGAATCGTCGGATTGGGATACCTTCCCGGTTTCAGGCGCGACACGCGCGCAATGGCGGTTACGAACGACGGGAAGTATGTGGTCGGAGGCACCTGGCACCAGTTCGGTTCCCCGGAAGGCGCCTTTGTCTGGGATGAGGCGAACGGCATCCGCCTGCTGCAAGACGTACTGGAAACGGACTACGGGCTGAACCTGGACGGCTTTCAGCCGGACGAGGCAACCGAAGTAGTCCGCGACCCCGACGGCGATCTGGTCGTCGCGGGTCTTGGACTCGTCGACGGGCGGACGCAGAGCTGGATCGCGTACCTTCCCGATCCCCCATGCGGCCCTTGCGCTGACTCGAACTGCGACGGCGCCGTGACCGTCACCGACGTCAACTTCTTCGTTGCCGCCATCACCGGCGGCGCCGCGGACTGGATCGCCGCCCACAACGGTACGCTCCCCTGCAACTTCCGCTGTGCCAACGATACCAACGCCGACGGCACCGTCTCGGTGAGCGACATCAACGCCTTCGTCGACGCCGTCTCGACCGGCGCCTGCGACTGATGGCGCAAACGCGGCGCACCGCGAGTTAGCTATGCCTCGGGATCGAGTACTTGCGCCTCTGTCCTAGGTGATCCTCCCGCGCCACCCGGCGGGGATTGCGCTCCGATTGCGGCGCGCGACCGGGGGGATAGGGTGCGTTCCGTCCGCGGAGCGCACCACCTTTCCAATGACATGCTCCCCAGTGACCGGTTCGCAACCGCCGCCAGAAAACGCTCCATTTCGATTTTTCGGCGATTGTGGCGTGGGTTTGCCGCCCCGAAGGTGTCAGCGTAATAGATGGGCTCGTGAGCCCGCACGCTGTCGACACCAGGAGCGCTTGGCGAATGAGGCGAACGGCCGAGGATCGAACCGCTGACATCGCGGAGATGTACCGGGCAACGATTCACTCCTTGTATCGATTCGTGGCCCGCCGAACGGGCCGTTCGCGGCAGTTGGCCGAGGACGTGACACAAGAGACCTATCTGCGTGCGGTCGCGGAGTGGAGCGATGGACGGACGCCGGAACAGCCGCTGGCGTGGCTGCAAACGGTCGCCCGCAACATCCTCCTGAATCACTATCGGCGACGCCGACCGGAGGCACTGGACGCGTCCCTGGTCGAACGGGCACTGGCGACAGCGCCATTGGAAGATCCGGATACGACTGTCATCGTGTACGCCGGGCTTGCACGACTGCGACGACCGGCGCGCCGCCTGCTGGAAGCGTTCTACATCGAGGGTCGATCGACGCGCGCCATCGCCGACGAACTCGGTGTCTCGGAGCGTGCCGTCGAAGGACGTCTTCGCCGCGCGCGGCAATCACTGGAAAAACGCTTGAAACCGATCATGCGAACCGCAGAAGGAGAAACACCGTGACCGATCAACAGCCGAATGACATGCAGGCCCCTGACCAGAAGTTCGTTGACCGACTCGCGTGGGAACTTGATTCGACGGTCCGTCGTCGGAAGACGCTGAATGGCGTGGATCCGTTGCGACGGTTTCGGTACCAATGGGCCGCGGCGTTTGCGCTGGCAGCCGTTTCGATGTGCATTGGCGGCGCCGGCACGTACGCCGCGATCCGTCTCCCCGATAGCCAGGCCGCCGACCTCTACGCAGCCCGCGCCGCGACGCTGCTGGAGATCGCGCGCACACAACTGGAGCATCACCACCGCGAGTATTCTCGGATGCGCGCGCTGGTTGATCGCGGCTCGGCACCCCAGCGCGAACTTCGGCGATTCGAGACGCAGCAGCAGCAGGCAGAGATGGAAGTCGCGGTTCGGCAGCTCGAACTCGAAGAGACCCGCTTAACGGGGAAAGAACCGAATGATGCGCTCTCGGCTCCACGGGTAGCGGGCCGAGACTTCGTGACCGAACGGCTGGAGATGCGACGCCGGGCAGTGCGCATACGATTGGAACTAGTTCATAACGACGCGGACCATGCTCAATCGCTGATCGAAGCCGGCATGGCATCGAGCGCGGAGTTACTTGCATCGCGTGCCGAGCTCATCGCGATCGAATCGGAGCTGGAAGCGATCGAGCGTCGCCGAGCACTGCGCGCCGAGTTCTTGGCCGGTACACTATCGGCGGCCACTGTCGAACTACGGGAAATGCGGTTCGGTGCCATCGCCGCCCGCCAGCAAGCGCGCGGCCGACTCGAGGTCGTCATCGCGCAACACGATCGCTTGAGCCGACTAGCCGAGCGCGGACTGGTCAACGATGCCGAACTGAGCGCCGTTCAGGCCGAACTGCAAACGGTTGAAGCCCACGTCCAGCTCGCGGATCTCGAGTTGCGCATTCTGGATCAAAAGCTCCAGGAAATGCCGGCGCCATAAGACGCACGCCGGCTTCCAACGCCCGGTGACGCGGGTCGTACCGGGCTTGTTTTTTCTTGCCAAACCGCGAGATTGCGTGATCAGCGGCCCAATATAGTTGGGGGGCGTCTTTACCCCGCCCGTCAACAGGGACGCAGACTCGCGACGTGGTTTGCAGTTGGTCGAAACGCGTCCCCCACCCTAGAAGGGGACACACCACCGATCAGCCGTTGCCTCGTGCGCCAAGCATGGGATGCTCCGGGCCCTCGATGCTAGGCCCTCCACCGCCCTGCCGCTATCATCAACCGTTGTGCCGACGCTTCTTTGGCTACGAACGGTGACTGATGATCGATCCGAACTATGCAAACACGGAAGTGGACCTGACGCGCATCGAGCGCGCCGTCCGCGAAATCCTAATCGCTATCGGCGAGGACCCGGACCGCGACGGGCTGCAAAAGACGCCTAACCGGGTGGCCCGCATGTACGCGGAGTTGTTCGCCGGCCTGCGCGAGGATCCCGAAACGCACCTGCAAACCGTCTTCGACGAGGACCATCATGAGATGGTGGTCCTCCGTGACATCCCGTTCAACAGTATGTGCGAGCACCACTTGATGCCGTTCGAGGGCAAAGCGCACATCGCCTACATCCCCGGCGGCAAGATCCTCGGCCTTTCAAAGCTGGCGCGAATCGTTGACGTGTACTCGCACCGACCGCAGGTTCAGGAGCGCCTGACGTCACAGATCGCCGACCTGCTCCGTGAACGGCTCGCGGCCCGCGGCTGCGCGGTGATCATCGAGGCGGTACACACGTGCATGACTTGTCGCGGCGTTCGAAAGCCCGGGAGCGTGATGGTCACCTCGGCGGTCCGCGGCATCATGCGCGAAAGCCAGAGCACCCGCGCCGAAGCAATGGCGCTGATCGGAAAGTAACTGCAACTATTACCGTCGTCGGCTTGGGGGCCACCAACCGTTATTCGCGTGCCGCGACCCAATCGCGCAGATAGCTGAACGGTTCGCCACTCGCATTGGCGGCGGCGCGGTACACCTCGAGGGTCGGGGCCCATTCGCGCCCGTTGAGTTCGTATACCCGCTCGAAGACGTCCAAGTTCAGGTTGTAACGATAGTTTCCGAGCATCCACGCGTTGTTCGTCGGAAGCTCGGCGTAGAACGAGTAGCCGTCCGGGACGCTCAGCGTGGGCTGGACCTCGTCGACGAAACGCCTTCGACCGGCCTCGTACACCGCCTCCCGACCGGCGATCAGCTCGTCTTTGGACAGATCACGGGCATAGTGCACCTCGAGGTCATTGTAGAGCCCGAACAGGAACGTGTTGATCAGATCGACATCAGCGAAACGCTGCTGAGCGAACGCCGGCACCTCGGAATCCGGCCCGAATTCGACGCGCAGAAACTGCATCGCGCCCGTTCGCCCTACAAAAGTTGCGAGCGACTCGTTGAACGTCGTGTGGTTGGGACGCCAGATGGTATTGTGCAGCAGCTCGTGAATGATGGTATCGGTCAGCGAGATCACGCCACGCCGAAGCATTGGCGAACGCACCGGATCCTCGAAGATGCCCAACGTGCTGTATGCGTCGACCTCGTAGACGTAGGTGTCGAACCCGCGCGCGACAAGATCCGCCTGAATCCGCTCCAGGTAGGTCATATCGAAGAAGCCGAGGTACGGAATCCGCCCGACGATCGGAAACTCCCACGTGACCGCTTCCAGCCGATCCTTGCGGGACGCCGACAGGTTGTACGATAGCGGATCGCCGCCGGTGTCGTAGAACTGCGTGTAGGAAGCCCCTGCGTTGAGCCCGATCGCGTCGACCGCATATTGCCGAACGCGCGTGATCAATTCCAGCTTGTACTGCTCATCGTCGTTCAGTCGCTGGTCGGCGAGCACCTTGTCGATCGGCTCGACCTGCCCGACGATCTGCCCCTGCCCCTCCGCAAGGTGTACGACGTACTCCAGGCCATCACAACCGACGAGCAAGGCTGCCAGCAGCGCCGCGCCCAAGATCGGCGTTCGGGATTTCGTCGTCCACATGCGGATCACCATCGCACCTCCTTGGCCCAACCTGATACCTGATTATCGACATCCTACCGTGAACCGTGTCGGCCCAGCCACGCGAAACCTCTCGAATCGGTATCTGGAACCGGTGCATTCTGCCGATTGCCCAGCTGTCTCGGCGGACGAGGGTGTCCCGAAGCCAGTAAGGTTTTGTAAAGACTATAGTTATCGCCCGTTTCCAGCGGCTGCGACGCCATTTTCGCAACAGGCGCCACGCGCCCGGCGCCAATGGCGCTCGGGGCCACGCCGATATGAACGACGCGCGCTGCCGCGATCGGTTGACGCGTGCCGATAGGATTGATGGCTGAGAACGGAGACACGCCGGGCATTCGCGGCACAAGAGATCCCAGGAAGGGGACAGGCGAGCTGTAACATGTTGGCAAGTAAGACGATACAGAATCTCGACAAACGCGATGATTTCTTTCGACGAGCCGCCGCCTTCGACGGTCGAACGCGGGAGCGCATGATCGCGCTTGCGGAAGCGGACGAACTTTTCTTTCGGCTCTACCCGTACCATTACCGCTCGATGCAGATCATTCGCGTGGCATCGATGCTGGGCAAGACAACGTGCGATCAGGCAGAGGGCCCCGGCCGACCGGACAACCGCTCGATGCGGGTCCTGAGCGGGATCATCCAGGAAGCGATCCGTGACGGCGACCTGACGCTTCAGGGCCCACGCCGCCCGGAGGAAATTGCATTCACGCTGTGGGCGATCTCCTTCGGGGCGCGCGCCATCATGGACTCCAGCCTGACCACGGGGCAACTCGGTATCGAGGACCCCTACGAAGCAACCCGGGTCGGCATCCACGCACTGCTCGATGCGTTCGGCTGGCAGCCGTACTCGCATGAGTGGGACTATGGCGCCAGTCGTCGACGCATCCGCGAAACGGTCTTTGCGGAGGAGATGGCAGAGCTGGCGGCCCGGGAAAAAACCATCGCGTTCAACCATCCCGACCTCGCACCACACGGCACCGGCTGAGTCGCCGCGGACAATACAGGCACGCAACACCACGAAGTGATTTTGGTCTTTCTGGGTGGCACTGGCGGCTTGTCCGCCAGTGAAAGGGCGTCACTGTCGTCGGTGTGCGGTTCGAAGCACGTGATTCCCGCGAGTTGTCGCATGGTTGTTCAAGCTAGTTCCAAACACGGGCGGACAAGCCGCCAGTGCCACCCGCCGTCCCCCATCTCTGGAAGGGATGGGCACCTTGGCGTAGACACCTGCCACAACGAGCCGCGAGCGCGAGCGAGCGGTCCAAATGACGCGAGCCGATAGAACCCGTCGCTTGCGCTCGAGGCTCGCACTGTGCGTCCGGTCTCTTCGTTTCCGCGGGTGGCACTGACGTCTCGCCCGCCGACGGTCCCGTGCTACAATCCCCTGCAGAAACCACGGCTACTTTCAATACGCATGAAAAGGACCGCCATGAAGCTCAACTGGACTGATTCCGAGGAGATCGGCATCCAGCTCTTCGAGAAACACCCCGATCTCGACCCGTTAAGCGTGCGCTTCACGGACCTGCACAAGTGGGTCTGCGAACTGCCGGAGTTCACGGACGATCCCAAGTCCAGCAACGAGAAAAAGCTCGAAGCAATCCAGATGGCCTGGTATGAGGAGTGGCAGGACGAGAACGCTTGATGCACCACGGCGCCCGAGCGGCACTACTCTAGCCGCATGACGAGTTCGTCGATTTCCTCCCCACGCGCGTGCGCGAAGCCGCGCTCCTGCCGACAAACGTTGAACCCGCACTTCTCCAGCACGCGGATTGAACCGCGATTGTCGTGCGCCACACGGGCATGCATCGGACGAACCAGTACCTCGGCCAGCAACTGTGACAGGGCAGCAGTCGCGACACCACGCCCCCAATGCGCCTGTCCGATCCAGTACGTGACCTCGAGATCGTCACCCCGATAGAAGCAGGCGACGTGCCCAACGACCGTCTCGCTCGCCCCATCGGCCAACACGACCGTCCGAAGCGTGATCGTGTCGTTCGCACGGATCCGCGTCCAATGGGCCGTGAACGCGTCGTGATCGGACGGATCCTCGTGCGTGAATGCCGCCATCCGCACCGCTTCCAACTCCTGCTGGTGATTGAAGAAGATCGGCAGGTCACTGTCCCGCACTTCCCGCAGTCGCACTGGAACCGTCATGCCCGCCTCCGCAATTCACCTATGATGGAACTGGTTGTGACGTTGCGACCTGCTCGTCCCGCATCGTCTCGGCCTCCTTCAGCGCGTCGCGCAGGTTCTGGTGCTTCGGCAGATCCTCGAAGTCATAGTCGCGCATCTCCGCCAGGACCTGCTCGTAGCCCCACCCTTCGTCGTGAATCCGGTATAACCCGATCGCGAGACCGGTTCGATTCGCGCCGGCGGCACAATGAACCAGCGTCGGCCCCGCCTCGGGCCGCCGTATGAGGTTGAGGATCCGGGTGCGCTCGGCCTCCGTACTCGAGCCGTCCCCGCGAAGCGGCACGTTGTCCCAGACGATACCGAGTTGATCGGCGGCAGCGCGCTCCGCGTGGCTCTCGGGTGCGCTCGGGTTCAGCAACGAGATGATTCGCCGAATCCCGTATTCGCGCTGTAGATTCGCAAGCTGTTTCGGCGTGATCTCACCGCTGCGATAGAGCTCGCCCTCCTTGACGACACCAAACCGCTTCGGCAACTGCTGCGACCAGCTGAAGATCAACATCAGAACGACGGCGACAACCACCGCGTCGATCAGCAGAAAGATCAGCAACAGTCGGCGATTCGAGAACATCGGCGATGCCGACGGACCGAGGTTCGCCGATTCCGAAAGCGGCTGACTGGCTCGCGAATCACTCATGATCAGTTATCCATCGCGCCGTCCGCGATCCACTGGCGAATGATCTCGCGTTCGGCGTCAGTCAATGACGCACCGATCGGCATCTGAGATCCCACGATCGGCGACCCCGTATCCACCTTGTCGAACAGAAAACTCGCCTCCGGGTCGCCAGCAACCACGAATGGCAAGTCGCTCCGCTGCACGCTCGCTCCGTCGGTGAGCGACGCGAAACTCTCCTCAGCCCGCAGATCCAACGGAATACCTGTCAACGCCGCAAAACCCGTCGGCTGGTGACAGGAAACACACTTGGCGTCGAAAATCGCCTGCACGTCGCGCCCGTACGATACCATCCCGTCCGTCGGCGGCAACGTATCCGTCGGCAACGGACATCCAGCCGTCATGATCAGCAGAAGACACGCCAGACCGCCCGTGATCGCCCCCAAACGGCCCATCTCCAACCACGAGTTCGGCGAGTATGCACGCTGGTTCATCGTCAGCCCCCCGCCGTCGGTACGAGCTTGTAGACTTCGCCGGTCTGGCCGACTGGTCCGCCGTTGGCAGTCGTCAGGACATACAACTCGCCGCTCGCGTCCTGGCCCAGGCCGAGGATGAAACGGTCGATACGCCCGCTGGACTTGTTCTCGATTCGAAGTTCCTCGAACGCCCAGGCGCCGTCATCTCCCACCCACGCGCGAAACAGCCGACCGTCCCCTTCAAGGAAACCCGGACTCCAGTCGGCGAAGAGGTATTGGCCTTGCAGCCCGGACAACGCCATGCCGCGATAAACGAACCCGCCGATGACGGACAGGCCGAATGGATTCCCGTCGGCATCGACATGCCCGTACTCGAAGATCGGATCGACCAGGGGCTCGCCTTCGAACCCGCTCGGCGGACAGGTCGCGAGCGGCTGGGCCGGATTGTTCGGGTTGAAGCAGGTCGTGCCCTCCCGCCGATTCCAACCGAGATTATCGCCGGCGGAGACGATGTGGACCTCTTCGAGCAGATTCTGCCCGACGTCACCCACGAACAGGCGGCCCGTAGCGGGATCGAACGAAAAACGCCAGGGGTTGCGCAAGCCGAACGCGTAGATCTCGTCCCGCGCGTCAACATCATCGACGAAAGGATTGTCCGCGGGGATCGCGTACGGGTCCCCGGCAACGTCGATCCGCAGGATCTTGCCGAGCAATGTCGACTTGTCCTGACCGTTTCCGATCGTCGGCGTATGCCCGTCCGCCGTATCATTGGCGCCACCACCGTCGCCAACACCGATGTAGAGGTAGCCGTCCGGTCCGAACGCCAGCTGCCCGCCGTTATGGTTGTTCTGCGGCTGCTCGATCTCGAGCACTACTCGCTCGCTATCCGCCGCGGCCAGATCGCGGTCCCCCGACACCGAGAACTCCGCCAGTCGGGTGCGATTGCCCCCATCTCGCGGCACGTAGTAGACATAGAAAAGACCGTTGTTGGCATAGTCGGGATGAAACGCGAGCCCGAGCAGCCCGCGTTCATCGAAGTTCGGACTCAGTACCGCAACCCGATCGGTCAGGTCCAGAAACGCCTGGGCCCGCACCGTCGTTCCGTCGAAGATCCGGATGACGCCGACCTGGTCGACGATGAAGAGTCGACCAGTCCCATCCCCCGCGACCGTCAGTGCGACCGGGGACGTAAACCCGCCTGCAATCTTCTGAACCCCCACCGCCGTCGCATCGCCGGACACCGGCGGCAGCATCGGCGGGCACCCCGTCATCATGACGAAAACCGCGACGCTACCCACCAGCCCGACAAACACGCGCAATATCCGCGACCATCCAGCATCCCTGCACATTATTACGCTCCCTTCCATGACGATGGCGACTATGCCAACCCAACAGAACGCGCCCTCGCCAACCTGCCCCAAATCGGGACAGATGCCGAATGGCACGCCGGCAAGCACGCACTCCCTATCATATCGGAACATCCGCACGACCGCGTCAAATGCCCCGACGCCGTGAATTCCGGGACCGGCCAAGACAACTGCAATCGCAACGCACCGCGGGCGTTTGGATTCATAACGTGCATTTTCCCGGTCCGCGACGAGGGTTCAAATGACAACAAAAACCAACTTGATTCGCGGGTGTCGCCCGGCTTACACGCGCGTGCCGCTGGCGGCTCTCATTCTGTTGGCGGCGCGCATGGCCGTCGCCGACCAGCCGTCGTCCGTGATCCCGCACACCGAGCATACGATCGAACACGACGGGCTCCATCGATACTACATCGTGGCCGAACCCGCGTCCTATCGACCGGGAGCGCCCGTGGTTGTTGTGCTTCACGGCGGAACACAAAGCATGCGAACCATTCTGGAAGAAACCGCTGCAACGCATCGTTGGCTGCAAATCGCAAAGGACAACGGCTTCCTGGTCCTTGCGCCCAATGGCTTCAATGCCATGACCGGAGACGCCGGCGGCGATCGTCAGACGTGGAACGATCTCCGTCCATCGGTTGGCAACCCGATCTCCGAAGAGGACGACGCCGGCTTCATCGCGGCCACGATCACCTGTGAAGCGACCCGGCGCGGTTTCGATCGACGCGCGGTCTTTGTGACCGGCGCCAGCAACGGCGGGATGATGGCGTTCCGGATGCTCATCGAATACCCCGATCACTTCGCCGCCGGCGCGGCCTTCATCGCCAACCTGCCAGAGGCCGTCGTACCCAAGCCCAAGTCCATACGACCAGTCATGATTCTGAACGGCGACGCCGACCCGCTAATGCCCTGGGAGGGTGGTGTGGTCGGTTTCGGTGGCGCCCCCGTCCGGTCCGGCCCCGAGACCGTCGCCTACTGGCGCCGCGTCAACGGCATCTTCGAGCCACCGACCACGCGCCTGCTCCCCGATATCGACCCCGCAGACGGTGCACGAATCCTGGAGTTCACCTACCGCGTGCAACCACAGACACCGCCTCCGGTCGTCCTTTACCGGATGGTCGGCGGCGGCCACGCGATCCCGGTACTCCCGACCGATCCGCAGGTCGCACTGCCTGCGGTGCTCGGTCGCCGTTGCCGCGACGCGCGCGGCATCGATCTGGCCTGGGCCTTCTTTTCGGCCCATCGGCCTTCAGGTCCACCGGCCATCGGCGTGGGCCTCGAAGAATTCCAGCAACTCGGAGCATGCCTGCGCGGACCGGGCGGTGCCGTTAATACGGCCTGTCGATGCTATGACAGTGACGATGACGATGATACGGATCTGGTCGACGCCGCCGGATTCCAGCGGCGTTTCAATCCATAGTGATGCAGAGGGGCCAAAGCCCGCAAGCGTGTGAGGAGGAGGGTGCGGTGCGTTCCTTTCGGGGAACGCACCCGCGCCGTTATTCGTCCTCGTCGTCCCCGGACTTGTAAGCCGCCATCACCTGTTGCTGCACGTTCGGCGGGACGATGTCGTAGTGGCTGTACTCCATCGAATAGCTGCCCTGACCGGCGGTCACACTCTTGAGCTGCGAACTGTAGTTCGCGACCTCCGCCAACGGGACCGTCGCATAAATACAGGTCTGGTTCCCGGGCAAGACATCCTGGCCCAGAATCTGGCCGCGCTTGCCCGCGAGATCCCGCGTGATGTCGCCGACATTATCCGTCGGCACGTAGACCTCGACCTTGACCACCGGTTCGAGCAGCATCGGCGAACACTGCATGAAGGCCTTCTTGAAAGCCTGTCGGCCCGCGATCTGGAACGCGACGTCCTTGCTGTCAACCGGGTGCGTCTTGCCGTCGACCAATGCCACTCTCACATCCACCACCGGACAACCGGCGATGACGCCCTTCTTCATCTGCTCGCGGATTCCCTTGTCAACGCTCGGTCGAAACGCCTGGTCGATGGCCCCGCCGAAGATCTTGTCTTCAAACAGGTAACCCTCGCCGCGCGGCTGCGGGCCCATGTCGATGAACACCCGCGCGAACTGCCCCGCGCCACCTGACTGTTTCTTGTGCGTATACTCGACATTCTTGCTGACGCCGGAGATCGTCTCACGGTAGGGAATCTTCGGCGCGTGCGTCTCGACCTCGAGCTTGAAATACCGCTTCATCTTGCTGCGGATCACGTTCAGGTGCAGCTCGCCCAGGCCGCTCATCAGCAACTCGTGCGTCTCTGGGTCGCGGTGATACTGGAAGCACGGATCCTCCTCCGCAAAGCGATGCAACGCCGCACCGACCTTCTCGGTGTCGCCACGCGCCTTGGGCTCCAGCGCCAAGGAGAACATCGGGACCGGCGACTTCGGCAGCGCCGCACGGCCGTCGGTCGGAGCAGAGAACACCATCGTTCCGATATGCGCCTCAAGCTTGGCGAACGCGACGATATCTCCCGCAATCGCCTCGGGCACTTCATGATGCTCGCCGCCACGCAGCTTGAGAATGTGACCCGGTCGATGACCTTTGCGCTCCGACTCGAGCATAATCTGCCCGTCATGCTTGAGTGTCCCGCTATGGATCCGCGTGACACAATACTTGATGTGGCTCTTGGGGTCGGTCGTGATCTTGAACACCTGACCGATGAAAGGCCCATCGGCGCTCACCTCGATCGGGGTCTCCTTCTGTTCTTCCCCTTCGCCTTCGATCAGTGCGCGCGGCTTGCCCCACGCCGGTCCCGGCGCGAAAGCCTTGAACGCACTGATCAGTTCGGTGATACCGACGTCGTTCGTCGCGCTCGTAAACATGACCGGAGTCAGCGTACCGGCCGCACAGGCCTTGGCCATCGCCGGGCCGAGCTTGTCGAGCGGCGCGCTGCCCGTCTCCATGTAGGCTTCCATGAGCCCTTCGTCGGTCTCGACAATCGCTTCGATCAACTGCTTATGCGCATCCTCGACGCTACCGAGATCAGTTTCACCGCTGAGCTCCGTGTAGACGTTGACGACACGCTGACCGTTGTCGGCCGGCAGGTTGATCGCGTAACACGTCGGCCCGAACGTCTCGCGCACTGCCTCGTAAACTTCCGTCAGGTCGACGTTGTCGGCGTCGATCCGGTTGATCACGATCATCCGCGCCAACCCGAAGCTCTCGGCGACGGTGTTCATCCGACGTGTGTTGACGCCGATGCCACCGACCGCCGACACCACGATCGCAGCCGTCTCCACGCCCGCCAGCGCGGCGATCGCCTGCCCCGCATAGTCCGGCATCCCCGGCGTGTCGACGAAGTTGATCAACTTGCCGTCGTGCTCGAAGTACCCCAGCGTCGAGTCGACGCTGTGCTTGCGCTCTCTCGACTCCTCGTCATGATCCAGGCCGCTGGACCCGTCGTCGACTTTGCCGAGGCGGTTCGTTACACCGGCCTTGAGCAACATCGCTTCGCCGAGCGTCGTCTTTCCCGCCGCTGAATGCCCCACGAGTGCGATGTTCCGGATATCGCTCACTTGCGCCATGCACGCGCCCTCCGTAAGCATATGACGTAGAAACGGCCCAAAATTTGTTAAGACTGTTTAGTATACCGCACCCGCCGCTCCGTCGCCAAGGCAGCCCGGAAGGCGAACGACACGCACAGCACCCACGGACAGCGACCCCGCCGTCTTCCAAGTCCACCGTACGCAAACTGCAACCCCGCCAGTCGGGCGCGTCGTGGAACGCACCATCAAACGCTGATAACAGACAGCAACATTCCTTCGGGCGCGGTGGCCTCACATCTCACGGCGCCGTAACGGTAATCCGTGCGATGAACCGGTTGATGTCGTTGACATTGACGACGCCGTCGCCGGTGAAGTCGCCGTTGGAAATCGGACAGATCGGGTAGAACGACCTGTACGAATCCGGCGCCGTCACCGCGAGCACGAACGCGTTTACGTCGGAAAGGCTGGCACTGCCGTCGCAGTTCAGGTCGCCGAGCATCCGACAACACTCGCAGCCCCTGTCTTCATCAAAGATCGAGAGGTCGGCCTCGTCCACGCAGCCGTCCTTGTTGAAGTCAGCATCCGGGTTGAAGCGGCTTTCGCCGGCGCATCGGTCGAGCGACTCGTACAAAGAAAGCCCGTCGAAGAAATCCGTCCGGCCGTTTCGATCCACGTCCGCGACACAACCGTTGAGCCACAGCCCAAGCGCCAGTTGCCGCTCGTTCCGCCCCCCGATCGGCGACAACCCAAACCCGGCCACGATCTCGGGCAGCCGGGTCCCGACCAGATCACCCACGGCCAGCCCGCGCGGACGCAGGATCGGATTGTCAGGGTCGTTCGCAAACCCGCGAGTGTCGATTCGTGTCGCTTGACGGTGCCACGTACGCCCCCCCTCCTTCGCAATCGTGATCTCGATCTGCTGACGATCCACCGGACTGCCCAGCTTCTGCCGGGTCACCAGATCAACCCAACCATCACCATTGAGATCCCCAGCCGCCGCCGTAAAACCGCGGTCCGGCGACAAGCCGGCATAGCCGTCCAGACGCTGCACCGGCGCGAAGTCCAGCAACGTCTCACAATCATTGTCCCAGTACTCGATCCGTCGACCATCCAAATCCGCGATCAGCAGACTCGGCGGACACCCGTTGTTCGGAACAGCCACTACATCCGAGCAAAGAATCGTCGGGAACTCGTTGTGCACGCGGAAACGTCCGGTCGGTGGGTCGAAGTCGTACCACACCGTCAGCACCGGGTCGTCCTCGTTCGGCGGATTCACCGACCCCGTGAATGCCAGGTCCGGACGGTCGTCCCCATCGAAATCACCAACCGCCAAACCCCGCGTCCACTGCGCAAACACCGCGCCGTCGAGGCCCTCCCACGGCACGCGCTCCAGATCCGCAATCGACCCCGGCGTGTCCCAGAAGTGAATAAAAGCCCCCAGCACCTGCTGGACCGGATCGGCCAGATAAACCACCTCATCCCGCCCATCCAGATCGAAATCCGCCGCCAGCACCTCCGGTGGCGTCAGAAAGAAGTTCGCCAGCGGAAGGTTCTCGAACATGAACCGCAAGTGCGGCGTAAAATCCCCCTCCCCATCATTCTCGAAGAACCACACCTCGTCGCCGAAGAAAGGAGTCGCCACGAGATCAGGGTCACCGTCCCCGTCAAAATCGCCGACACCCAGGTCCGCCGTCCCGTTACGGAAAATCGACGCCGCTTCGTTCGCCGGATTGAAGACGTACAAGTCGTACTCGCGATCATCATTGAGCGCGAGCGCGCCGTCCTGAAACGAACTTCGCAATATGGTCAGTCGGCGCTTGCGCTGCGCCGCCGATGCGCCGGACGCATACCACAAGGCCGCAATGTCCTGGCGACCATCACCGTCGAAATCCGCAAGCTCGATATCCGTAACCGCACCGGCTCCATAGCTCGCAGGCAACACCGCGAGCCGAACCGTCAGCGGCTGCGCCGGAAAGAGAAGGTCCGTCATGCCGTGGTCGCCGCCGAGCGCAAACGCCGGGGAAACCAACAAGCCAGACGCCAGCAGAAGAATGCGCATACAACAATCGAACGTGGCCGCACGTGCGCGCCCGGCCGCCCTCACACAATCACTCAGCGGCGCGCGACAGAACCGCCGACACGAACCCGTTAATGTCCGCAACCGAAACGTCCCCACTGCCATCCACATCGGCAAGCAGCGGGTCGCAGTTCGGGAACAGAAGCTCATAACCGACCGGATCCGTCATCGCGGTCACGAAGCCCGTGATGTCCGCAAGACCGACCTCGGTATCACAGTTCAAGTCACCGACGAAGAAGAAGTCGGCCGACCCGGCGCCCGACAACTCAAACGTCGTCGTGGCCGACGCAATATCACCGGGTGTCACCGTAAACGCCAATCGAGATTCCATTCCGCCCACATCACCACCAACCGGACGAAAACCGATGCTGGGATCGTTCTGAAAAGCCGAAGCGCTGCCGCTGGCACTCGTGAAGATACGCGAGATCATCTGACTGAACAGCGCGTCGCCATTGTACTCAGCACGAAACGCACCCGACCCCGGCGGCCCCAACGCGCGCAACTCCGCACCATCGAAATTCAAATCCGTGATGCTGAACGCCGCCCGCGCCCGCGCCTCGACCTGATCGTTCTTGGAAGACAGGTGCAGGTACGTGGAGTCCATCACGAAGGTCGTCTGCGAATCCCCGGATTCGACCGAAACGCTCAGGTCGATCTTCGGACTCGCAAAAACCGTGATCGAAGCGCTCCACAGCGTGGCAATGGTCGCCCCCTCGCGATCACGCACGTCCAACGGCTGGCTCAACGCCCAAACATATCGTCCGGCCTGAATATCCCACTCACCGTCGGCGGCATTGATAACCACCGTTCCCTCGCCAAACTGGCTCTCCGCCTCAACGCGCAGTAGATCCGCCGATAGCTGGGCGCGCGCCTCGGTCACACCCAAACAGATCAAGCCAGCGACAAGACAGGTCCATGTAGTGCGGTTCATAGCCCATCCACTCGCAACCCCACAAGTTGTCACGAATCCATCAATCTGCGGGCCGCACCCCAGCGGGGCGCTACCCGCTGAAAGAACTTCCTATCGACGGCGTAGCGCCGACAGACCGAGCCCGAGCATCAGCAAGACGGACGCCGGCTCCGGCAGGATCAGATAGTTGGTCGTTCCGCTCGCGCTGTCGCCAGCCGTCACGCGGAAGTCCAGCGTCGCATTCATCTCAGAAACGGGCACGCCGATCGGCAACTCGCCCGCCGCCGGCACGTTGACGTCGCCACTCATACTGCCGCCGGGCCCCGTAACCACGGAGTTGATCCCGTCCGCGAAGAGGACGCCGCCATTGTACATCGTGCGATAGCTCATACCACCGGCACCAAGGCCGGTCAGCGTGGCACCATCACCGTTCTGATCCGTCACCGTCAATGACGCCGTGGCTCGTCCCATCGCATCCGCGAGCGGATCGAACGCCAGCACCGACGACGAAATCGAGATGTCCGTGTCGGCATCACCGGCTTCCAGCACGAAACCCAGATTGAGCCGCTTCGTGTCGCCCGTCTGAATCACGACATTGGCGCTGTTGAGCCGCGCAATGAACGCATTCGTGTTGGTATCGAGAATGTCGATCGGGGCCAATTGAAATGCCGTGAAAACATCCGGTCCGGCCGGGTTCGCCATCGGAATCTCGAAACTGCCCGTCAACGGACCGGCCGTCGCCTCGATCCGCATCACCGGCGTCGAGAACGTCGTCCCGGCCACGGCGGCAATCTGACATCCGAGCGCAACCATCACAGCCGAAAGCCGAAGCTTGTGCGTGGCATGCATCGCTTCTCCTCCTCCTTCAGTCCAATCGATGCACGGTATTCGCTTGTACGCGCGGGCCAGCGCCTACCGACGACGAAACATCGTCGCCGCACCGATCAGCAACAGACCGAGCGACGCCGGTTCCGGAACGATCTCGTAGTTGCTAGTCCCGCTTGCGATGTCGAACGCCGTCAGGTTGAAATTGAGCTGCGCGCTCATATTCGCGACGCTGCCGCCAATCGCCTGGAAGCCGCCGCCGTTCGGTTCATTCAACGAACCGGAATTACTACCGTTGATGGGGGCGATCACACTCTGGATTCCCTCGGCGAACGTCGCACCGCCGGGCACGAAGCCGTTGTACTGCGCCAGGTACGCCCCGCCGCCCGGCCCCGATCCGGTCAGCACCGCACCGCCACCGAGTACGTCAGTCGCCGTAATCGAAGCACTCGCACGCCCGGACGCGTTCGCGATCGGGGCAAACTGCACGAACGCCGAGTCGATCGAAAAGTCCGTGTCCAGCGCGCCGGCCTGCACCGCAAACCCCAACGTTACCTGTTGCGACGCCGGCCCATCCACACCGTCGGGATCAGCGTAGAACAGCGACGCCTCCGTAAGTGTGCCGAGCTTCTCGCCGGTGGACGACATGATGTTCACCGGCGACGGAAGTGCCCAGTCGTAGTCGCCGTTGAGGTCCTCGGGATTGATTCGCAGCTCCCAGGTGCCGCTACCCATGTCGTTCGACGCGCGAATCTGAAAAGTGACATCGCTCAGCGTCGTAGCCCACACAGAACAGGAGATCATACCGATCGTGGCGAGCGCAAACATTGCGCGGATTGGGCGGGTGGTCATTGCCTCCACTCCTCCTTGTGCAAAACGTTTTACGCGCGAGCCACGAAATGGTCCCACAATGCTCGCACAGCTTCTTCCTCTACCACCCGACAATCTAACCTCGTCCGAGCGAACCTGTCAATAAAAATATCGGATGTTCCCCGAAGAAACACGGCACCCGCGCGGCACAGACGGGTTATTATCGCCACTCTCCGTTAGCGCAAGTCGAACGAACAGCGAAACTTACAGCCCATCGGCATCGTCTTGCGAAACATGCGGACGGGGGCGCATTGGCGCTCGACGCACCGCGTCGGCGTCCGCATCTTCACCCCCCGGTTCGCTCGACGTATCCGCTCGCAACGATGCGACATCGGCCGCGTAGGACCGCTCGAACCGCCGAATCTCAGGCCCCGTTTGTTCGAGGCGTGCCTCGCCGGTGATACGCGCCCCGTCATCGCAAGTCGCGGACAACGTCAGCTTGCGAAAGCGCCGTCCTCCACTCAACCGGCACTCGCCGCGCACGAACGTCGCCTTGCCCGCAAGACTGCCCAACTCCTGAACCAGGAAACCCCGACCTTCCGACGTCGGTCCCAGCGAATACGAACCCGGCTCGTCCGGAACCATCAAAAAGACCGCAAACGCGCGCGGGCCATCTTTCGAACTCGGCAGACGAAAGCCCATCAGAATCCGGCTCCCGTCCGCACCCTGGTCATAGTACGCCTCATCGCCGGCCAACTCGATCGTTCGCTGCGAAGGCGGCGCGAACGGTTGCGTCAGAACCACCTGCGCCTGCCGCGTACACCCCGCAAGCAGCAGCAACGCCAGCCAGCACCACCGTGCGGCAACGACCGAATGCAATGTCATAGAACGGAGCCCGAAATGCCTCTGAGAGATTCCCTCCGCGAAGTATACGCGCCGCCCCCCGCACCGCAACCAGGACGCGGACGAGATCGGCCGCGACAGAGCGCCGCCCGCGTGAGCCGTGCACCATGAGCGTCGTCAATTCGACGCGCTACCCTCGAACCACGAGTAACGTCACAACCGTCGCGAGCGCGCCGAGCGCCAGCGCGCTCGATACCACGAACATCGCCGCAAAACGTCGACCCTGATCTCGAATCAATTCTGTCAGTGCCGTGCGCTGCTCCTCATCTGCGCGGTGCGCCGATTGCAGCGTACGCACCTGGGCCTCGCTCGAGTTCCGCAGCCCATCGACGGCGTCGCCGAAGCGGGCCAACGTGTCGTGCAATTGACCGTCCGCGACGTGCGAGCGCTCGAGGTGACGCACCATCGAGCGCACCGCCTCGGCCTGCGTCTGCATCGACTCCGGAAGTCGGGCCAGCGCTGCCGACAAGGTCGCCGTGTGCTTGCTGGCGTTCTCGGCATGGTCCGCGATGGCCCGCACGCATTCGCCTTGAACGCTCTGCGTCTCCGCCAACCGCTGCAACGTCGTACCGACCTGCTCGACCGACTGCGTCAGCTGCTCCGATCGGCGATCCTGCCGTTCGAAGTGACCCTGCATCTCGTCCATCATCCGCAGCACGCGGTCATAGCCTTCCCGCAACTGATTCAGCGACGGCTCCCGGCGTCCCCACGGCACGAGCGAGCGAGCGCCTCCGCCAGAGGCCGCGACAACCGTCGCCGCCCGCGCTCCATTCCCATTCCCGTTCCCGTTCCCGTTCCCGTTGTCGCTCGCCGAACCCACCGCCGAATCATCCGACGCAGAATGAGCGTCGGCGTCAGAACTCGAATGGGAACTCGGATGGGAGATGGAATGAGAACTGGGATGGGGGTCGAGGATACGACCGTTGCGTTTGCCGTTGCGGTCGCCGGCCGGCCGAAAGACACTGCTCATTCGCTGCCAAAAAGAAGTGTGCGCAGACATGCTGATACCTCCATGTATTCGGCTCGAGCGTCACGCGGCCTAGCAAGCCGCCGCGCGCTATTTCGAGAACGTCGGCGAATCCATTCGCCACCAACCCGAATTCTACCAACCGACGTCGAAATTGCGAGCAAAAAGCACCGCGACAACCCGACGCGCTTTCAGCGATCGCCCCCGGCGTCACCTGCAGGTTCGTAGCCGATCAGTCGCGTCTCCACCGGCGGCACGACCACCGCGTTACCGATCGCGACATCAACCCCGTCCTGGTTCAGACATGCCACAAGCAGTCTGACGCGCTTGGGATTGATGATCTGCATGACGGTAGCGGTGGCCTTGATCGTGTCGCCGAAGAAGACCGGCTTCATGAACTGTATGTTCAGCTCGACGAAGATCGTGCCGAGCCCGGGAATCTCGCTTCCCAGCACGGCCGAGATGATCCCGGCCGAGAGAATGCCGTGCGCAATCCGCTGTTCGAAGATGCTACGCTGTGCGTACTCCTCGTCGATGTGCAGCGGGTTGCAGTCGCCCGTGGCCTCGGCGAACGCGAATACGTCCGCTTCGGTGACGGTCTTTGTAAATGTGCCCGTGTCGCCGACCTCGAGCGTCGCGCGTGTCCGCATCGGATGCGACGTCATCGCTTACTTCTCCTTGTTCGGCATGCTGATCCTGAGTGCCCGCACAATACCTTGATCGTACGAGCCGCCACCGTTGCGGGCAATTCGGCCGTCGCGACCGGTCGGCGGCCCGTGTGCGCTAATCCGTGCCTTGCGTTGGCCGAAACACCGACCTGCGGTTAAGATCCCGCCGCGCGGTCTTTATTTGTAGTCAGGAAGCAATAATGCACGAGAAGGCTCAATACAGGCGGGTTCTGTTGAAGATCAGCGGAGAGGGCTTCTGCCCGCCGGGCGGGTTCGGTATCCACCGCACCGAGCTGGACCGGATCGCCGGCGAGATCAACGACGTCGTCAATCTTGGCGTGCAGGTCGCGGTCGTCGTCGGGGGCGGCAACTTCATGCGCGGCGCCCGTTTCGCATCCGAGTTGGGGATCGATCTCGCGACTGCCGACTACATGGGCATGCTGGCCACGGTCCAGAACGCGTTGGCGCTTCAGGAGGGGCTCGAACGACTCGAACAATCGGTCCGCGTCCAGAGCGCGTTGTCGATCTCGCGCGTCTGCGAGTCCTTTATTCGCCGACGTTGCATCCGTCACCTGGACAAGGGTCGCGTCGTGATTCTGGCAGCGGGCACCGGCAACCCGCATGTGACGACCGATTCCTGCGCCGCGCTGCGGGCTGCCGAGCTGAACGCTGAGATCCTGCTCAAGGCCACGAAGGTCGACGGGGTCTACGATGCCGATCCCAAGACGAACCCCGACGCCAAGCTGTACGAGCGCGTCTCGTTCAATGAAGTGATCGATCAGCGGCTGCGGGTAATGGACGTGAGCGCCATCGACGTCTGCCAACAACACGACATTCCCATCACCGTCTTCAATCTCTTCAAGCCGGGCACGATGCGCCGCGTCATCCTGGGCGATCATCTGGGTACGCGGGTATGCAGCAGCGCATGAGCGACGCGGCACCTGAGCAACGCGTTCGGGCCGGGCTCCGCGACCCATACCAGTGGAAGCTCTGGCTGGCCGGCCTGTTCGGCGCGCGTTACGACGGATTGACCCACTTCTCGATCGTCGCACCAGGCGTGCTGATGCGCAGCGGTCAGCCGCGGGTTCGCGACCTGGATCAGATTCGAACGAAGCACGGGCTGCGAACCATCGTTTGCGCACGCGGCGGAACCCGTCACCCGCTCCGCGGGCGCTGGTTTCGGAAGGAGCGGCGCTGGTGTGCAGAGAACGATGTGGATCTCGTGCACATGCCCTTCAGTGACCAGCGCGTCCCGCCCGAGGACGTCTTCGAGCGGTTTCTGGCGATCATGCGCGACCAAGGCAAACACCCCGTCCTCGTTCACTGCGAGCAGGGTTTCCACCGGACCGGTATCCTGACCGCCGCGTATCGCATTGCGATCGAGGGCTGGTCGCTGGCGGACGCGCTAAACGAGATGGGGCAGCGCGGGTTCGAAACCGATCAACCGAAACGTGCCGGCCTAGCAAACGCGCTGCGTGCCTGGGCCGTCGCCTATGCGGCCAAAGGCGCTCGCCGCGAATGACGACGAGAACGTCCACCAAGACCAAGAGGGGCGGGCGTCGCGCACGCCATTGACCGCTCCCTGGCGCGCGCGGCTCGATGTGATGAGCCGCGGGTTCGCGCCGGGGCCTTTGGCGCAGACAAAGGCCTCACAAACGGAGCTTGCTTCTCCCGAGCGCACGCGACGGGCATGGTCGTTCCGAACACTGGCGGACAAGCCGCCAGTGCCACCCGGAGAGGGTGAGCATCTTGTAAGGGCAGGCAGCGCAGACAAAGGCCTCACATAGGGAGCTTGCTCCCCACTGGCGGACAAGCCGCCAGTGCCACCCCGCGAGGACGAACCCCGAGCGTAAGCGAGGGGATCCGGAAGACATTGCTGAATCGCGCGCGAGGTGCCCCACCCTTCTAGGGTGGGGGACGACAGACGCGTTCCTTCATCAACAGCGTGCGTTCCCGCGCCTGTCACGTTGCAGTCTCGGTCCCGCATTCCGGACAAACGTCTCCGCTCGCGCGTAAGTCGTACCCGCAATTGGAACAAAGCCCAAGGTCCGCGCGCCGCCTGACAAACCAGGCACCTAGCAAGGCGATCACTAGCAACAGCGTCGTTACTAGCCACAGATCTACCTCGACGGCCCGGAACGTCCCGTCATGCAAGTAGCGTGCGACATCGCCTCTCCACAGCCGGTCCCACGATGCCCGCAACGGGTCGTGTCGCCCCCACAAAACAACCGTGCTACCGAGGTTCCCCGGCGGATGTCCGGACATCAGCGCTACGCCCATGCGGCCATTTCGCAGCCGAAGTAGAAACCCGGAACGCCCGCCAAGGTCGATCGCAACGAAGTAGTTCGCGACAAACGCCGCCACACACAGCGCTACACCGCACCACGCCACGACTCGCAACGCTGTCAGCCATACGCGTTTCGGCATCCGCGCAGTATCCTCTCCGTCCCGGACGGCGAACCTTCGAAGTCAGCATGATCCGTCAACCGATGCGTCGTACCAAGAAAGCCGACGCCATTGCGCGCTGAACCGAAGCAAATCAGGACGCAGCGGGCGTCTCGTTACCCTCGTCGACCTTCCGAGGCGATCGGGCCCCGCATTCCGGGCAAACGTCCCCGCTCGCGCGCAGGTCGTATCCGCATTGCCCGCAGCGCCCGACGATCCAGCGGCGTCCCGCGGCCAAGCGACGGGCGATCAACGCGATCACAAGGAAGAATACGGCAATGAGCCAAAGATCCACCACAAGCAACCACGAAGAGAGCTGGTTAGCGCCCGGGACAACCTCTCTTTCATATTTGACCGGGAGGCGACCGTCGGCGATGTCCGAAAAAGGGCTCATTGGGTTCGCATCTGTCGGCCGGACGACAAAGCCCGGATGGAGAAACGGAAGTCCGATCGACACCAGACCGACGTGACCGCGGCGCAAGTACACCTCCTTCGTCGAAGTCGGCGTCCACACGACCTCAACAAAGAAAGTGGTGACAAACGCACACACACAAAGAAGCACCCCCGCCCAGGCCCCGACCTGTACGAATCGCAGTACGCCGCGCATTCATTGCCCCCTGCCTCCGTGCCACTCGCCACGCGCCGAGTTGCCTACCCGCTCAACTGTACCGCTCTCCGAACCGTTCCTGGCAGAGCGCCACCAGCTCCCGGACGCGCTGCTCGTCCTGTTGGCGGCACACCAGCGTAACATCGCTGGCATGAACAACAATCAGGTCCTCGACGCCCAACGCAACCAGCAAATGATCGTCTTCGCTCACCAGCACGTTGTTCTTCGCACTCGGCGTCAGACTCGTGCCGACCGTCACATTGCCGTCGGCGTCCGCGGGCGCGACGTTCTGCAGTGCCGTCCACGAACCGACGTCCAGCCAACGACAATCCATCGGCACCACCAGCACGCGCCGCGCATGCTCCATGACGCCGAAGTCGATCGAAATCTTGCGCAGCTCACCGAACGCCCGCGCGACATCGTCGCCGACTCCATCCCCCCACTTCGCGGTAATCTCTGCCAACGCCCGCTGATTCTCCGGCAGCAGCCGCTCCAACTCAGCACGGATCGTCGCGACGCTCCAGACGAACATGCCACTGTTCCAGTAGTACTCGCCGGACGCGAGGTATGCTCGAGCCGTGTCCGCGTCGGGCTTTTCACGAAACGCGCGAACCTGATAGGCACCGCTCGCGTCCGCGCGATCCAGCGCGTCGCCGCGATGAATGTAACCGTAGCCCGTGTGCGCCTCGGTCGGAACAATGCCGAAGGTGAGCAGCGCGTCGGCGTGCGCGTCGACGGCGCTCAGCCCCGTCGAGAGCACCTGCTGGAAACGATCGCGGGGCTCGATCAGATGGTCCGCGGGAAAGACCGCCATCGTTGCGCCGGGATCTCGAAGTGCGATGAGATTCGCCGCCAATCCGATCGCGTTGGCCGTGTCACGTCCGACCGGCTCGCCAACGATGTTTTCGCGGGGAACATTCGGGACTTCACGCGCCACGACCTCCACATGATCCGCGGACGTTATCACCCACGTCTGTTCGGGTGCGAACAATCCCTCGAGGCGTTCGAGCGCCAGTTGCAGTAGCGAGCGTCCGCCGATGAGCCGCAGGAGTTGCTTCGGACGAGCCTGTCGGCTGAGTGGCCAGAGCCGTGTTCCGGCGCCGCCGGCCAGGATCACCGCGTGTCGCATCGTTACGCCTCCTTGCGGTTCAGGATGCTCGTGTCGTCTGTCGACATTGGATCGCGTTCGGGCACAAGCCAACCGCCGCTCGTTGCAAGTGGCCGATCACTGAGTGCCGTGGCGACTGCGCAGCGCGCGAGCAGCCGCGTCGAATCGATCGGCGGCAACGGCGAGTTGGCCGGCGTCACGATCAGCGGGATTTCCGTGCACCCCAGGATCACGCACTCGGCACCACGTTCCTTCAGTTCACGAACGGCCTCGATGAACAGCGCCGTCGTCTGGGGCGTGCATTCGCCGCGACATAGCTCGTCAAAGATCGCCGTATTCAGTTGTTCACGCACTGGTTCGTCGGGGATCAGCCGTTCCATATTGCGACGCTGCAATGCGTCCGCGTAAACCGACCCGGTCATCGTCCACTTCGTTCCCAGCAGTCCGACCCGTCGCCATCCGCGTTCCTCGATTTCGGCGCAAGCGACCTCTGCAATGTGCAGTCCGGGTAGGGGCAACTGATCGCAGATCGGCTCCAATGCCAGATGAGCTGTATTGTCCGGGCAAACAAAGAAATCCGCGCCGGCATCCGCGACCAGCTGTACGCCGTGCATCAGGTGCTCTCCGACCGCGGCATAATCCCCGGCCTCCCAACCCTCCATGCTCAGCGCCATGGGGACCGCGCTCAGCACGATCGTGGGGTGCATATGCGGCCCGAGCCGGCGCTCGGCCTCATGACAGGCTTCGAGGAAACACAGCGCCGCCCCCTCCGCACTATGTGCCACGATACCGACCGACTTCATGCTAAACTCCGACGAATCCGATCGCCTCATTTCCCGTCCAGCCCCATCATCTTTCGAATGCGCGCGCCTGTCGTCTCGATCGGATGCTCCCGATCGCGATCCGTCAGCGCCATGAACTGCGGCTTGCCCGCGTCGTGTTCGCCAACCCATTCGCGAGCGAATGCACCCGATCGAATCTCGCTGAGAATCTCACGGAGCTTTTCCCGCACGCGCTCATCGACGACCCGCGGGCCGCGCGTCAGGTCGCCAAAACGGGCGGTGTTGGAAATCCGTTCGCGGGTACCGGTAATGCCATGCACCTGCAACAGGTCCGCGATCAGCTTGACTTCGTGGCAGCATTCGAAATAGGCCAGTTCAGCGGGATAACCCGCTTCGACCAGCGTTTCGAACGCCGCCTTGATCAGTGCTGAAAGCCCGCCGCACAAGACGGCTTGCTCACCGAACAGATCCGTCTCCGTCTCGTCCCCAAACGTGGTCTCGAGGATCCCGGCATGATGCGCGCCGATCCCCGCACACCACGCCAGCGCCGTTCGTCGGGCGCTGCCGCTCGAATCCTGGGCTACCGCGATCAACGCCGCCACACCCCGCCCCGCCTGGTACAGCGCACGGACCGCGCGCCCCTGCCCCTTCGGCGCCACCAGCACGACATCAACCCCACTCGGCGGCTTGATGCGACCGTAGTGAATCGCGAAGCCGTGCAGGAAGCCGAGCGTTTGCCCGTCGCGTAACGCCGGTCGCACATCGGCCTCGAAGATCGCGCCCATGCTCTCGTCCGGCAGACCGAAGATGATCAGGTCGGCGGACGCCACGACGTCACCAACAGGTCGCGGTTCGAATCCCGCTTCCCGCGCCAATTGCTCGCCGCGCCCGCCAAGCCGTTGTCCGATGAGCACGTTGGCGCCCGCGTCGCGCAAGTTCAGCGCGTGCGCCTGCCCCTGCGTACCGCAGCCCAGGACGGCGACGGTCTTGCCCGACAATGGCGCGAAGTCCGCCTCGGACGCGATATTCGTCAGGGGTTGCGTGGCGATCCTCCTCGAATTGGCGTCGACACGGACATCACCCAGGGAACGTGGTCCTCACTCGCGGACAAGCCGCCAGTGCAGCCGAGAGCCCAGCGGAACGCCGACGGTCAAGTTACCGTCGTCGACGCTTCTTGCGTTGCTCGCGTTTGCGTGGCTGGTACTTGGTCGAGCCCTTTGTCTTGCGCGGGACGCGCCCGCCTTCGAGCATGCCGGACTGCGCGAGCCCCTGCGTCATCTTCATCCGATCCGCGACGCCCATGCCCGCCATATCCTTCATCAAACCGCGCATCTGCGTGAATTGCTTGACCAGCCCGCTCACGTCCTGCGCTTCCACGCCGGCGCCGCGCGCGATCCGACGACGACGCGACGCCTCAATCAAATCAGGGTTGGCCCGTTCCTTCGGGGTCATCGAGTGGATCATCCCCCGCAACCGAGCCATCTCCTCCTCCGGCAACTCCAGGCCGTCGAGCTGCGAGCCGAGACCGGGAATCATCTTGAGGATGGACTTCAGCGGGCCCATCTTCTGCAACTGTTCGAACTGCTTCAGGAAATCGTCGAAGCCGAACGTGCCGCGGGCCATCTTCTCCTGGGCCTTCGCCGCCTGCTCGGCGTCCATCGTCTGCTGGGCCTTCTCGACCAGCGAGACGACGTCGCCCATCCCCAGAATGCGGCCCGCAATACGCTCGGCGTGAAACTCCTCGATCGCGTCGAGCTTCTCGCCGACGCCGATGAACTTGATCGGCTTGCCGGTGATGGACTTGACGCTCAACGCCGCACCGCCGCGCGTGTCCGAGTCGAACTTGGTGAGGATGACACCGTCGATCTCGAGCCGCTGGTCAAACGCTCGGGCCGTCGTGACCGCGTCCTGCCCGGTCATCGCGTCCAGCACGAGGTAGACCTGATGCGGACGCGTGGCACCCGCTACCTGCTCGATCTCGGCCATCAGCTCGTCATCGATCGCCAACCGACCCGCAGTGTCCAGAATCACGACGTCGCGATCCTGCTTGCGAGCGGCATTGACCGCATTCCGGCAGACCCGCACCGGATTCTGGTGGTCACGCTCGGTGTGTACCGGCACGTTGAGCTGCCCGCCGAGCACCTCGAGCTGGTCGATAGCCGCCGGCCGCTTCAGGTCCGCCGCCACCAGCAACGGCTTTTTGCCGCGTTGGAGACAGTACCGCGCGAGCTTGCCGCAGGTCGTCGTTTTACCAGAACCCTGCAAGCCGGCCATCAGAATGATCGTCGGCGGTTGCGAAACGAAGGGGATCCGCGTGTCCACCGGCCCCATGAGCTTGACGAGCTCATCATGGACCACCTTCACCATGACCTGCTCGGGCCGGAGGGTCTTCAGCACCTCGGTTCCGAGCGCCGCCTCGAGGCAGCGGTCACAGAACTCGCGGGCCACTTCCACATTGACGTCGGCTTCGAGCAACGCAGTCCGGACCTCGCGCATGGCCGTCCGAACGTTGTCCTCGGTGATCTTGCCGCGACCCCGCAAGCTGCGGAGCACACCGGTGAGTTTGTTGCTGAGTGCATCGAACATGCAAGACAGTCTACGGCAAGCGCCGCAGGGTGCAAAGCAACCGATCACCCACGCCGCCCCACACGCGTCGGTCAATCTAGGCATTTGCAGCGACGGCCCACGACATCAAAATAGGGAACGATTGGGTTGAGGTGTGTATAACTAGTTTGGTATCTTGAGGGGAGGAACGGCGCGCCACGGTCGCGTGATCGACGCGCCGGCGACTGAACCGAAGGGAGGAGACGATGCGAACCACAACGATGCTGGGGGTTCTGTTGCTGACGACCGGCGCTCTCGCCGGCCAGATGCTCGTCGGTATCGACGGGAACCGGCTGCTGGAGATCGACCCGACCGATGGCTCGACACAGGAGATCGTCACGCTCAACATGGGAGGGTTCTATGGCGCCCTGGCGTACGACCCGGGCAGTGACACCCTATATGCCACCTCGACCTCCACTGACCAGTTGCTGGAAATCAATCGGGACACGGGCAACGTAACGGTCATCGGCAGTGTGACGCGTCCGGGCATCGATCCTGTGATGCACGGGCTCGAGTGGTACCCGCCGGGCAACACGCTGCTCGGGATGGATTTTCGCGACGATGCACTGGTCGACATCGATCCTGCGACGGGGAACACGACCTTGATCGGGGTGACACCGACGACCAGCTTCGCGAGCCTCGCCTGGGACGCCGGCACCGGTACGCTCTACGCCGGCGACGCCGGGACGGACAGCTTGTACAAGATTAATCCCGCGACCGGCGCGGGCGAATTGGTCGGGCCCTTCAACGCCGTCAATGCTAACTCGGTCGGCACGGGCATGGCCTGGAGTGCAGATTTTGGCCTGCTCGCGATCAACAATGCATCGACCGATTCGCTCTGGAAGATCGACCCCGCCACGGGACAGGCCACGCTCATCGGCAACACGGGTACGGGCAACATGCTCAGCATTGCATTTATTCCCGAGCCAAGTGCCGCCCTGGGCCTACTGTTCCTCGGCGGTCTCCTGATCCGCCGACGCTAGGCGCGATTCGACTCACCACCACGCTCAACGATCAACGGCGTCCTATACGGGCGCCGTTTTTTTTGATCCCGTCCCTGCCCCAACGGCACATTCCCCCGAGAACGCGACCGCGACGCGTCAGGGGGCGTGCGCCGTCGTCGAATCAAAACCGGCCATAGCAGCAGGAGGATCGGACGATGAGGGTTAAATCCAGTTTCCGGGCGTGCATCAGTGGGCTGGCCGCGCTCTTGAGTATCGGGTTGATCGCGGGCTGCCCAATGCCCGAGCCGCCGAACGGCAACAATCAAAACGTCGTCGACGCCGAGAACTTTGTGCTCGAAGCCGGCGCGACCCGAACCATCGAGCAGGATCTCACGATCCGCGCCAGCGGTATCGTCATGATCGACGGCGACCTGATGGTCGACCAGGATCGCGGCCAGAAGATCACCATCGAGGCCGAAGGCGACGTCGTCGTCTCGGGACGGATCGTC
>JANQNU010000025.1 GCA_028279405.1 Phycisphaerae bacterium
TCGATGCGCAGCGCGGAATCGCTTGCCGCCGTGCGCCAGGTGCCGCTGCCGCCGTCGACGATCGATGCGCCGGAGACGAAGTCCACATTGTCCGCCGTCGCGTTGCTCGATTCCTCCGGCACGAACCATCCCTTTCGCGTCGTCAGGATGATGGATCCGCGACTGCCCAGCACGGCGATGCGGTAGCCGTCCATGCTGTTGGCAGTCTGGCAGGTGAACGTAGCCGTGACGCCCGCTTCGTAACGGCATAACACGTGTGTGTTGTCGTAGGTTTCCCTGCCGTCCGTCCAGAAATCGACGCCGCCGCTCCCCTGGATACGGTCGATGCCGCTGCCGAGCAGCGTATTGCAAAAATCCATCTGGTGCGCTGACAGTTCTGCAACCAGCCCGCTCGAGTAATCACGGTACATGCGCCAGTTGATCTGGCGTTCCCAGCGCGGGTCCGGCACGGGCCGGCGCCAGTCCCCGTTGCGATTCCATTGGCAGTTGATTGCCGCGATATCGCCGATGTCGCCGCGTTCGATTATCTCGGCAGCCGTCCGGTAGAGCGGCGAGCTGTGGTACTGAAAGCCTGTCTGGAAAACGAGGCCGGGACTTGCGTTCGCGGCTTTCTGTACGGCGAGCGCGTCTGCAATGCCTTTCGCCATGGTCTTTTCGCAGTACACGTGCTTGCCCGCATCGAGGGCATCCACCGCGATCTTGCGGTGCTCGCTGAAGGTCGCGGCGATCACGATCGCGTCCACCGCCATGTCGTCGAGAATGCGGCGGTAGTCGTCCGTCGCGAGGCGGGCATCGGCTGCAAGCGCGTGCGCCTCATCGAGACGAAACGGCAGCACGTCGCAGACGGAGGAGACACTCACGCCGGGCACTTCGCGAAGGAAGCGCATCAGCTGCTGGCCGCGGATGCCGGTGCCGACGACACCAACGTTGATGGTGTCGGATTTCGACATCGCCTGCGCGGCGGGTCCCGCCAGACCGGTGCCGGCCAGCAGGTAGCCGCCAGCTTTGAGAAACTCACGTCGCCGCATGTGGAAAACCGCCCTGCAGACTTACCCTTCGATCGTACGGATCATACCTCCGGCGCCCACCCGGGTTCATAGTCGCGCTGCCAGAATGCCATGGCTTCGTCGTCGTTGCGAACCCGCCCGGTGGCGGAATCGATGTCCAGCGTTCGGCCGACGTATTGCGAGATGTTGCCGAGATGACACATGAGCGTGCTCTTGTGGCCTTCGTCGATCGGGGAGCGCAATGACGCGCCGCCACGCACGGCGCTGAAGAAATTCTCCATGTGGTAGTTCACCAGAGCGCCGCCGCCAACGGTATCCGTGGTCTCGGAGGCGCTGCGTTCGTTGACCTGTTTGATCAGCGCGCCCTCCCCGTCGTAGACGAAGTAGCCGTTGCGATCGAGCATGATCGTGCCTTCCGTGCCGTGAATGGTCGCTCCCCGGCCCCGGTCGAAGAACTTGAGTCCATTACAGCTGCGGCCCTCCCAGGTGATCATGCGGTCGTCATCGAACTCGTAGCTCGCGACCTGGGTATCGTAGAACTCCCAATCGTCATCGAAATGGTAGCGCCCGCCCGACGACGTTACCCGGGTCGGCAGGTCGACGCCGAGCGCCCAGCGGCAGATGTCGATTTCATGCATGCCGTTGTTGTTGATCTCTCCCGTTCCCCAATGGCGAAACCAGTGCCAGTTGTAGTGCACGATGTTGTCGCGGTACTCGCGCCGCGGCGCCGGGCCCTGCCACAAGTCCCAGTCCAGCCAGCGCGGCACCGCCGCAACTGAGCCCCTGCCGATACTGCCACGCGTGTTGGCGTACCAGGCTTTCCCCATGTACGGCCGGCCGATAGCGCCGTCCGCGATGTCCTGCATGGCTTCCATGGATGTCGGCGCCGAGCGTTGCTGGTTGCCCACCTGCACCACCATGCCGGTCGCCCGCTGCGCACGCACCAGCAATTCGCCCTCGTGAGGGTCGTAGCTGACGGGTTTCTCGAGGTAAACGTGCTTACCCGACTGCATCGCGTAAATTCCGAAAGGCGCGTGGGTGTGGTCTGGCGTGGCAATCACAACCGCATCGACGTCGCGGTCGTCGATCACGCGCCGGAAATCGCGCTCGGTCTTCGGCTTCGCGCCCGTCAGTGACGAAGCCAGCGACGCGACCTCTTCCAGCACGTTCGAATCAACGTCGCAGATCGCGCCAATACCGACCGTGTCGTTGCCGATCGCCGCCGCGGACTCCAGCAGCGCCTTTCCGCGACTGCGCACACCGGCGAACGCCAGGTTGATGCGTTCGTTCGCACCCAATATTCTCGAATAGCTTGCCGCGCTCGAGAGCGCTAGCGACACGCCGGCGGCCGCTGCCGAACGAATGAACTGCCGCCGTGTTTGTTTGCTCTGGGCCATGGTGTTCCCCACTCTACTGGTCAGAATTCCCGGATCTTGATGCTGCGAAAGCTGACGGTGTCGCCGTGGTCCTGCAACAGGATCCGGCCCGCCGGCCACTGCCCGAAACCGGGCCACACCCGGTACTTGCTGTACGCGACCAGCGCCCGGAACATCTGGCTGTTGCGGTCGTATTCCACGACCTTCTCGTTGTTCAACCAGTGTTCGACGCGGCCGTCGACCGATACGACCCGACCCTGGTTCCATTGACCGATGCCCTTGAACTGCTTGTCGCGGCCCGGAGCCGAATAGTTTTCCGGCGTGATCAGGTCGTACAGCGAACCCAGGGTTCGATTGCCGTCGACACCCATCTTTGCGTCCGGGTGCCGCGCGTCATCGAGGATCTGAAATTCCGCACCGATTGCAGAACCTTCCCCGAGATTGAGGTCGGGATCGACAAAATACTTGACGCCACTGTTCGCCCCTTCGGTGATCCGGAACTCGAATTCCAGTTCGAAGTTGCTGAAGGTATCCAGCGTCACGATGTCGCCGGGCCCGGTGGATTCCCCGCCGTCCGTTGCTTCGACGGTCAGCACGCCGTCGTCGATGGTCCAGCCGCTCTCCGGGAAATGGCCCAGCTTTGCGCCGCGCCAGCCGGCCGACGTCTTGCCATCCCACAATAGCCTCCAACCGTGCCGACGTTCGTATTCGGTCAGCTGGTTGGTGAGGAAACTGATCTGCACGACGTCGGGATCGGCTGCCGAACGTTGTGCGTCCAGATCTTCGGTCATGATTCTCAGGTTGCGCCAGCGCACGGTCTTACCCGCATCGTCACGATCGCGAATACTGTGTACCTGCAATCCAATGAAGCCGCTCGCGGTCATGTCATCGACCAGGTCGACCGTTTGAACCCCGTTCAGCCAGACGCGCAGACTGTTGCCGATGGCCTCGACCCGGAAGGAATTCCAGCGCCCGTTGCGGAACGCAGCTCGGCCTTTTTCATTCCTCGACAGCGGGTACATCCATCGGCGGCGCTGCTCGTCGTACAGCCCGCCGCTGAAAGCGCGGACCGACGGATCGACCTCGACCTGATACCCTTGCACACGGCCGTTGTCGCCGAGATAAGAGCGTATCTGCACCCCGGAATTCAGGTCGGGATCGACGAGCACCTCGTACTCGAGGATGAAGTCGCCGTAGCTGGCGCGCGTGGTCAGGAAGCTGTTCGGCGTATCGGCGACCGATACGCCGACAATCTCATCGTTTTCGATCCGGTACTCGGCCTCACCACCCAATTGGAGCCAGGCATCCAGGTCTCTGCCATCGAACAGCGATCGCCACTCGCCGGCCTGCGCCAGCGATGGAAGCAAAATGGCCGCGACCGCGGCCGCGTTGCGAAGCGGAACAAATCTCATCATTATCCAATTCCAGGTTCGGGCCGGCGCCGTACGCGGGCCACCCATCAACTTTGGTCTTGCCAATTAGGATACCAAACACGGCAAGCATGTGAATTATCAGGCACCCGGCGCCGATTGACCAGTCAGATTTTTCGACAATTATTAATCCTATTATTCAATATGTTACGATACAAAGCCACTGTCAGTGACGGGACACCACGCATACGCCCGAATCTCGCCTGTCCGTCACTGGCCTGACCGATTATAATGACACAGCCGCATCGAAACGCGGCGCATTGACCAGGGCTGCTATGCCGATACAGAAGAAATCCAATCGCTTGTACCAGCGCGTCGCGGACAAACTCGCGCGTGAGATCCGATCTGCGAAGTTCGTGCCCGGCCAGAGATTACCGGCCGAGCGCGACCTGGCGCAGCGCTTCGACGTCAGTCGCCCCACGATCCGGGAATCGATCATCGCGCTCGAGATCATCGGCCTCGTGGAGGTACGCAAGGGTTCGGGCGTGTATGTGCTGGAAAGCGACAAGTCGGAGGGTGATCTCGAGGGCCTCGACATCGGACCTTTCGAACTGATCGAGGCACGCATGATGCTCGAGGGCGAAATCGCCGCACTCGCCGCGAAGCTGGCAAACCGCGAGCAGATCGCGGATCTCGAGAAGATTCTCGACGACATGGACCGCGAAAACCGCGCCGGTGTCTCCGGCGAAATCGCGGACCGGGAGTTTCACCTGGCGATCGCGCAAATCACGGACAACAGCGCGGTCGTATCCGCGCTCGAGCACCTCTGGGACGTTCGCTACCACTCACCTTTGTGTATCCGCCTGCTGAACCAGGTGCGAGCCACGGGCGTGAAGCCGATTATCGACGAACATCGACAGATCGTTGATTCGATCGCAAGCGGCGACCCGGATGCCGCACGCGCGGCGATGCACGGCCACCTCACCAAAGTCACACAGAGTTTGCTCGAGGCCACCGAGGTCGATGCCGTGAGGCGCGCCCGCGCCGAAGTCGAGAAGCAACGCCGGAGGTTCTCAGCGGGCGTGACATCCGAATGAGCCGACCGCTTGTTCTGGACGACGACCGGTTGTTTCCGGCCGAAACGGGTCAGCGACAGATCGCCCGGCGGCTGTACCGCGAAGTCGCAGACTTGCCGATCGTCAGCCCGCACGGGCACACGGATCCGCGCTGGTTCGCCGAGAACCGCCCGTTCGACGACCCTGCACAGCTGCTGATCGTTCCCGATCATTACCTCTTTCGAATGCTGTACAGCCAGGGCGTGCCGCTCGAATCGCTGGGTGTCGGCGGGGTCGAAGGCCACTCGCAAGAGACGGACAGTCGCCGGATCTGGCGGTGCTTTGCGGAGCACTACGATCTGTTCCGCGGCACCCCTTCACGGCTCTGGCTCGACTATGTGTTCGCGAAGGTATTCGAGCTGGACACGCGTCTCGACGCGACGACCGCGGATCTGTACTTCGACCAAATCGGCGATCGGCTGCAGCGGGAAAGCTACCGGCCCCGCGCGCTGTTCGAGCGTTTTGCCATCGAGGTTCTCGCCACGACCGAGTCGCCCCTCGACACCCTCAAACACCACCGGGCGATTCGCGAAAGCGGCTGGGGCGGCCGTGTCATTACCGCATACCGTCCGGACCCGGTTGTCGACCCGGAGTACGAAGGCTTCGCGGACAACCTGCGCGAACTGGCAGCGCTGACCGGCGAAGACACCTCTCGCTGGGATGGCTACCTCGAAGCACTTCGGCAGCGCCGGGACTACTTCCGCGAATTCGGCGCCACGTCGACCGACCACGGACATCCGACCGCCCGGACGGCCGATCTGGGCCGCGACGAGTCATCTCGCCTGTTCGCGCGCGTGCAGGGCGGCAGCGCAAGCGCCGATGAGGCC
>JANQNU010000057.1 GCA_028279405.1 Phycisphaerae bacterium
TCAAAGCGCCAAACCTGGCCGCCCATATCGGTCGCGTACATCCGATCGGCGAAGGTGTCGCCGTTGATATCGGCGACCTTGACCTGATTCGGGAAGGCCCGGGTCATGTCGCTGAATGCCTTGGTTGCGCCGTTGTCAGGGCCCCCGCGCCAGATCAGTGATCCGTCCATCAGGTCGAGCATATGGATGCCCGTGCCCGCTGAATCGGCCACTGACGGGAACTCGGAGGTATCGTGAACGACGTCGTAGCCACCGCCAAGAATGACGACGGCTTTGTCCGTGTTGAGGCCCGTCATGTTCACATCGACACGGGTGACGACCGGTGTCGACCAGCTCTCGCCGGCGTTCACCAGGTTCGTGTTCCACAACAGCACCGGCGAGTTCTTGTTCGTCACGTCCAGCGCGTAGTAGCTGGTCCCGCCGCGGCGCATACCGAACAAGATGATGACGAAGTCGCCGTCGCCCTGTTCGATAATGCCGTCGCTGTCACGATCCGCGACGATCGGCGTGATGTTGCCGTCGACACCGTACTGCTTCCACTTCGCACTGGGGTCGAAGTACAGACGTGTCATGTTCGGCAGCAGCTCTTTCGGCACGAACGACCAGAGTTCGATGCCGGTGGCCGCGTCGACTGCGTGAACGTATCCGTCGTTGGTGGCGGTGAAGACGACGGCATCCGGGTTTGTCTCGGTTCCGCCGTATACGATCGCGGCGGGGCGAGAATGCAGCGGGTCGCCCATCGCGTAACGGATGGTGGTGGCAGCGTTTCCGTCCTCATCGCGAACGTCGACGCCACGCATCCAGTCGAGCATGTCGTCGATGCTCGGTTCGCCGTCGGCACCGGTGAGACCGAAATCGCCGGCCGTGTAGGCCGAGGAGTTCGATTTCTTGAGTGCGTTGCTGGCGCCCGCCAGGTTGCTGTCGCTGCCGTTGTTGGTAAAGAGGTTCCTGACTGCAGGGTCCGGCAAGCGATTCGCGGCACCGCCGAGCTTGACGTCGTTGCCGTCGTCGCCGCCCACGGTCCAGAAACTGCGCGCGGTATCGAAGAAGAACCCGGTCAGCGGATCGACTGCGTCGTTGCCGTCCGCATCGACAATCGATGCGCCATCCAGCTCGTACCTCTTCAGATTGCCCGGCCAGTGCGTCTTGGTGCGTGCGCCGAACATCGTCAGGTACAGGCTGTTGAGGTTTCGCGTGCGGTTGAACGTGTTGACCGTAACTGCCGGCGCGGAGAACGACAGCGTGCGGTCGTTGATTTCGCCGACGATACGCAGCAGAGCGATGGTCAGACTTTCGACGTCGTCAGCGAGGAAATACTGCCCGCCCGACGCGAGTGCCGTATCCCTGAGAATCGGCAAGTCGACCGTGAATCCGATGGTGTGTGTCGTTACGGTTTCGGTCTGAGTCGTGTTGGGATCGATGTCATATTTGCTGAGGTACTCGGCGATGTCATCGAGGCAGCGGCCGTCGCCGGTGCCCGTGCAATTGGTGCGGCCGACCGTGTTGTTGTAATCCGGGAGTAACGAGGGCACCAGACCAGGCGCGTCCTCGTTGTTGTTCGGCGCACCGTCGGTGATCATGACGGTGAAGTTCTTTGAGCACGTGCCCAGGTTCGGCTGCCGATACACGGCCGGTGTGCTGGTCTCTAGCGCCAGCGGGTCAGTGGTGTGCTCGCTTACGGTGTCAGCATACTGCGCGTCGCCGCCCAGCCAGTACAGCGCGCCCTCGAGGAACGTCTCTGAGACCGGTGTGGCGCCGGCGGCATTCAGGCCGTTGACGGTGTTGAGGATTTCGGTGCGGTTCGTGTCGAGATCCTTGATAGCGGTGATGACCGCACCGCCGTCATTGTCGTTGAAGCGCATGATGCCGACGTTCATGTTGGTGACGGAAGACAGTACCTTGCGCGTTACCTGGACCATGATGTCACGACGGCTGAGCGTGACTTCGTCCGGGGAGTTCTTCCAGTTCAGATAGTTTCCGTCATAGACGGTGTACTGAAGGTTCCGCGGCGAGCTGCCCCATGAGAGTTCCTCGTCTTGATCGTCCGTCCATGGATTACCGCTCAGATCGACATCCGATGCCGCCTTTGCCCAGAAAAAACCTGCCGTTCCGTTACCGTGGGTGTCGCGATCGGCTTCGCACTCGACGACTCCCGAGGCGTTTCCTGGCTCGAGATAGTCCCAGCGTACGACGGTCGTGGCGACGCCACCGGAGCCGACGATCGTGCTGTACCGATACTGGATCATCGTATTCGTGAACGAGCCGATACCGCTGATCTGATTGGATGCAAACTCGCACTGGAACGCGGTCTTGTCGAACCACTGTTGGTTGGAAGGAGCGCAAGACGGAAGTATGTCGACGTCCGTCCAGTAGTACGCATCCTTGTTGCAGTCGCCGGAATACTCTTCCGTACTATCGTACGGCCTTACCGTGTCCTCGGTACTCGTCATACTTCCCGAGGTATCCATAATGAAGAGTACGTTCGGTTTCGGGTTGGTCGCCGGGTTCGGGTTGACCAGCAACAGTTCCGTATCGTCCGCGAGCGCCGGTGCACCGGCCGCGAGCGTCAGTGCGCAGCCCAGTCCCATCCATGTTGTTTTAAATGCAGAGATCTTCATGATCTTGTCCTCAATAATCTTATCCGTCGCTCGAATCAGAAATTCAGGGTGACACGCGATACGGTGTCGGACTCGAGGTGATGTAGAACGATGACCCATTTCGAGGATCGTTGGTTGACGCCGGTGAGCGCCCTGCGGAATTCAGAAAGCGTCATTTGCTCGTTCCGGAAGACGTATTGCGTCTGACCGGTAACGCGGATCAACCGCATGTCGCATTCTTCGCAGGCCTTGAACGCCAGTGCGCCTGCCGTCGTACCCGGTGCGCGGAAGCTGGTCAGAGGCACTTCGTACGCCTCTTCTACCGTCACGAAGTCGGCGTTGGCCGTCATTCCGACGAGCAGTAGCGTGATGGCCAGAGTGGAAAGAGTTTTCATAGTTACTACCCCCGATCCTTGGTGGAGTCGTGGCACGTGCCCGTTAGAGCGTGCTGCCTTGCGGTCCCACTACGTAGAAAGATTGTGTATGCATTGCGGCGGTGTCGCGATCCGTGTCGCTACTGCCCCCGGCAACGCGCTTCGACTCCGCTTGAGAGATGGTGTTGAAGTGGAATGCGGAAATACCGCTGCCGACACCGAGACTGAAAGCGCGGTCGGTGACGATCGTTTCGCGTTCGAAAGTGATCACCGCCTGCACCGTGTCATGCGAGTTGATAGTCTGCGTAATCACCGTGTTCACTTCTGTTTCGAAGCTGGGTTGACCCAAGGCGGCCTCGATCCCCGTTTCGGCGGCCTGGAACGCGAACTCCGAGTTCTGATCGTTACGTGCCATTGCGAGCTCGGTCGTCGCGGTGTTCATGCCGGATACGGCGAGAACGGTGATGACTACGAGCAACAACAGGCCGACGATCAGCGCCGCGCCATTCTGATTCCGTTTCATGTTCATCATTTTCATAATCGTTATCCTGATGTGTCCTACGTCCGCGCATTGCGAAGCAATATCGTCTTCGAGACCAGCATGCGCCGGAATTCGTCATTGGGGACGCCAATGATGACGTCGCCAGGGCGATAGTCCGTGTTATCGACGATACCTATCTCCGGGGTAATGGAGCGGACGATGAGCCACACTCGCGCGGTCATCACTTTAGCGGTCGGAACCCACCCTGGTGACAGCGGGTTGATGATCGGATCATCCGGATCGACGTAACGATCGACGGCGTTGTCATCATTCATGTCGATACCGAACTGAATCTGGAGGTTCTCGACACCCGGGGCGATTTCGATGTCGGTTATCACGGGTCCGCCAGCGTCCACGCCCAGCGTATGCCGGCGTAGCGTTGGCACGCCCGGTATCAGGGTCGAGCTTCCGTCAACGTAGTAGGAGTTGACGATGAGGTTGTGAGTCTGCGATGTGAGCGGATCGAATTCTGCCGGCATGACGCCGTTGTCGATCAGTTGTCCTTGCAGGCGTGTCGATTGAATCTGCAGGCGACCGTTTTCCAGCGGTTGTGCCGCTACGGTAGCGCGGCGGACCGTTATCGTGTCCGAGTTCGCTTGCGGGGCGTTGTTTGCCGGACACGCTAACCCGTAGACGTTGTTGTCAGCTTCGACAGGCCGGTTGACATCCAGCGCCCAATCCAGGCCGCAGGCGACCGGAACCGCCAGGCCTGATGGGTTCGGATTGACGGTCGTGGCGCGGCCCACGATCGTATCGCCGCGGCTGTTGCGCCCGAAGTTACTGGCCATACGCAGGTCGGCCTCGATCGTATCGAGGGCGAACTGTGCGGTCTCTTGAACGCGTGCGATCGAATCGTTGACGACATATGCCTGGCGGCTTTGGTTGTAGACCTGCACGGCGCCGATGATCAGGAACGATCCGACGGCGAGCGCCACCATCAATTCAACCAGCGTCATACCGCCGGCGCTACGAATACTCTGTTGATGTTTTCGCTTGTTCATATCGGCTCAGCGTTAAGGTGCGGTGAAATCGTTGACGGGAATGGTGACCGAATAGCTCGGATTCTCGCCGGCTTCCTGCCAGTTGACGGTAATCGTGTACGCGTCGGGACCCAGGCCGCCGTTGTCGATGAAGGTGATGTTGACGAAGGGTCCATTACCGGGAAGCGTTGCTCCCGCCTGCGCCTCCCACGCGTAGACATCGTTCTGCGCCATCTCGGTCGGTGTGCAGTCGATTCCGCCGTCGACGCAATTGTTGTTCACGCCTGCAACCTGGTAGTTGATGCCGGCGCCCGGATTCGCGCGGATGCGGTCCGCGATGTCGCCGGCCAGCGTTACCGCGTGGTGGCGGAACATCGACGTGCGTCCCGCCTGAATGCTGTGCATATAAAGACCGGCGATGCCGAGCATGCCGACCGACATGATGACGAGCGCAATCAGAACCTCGATGAGGGTGAAGCCCCCTTCGGATCCGCGCTTCGGTGTTCTGGTGTGATTGATTCGCATAAATCGTCGTCCAAGCGATGTGTGCAGTGAATAGGGTTAAGGGCAATCGCCCATCACGGCGATCTGCGCCGCATCCCGGACCACGGTAGCGCGGCCGACCGGCGTTACGATCAGTAGCCTCGCCGCAGACCAGCCGCCGGTGGCCATCTGATTGCCGCGGTCGTCGCATATGCGCGCGGTCGTCAGGGAAGGGCCTCCCGGCACCGCCGCGGCGACGTCCCCTCTGCCGAGACCGGTGGCAGCGAAACTGAAGTAGCTTGCGCCGCCGTTCGCGGTGATGTCGATCTGATCGTCCACCGCCGCGTAAGTCCGCAGCACTGATTCCCCGGGATCGACAAAGATGTTGCCGTCGGAACCTTCGACGACACCGTCCTCGTCGTCATCGACAAACACGATCCAGCCGCCATCGAATACGCCGCCAGTGCACTGCGGATTGGGAGACACGTTGATGTCCCACGCACACACGGCGACGCTGGCCCTCGCCCGAGCAGCCTCCGAACGTGCCAGGAGGAAGCTCGAATGCAGGTCGTTGGCCGTGGCGCTGACCCGGCTGTTGGCGGTGAACTCCATGATGTTCGGGACGCCGAGGCTCAATATGACGCCGATCACAAGCAACGTGATCAGCAGCTCGTACAGCGTGAAGCCGCGTTGGGATCGAGTGTTCATGCGGCGCACTATACGCCCGCGGTTCCGCTCTCTATTAGGAATCCGACAGGCGGCAAGCCGGGCGGGACGAACGGTCGCTTTCGGGCTCGCCGGTTTGACTTAACGCGCGCACCGGTAAGGGTCGCCCCGCCGGTTCCGGTAGGCGACGCGTGGGCGGCCCAGATAGTTGACGACAACGGCCCGGGCGTCCGCCCGCGTGCCCCGATCGCAGGCGATGAGCGTGCCATTGGTCGCCCGGAGCTCGGTCGATCGGAAGGAGAAATGCCGCCTGTTCGCCTGGATCTCGATCGCGTCCGCGACCTCGTGGCGCATCAGGATCGGCTCACCGGGGTCACGCTCCTCTCGTGAGGCGCGGGATTCGTTGACGAACAGGATCCAGCCGTCGGACCAGTTGTTCCCGGGGTCGCAAAATTCCCCGTCGGTACTGGGGCAGATGGTGACCACGCGGCGGCGGATGATCGACTCCTGGCGCCCGAGATGCGCGGCATGAAAAAGCGCGTCTGTCTCCGCGCGCAGCCTCTTGTCGGCGATCAGCCCGTCGAAGGCCGGCAGACCCAGTCCGAACAGGACGGACGCGATCCCCAGGGTCACGACCAGCTCGTACAAGCTGTAGCCGGAAGATGCGTGGCGGTCTGGTCGGATTCCCATGGCCCGAGGCTACGCGCGCGCGACGGGCCGGTATGCGCGTGAAAAAGCGCGAAACCGTCAGATTCGTCGATTCGATGGCGGCCTCCCGGATGAGAACGGTTTTCGTTTATACTGTTTGGCCTCTGGACTTGGTCTAAGGGAACTTGCCTATGTCCCGATCGGACATCACCCGCCGCCTCAAGCGTCACGGTGTTGCGGCTACGCCACAACGTGTTGAAATTGCAAAGATTTTGCTCGACCGGCCGCAGCATCTGTCGGCCGATCAGATTCTCGAGCGATTACGGCAGGAGGGCAGCGCGGTCTCGAAAGCGACGGTCTACAACACGATGCACCTGTTCGCGGAGAAAGGGCTCGTTCGCGAGGTGAACGTGGATCCGAGCCGGACCTTCTTCGATTCGACGACGCGGCCGCACCACCACTTCTTCAACATCGATACCGGCGAGCTGTCCGATATTCCCGACGACCACGTCGGTCTGCAGCACCTGCCGCTGCTGCCCGAGGGCACCGATCTGGACAGCGTCGAAGTGCTGGTCCGCGTCCGCAACAAATAGCCTGGAAATCGGGGTGAATCCCCCGCGCCATGCTGGTCCCGCGCCAGCCGTGGCGCTATACTCGCGCCCCGCATTTCGCGCGCCCTGTGCCGGTATAGCTCAGTTGGTAGAGCATCTCATTCGTAATGAGGGGGTCCGTGGTTCGAGTCCGCGTACCGGCACCATCT
>JANQNU010000002.1 GCA_028279405.1 Phycisphaerae bacterium
CGGCCCATCCAGGCTGTTGAGCACGCTGATCATCTGTTCGCCCTTGTATTGACGGCTCAGCAGAGACGGGAACAGAAGATCGCCGCCATGCATCACGAGGAGATCCGGGTACTGTTCTTCCAGCTGTTTTCTCAGTGTGCGGACACGCGCCAGACCGCCTTGCCCGGACTGCAGGCCCTCTATCCGGTACACATCGTTGATTGCCAGGATCGCGAACGTGCGTGACTGCACATCGTCGCCGGAACCGGTCGGCTCGGCACATCCGAGAAGAACGAACAGTGAGGCCAAGAGTAGCCATTGCGTGCGCTTGAACATCATCTCCCCCCAACCCGGCTCTGCCTGCGAGATGCCATGGTAGCCGATTGACAATCCCGATCGATCACCTGAAAGATACCGCGGTCAGAAGCCACGACTCGCCCTCACCTATGAGATTCCACGACCGCTACCCCCTAAGAGCGTTTCAGGAACGGGACACAGAAAAGCTGAAGCACGTGATCACGGCGTACCCGCTCGCGACGCTCATCTCGCAGGGTGAGTCGTTCCCGACCGTCAGCCAGATTCCACTACTGATCGACAGTCCCGGCGAAAAGCTCCGCGGCCATCTCGACAGGAACAATCCGCACTGTGCGCATATTCTTGCAGGCGGTGGCATCTACTGTCTCTTCCACGGCCCGAATCACTACATGTCGCCGACCATCTATCCCGACCCGCATTTCCCGGGGTGGAACTACGTCACCGTGCACGTGCGCGGTACGGCACGGCCGATCGAGGACATCGAGTGGCTCACCGAACTGCTGCTGGATACCGCGCGGGCGAACGAGCCGCCCGGCTCCGGTTACCAGCTCACGCCTTCGCAGGAGAATTTCGATGTCTTCATCAGGTACATCCTGGGGTTCGAGATCGAAATCGCCGACATGAAAGGCGTAGTGAAACTGGCGCAAGACAAAGGCCGTGAGGACGCGGAACGCGCCCGCCAGCATCTAGCGCACGTGATGAAAGAAGATATCGGCGAATTCCTTGGCAAGCTGCTCGAAGACGACGGCCATCCAAAAGATACGTAGGAGCGGCTTTAGCCGCTACCGATGCTGCAATTGCTTCGGCGGCTTCGTCCCTCGCAACGACGAGTGGCCGTCGGTGGCCACGATGAGGCAGGATTGGATCGCCCGACGGGGCGGGCTCCTACGTTGTAGCGTGCGATAACCTTGCTCTACCGCCCTACTCGATCTCGCAGTCCGGGAGCCGCGCCGACAGTCCCCAACCACCAAAACGGTCGGCAACGAACGCGCGTACGGCGTTGTCCCCCGCTCGCAGCGGAACGTAGGCGACTACCTGATCGGCGTGCATGACGCCTTCCTGCCTGCGGTCGTCAAAGCGGTAACTCGCATCCTGATAGAGGATCGGCTGCCCGTTGACGAACAGCGTGATCTCATCGCTGAAGCCGAGATGCAACGCGCAGGTTTGCGCCTCGGGCGAGCGCAGCGTCGTATCGGCCGCAATCGCCCAACGACGCGATCCGTCCGGTACCTTGCGCCAGCGAAGTAACTCGATGGAGCCATTTGACTGCGTCGGCGGCACGGACCAGCCGCTCTCGGCTACCGTCTCCGGTAGCGATAGGACCGGCCCGGCTGGCGCGTCGAATGCCGGCGATACCCGCCAATCGACGATCTGTCCGGTCGCAAACTCGTGATCCATGTCCGGCACGTCGAACACAGCGTCGTCCGGCGTCACACGCAGATTGCTGAAGTACGCGGAGTACTCCGCGGTGCCGTTCCTCGGCACGAACCCGCGAAGCGCGATCCACCCTGGGGCCGGTTCGCGCCCCAGTTCTTCCACCACCATGGCCGGCTCGTCACCTTCGCCCACCCACACTTCGGCGCGCGGGCCGTTGAGTTCGAGCCGCACCGGCACCCATTCTTCATACGCGATGGGCGTATTCGCCGTGCCGCGCTCACCGTGATAGAGCTGCCACGCCGAACGCCGCTGGAATACCGGTGAATACTGCAGCGCGTCGGACAGCCCCGACTTGTGCGGCCGCAGGTAGAAATCCTCGTACTCGTCTTCGGACTGGCCGCGGAACAGGAGGTAGACGAATGCGCGCTCGCCCGACATGTAAACGTCGAACTCGACCGTCCCGTTCTCTAGCGCCATCTCGTCCAGGAAAGCGACACCGCTCTTGATGCGGATCGCTTCACGCCCCGCGAATTCCACGACCGACACCTGGTCGTTCGAGAAACGCCAGCCGGGGTCGTCCGGGGCAACCGGCTCCGCGGAGGCCGCGAACGGCAAAATGAGGCTGAGAACGAGCGTCGGGATCGCGCGCAGACGGATGGCCATGGCCGGCACCTCCAGTACTGGTACAAATCGATGAGTCTATGAACCCGCGACTAATAAGATGAATGGATCAAACGAGGTGATTTTGGTACTTTTCGACGATCCTTAGACCGGTCTGCTCTCGTTTGTCACTGCGCGTGGACGCCCAAACCGAACCCGTTTTCCGTCATGTACCCATGGTCGAGTTCTCGCGCGAGAAATACGGCCGCCCGCTGCTCGTGGATGTCGCGTGGATCCACGAGATGCCGCCGTTCGACCGCCAGGACAATCCGTAC
>JANQNU010000037.1 GCA_028279405.1 Phycisphaerae bacterium
GGGACGCCGACAGAGCACGGCTTCGTCAGCCTCTATCCGCACAAAGGTGGCGTTGGTGCATTGTGGCTGGACGGACGCAACATGGCCGGCGGCCATGGCACCGGCGGGATGACACTGCGCTCCGCGGTAATAGGCCAAACGGGCGACATCACCAATGGACTGTTGGTGGACGAGCTGATCTGCGATTGCTGTCAGACGGACGTGGCGATCGGCACCGATGGTCCGATAGCGGTCTACCGGGACCGCACGAGCGAAGAGATTCGCGACATCAGCATTGCACACTTTGCGGACGATGCGTGGGGCCCGGCAATCGCCGTCGCAAACGACGGCTGGGAGATTGCGGGGTGTCCGGTCAACGGTCCGTCTCTCGCCGCGCGGGATAGTGACGTAGTTGTCACCTGGTTCACCGCGGCGAACGACAGGCCAATGGTCAAACTCGCAAGATCCACGGACGGTGGCAAGTCTTTCGCAGCCCCCGTCGTTCTCGAACCGGAAAACGCGATTGGCCGCGTTGCCGTGCTGCTCCTCGAAAACGGCGATGCGCTGGCAAGCTGGTTGTACGACCAGGACGACGGCGAAGCAGAGGTTCGTGTCGCGCGCATCGATAGCGAGGGTAATCGCATCGCTTGGGCGTCCGTTGCAACGATCAGCAACGGCCGGCTGTCCGGGTTTCCGCAGATGACCCACGCCGGCGATCGCGTCGCGGTGTCTTACACGGACACCACCGGCGGGGAAACCCGGGTCATGTCCCTAATCCTGGATCCGGGGCGCCTGGATCAGGAGCCGCATTGATAACTTACTCGGGATCCGGGCCGGTGATCCCCGCTTCTTTCGCGGTCTCGATCTGCTCGCGCATCGACTCGATCTCGTTCTCCGTCACCGGGTAGAACTTGCCGAGGCCACAGCTCGGGCCGGGAATGCCACCGAATCCCAGCGAATCGAGCACCGTAATACGATCGGCACGGCACAGTTGGCTGATGCGCGTCTCGTAAGAGAACGCCTCGTGTCTGCTGAGGCCGGGACACCGCCGCGGCAGGAAGTTGCGATAAACCTTGTCGCCCGTCATGTAGAAAAGGATGTTGCGATCGTCGAGAATCTCCGTGCGGCGCAACATGCGCACCCACACACAATCCTCAGTGCCTTCGACTTCTTCGGGCTCATCCACCAGGATTTCGGACGAATGAGCGCCGCCGGACATAAACAGCGACAGCGCAAGCGCGCAAACAAGTGAGCGTGTCTTCATAGTTGCTCCATCCCAACACCGACTGCCGCAAATCTCAATCGGCAGTATTCCCTATTCCCAGGCAGGAACCACAACAGCCGGGCCGGCCTGTTCGATGAACGCCGACACCTCGCCATTGATCAGGTCATCCCAGGCGGCGATCGCACTGCGCCATTCGGGCTCGAGGTCCGCGAACCGATCGCGCTGCCCCTGCGTGACCCCGAGAACGGCATCATCCACCTGCTGATAGAGATTGGTCAGAAACGCATCCAGCCGCGGCGCGAAATTCAGAACGTCCTGATTGGTCTTGCGATCAGGGGTGCTGACGCGCTTCTGCCAGACTTCCAGTGCGTCGAGCACGGTGGTTGCCGCGTCCACACCTGCCGTATCGCCGGCCTTCTCAGCCAGTGCCTTTCTCAGTTCGATCTGCTCCTGGATCGCAAGCAGACTGTTCAGGCGCTGGTAGATGCCGTCGAGCATGCCGTAGAGCGTCTCGAGCATCGCCTGCTGCTCGGAAGTCCGAGCTGCATCGTAGTCATTGACCGGATCCCAAGCGACGTCGATCTCGTGTTCCAAAACCGTGTCGCCGTGCGTGAGCCGAACCTGATACCGACCCTGCCCGACGATGTGACCCGCAATCGACTTCGCGCCGCGCGCCGCACCGAAAATGAACGGATAGTCAACTTCCGGTGTCGGATCACGCCGCAGATCCCATACCGCTCTGTTGATGCCCATCTGCGCCGGCAGTGAGTAAGCGACACCGTCGCCGCCACCTTCCGGGCCGACCTCTTCGTCCGTTTCGAGTGCGCGAATGACGTTGCCGTCATCGTCGAGTATCTCGATGCGCACGGAAGCCTCTTCGAGATCGATCTCCTCGGGAAGGGCGTAGTAAATTACCGCGCCGTTTGGTGCACTGGGCGCGAAACTCTCGCCACCGCCGTTGCGACCCTGGGTCGGCGTCAGACGATATGCGGATTGCGGTGCGTATAGATGTGTGCCTGTTTCCTGCGCCGCGTCGTACTGCCTGAGCGGCGAGATGTCGTCGATCACCCAGAACGCGCGGCCCTGCGTGGCGAGGACGAGGTCGCCGCGCCGCACCATGAGGTCGGTGATCGGCACGACAGGAAGATTGAGTTGCAGCGCACGCCATTCGTCTCCGCCATCGAAGGAAACGTACAGGCCCCGTTCCATTCCCGCGTACAGCAGATCCGGCCGCTCCGGGTCTTCACGCACTACACGGGCGAAGTGCTCCTCCGGCAAACCGCTACCAATCGCCCGCCAGCTGCGTCCATAGTTCGTTGTCTTGAACACATACGGCCGGTTGTCGCCTTCCTTGGCCTTCATCGCCGTGATGTAAGCAACAGCCGGGTCGTGCGGCGACACGTCGATCGAGTTGATCAAACCGCGATCCACACCGCGCGGCGTCACGTCCTCCCAGTTCTCACCGCCATCGCGGGTGACGTGCAACAGCCCGTCATCGCTGCCCACCCATATCGTATCCGGGTCGTGCGGACTCTCTTCCAATGCGAGGATCGTGTTGTAGACCTCGATGTTTTCGTTCGTGTACGGCCCGGCGCCGAGGCCCTGTTTGTCGTCCTCGTCGCGGGTCAGATCGGGACTTACCTCACTCCAGGTAAAGCCGCGATCATCGGAGCGCAGCAACACGTTCGCGGCGTGATAGATCACGCTCGGGTCGTGATACGACACATGGATCGGCGCGTTCCAGTTGAACCGCAGTTTCTGATCGCGCGCCATCACGCCGAGACCGACTTCCTCGTACGCCTTCACGGAGCGAACCGTGCGCGTGACGGTATCGAACTCCTGGATGAGCCCGAGGTAGCAGCCGGCATAGGTATAGCGCGGGTCGTCGACATCGAAAGACACATGGGCGCTCTCGCAACCGCCGTGAATCTCCCAGTCGTCCCGGCCGATGCTGCCATCCCGAGAGCGGCTCCGGATAGCAACCGTCGAGTTGTCCTGCTGGCCGCCATAGATGCGGTACTCGAAAAGATTGTCGGTGTTCACCCGGTAGAACTGGGCGGTGGGCTGGTTGTCTTGCCGCGACCATGTCGCACCGCCGTCAAAGGACACGTTCGCGCCGCCGTCGTTGGCGTTGATCATGCGCTGGGAGTCGTCCGGCGCGATCCAGAGGTAGTGATTGTCGCCGTGCGGGACCGCAACGTTGGCGAACGTGCGGCCGCCATCCACGGATTTCAGAAACGGCGCGTTGAGAACGTAAACCGTATCGGCATCGTTCGGATCCGCGAAGATGTGCATGTAGTACCAGGACCGTGCCCGCAACACCCGTTCGTTGTTGACCCGCTCCCAGTTGTCGCCGCCGTCGTCGGAGCGGTACAAACCGCCGTCCTCACCCTCGGCTTCGACAATCGCCCAGACCAGACCCGGTTTCGCCGCGGAAGCAGCGACGCCGATCTTGCCCATGCCGTCCGGCAGCCCGCCCTTCAGCTGCTCCCAGTTTTCACCACCGTCGGTGGATCGCCAGATTCCGCTGCCCGGACCACCGGAGCGCAGCGCCCATGCAGTTCGCTGGTTGTCCCACATCGCTGCATAGAGAACACGCGGGTTCTGCATGTCCAGTGCCAGATCGACCGCACCGGTCGATCCATTCAGCGGCGCCAACACCCGCCGCCAGCTAGCGCCCCCGTCATCGGATTTGTAGACCCCCGTATCATCGGCGGGCAGGTATGTGTTCCCCTGTGCAGCAACCCACATGATGTCCGGATCCAGGGGATGGATACGTATCTCGCCGATCTGCTTGATGTCGCGAAAACCGATATGCGTCCAGCTCTCTCCGCCGTCGGTCGATTTGTAGACGCCGTCTCCCTGTGAAGACGCAATGTTGCGGAACGGCGATTCACCCATCCCGACGACGACGACGTTGGGATCGGACGGCGCAACGGCAATCGCACCAACCGCGGCGGAGCCGAAATCGTCGTCAGAGACCGGGTACCAGCTCGCACCGGCATTGGTCGTCTTCCACACACCGCCCGTCGCGCCCATGTAATAGGTGTGCGGGTTCTGTGCGACGCCCACCGCGACCATCGCGCGCCCGCCGCGGAACGGACCGACGTTCCTCGCTTCGACGCCGTCGAAGAAGTCACGGTCGGCGTCCGCGCCCGACGCCGGATGCGTCGCCGCGACGACGAGCAATGCGAATACCAACACCAATCTCATACTGATTCCCCCGCGTCGTGAGCTACTGGCCGAGTTCGGTCGGGAACGGCGGCGCTTCTGTCGGTATCGGGCTGACGAAACCGTCGAGCTGCTCGAGTATTTCGGCGATCGCTCCCTCGAGCTGCGTGTCGCGCCCCTCGTTGGCAGCGATCGGGTCGAGCTTCACTTCGATGTCCGGCGCGACGCCCTCGTTCTCGATGGACCATTCGTGGTTTGTATCGTAGAACCGGAAGAAAGGCACGGTTACGACGCCGCCATCCATCAGCTGCGGATTCGCGAAGATCCCGATAAGCCCGCCCCAGGTGCGCGTACCGAGCAGCTTTCCAATGCCCAGCTGCCGGAACGAATACGGCAGGAAGTCGCCGCCCGAGCCTGCATCCTGGTCGATCATCATCAGCTTGGGCCCGTGCATGGCGCCGGCAGGGGTATTGAAGACCTGCCCGTCGCGGTCCTTCCATCCGGAAAGATGGCTGCGACTCAGGACGTCCGTGATGTAGTTGGCCGCCTGCCCGCCACCGTTCGAGCGCTCATCGATGATCATCGCTTCCTTATCGACCTGCGCGAAGAACATCCGGTTGAAAAACGTGTATCCCGCGCCCGCGGTGTTCGGGAGATACACGTAACCGACACGACCGTCGGTCGCCTCGTCCACCGCGCGACGATTGTTTTCGATCCATGCCCACAAGCGCAGGAAGGTTTCGGAGTCGGTCGGTTCGACGACGATGTCTCGCGATTCACGGCCGTCCGCGCGCGCGCCGACGGTCAACGTCACGCGCTCACCGACGGTACCCTGCAGCGCAGCGAAGATATTGTCCTGCGCACCGAGGTCGCGGCCGTTGATCGCGAGAACATACTCCCCGGCGCGCGCTTCGTTGCCGGGTTGAGCAAGCGGTGCGTGGAGAAACGGATTCCAGGATTCTCCGCTGTACACTCTGGTCAGCCGGTGGCGGCCGTTCTCGACGGTGAGGTTCGCACCCAGGAGACCCGTGTTCGCTCCCTCCTCACGATGCACGTCGCCGCCCGCCGCACGGTTATGGCCGACCTGCAATTCCGCGATCATGCGCACCATCAGCGTGTTCAGATCCTCGCGACGGCCAACGTGATCGACCAGGGGACGATAACGGTCGTAGATCGCCTGCCAGTCGAGGCCGTGCATGTCCGGGTCGTAGAAAAACTCCCGCTCCATGCGCCAGGCTTCGTCGAATATCTGCGCCCATTCCTCACGCGGATCGACCCGCACCCGGACGCCGCTCATGTCGAGCGGTTCCGGCTCCAGGGTATCGGCGATGTCGGCCAGCGCCAGCGGCCCGTCGGATCTTGCAAGCAACAACTTCTTGCCGTTGCCGCTGATCACGAATCCATTGACGCCGTCGAGAACCGCGGTAGCTTCCTTGTCTTCCCAATCGAATCGCCAAAGGGCGCCGCTCGCGTCCTCTCCGTCCGGCGGCTCGTTCGATACGCCCGGCTGGGGATTCTGGAGGTAATAAAGATCACCACCGTCGGCGACGCTGAGTTCACTGTAGTTACGCTCGGCTACCGGCAGCGCGACGATTCGCTCGCGGATCCCGTCGATGTCGATTTGAGTCGCCTCCGGTGCTTCCTCCTCATCGTCGCTCGCGCCGTCTTCACTATTGTCCGTCGCCTCCTCGTCACCGCTTTCCGGCGCGAGCGGCGACTCGCCGTCAGCGGCGAGCACGACCGCGTAAAGCCCTGCCCGGTAAGGTCTTTCCTGACTCGTCATGTTGAGGCCGACCTGAGTCGGACCTGAGTTCGTCGACGCTGCGAAATAGAGGTAGCTGCCGTCACGACTGAAGGCCGGCGCCGCAACGTCCGCAAGTCCGTCCGTCACCGCGGTCTGATCTCCCGACGACAGGTCGTGCAGCATCAGGTCGCGGTGGTAGTTCGGCCGCTCCAGTGTGAACGCCAGCCACTCCCCGTCCGGCGAGAACGCCGCTTCGATCTGATCGCGTCTGCTGCCGGTCGCGATCCGCTCGATATCACCATTACCCAGATCGATCGTGAACAGCGACAGGTGATTGTCCTGGAACGCAATCCGTGCGCTGTCGCCTGCATGCCAATCGATCAACTCGTAGAAATGCGGGCCGAGTTCGAATCGTCGCGCGTCCCCGACTCCGGTTTGATCGACGACAACGAGCGTTTGTCGTGCGTTCGCCTCGGTGATGTATGCGATCTCGCTGCCGTCCGGCGACCAGAGGCCAGGGTACTCGCGAACGCCGCCGGTCCGGGTGACATTCCGCGTCGAGCCCTCGTCAGCCGGCACCGTGAAAACCTCTCCCCTTGCGGTGACGATGACGCGTTTCCCGGAGGGCGATATGTCCGCGCCCTGCAAGGTACGGCCCGCGTTCTTCCATTGCGGACGAAGTTGCGGCAGATCCGGATCGATACGGATGGGAATCTCGGAGACGTCACCGCTTGCGACATCCAGACTCTTCAGCTGCCCGCCCGCTTCATAAACGAGCTTCCCGCCGTGGCCGCCGATGGACAGCACATCCCATACCGGCTCATCGGACACTTTCTCGACGGCGCCCGCCGTGTAGCGATACACGTTGAAAGTGGCGTTATCCCTATCGGACAGAAAATACACGTCGTCGCCCAGCCACAGGGGATCAAAGTTCGTCGAACCCGCGCCCGGTATGGTCGTAACGGTGTCGCTAGCGAAATCCATGATCTGGATTTCGGGCGTCGTGCCGCCGCGATACCCCTTCCATCCGGAGCTGCCGCCGTAGAGGCCGTTGTACGCCGGACCGAAGATCAAATAGGCGAAGCGGCCGTCATCCTGGTCGTATACGCCGTCGAACACGCGAGCGTCCATGCGTTTCGTCGGCAGCCCACCTTCGATACTGATGTGGAACAGCTGATTCGACCGCCCGTGGTCGGTCTCCCGGCGTGAGACGAAGGTCACTGCCTCACCGTCGGCAGTCCAACCGGTCGGGCGATCCGCACCCGGATGCCATGTCAGACGGCGCGGCTGTCCTCCGGCGACCGAGATCACGTACACA
>JANQNU010000063.1 GCA_028279405.1 Phycisphaerae bacterium
AGCGAGACGCCAGCCATTGACCGCTCGCTCGCTCACGACTCGTCATGGTCGGCGTTGGGTTCTCATCGTGGCCTGGCGGCGCTGATGCGAGCCCGGAGCGCAAGCGACGGGTTCTCTCATCGCAAGCCCTTTGATCCCCTCGCTCGCGCTCGGGGCTCGTTCTTGCCAAACCGGGTTCGGTGGCGGGTTAAGTCGGTGCTGGGTGCTCTTCCTTCAAGTGACGCACCGACCCGCCACATCCTCAAACTGACGCATTCCTTGAAGGGAACGCACCCTACCACCCACCCGTCCTACAACCCAGGGTGGGGCGGGCGTCTCGCCCGCCACTGCACGTCACCGCACGTTGAAGTAGCGCGCCTCCGGATGGTAGGCCACGATCGCGCTCGTCGACTGTTCCGGCTCGAGCTGGTACTCCTCGCTTAGCGCAACACCGATGCGCTGCGGCTCGAGCAAGGTCATCAGCGCCGCCTGATCCTCGAGCGCCGGGCACGCCGGATAACCGAAGCTGTACCGACTGCCTTGATATCCTTGCTTGAACAGCTCTTTCTTGTCGCGCGCGTCATCGCGAGCGATCCCTAGTTCCATCCGCACCTGCTTGTGAACGTACTCCGCCAACGCCTCGGCCGTTTCGACCCCCAGCCCGTGCAGATACAAGTACTGCTGGTACTCGTTCGCCGCGAACCACTCCCGGGCTACCTCGCTTACGCGACTGCCCGCCGTCACGATCTGGAACGCGACCACGTCCGGCGTTCCCGATTCCTGCGGCCGCCAGAAATCCGCCAAACACCAGTACGGCGATTTCGACTGCCGCGGGAAGCTGAACCGCAACAGCTCGTCGCCATGCTGATCCGCCGGCGCGCCGGCCGCCGGCGGTGCGTAGACGATCAGATCGTTGCCATCCGCGTTGCACGGCCAATACCCGTAAACCGCCTGCGGATTCAGGATCTGCTCGGCAATACAGCGCTCGACCAGCGCGCGGTAGATCGGCCGCACTTCGCGATCGACGTATTGCTTGAACTCGTCCGCCGCCCGCCCACGCTTGCGGAATTGCCACTGGACCTGGAACAGCATGACTTCATTGATGTAACCGAGCGCCGCCTTCAGCTCGATCCGCTCGAGCACCCGCGCGCCCCAGAACGGCGGCTGCGGCACCGGCTGAACATGAGTGATCGCCGACCGTTGCAACGTCGTGGCACCCGCCGTCTCGCGACCGGACTCAGCCGAAACCGGAACCGATTCGGAAGCCGGTGCAATACTCGCATCCCCGTCTGGCGTGTCTGCCACCGCAGCAAGTCCGAACCGTTGCTCCGCCTCGAGACCAACCCGTCGGGCTGCGTCGAGCGCCGCTGCCAGCGCGTCGCCGGCCGGTGACGTTCCGGACGCCGGCATACCTTCCGACGCATCCGGGGTGAATCGCGAACTGCCCTGCTTCACCTTGCGCGCCGGCACCTGGCCACCAGACTCGGCCTCGGTCAACTCGCGCATCAGGTGCAAGCCGTCGAACGCGTCCTTGGCATAGTAGAGCGGGCCCTTGTAGATTGCCCGGAGGTCATCCTCGACGTACGAACGTGTCAGCGCCGCGCCGCCGAGCAGCACCGGCGTCTGGATCGCCTGCTCGTTCAGCACGTGCAGATCATCGCGCATCACCAGCGTCGACTTCACCAGCAGCCCCGACAGCCCGATCGCGTCCGCGTCGTGCTCGTGCAGTGCCGCGATCACGTTCGCGATCGGCTGCTTGATCCCAAGGTTATAGACCGTGTAGCCGTTGTTGCTCAGAATGATGTCAACGAGGTTCTTGCCGATGTCGTGCACGTCGCCGCGAACCGTCGCCAATACGATCTTCCCGCGACTGGATCCATCGAGCCTTTCCATGTGGGGCTCGAGATGAGCCACGGCCGCCTTCATCGTCTCCGCGCTCTTGAGAACGAAGGGCAACTGCATCTGACCGGAGCCGAACAAGTCACCAACGACCTTCATGCCGTCCAGCAGGAACGTGTTAATAATCTCGAGCGGCGGATACTGCTGCATGGCCTCGTCGAGATCGTCGCTAAGCCCGGTCTTCGCACCGTCGATGATCCGCTGCTTGAGCCGTTCCTCGATTGGCAACGACGCGATCTCGGCCTTTTCGCCGACCTTCTCGTCGGCAGTGAACAGGCCGATGAAATGTTCGAGCGCCCCCTCGTTCCGGTCGTAGATCAGGTCGAGTGCCGCGTTCCAACGGTCGTCACTGATCCGGTTGCGGGGCAGAATCTTCGACGCATGCACGATCGCCGCAGTCAGGCCTCGCTGCTGCGCTTCGTGCAGAAACGCAGAGTTCAGCACGACGCGCGCCGCAGGAACGAGCCCGAAACTCACGTTGCTGACGCCCAGGATCGACTGGCAGCGCGGGAACTTCTTCATCACGCGTTCGATCCCGTCCAGGGTCTCGAGCCCCAGCCGCCGATCGTCGGTGTTGCCGGTGGTGATCGGGAACGTCAGACAGTCGAAGAAGATGTCCTCTTCGGCGATCCCCCACTTGTCGGTGAGCAGCGTATGCAACCGGGTTGCGATCTGCTCTTTGCGGTCGCTGGTCTTGGCCATCGCCTCCTGCGGGTCCTCGTCAATGGTAAGCGCGACGACCGCCGCCCCGTACTGCCGAAGCAATGGGCAGATCGAATCGAGCTTGGCCTCGCCCTCTTCGAGGTTGACCGAGTTGACGATGCACTTTCCGCCGGCTAGCTTGAGTCCGGCCTCGATCACCGGCGCTTCGGTCGAATCCATCATGAGCGGAATGGTGACGTCCTTGGCGAAGCGGTCGACCACCAGCCGCATGTCGGGCACGCCGTCGCGGCCGACGAAGTCCACGCAAACGTCGAGCACGTGCGCCCCTTCGCGGACCTGCTCGGTCCCCATTTCGACCATCCCCTCGATGTCGTTGCTCTCGAGGAGACGCTTGAATTTCCGCGAGCCGTTGGTGTTGCATCGCTCGCCGACGATCAGGAAGCTGTTGTCCTGCCGATGCGGCTGCGCCTGGTAGAGGCTGCTGGACGCGGGCTCATGCCGCGGCGAACGATCCAGCGGACGAACGTCGGCAACCGCCTGCACGACTGCCGCGAGATGCGCAGGGGTGGTTCCGCAGCAGCCGCCGACGATGTTGACGCCGTCGGCCTCGACAAACTCCCGGAGCCACTTGCCGAGTTCATCCGGGGTCAGCGGGAAGTGTGCGGCCCCGTCGACCACTTGCGGCAGGCCGGCGTTGGGCATCACGCTGATGGGCCGCCCGGAGTTACCCGCCAGGAACCGCACGTACTCGCTCATCTCCTGCGGACCGGTGGCACAGTTCAGGCCGATCACGTCGACCTCGGGAAACGCCTCGATCGTGGTCAGCGCGGCCGCGATGTCGGTACCGACGAGCATCGTACCGGTCGTTTCCATCGTGACCTGTACGATCAGCGGAACCCGCCGACCGGTGCGCTCGAACGCCAGCCGAGCCGCGTGAATGGCGCATTTGGTCTGCAAGATATCCTGGCAAGTCTCGATGACGAGCCCGTCGGCCCCGGCCGAGACCAGCGCCTGTGCAAGCTCGCCATAGCTCGCAAGCAAGTCGTCGTAGTTGATCTGCCGCAGGGTGCACAGCTTGGTCCCGGGCCCCATCGACCCGAACACGAATCGCGGCCGCTCAGGCGTCGTGAACGCGTCGACGGCAGCGCGGGCAATCTCGACGGAGCGTGTCGCAATCTCGACGGCGCGTTCCTGCAGATCGAACTCGCGCAAGACATGCGCCATGCCGCCGAAGGTGTTGGTTTCGACCACGTCGCAGCCGACTTCGAGGAAGCTGCGGTGAATCTGCTCGACCGCGTCGGGCCGCGTGAGAACGAGCACCTCAGTGCAGTTCTCGAGGTTGTTGAAGTCGCTGAGCGGCAGGTCCAGCGCGTGCACGCTGGTGCCCATGGCACCGTCGAAGACCAGGACGCCTTGGTCCAGACGTTGTCGGAATGTCGTAAGCGGATCGGCCACGAGTTCTCCTCAGTTCGTTCCGAGCGGTGCCGAACACGGACGATTCGTACGGCCTTTCGGTACTATCGGCGGCGCCCCGTGGGGTGCTACGAACATACCGAAACCGCTCTAGGGGGAACTCCGGGGCCAGGATCACGAGGCCTCGCGGCAGGCGACCGGATAGGTTCGAATGTCGCCGGGCTTGCCAGCTCGGCATTGTGGACTATTATACATGGTTCGAATGAAATGACGAGCCCGTTTCCGGAATCCCGCAGGAGCCCGCCGAATATGGAGCAGCAAACCGCCACCGATTTTTCAGCCTTTTTCGCCGCCTCGGAAATCAGCGAGGAAATCTTCGACACGACGGCGGACGCCGCCCACAGCTCGTTTCGGGCGCTCGAATCCTTCGCGTCCGAACTGGACGAGAAGGCCGCCAATGAGCCGCTGAAGCGGGGATTGGGCCTGCTGATCCTAAACCGCTTCCGGGACGCGCTCGACGCGCTCGAGAAGGCCGACGGCAAGGCCGCCGCGTATTACCGCGCACAGGCAGCGGCGGCGCTCGACCGTCTCGACGCGGCCCGTGAGTCCTTGAAGCAGGCCGCCGGCAGCGGCTGGGACAAGCTGGTGTGCGACATGGAGATCGCCGCGATCGACGTGCGCGACGGCCAGCTCAAGGACGCCGAAAAACTGGTCAGCAAGCACGAGAGCCATGGCGCCGACCGTGGTGAGTGGCACTTCGTGCAGGGGCTGATCGCCGAGGAGCAGCTGAACCGTCCGCAAGCGATCGCACACTACGACCGCGCGTTGGAATTGAGCCCGGAGAACCCGCGGATTCTGTTCCGCGCGGCGTGGCTGCACGACATCGTCGGAGATGACAACGAAGCGATCGATTTGTATCAGCAACTGGCGCGCCGTCCGCGGACGGCGACCAACGCGCTGATCAACCTCGCTGTGATCTACGAAGATATCGGCCACTACGATGACGCGGTCGACTGCCTGCGCCGGGTACTGAAGACCAACCCGAACCACACGCGGGCCCGACTGTTCCTGAAGGACGCCGAGAGTTCGCGGGAGATGGTGATCCAGGAGGGAACGCCGGAGCGGCTCGACCCGCGCCAGCGTCTGCTGGATTCGCCGATCGCGGAGTACGAGTTGTCGGTGCGTGCCCGCAACTGTCTGAAGAAGATGAACATCCGTTCGCTCGGCGATCTGATCAAGCTCACCGAGCCGGAGTTGATGGCCTACAAGAACTTCGGCGAGACCTCCTTGAGCGAAATCAAGTCGCTTCTGGCGAAGAAGGGCCTGCGCTTGGGTCAGTCGCCGGAGGAAATCGACCTGAACGCACTGCCGACCGAGCCGGAGCGCCCCGCCCCAGCGGCGGTTGCGGCTCCCGCAGTCCCGCCGGGCAAGGAGCCGATGCTTCAGAAGTCGGTTTCGGAGCTGGAGCTGTCCGTTCGCTCTCGGCGTTGCCTGCAGCGCCTGAACATTACGACCGTTGGCGAACTGATCCAGATGACCGAGGCCGAGTTGCTCGCAACCCGGAACTTCGGGCAGACGTCGCTCAACGAGATCAAGGAAAAGATCGCGACGCTGGGCCTTTCGCTGGCGCGGAAGGGTTAGGAGCGGTTCGGCGATGGATGCCGACATCCCACAGATTGCCCCGACCGACGCCCAGGCTGCGTTGACGGCCGGCGCCACGCTTCTCGACTGTCGCGAGGCCGAGGAACTCGCGATCTGTCGCGTTGCGGATGCGCTTCATATCCCGATGAATGACATTCCGTCCCGATTGCAGGAGTTGGATCCGGACGCGGAGTGGATTGTGATGTGCCACTCCGGTCGGCGGAGCCACGCGGTGTGTGTCTTCTTGCGCGAGCAGGGCTTCGAACGCGTTCAGAACCTTCGCGGCGGCATCGATGCCTGGGCGGTGGACGTCGACCAGAGCCTGGCGCGGTACTGAGCGGGGCGAACAAACGAGTGGGGGCTCAAGACGCCAATCGATCCGTCAACCCGTTGTCAGATCGATGGAAAGGATGTCGAGTGGTGGGCGGCCGACGACTTGGGCCAGGTGGGTTACTTTGTGACTGGCGGCAACGGCGCATTCCCGGTTTGCTTGCTCGACAATGAGCCGCTTTGGGATGAGCTTTGCGACCTAATGGACGACGAGCTGCGCACGGTTACGACCGCCGAGTACACCATCCTGGGAATGAAGAAGCAGCTGGGACTGCGCTCGTCGTGGGAGCAGCAAGCTTGCTACGGCGTCTTCTCGTACGACGTAGAGGGCGTATTGAAACTCACGCAGCGTTATGACTTGCATTGCTATCCACATTCCCCGCTCAACCTGTCAGCCCTATCAGCGCGAGCCGCCTCGATTCTGAGAAATCTGACGATTCATGGCACCGTATTCGGCCAGGACGACGCGCTTGAGCTTCCTACTTGGTTTGCGACTGCGGAGTATTGAGGGCCTAGTGCTGCAAACGCGCGTCACTGGGATAGCCGCGTGCGCTAGCTCTTCTTCGGTAACGACCGCGCGAACATGACGGCCTGATCGATCCATGCGAGCAGTGCGTCGTCACGCGCGATACCGGCCGCGTCGACGAATACCATCGACTTCATCGGCCGCCCGGTGAAGTCCATCGGTCGCGTGTGTTTCCTCTTCAATGCGTGTTTTGCCCCCTCTTCCCCGAGTCGTAGAACCAACGCGTCGTCGAGAACACCGCAGCACATGTGCTCGTCGAGCATGAAGGCCAGGCCGCCGAACATCTTGCGTTCGACCACGCTCCGTCGACGTTTGAGCGCGGCCCGCACGCGTTCGGCCGTTGCTTCGTCATACGCCATGAAGGCTCCCTCGCGGCACTGCGCTACGCCCCCGAATCACTCCACCCTGTACGCCTGGCCCAGAGGTCCGGTGCTACAGCCGGAGCCCGCGGCGTCGACGCGGGGCCCGGCACGAACATGGCACCGATCCAAGACGGACCGCGCACGAGCGCGCAGTCAGTCCCCCACCCCCAAATGGGGTGGGGCACCCGTAAGATCTCCTCGGTCGCATCCGGTCAGGCCGCAGCCCCCTCGGGCTCGAACATCGGCCGCCGACCGGCGACTCGGCGCGCATCCGCGACCTGCCCTCGGTGGTTCATTTGGTGCAATGCGATGACCAGGAACGCCTGGCCAGCATTCTGAAACAACTCTTCGAGCCCGGGCGGTGCCTGAACCGGCTCATCGAGGCCCGCTTCGCCCAGTGCGTCGAGCAGCTTCAGGTTGTCTGCGCGCAGACGCTTGTATGTCGCAAGCACCTCGTCGAACGACGGATAGTCGTCCGCATTCGTGGTGGGCTCCGTTCCGAAACCGAACATCCCCTGCCAGTCGGCGACCGGGTTAGGCTTGCCGCCAATGATCTCCTGCAACGAACCTTCCACAACCGCGAGGTGTCCCAATACCCATAGCGGGTGGTTGCCGCCGGTCGATGTGGGCTGTGTCAGCGGCGCGTCGCGCATGTCTTCGATCAGCTGTAGCGTGAACTGCTCGCTCGACGCCAGCGCCGTGCGAATTACGTCAATTGCCTTCATCAGCATAGTCTCCTGCGATCGATCCTGATCGCCGTTCAAAATCGTGTGATTGTCTAGGCCCTGGCCGCTTCGGCGCGGCGTTTCACCAGCTGCGCGAGGTGGGCCCAACCCTCCGTGACACCTTCGCCGTGCTCCGGCGGCATGGCGCCCAGCGCGGTATGACGCACCGTCAGCCGCGCCCCGTCTCCGTCCGCCACGATGCGATACTGCACGTGCGAGATGGCCGCATACGACATGAAGAGCGGCCCACTGATCTCCAGCAGCGTTGGTCGCTTGATGACCTGCACGTGGCCCCACAAATGACCATTCGAATCGCCTAGATCGCGATACCACCGACCGCCCGGCCACGGTTCGAGCTTCATCGGCATCGGCAAGTCATCAGGCCGCAAATTGGACGCCGTGATCTGCTCGATCAGCGAATCAAACACAATCTCGGCCGGCGCCGCGATCTCCACACTCTTCTCAACCTCGAGCGTCAATTGCTCCGTCGGTACGCTCAACGATTCCATGAATTGCCTCCGTTTCCTGGCTCATTACTCCCGTCGCACGAACACGTCGGCCCGTACGAAATACCCTACTGTTGCGGCCCGCGCCGCCGCGGCTTCCCGCTGCGCTGCCCCTCCCCACGCGATTCCCGAGCGCGTTGCTCCGCATGAAGCTTGATGCGATCCAGCTGGCGCTCCCAGTACCGCTCGAATTGCCGTGTCCAGTCATGCACTGTTTTCAACCCGCTTCCATCCGTCGCGTACAGCCGCTGACGCCCCACTCGCCGAACGCGAACCAGGCCGACTTCGCGCAATACGCCCAAGTGCTTCGAAACCGACGACTGGTCGAGCGTCAACGCCCGAACCACGTCGTTCACCGGCCGCTCACGCTCACCCAGAAACTCGAGGATCTCACGCCGACGCGGCTCCGCGATCGCGTTGAACACATCTGATGTCGTCGCCGCCCGTGGCATACACAAATAATATTCCCATATGGGCATATGTCAAGCAAAAAAGATAGACAAACAGGACGGCCTGGACGACGAATGGGGACACGGAGGGTGAGGCGCTCGTTTCCGGAACGCTCACCGAAGCACTGGAAGATGGCGGTAGTTCGAGCAGTCGGCGGCGGTGATCAGCCCGGGCCGAGGTCGAGGCGGTAGTCTTTGTTGACAACCTTCTGGAGGACGTCGGCCCATTTCAGGTACTGAATCTTCATGTTGGTGGTGTCGGCATCCTTCATGGCCGCCGAGATCGTGGGTGCGGCTTGCGGCTTGAGGATCGAATTCAGCAACGATTCGGCAACCAGGATGAGCTGCTCCAGTGCGTTTCGGCGGGCCACGAGGGCCGGACTGTCTTTGTCGCGCACGGCCCGAAGCGGCTTATCGACACCCGCCGAGCCAGCATAGTTCGCAACCGCGTGCCGCAGTATCGTGGCGGTTACGTCGACCAGCCGATCCCGATCGAGGTTCGACTGATACCGGGTCGCAACCTTGAGCGCCACCACCTCGGCGCCCTCAGCGGGCACTTCAGCCTGTCGGTATTGCGCAGCGCGCGCTTCGAGGACCTCCAGCAGAGCGCGCGCCACACCCGGCGCATCCGGCTGCGACTGAATCCCGCTATAGTCCATCGCACGATACATGGCTTCGAGGGCCCGTCGGCTGGTTTCCTTCTTGGCCGCATCCCGGAGCCCGTTCAGCGTCTTTGTGAAGTAGTCCCCGGAAACCAAAGCGATCGGCCCCTGCAATCGGCGTAGAGCGGCCGCAGCTGCCGCGCGCACCGCCGCTCGATCGTCAGTGAGTGCGTCCACGGCCAGCAAGGCGGCGTCGGCCGAGGCAAGCGAACCGAGCACGCTCGCGAGCAGGCGTGCGCTGCCTTCGAGCGAGGCGCGCTTCAGGGCCGTTCGAACGGACTCGATCACGTTGCGCGAGTACACCTCGGCAAACTCGGGCGTGGCGCCGCTCTGACCGCGCAAATCCCGCCCGGCCGCCATCGCGGCCTGCGGCTCTGATGAGACTGCGTCGCGGACCTTCTGGCTGACCCAATCGGCGATAGTCGCCTTCTCTTCGTCACTGAGCCGGTTCTTCTGCCGCAACTCAGCAAGCGGGTCCAGCGGGTTCTGTGCAATCGCCGACCCCGAGAAAACCAGTGCCGTGCCGGTCAGCAAGGCGATGCGGACGATCCTCATGAATTCCGGCTCCCAGGCGTTTCAGACATCCCAAATCGAAAGCATGGCATTTTACGGCCGTGAGAAGTGCCTGACCACCCCGAGGCCGCGATCCGTCAGCGTTCGGCGGGCAAAAAATAGTTCTTGCACTCCGGTGACCGATTATTACATTGTACGGTTACGGCTGTTTTCGTTGCGTCGGCGATCGTCACCGCCGACGATCAGATTCGCTCGATCACTTTTTCCGCTTGTTTGCCGCCACGGACCATCCAGTGGCGGGCACGGAATCGACTCGTGTGTCGCCCCCCGATGGCGAGGCACCCGTGGGAGCACCCATCCGATGCCGACATCGACACCGCAACAAGCCACGATGGATCGTGTAGCGAAGCTTCCGCCGTACCGGGTGATTCTGCACAACGACGATGTCAACACCTTCGATCACGTCATTCGGGTCGTGCTGCGGCTCACAGGGCTGTCGACCGAGGAGGCAGTCCGCGTCACGCTCGAAGCCCACCATCGCGGCACCGCGCTCGTGCTCGTCACGCACCGCGAGCGCGCCGAACTGTTTTGCGAACAGTTCAAATCGTGCCAGATCACGACCACCTGCGAACCGGACTGACCTGCCGCCCGCGAAGGGTGGGGCGGGCGTCTCGCCCGCCATCTCCCCGTCGCTAGCCACCCGTGCGCGGATCGGCGCCCCTGCCCACGCAACGCGCCCCCATTGGGCAAGGGGTAGGCGAGTGCGATAGAATCGAGCAACTTTGAGCCTTTTCCGATCAAGGAGTTGCGCCCGTGCCCGAGACTTCCGCGGACAATCGCGACTACGCGTCCGTTGCGAGCGAGATGCTCCCACATGGTGACCTCGAGGCGCGACTGCAGCGCGTTGTCGACGCACTCTGGAAAGTGCTGCACGACAAGGACGTGTCGTGGGTGGGGTTCTACCTGCACGAGGGTGCCGACGAGTTGGTGCTCGGGCCCCGGCGCGACAAGCCGGCATGCTCGCCGATCGGGATGCACGGCGCCTGCGGTCTTTCTTTCCAGCAAGAATCACCGCTGTTGGTGCGCGACGTTCGTGAGCTCGGCGACGGCTACATCGCTTGTGACCCCCGCGATCAGTCCGAGGTGGTGCTGCCGTTCTACGACGACGTCCCGGAGCGCGGTCGCGTTTGTCGTGGCGTGCTCGATCTCGACAGCTTCTCGGTCGACGCGTTCGATGCGTCCGATGTTGCGGGCTTGCAATCCGTGCTCGATCGCGCAGGACTCGGACCGCGTGCATAAACTGCGTCGGTGAGGAGAGCGGACCTGCAGCCTTGTGACATCACTCTTCGCGTTCGTCTCCGTCGTTCTCGACGCTTGCTTCCGGCGGTCGACGACGGACAACGACTGTTTTCGCGAAAAGGTCTCCGAGTCGCTGTCGATTCCGCGACAGCACGACCAGGAACATCAGAATCCAGAATGACGGCACCAGTTCGATCAGCCGAACGACGTTCCGCACCAGCACCTGCCAGAAGATTGGCCGTTGCCCCGAGTCCGCTTGGACCCGGATCGAAAGCAACGTCTTTCCGACGGTGCGGCCGGTAAGCGCCTCCATGACGGTCGCGTAAACCGTGTGGGCCAGGACCGCACTCCCCCACCACAAAACCAGGTCCTGGCCGAGGAGTGGGTTTCGCAGCCGACCGCTGCCGACCCCCCACTCGAGCAGTTTGCCGAACCCTTCTCCCGGATTCACATCCGTAACCCGGGCAAAGATCAACACGAACGGCACAAAGTCGATCAAAAACGCTGCCAGACGCTGCATGGTGAACGCCACCTGCATATCCGACGGTAGCACCAACGGCGCATGAATCGCATTCTTGCGCAACACGAACAGCGCCGTCAGCAGCCCGATCAACACTGCGAGCATCACCAACTGCACCAGGTTCGCGAGGTTGTTGCGCCGTTGCGGCGATGCCAGCACCTCGGAAACGACCTCGGACGAACCAACCGGCGCCCCGGCGAGGGTTGCAAACCGCAGGTAGGCCTCCCGCTCGATCTCCTCGAGAACGGCCAACTGCTGGCCAAACGGAACCACGTCCTGGATCGCTCCGCTGGGCACCCCCTCAGGCAGCGCCGTAGTCCGCGGCTCGACCGCCACGATACTTGGCTGCTCCAGATTACCAAGCAGCCGATACACGCGAAAACGGTCCGCTCGAGCGGCGAGCGCTGCCACCACCGGCGTCCGACCGATCGAGAATACGCGGAAGCCGCGATGCTGCGGAACCGCCAGCGTGCCCGCGTTCTCCCACGAGGCCTCCGCGACGTTGTAAGCAGAAAAGTGCAACTGCCCCTCGCCGCCGCTCCAGAACAGCACGATCCGCCCCTGGTCGACCAGCAGGCGCGGACTGCTCTCCACGGTCACGCTCAAGGGCAGCGGCACCATCCCCGACCAGCGCACGCCGTCGTAGCGCGCCAGGATCAGGGATGCGTTCGTCGTCTCGAACGGCCCCCATTCGTCAGCGGACGCATCCATAGCATACTGAGGTAGCTGGTCGGCGATCGCACTATCGAGCAATGTGTACAGTATGTCGCGGTGATACGCGGTCTCCAGCGGAATCGAGCGCTGCGGCGCGTCGGCTGCACGCTGCCACTCGCCGTCTGACAGACGATAGAAGGTTCCGTCCGCGAGAAAGACGAACAGGTCGGCGCCGCCCGATGCCATCCGCGCAATTCGACCGCCGATCGGGACGCCGAGGTCAAACTCCTGCGATACCCCGCGACGAAAAACGAACGACTCCTTCGGACCGCTCGCCGACAGCCACAGCGTGTCGTCCGTGCCATCGATCGCGATCGTCACCGGTCCATCGGGCTGCGTGGTCGCCGATTGAGCCGCGCATAGCGAGGCCCCCAGCACGAGCAGCGCCAGTCCCGCCGAGAAGTGCCACGCCGGGCGTTTGTGCATTCGCCAGAAACCCTGCCATCGTCGGTGTCGAATCAGAACCATTATCCGGACGCAGAATAACCGCGACCCGCCCGCACTCCAAGCGAAGCACCGGTTCGCGTTTTTTTTGACGGCGACTGAATAACCGTGCACGCAGCCGCGTCGAACAGGTGCATCAAGTGAACGACGCGGAGCGATCCGCAACCGACAAGAAACGACGAACGAAAGGAGTTCGATCATGAAACGGCGACTGGCAAGTGTGTTGATGCTCGCAGGACTGACCTTCGGCACTGTGGGCTGTGACGATCTCGGATTCCTGGGCGCATCGCTGCTGCCCGGCTTCGGCGGCGGATTCGGCGGATTTGGCGGCGGCGTCATCGTCGAAGAAGTCTACAACGACCCGTTCCTCGGTGGCGGCTACGGCTACTACGAAGAGGACTACTACTACGATGACGGTTTCGGCTTCGGCTACTACGACGACGATTACCTCGAAGACTACTTCGACGACCTCGAAGACCTCTTCGACTAAACGGTGGCAACTCACGCCAGCCGCCTGAATACGGGGTGCGTTCCTTGACAGGAATGCACCCTGCCCGTTCCAAGGGTGGCACGCGACACGCAGCATTCGGTGTGCAAATGGAACACAGCGCCTACACCGCTCCCGATAGTGAGTCCGCGGTCTCGGCGTTATCATGATCCTCCGGCGAACCGCCTCAATTGAATTCTCCGGATGATTGTGAGACCCATCCCATGAGCACCGCCCCGCTGTGGCAACCGACGCCCGAACGCATCGCAAGCACGCAGATGCACGCCTTCCTCAATCGCATGGCTGATGCACACGGGATCGCACGCGATTGGGAAGCCTTCCGGCAATGGTCCGTCGATTCCCGCGAACAGTTCTGGCCCGCACTGGCTGACTTTGCACAGGTCGAGTTCTCGACACCCGCGACAGCGGTCGTCGCCGGCGACGGGATGCTCGATACCCGGTGGTTCGTCGACAGCCGACTCAACTACGCCCGTCATATGCTGCGCTTCGATGATGATGCGCCCGCGATCGAATTCGTCAACGAGCGCAACACCCGCGTCACCTACACGCACCGCCAACTCCGCGCCGAAGTCGCCCGCGCTGCCAATGCGCTGCGCCAACTCGGAGTCCGCGCCGACGACCGAGTGGCTGCGTTCATGCCGAACCTCCCCGAGACGTTGATCCTGATGCTCGCAACGACAAGCCTGGGGGCGATCTGGTCCTCCTGCTCACCCGACTTCGGTGTACGCGGCGTACTCGACCGCTTCGGACAGATCGAACCCTCCGTCCTGCTCTGCGCCGACGGCTACTTCTATGCCGGCAAACGCTTCGGCACACTCGACCGGGTTGTTGCGATCCAACAGGAACTGCCGGCGTTGCAACGTACGATCGTTGTCCCTTACGTCGATGCGCAGCCCGATATTGCCGAACTGCGCGATGCGGTTCTGTGGCGCGACTTCCTCGGGCCGGTCGACCAGCCAGCGCCGGCGCTCACTTTCGAAGAGGTGGCGTTCGATCACCCCCTGTTCATCATGTACTCGTCCGGCACGACGGGCATCCCCAAGTGCATTGTCCACGGACACGGCGGCACCCTGCTCCAGCACATGAAGGAACTCATGCTGCACTGCGACCTGCGGCAAGGCGAGCGCATCTTCTACTTCACCACCTGCGGCTGGATGATGTGGAACTGGCTGGTCAGCGGCCTGGGAGTCGGCGCGACCGTCGTGCTGTTCGAAGGGAGCCCCGCACACCCCGATGCGGACATCCTATGGCGAATGGCGGAGCAGTTGCGGATCAACGTCTTCGGCACCAGCCCGAAGTTCATCAGCGCCTGCCAGAAGGCACACGTCGCGCCCGGAACGGATCACGACCTGTCCGCGTTGCGGTGCATTTGTTCGACCGGATCACCGTTGGCCGTCGAGCAGTTCGAGTGGATCTACGACGCCGTCAAACGCGACCTCCAGCTCTCCAGCATCTCCGGCGGGACCGACATCATCTCCTGCTTCATGCTCGGCAACCCGATCCTGCCCGTCTACGCCGGCGAGATTCAATGCCGCGGTCTCGCAATGGACGTACAAGCCTGGGACGATACGGGTCAACCCGTGGTCGGACAAAAAGGCGAACTGGTGTGCGCGTCACCATTTCCGTCCCAGCCGGTCGGATTCTGGAACGATACCGACCGCGCCAAATACCGCGGTGCATACTTCGAGCACTTCCCCGGCATCTGGCGCCACGGCGACTTCGTCGAGATCACCGCACACGGTGGCATCGTCGTCTATGGCCGCTCCGACGCGACGCTCAATCCCGGCGGCGTTCGAATCGGCACCGCCGAGATCTACCGCATCGTCGAAGACCTGCCCGAAGTGCTGGACAGCATCGTCGTCGGCCGCAATGTCGCCGACGATGTCGAGGTCTGGCTCTTCGTCGTGCTGCGCGATGGCCACGCGCTCGGCGACGACGGATTGCGCGACAAGATCCGCCAGGCGATCGCGGCCGGCGCCAGTCGCCGACACGTGCCGCGCCAAGTGCACCAGGTCAGCGCCATCCCCTACACGATCAGCGGCAAGAAAGTTGAACTCGCGGTGCAGCAGATCCTGCACGGCGAAACCGTCCGCAACCGCGACGCACTCGCCAACCCGGACGTGCTCGACGAATATTCGGAATTCGCATAGCCCCATAGCGCGGGGAGTCGCGGTCCGGCGCATCACCCCCCTCGCTTGCGCTTCGTGTTGCGGCACAAGGGGGCTTCGATGCAAGCCCGGAGCGCAAGCGACGGGTCAGTCTCCCACCCCAAGATGGGGTGGGGCACCTAATGCGAGCCGGAGCGCAGACGACGGGCTCCGGTCACCCCGCGCACCTTGAACCCATCGCTTGCGCTCGGGGCTCGTCGTGTTGTGTGACCGGTTCGCGTCGGGGCCTGGGGCGCAGACACAGGCCTCATCCTGGGAGCTTCGTCCCCGTTCCCTTCAAGGACGCACGATCCCCCGTCGTTCTAGCGCTCGAACGGCGTTCCGCACTCCGGGCACCGGTTGCCAGTAAGCCCGCGGAGCAAATAGTTGCAGTTCTCGCAACGCTTCTTCCGGCGCTTCTTCCGACGCTTCCCTTCTTTCGACGGCATGTTGTAGATCAGGACAGCGAGGATTCCGAAAAGGACAAGACATACCAGACAGCAGCACGAACTCAGGTCTCGCCCGAATTGAGACTCCATCTCATCCCCCTTCAGCCGCCTAGCGTCCGAACGGCGTTCCACACTCTGGACACCGGTCCACAGTCAGGCCGCGAAGCCGATAGCCGCAATTCTCGCAACGCCCGGGAGTGTGCAAACGAATGCGAATCGCGCGATACACGCCATACAGAGGATCGCAACCCCTAGACCATACGCGACACACACTAGTAGCAGCGTCCAGTCGGGATGGCCAATCACCGCCGACCCAATTGCTTGCGTGTGGCCTCCACAGTGTTTCGCAAGAGCATCGCGACGGTCATCGGCCCAACCCCGCCCGGCACCGGCGTGATCGCGCCGGCCACCTCCACGGCCCCAGCAAAATCGACGTCGCCGACCGTTCGGCGAACAAGCTTCCCGTTCTCATCCGGCTCGCGCACGCGGTTGATCCCAACGTCGATCACGACGGCCCCCGGCTTGATCAGGTCCGCCGCGATCAGCCGCGGCTTGCCGACCGCGACCACCAGCACATCGGCCTGGCGGGTATGGTGCGCCAAATCGCGCGTCGCAATATGACAACCAGTGACAGTCGCCTCATTGTGCAGCAGAAACATCGTGACCGGCTTGCCGACGATCCGGCTCTGGCCGACCACGACCGCGTCGGCCCCGCGAAGCTCCACGCCGCTACGCCGAATCAGTTCGGTGACCGCGAGCGCGGTGCACGGCGCGAGGATTGGCTCGTTGTAGAACACGAGGCCGATGTTTGCCGGATTAACACCCTCGACGTCCTTGTACGGATCGATTCGCCACTGGACAAGCGCGGCATCCAGGTGAGCCGGCAGCGGGAGCTGTACGATGATTCCCGTTACCTCGGGGTCGGCGTTGAGCCGATCGAGCGTGGCCAGCACCGCGTCCTGCGCCGCGTCCTCCGGCAACTCGACCAGCTCGTACTTCACGCCGGTCTTCACGCACAACTTGCGCTGCGATTCCGCGTACAAGCGGCCCGCGGCGTCGCTCCCGACCAGTACGGCACAGAGCTTGATCGGACCGTGGTGCGTCGTGAACCAGGCGACGTCGCGCGTGACCTGCAACCGGATTTCGCTGGCGTATTCCTTGCCGTCGAGAATCCGGGCCGTCATGCGTCCCCCTCGCGACCGATGATCGCGATCCGGTACCGTTCAGCCAGTCGCAGCGTCTGCTCCTTCTGCAGAACGATCGTTCGGCCGGCTTCGATCACCAATGCCGCGGCGCGCGTCCGATGCAGGTTCTCGATCGTGCTCGGACCGACCGTGGGTACGTCGAAACGCATGTCCTGCTCGGGCTTCGCAACCTTGACCAGTGTCCAGCCGCCCTGCGGGCACAGTTCGCCACTGCGCTCGATCAGTCGGTCCGTGCCCTCGATCGCCTCGACCGCGATCACCTCGCGCTCCTTGACCGCGATCGACTGGCCGATGTCCAGCGCGCCGATCTGTTTGATCAAGGGCCACGCGAACGCCGCGTCGTCGAGCACGGCTTGCGCCGGCTTGAACGAAGTCAGCACACCGGCCTCGGCCAGCGCCTCGCGGCAATATTGAGTCGAATCAATCAACGTCAGCCCTCTTCGCTGAAGCTCGTCGGCGACGGCACCGAGCAACGAATCATTGCGCTTGTCGCGCGCGTGATGATACCAGACGCGAACGCTTGTCAGATCCGGCAGATAGTAAATCCACTGCAGCCACCGCGGGACCGCGAACATGTCCGCCTTCCGGACGCGGCCGACCATCACCACGTCCCGGCAACCCGCGCGGCGTAATGTCCGAATCCAGCCGCCTAACCGCGCGACCCCGTGCCAGCGAAAGCGGTGGGCCAGGGAACGCAGATCGGCGCTCGCCGAGCCGCGCAAGGCGACGACGCAAACATCACGGCCAGCTTGCCGGGCATTGCGCGCCACCAGCAACGGTAGCTCGCCTTCGCCGGCGATCAGCCCAAGCGGTTCCTGAATGGTCGACGCCGTTCCGTTCACTTTTTCAACACCCGTTCCGGCATGGTAGCCAGTAACCCGTAATCATTGAAGCGCGACGACCGCAACGGCTCGGCTCGGCACAATCGCCGCCCGCGCCTATGATGAAGGTCCGGGCTGATCCGTGGCCCGACTACCGACAGGGGCGCTATCGATATGCATCGTGACGAGTCCGTTACGTTTACGTTCGCGTGCAACCGCTGCAACACGCTGCTGGAGGCATCGCCGCCCGCGTCCGGCAATCGCGCCCTCTGCCCCACCTGCGGCCTCGGATTCGAGATCCCGACATTTGACCCGCGGACCGAGCTCGTCGGGCCTGTCACATCCGACCCCTTCGATCCCGAAGACCCCACGCCCCTGCATGCCTACGCGGCCGACGGTCGCGGCGCACCGCAGATCGTGCGTACGGACCAGGACGCGCTACGAATCGAATGTGCCCAATGCGGTCGGCTGAACGAGATTACATCCGCGACGTGCACGGGTTGCGGCACTCCCTTCACGCTCGAGGCGGCACCGCTCGCCGCCAGCCGCGAGAACCGAGGCACGATCGCGTTGCTGCTCGGCGTTGGGTCGCTCGTTAGTTGCCCGTTGCTGCTGCCCGGCATATTCAGCGTCGTGTTTGGCATCTCCGTCATAACGAGATCCCGCGACACCGCGCAGCGTCTGCTGGGCCTGGCCGGAGCCTTGCTCAGCGCAGTGTCGGTGCTCCTGGGCCTTTCCATGTACCTCAATAACTGGTGATACCCGTCTGGCCGCTATCGCCGCGCGCGTTTTGCCGTTGTGCGCCCCTTGGTCGTCCTGGCCCGCACGTTCTTTTTGGCCTGCCGCACGGTCGCGGAGCGCGTCGTTTGCTTGCGAATCTTGGCCTGTCGACCCGTAGTGGCCCGTGCGGTGCGCTTCTTCGCTGACTTCCGACCGGCCTTCGAGGACCGGCTCACTGCCTTGCGCCGCCCCGTTGCCTTACCGGCAGGCTTACGCTTCGGTCCCCCGCTACCGCCTCGCTCCACATCCGCGATCGCCGCCTGAGCTGCGGCCAGTCGTGCGATGGGGACGCGCAACGGCGAACAGCTCACATAGTCCATCCCCACCTGGTGACAGAAGATCACGCTCGCAGGGTCGCCGCCGTGCTCGCCACAGATACCGACCTTGAGCTGCGCGCTGCTGCCGCGCCCCTGCTCGATCCCGAGCCGCACGAGCGCGCCAACGCCTGCCTGATCGAGCGATTGGAACGGATCGTCCGGGAAGATGCCCGCCTTGCTCCGATCGACATAGTCCGGCAAAAACCGCCCGGCGTCGTCCCGTGAAAGCCCCATGGTCATCTGCGTGAGGTCGTTGGTACCGAAGCTGAAGAATTCGGCTACCTGCGCGACAGCGTCCGCCGTGATGGCTGCCCGCGGTGTTTCGATCATTGTTCCGACGAGGTACGGCACGTTGACCCGTGCCTCCTTCAAGATCGCGTTCGCGACTGCCCGTGTACGCTCGGTGAGGATCGCCAGCTCCCGTGCATCGATCGTCAGCGGGATCATGATCTCGGGCAGTACCTTGACGCCGCGCCGCTTGCACTCGACCGCTGCCTCGATAATCGCGCGGACCTGCATCTCCAGAATCTCGGGATAGGTGATGCACAACCGGCAACCGCGATGGCCTAACATCGGGTTTGATTCGTGCAGATGCTCGGCACGCTCCAGAATTCGCGCCGTCGGCACGCCGGTTACCTGACTCAGCGCATCCGCCTGCTCCTCGGTCTTCGGGACGAACTCATGCAACGGCGGGTCGAGCAAGCGAATCGTCACCGGCCGGCCGGCCATCGCCTCGAAGATCCCGAGGAAATCGTCGCGCTGGAAAGGCAACAGCTTGTCCAATGCCTGCACGCGCTCGTCCCGCGACTCGGAGACGATCATCTCCTGGATCGCGAGCTGCCGCTCGTGGGTCGCAAAGAACATGTGTTCGGTCCGACACAGGCCGATCCCCTCCGCGCCCATTTCGATCGCTTTCCGAGAATCCTCAGGCGAATCTGCATTCGTCCGGACCCGCAGTCGACGGAGCTTGTCGACCCACTTCATCAGCACGAAGTAGGAGTCGGGCGGCTCCGGCCGCGACAGCTCCAGCGCGCCGCGATACACCTCGCCGGTCGACCCGTCGAGCGTGATCTCGTCCCCTTCCCCGAGCATCGTGCCATTTACGTTTACCCGTCGCGCGTCGTAGTCGATCCGCAGCGCCGCGCAACCCACGATGCAGCACTTGCCCCAGCCGCGCGCGACGACCGCCGCGTGAGAGGTCTTGCCGCCGGTCTGCGTGAGGATGCCGCGCGCCGCCTGCATCCCGCCCACATCTTCGGGGCTGGTCTCCTTGCGAACCAGGATGACCGCATTCCCGTTCTCGGCCTGCGCCTCGGCGTCGGCGGCGCTGAACACGATCTTGCCGCAAGCGGCCCCCGGGACGGCGTTGATGCCCGTCGCGAGGTGCCGCGCGCTCAGGTCGTCACGCGATATCGCGGCACTGATGATCGGATAAAACAGTCGTTCGATATCGTCCTGCGTAATTCGCAGGATCGCTTGCTCCTTCGTGATCACCGGCTTCGACGCCGCACTGCTGTACTTCTTCGGCAAATACCGCTTGCGAGCAAGCTGCGCCGCCTTTCTCGCGCTCATCAGCGGCTTCGTCGCCTGCTCGACCGCAATCCGAAACGCGGCCGTCGCGGTGCGCTTGCCGCTACGACACTGCAACATGTATAGCTTGCCACGCTCGACCGTGAATTCGAGATCCTGCATCTCGCCGTAGTGAATCTCGAGCATCGCCCGCACCGCTTCGAGCTGGGCATACACCTCCGGCATCTTGCGGTCCAGCTCCGACAGTGCCAACGGCGTCCGAATGCCGGCGACGACATCCTCCCCTTGCGCGTTGATCAACAACTCGCCGTAAAACTCGTTCTCCCCGGTCGACGGATCGCGCGTGAAACAAACGCCCGTACCACTATCGTCGCCCATGTTGCCGAAGACCATCTGCTGGACGTTGACGCCCGTACCGAAGATGTCGTCGATCTTCTCGACGCGACGATATGTGACCGCCTTGTCGGCATGCCAAGAGCTGAACACCGCGTTGATCGCGCCGCGGAGCTGCTCCCACGGATCCTGCGGGAACGGCTGCCCGACCTGCTCGACGAAAAACCGCTTGAACTCGTCGCAAAGCTCCCGTAGCCCCTCGGCCGGGATCTCCGTGTCGAGCGTGATCCCCAGCTGCTCCTTCTTCGCATGCAGCTTGTCCTCGAGCACGTCCTTGTTGAGCCCGACCACCACGGTCGAGTACATCTGGAGGAATCGGCGGTACGCGTCCCACGCGAACCGCGGGTTCTGGGTCGCAGCGGCCAGCCCTTCGACCGATGCATCGTTGAGCCCCAGGTTGAGAATCGTCTCCATCATGCCCGGCATCGAACGCGCGGCACCGCTCCGCACCGACACCAGCAACGGGTCCTTCTTATCGCCGAGCTTCTTCTTGCAGGCGCGCTCGAGTTTGGTGAGGTTGGCGCGGATTTCCTTGTCGAGCCCGCGCGGCCACTTGTTACCGCTGGCGTGATAGTGCTCGCAAGCCGGCACCGCAATCGTAAAACCCGCTGGCACCGGCAACCCGATGTTGGTCATCTCCGCGAGTCCGGCGCCCTTACCGCCGAGCAGCTCCCGCTGCGTGCCGCGCCCTTCGGCCTTCCCTTTTCCGAAGAAATATACGTACTTCTGGCTCATCGACTGACTTCCTGACGCTGGATGGTTGGGTTTCGCTCCACGGTACTACGCGCACGCACGGCCGAATCGCGCCTTCGGCCGGAGTCGCACCGATCATACGCGATGCGTCTGATAACGGGTAGTCGGGTGCTCGCTGCGCTTGAATGCCTACGGGTCGAACCATCGGAGATAGACCACGATCCGTCCATCTCCGCCGTCCCCGCCTTCGTCAGGCTCGCGACCGGCCACGAACGCTAACCCGCGCCGACCGCCGTCGCTCTCGAAGTCGGTGACCGCCGACTGAAAGTCCGTCACCGCTTCCGGCGTCCACCAGCGTGGCGCATTCTCGGGTTCCGCGGGTACCTGCTGACGATCGGTTCGAACCTCAGCAACAGCGAACGGCGAGCTTTCCAGGAACCCCGCCAGGTCGACGGCATCCATATAGACCTTCAGGTTGATGCTTCGCTTCCGGGCCATCAATGCCCAATAGCCCGCAGCCTGCGTGCTCTCCGGAAACGACACTTCCATCAGCTCGGCGCACTGCGCGAGCTGCTCAGCGGTCACCTCGTCAGTCGCCAGCCGGGCGCCGATCAATTGCAGCGATCCGACCGAAACAACGACAATGACCAGCGTCGCGATCCCGACGATCGCGAGCATCCAGACCGCTCGGCTTCCTGCAGGACTCATCCGAACCGCTCTACTCGAACGAAACCATATCCTTCAGCACACCCAATCGCCGATCGATCTCCGCCTGCGTCGCTGTCGCGCTGGCCTCGACCGAGAACGACTCGAGCACGATCGACCCGGCGACCGTCCCGCGGGCAATCGCCGCCCGGAACGCATCCCGATCGAGCGTGCCGACCTTCGCCAGATATCCCATCATCGCACCCGCGAACGAATCGCCGCAACCCGTCGGATCGACGATTCTCTTCGTAGGATAGGCCGGCAGCGCGAAAAGATCATCGTCAGATAGAAACAACGAACCGTTACTGCCCTTCTTGATGACAACGTACTTCGGCCCCAGCTTGCGAATCTTCTCGGCCGCCTCGACCAAGTGCGGCGTCCCGGTGAGCAATGCCGCCTCGCCCTCGTTGAGCACCAGCCCGTGCACCGCTCCCAGGGTGCGCCGCAGCGCTTCGGGCTCGTTCTCGATCCAGAGATTCATCGTGTCGCAGAAGATCAGCTTGGCATTGCTGAACCGCTGAGCAATCTCGAGTTGCAACGCCGGGTGCGTGTTGGCCAGAAACACATACTGGCTGTCCAGGTAATCGTCGGGAATCGGCGGGCTCTGCTCGGCGAGCACGTTGAGGTCCACTTCGACCGTGTCGGCCGCATCCATCGCGCCGGCGTACCGGCCATGCCAGCGGAAGGTCTTGCTGCCCGCGCGAACCTCGAGGCCGCCGGTGTCGATTTTCCGCGCCGCCAGCGGCTCGAGCAGCCCCATGTCGAAGTCCTCGCCCACGACCCCGACGATACGCACCGCCGAATACGCCGCCGCCGCCAGCGAGAAGTAAATCGTCGAACCGCCTAACACGCCATCGACCCGCCCTGCTGGCGTTTCTACCGTATCGATCCCAATCGAACCCGTAACCAGCAATGACATTGATCGCTTCTCCATGTGCATGTCGAGAGGTAGGCCAAACGCAATCCATTGAGTAGGCGTTTGTCCCGAAGCTGTCAAATCGGCCTTCCGCCGCATTCGCAAACGTCGGGCAATCTGTCCCCCAGGGTAGAACCCTGGGACACCAGAACCATCCACCGGGCGCCACAGATGAAGCAGGTCGGGCTCGCCAAAATCCGTCCCGGAGGCTCCGAATCGGCTAAAATCAGGGATCGCAGCGGAATTCCGCCAGCCCGCTCGCAATCAGCGTCCAGCCCCATCGTTACGCTGAGCGACCCGAATTGTGAGGATCGTGCCATGCGAAATCGGTGTCTGCTTCCCGTCATACTCTTGTTGGCGACCACATCCGCAACCGCCTTCGGCCATGAGATGAGTCCCATATCGGAGAAGGCTTGGGACCGTTCCAAGGCGGCGCATCTATTGCGCCGGGCGGGCTTCGGCGGCACACCAGAGGAGATCGACGCGCTGTACCAGCGCGGCCTGGCGGGGGCCGTCGATCAGTTGGTCGACTTTCAGAAAACCCGCTACCCGGTCGGCCCGCCAAAGCTCGACCCGCGGATTACCGGGTCGGTCGACCGCAACCGGTTCCGGGTGATGAGCGACCAGGAACGCCGAAAGGCGCGACAGGAGCGCCAGAAGATGGAGCGTCAGGGCCACCTGGAGACGCGTCTTTGGTGGATCGAGCGGATGATCGAATCGCCGCGCCCGTTCGAGGAGAAGATGACGCTCTTCTGGCACGGGCATTTCACGAGCGGTTCACGCGAGGTTCGCCGATCGCTGTTCATGTACGAGCAGAACGCGTTTCTGCGCGATCACGCGCTCGACTCGTTCCGCGAGTTGCTGCTCGGCATCAGCAAGGACCGCGCCATGCTGCTCTATCTCGACAACGCACGGAACAATCGGCGAAAGCCGAACGAGAACTATGCCCGCGAGTTGCTGGAGCTGTTCTCGCTCGGGGTCGGCAACTATAGCGAATCCGACATTAAGGCGGCGGCCCGGGCCTTCACCGGCTGGAGCCTCGACGAGGACGGTTTCGTATTTCGACGACGGCAGCACGACCCCGGACGCAAGACCTTCCTGGGGCGCACCGGCAACCTGACCGGCGAGAACATCATCGACATCATTCTCCAACAGCCGGCCTGCTCGCATTTTCTGGCGCGATCCATCCTGGAGTTCTTCGTGGCGCCCGAGCCGGACCGACGCTTCGTCGCCCGGTTTGCCGCCACCCTTCGCCGACACGAATTCCGTCTCAAACCGGCCATGAAGGATCTGTTCAAGAGCCGCGGCTTCTACGATGCCGACGCGCGCGGGACGCTGATCAAGAGCCCGGTCGAATTGCTCGTGATGACCACGCGTCAGCTCGATCTGCCCAAGGGCAACCTGCCCGGGCTCGAGCGTGCGATGGCGGCCATGGGCCAGGAGCTGCTGCAACCGCCGAACGTCAAGGGCTGGGACGGGAACGAGAAGTGGATCAATACCGCAACGCTCTATAACCGATACAACTTCGTGGCCTCCCTGGTACGGGGCGAGCGCAAGCTTCCTCGACGCTACGCCGGCCCACGGACCGACGAGGAGGGCGCCACCGACGCCGAGCGAACGAAGATGGGCCGCCCCTCGATGTCCGAAATGGCGCCCGCGTCCCGGCGAAAACGAATCCGTCAGCCGGCCTATGACCCGCGCAGCGCCGTGGAGCGTTACCAACTCGACTCGGCTGCCAAGATCGTCGCGTTCTATGCCGACAATCTGTTGGCCGTACCACTGGTCGACGCGAAACGGGAGCTGCTGGTTGATTACCTGCTCGACGATCGGTCGGAATTCGCCGTCGAGTCGCGCGCCGATGCGGAGCGCGTGGTCATGATGATTGCGCTGCTGACGAGCACGCCGGAGTATCAGATGAACTAGGACACCATGGCGGGCCCAGTCCCGACCGTGACGTGTATGAGTCCCCGATCCTCACAACGGATTGGCAGGCATGCCGAGGTAAAATGATGTCCGAGAAGTTCTACACCACGCGCCGTGAGATCTTGCGACGAGGCTTCACGCTGCTGAGTGCCGCGCCGACCCTGCCTTACTTCCTGAGTAACACGCTCGAAGCGTTCCCCGTCGACGCCGACGGTGGAGGAAGGAAACGCAATGACACGCGGATTCTGGTCATGGTGCAGCTCGCCGGCGGCAACGATGGACTCAACACGGTCGTTCCGTACGAGATGGACGGGTACTACCGCGCCCGTCGCCGACTTGCCGTTCCTGCCAAGGACGTCCTGCCGTTGAAAGACGGGCTCGGGCTGCATCCGGCGGCGACCGGACTCAAGGAGCTGTACGACGCGGGTCAAATGGCGATCGTCCAGGGGGTGGGCTACCCGAACCCGAACCGCAGCCACTTCACCAGCATGGACATCTGGCATGCCGCGGACCCGCAACTCAAGCGACACAACGGCTGGCTCGGACGTTACTTCGACGCCTGCTGCACGGGAAGCGACCCGAAGCCGGATCCGCTCGACGGGATCGCGCTCATGCAGGAAGCCCCGCTCGCGATGCAGGGCAAGAACTTTACGCCGCTCGCGTTCGCGGACCCCAACGAGTTGGCCTGGAAGATGCCCAAGCGCGACGATCACGCCGCCGACGTCTTCCGCAAGCTGAACAACATTCAGGGTGATTTTCCCACCCGCGGCAGCCGACTCGAGCAGTTCCTGCAACGCGCCGCGCTCGATGCGCAACAGGGCGCGGCGGAAATCCGCGCAGCGATCAGCGGGACCACCCTCGCGCGACGTGGCGGCGGACGCCGTCGACGCAACGCCCGGCGAAACAGCAGCCTCGCGAACCAGCTGCAAATGGTCGCGCGCATGATCGCCGCCGACCTTCCGACGCGGATTTACTACGTGTCGATGGGCGGCTTCGATACCCACAGCGGCCAGGCCGGTCGGCACCAGAACTTGCTGCGACAGTTCGGCGACGCGATGCGCGATTTCGTCCACACGCTCGCCGACGACAAACTTCTCGACCGCGTCTGCATAGTCACGTTCTCCGAGTTCGGCCGTCGAGTCGCCGAAAACGCAAGCGGCGGAACCGATCACGGCCAAGCAGCCCCCATGTTCCTCTTCGGATCGTCGATCCGCCCGGGACTGCACGGCACCCACCCCAGCCTCGCCAGGCTGAACAACGGTGACCTCGCGTTTCAGGTCGACTTTCGGCGGATCTACGCGTCCGTGCTGCGAGATTGGCTCAGGACCCGCCCGCAAAAGATCGTCGGCGCCGGCTACAAACCAATGCGCCTGTTCACATAGACCAGAAAATTCGCATGCGTCTACAAGGGCGCCAATGCGAGCCCGGAGCGCAAGCGACGGGTCAATGATCTGGTGCCCCAGGGTTCTACCCTGGGGGACACTTTGACTCGTATAACCGGGTGGGGCGGGCGTCTCGCCCGCCATCGACCGCTCGCTCGCGCTCGCGGCTCGCTTGGGCGCTCACGGAGCGCCGAGGCGGAGCGCAAGCGACGGGTCAATGGTCTGGTGCCTCAGGGTTCTACCCAGGGGGACACTTTGACTCCTATAACCGGGTGGGGCGGGCGTCTTGCCCGCCATCGACCGCTCGCTCGCGCTCGGGGCTCGTTAGCGACAAGGGAGACGAGGTGGCGTTATGGCCCCGTCAGCAGCGACACGAATCCGTTGATATCAGCAACCGTCACGTCACCATCCTGACTGATGTCGCTCGTACAAATCCGATCGCAATCCGGATAGGTGCTCGCGTAGGCAGCGGGATCGGTCAGGGCCAGAACGAACGCGTTGATATCGCCGACGGACACGACGCCGTCGCAATTGGCGTCACCGACCAGGAACCCGTTGCAGACCGAGAGTGTCGCGCCGCTGACCACCAGAGCAAAATCGGCATCCACTTCCGGCGTCTCGAGGTGGCTATCCTCATTGACCTCGTCGGCGGAGATCTCGATGGTCCAACGCCCCGGCAACGGGCTCCCGATGAACACGTTCTCGACCGTATCGCGCCGATCGGCACTGCCGCCGGACGTCGAGAAGTTCGAATCGCGCAGCCCGTGATTGCCCCAATACTGTATTCCCGTCGGCGAGGTGACCTTCAGGGTCAGGTCGTTGATGCGATGCTGGAAGAAGATCGTCGTCCCACCCGGGTCGGCGTACGTCATCGTGATCCATAACCACTCTTCGTCGGGTGCCACGTCCATGGTGTAGGTGACCGAGTCGAGATTCCCGAGAACGTCCGTTTCGTCGACGATGAACATGCGGTCAGCGCGTTCGAACAACGCCTGCAAGTCGGGCATGCCCCACCCCTGATGGGCGCGTGTCAGGTCATCTTCCTGACCGAGGAAGCCATATCGGCGGGCAGTGTTGATCATCAGTGCCTTGGCGGTCGTGGCGTGCGGTTTGCTATCGAAAACGGTGGCACCGGTCACGTCGCCGAAGAATCCTTCGTGCCACGCCTGGAACAGCAGACCGAAGCAGCCGCCGACGATCGGCGTCGCGGCGCTCGTGCAACAGAAGCTGCCGTAGGCCGAATCATTGGCATTGTCGACCGTGATGACGCCGTCGTACACGTGGACCAGGTCAGGCTTGATCCGTCCGTCGGTGGCCGGGCCGATGCTCGCCCCGTTGCACCAGCAGTCGTCGTCCAGGGTCGCGGTCCCCTGGGTTTGAACACCACCGACCGAGACGACGTTCTTGGCCCAGGCCTGAGGACGCGAATCCCGTGTTCCACGATTGCTCTGCGATTGGGTGACCAGGATATCGTTGCGAAACAGAATGTCGTCGAAGTCGGCCGAGATCGAGTTGTACACGTTGGTCTGGGCATTGCCCCAGCTATTGGACTGGAACACCGCCTCGAAAGGCGGCTCGAGCAACTCTGCGGTGTGCGCGAAGCGGTCCGCAAGAAAGCCCGTGTCCGCGAAGATGCCCTGGGCGTCCGGCACAATTCCCGCCCGATTCGGATTCGCGATGCCGCTGCCGAACGTGATTCCGAACGTCCCGGTACCGTGGTTGGTGTTGCCGCCGTTGCCGCCGTGGAAAATGATCGGCGGGTCCTGAAAGTCGAAGTGCGACGCCCGCACGTTG
>JANQNU010000079.1 GCA_028279405.1 Phycisphaerae bacterium
AGTGAGGGACTCGGCGTCTCGCCGCGCCACACCATCTCGCCGAGTACATCTCCGCCCAGCGCCAGCGCCAACACCTCGGCGGACGCGGGCCGCAACGCGGGGTCCTTCTCGATACACTGGAGGATGAGCCGTTCGACGTCGGCGGGAATGTCGTCCACGATGCTTGACGGTGTGGGCGGCGACGACTCCTTGTGCAGCTTGCGGTAGTCCGTGAAGGACCTGGCAGAGAATGCCCGTACACCCGTGAAGAGTTCGTAGAGCAGTAGTCCGAGTGCGTAGATGTCGCTACGAACCGTCACTTCGCGCCCGTCGATCTGTTCTGGCGCCATGTATGCGGGCGTACCGGCCAAGGCCTCCGACCCTTCGAGGTGGTCGCGTGTGGCGAGTCCAAAATCCGTCAGGCGGACGGCCCCTTCGTTGTCAATCATGACGTTGGCCGGTTTGAGATCGCGGTGGAGAACACCCTGTCGATGCAGGGCGGCGAGTGCCATGCAGACCTGGCTCGCGATCGAGCAAGCACGGTCCTGCGATATGCGCCCGACGCGTTTCAACAACGATTGCAGGTCGTCACCTTGGACGTACTCCATCGAGAGGTAGCAAAGCCCGTCCGCGAAGCCGATATCGTGCACGCGGCAGACGTGCGGGTGGGTCACGCCGCGCGCGAGGCGCACTTCGTTCTTGAATCGCTCCGACCACTCGGCGTTCTGACTGTATCGTGGCTGAAGCAGCTTCAACGCCACTTCCTGGTCCAGTATCTGATCGTGCGCACGGTACACCGTTCCCATGCCGCCGGAACCCAATGGCGCGATGATGCGATAGCGCTCGGCGAAGATCGCGCCCGACGGGAGCGCGTCCTTGGGGCGCTCCTCGACCTCAGCTGGCGCAACGCCGCGCGTGGTTGTCTGCGTGTAGTCCGGGAGCGGCGTGGCGTTGCTGAGCAGGTGTCGTACGTGCCCGAGAAGCGTGTCGTCGCCGGCGCAGGCCTGTTCCAGATAGGCAGCCCGGGCATCTTCCGGTAGTGCGCGTGCTGCCGCGAACAGCGCCTTGGCTTTCGCGTGCTGAGCGGGGGTCATTGGTCGTCGTTCCGGTCGAGTTCGGTTCGCAGCCACGCCTTGGCGTGGGTCCAGTCACTCTCGATCGTGCGCTTCGAAACCCCGAGAACACGGGCCACTTCGTCCACAGTCAGGCCACCAAAGAAGCGCATCTCGACGATCTCGGCCTGCCGCGCATCGAGCGTCGTCAGGTGATCGAGCGCATGGCTCAACGCCTGCAGTTCGTCGAGTTCCCACACGGCGACCGTTTCGGGATCGAGTGGGATCCGGCGCCGACCGCCGGCGCGCCGCACGCGGTCGCGGGCCCGCGCATGGTCGATCAACACCCGCCGCATGACGCGCGCGGTGATAGCAAAGAAGTGCGTTCGTGTCAGAGAGTCAGTCACATCCTGTCGCAGCAGTCGCAGGTACGCTTCGTGCACCAGCGCAGTCGGCTGCAACGTGTGATTGGAGCGCTCGTCTCGAAAGTAGCGGCTGGCCAGCTGCCGCAGCTCGGGATAGAGCATCGGAAACAGGCGGTCCAGCGCTCTCACGGAGCGGTCGGACTTGAGCGCCTCGACCAGACGCGTGATCTCGTTTTGGTGCGCTTCGTCCATAACTTTCGACGGTATCCGATTTTGGCGAAATTCGCATCATTTTGCTGCGGACTCGCGGCACAAACGGCGCCCTTCATCTTGGCGGCGAACCACTCTTGGCCGCCTCTTCCGTTCTGGCTCGTGTTCATCGTTCCGCGTCCACTAGTGTATCGGCGACGTAGCCGGCGCGAGTCGTCGTGCGGGGCGCATTCGAGCGTCACCGCACGATAAGCACTGGGACGCCATGGCTTCAAAAGGAGTGCATGATGGTACTGGGTGATTTGTTTGCATCGATCGCGACGTTCTTTCAGGAGTTTTTTACGGGATTCCTCGGCGACCTGATTACGACGCTGTTCGGCGGTATCTTCCCCGACGCCTAACCTCCCCGGACAGCACGCGGGGACCGTTGTCGGTCTCGCGACCGGCCCCGCGTCTCTTAGCCATATTCCGATCGCGTACGGAGGTCGTTATTAGATGCCGGCGCAAAAAACCGTCCAGGCGCTGAGCCGTCAGGCAGAGTTCTATCAGCGCGCCGCGGCATTCGAAGGTCGCCCGCGCGAGCGAATGGTCGCGTTGGGCGAGGCGGACGAGTTGTTCTTCCGTCGCTTTCCGCACCACTACCGTGCACTCCAGGTCATCCGGATGGCGGGACAACTGGGTCGGACATCGGCACATCGCAGTCTGCCGCTGCAAGGCTGCGAGAGCCGCACGGTTGCGCTGCTGACAGGTGTCGTGACGGATGCGTTGGAGCAAGGTGATCTCAGCCTCGCTGCGCCTCGACGATCGGACGAGCTTGCGTTCTCGGTCTGGGCGCTGGTCTTTGGAACGCGCGCCCTGATGAGCACGGCCGTCGCGCGCGTACAGTTGAGTGTCTCAGATGGGCATGCCGTTGCTTGTGACACTGCTGACCTGCTGTTCGATGCGATGGATTGGCGGCCGTTGTCGACCGAATGGAACTACGCCGATGTTCGGGATCGCGTTCGTCGAGAGGTATTTGCAGACGAGTGGCCGGGCGGAAGCGGTGTGCGCGCATCAGCTGGGTCGTTCCGAGAAGCGCCGGTCGGAGAACAGGTCACCGGGCGGTAGCCGCCGCGCACGGCGCGGCACTTTATCATTCTGAAGATAGCTCGGGCGCGCTCCACTGGCGGACCGTCTCCGCGACAGCTATACGATTTTCGGTGCGGGCTCCGCAGTCCAACCCGTCGATTTCCGACACGGATTAGTTCGACGAGATGCAGTACAAGAATCTCTCAGACCGAACGAACAGTTCGCCGTCACTCACCGCCGGCGTAGCGCTGAAGGCGCTGTCGTCATCGGAGAATGCCGGGTTGTGGGCCACCAAATCGAACGCGTCACCTGCCTTGATCACGTAGCTTTCGCCATTGCGCGTGAATTGGATGATCTTGTCGCCGACGGCGATCGGCGACGAGTAGTCGGCGTTCGGGAACCCGCCGGTCGGCCCTCCAAGGCGCGGCAATCGGTGCTTGTAGATCTCGTCGCCAGAGGCAAGCCGTACTGCTCGAAACACGCCGTTCGTGCCCCAGTACATGTTGCCACCCACGACCAGGGGCGTGCAGATCCCAGAGCGCATCCGCTTCTTCCACAGCGTATGCGTCGTCGAGACATCTCCCGACCCGTCGCAGCGGACCGCCATGGCGTGTCCGGCGCGACTCCCCATCAGATAAGCATTTCCATCCTTGGTGACGATGCTGCCGCAAGTGGCGTCATCCAGTGGTGACGTCGCCGACCACAGCAACTTGCCGTCGTGCGGATCGATGCCCATGACCTTGTGCGGAACATGGAAGAGCACTTGGGTTCGATCTCCCAAGCGAAGCGGTGTCGGTGTCGACCACGAGTTCGTGAAGCCCGGATCTTCGAGCGCCCATACGCGCTTCCCGGTCTTTTTATCGATACCGACCAGCTGGTTGCCCAGAATCCCGGCGTCGACGACGACCAGGTCGCCGACGAGAATCGGGCTCGAGCCGTCCCCCCAACGCGCCGGGTCGGACTTCTGTCCGAGGTCGATGCGCCACACTTGCTTGCCTTCGCGATCGAACGCGAAGAGTCCGGACTTGCCGAGCAGCGCATAGACGTGCTGATCATCCGCGGCCGGCGTTGAGCTCGCGTAGCCGTGCTGGGTGATGAATCCCTGATAGCGATCCTCCTCGGCGGTTGACGCGATCGACGCGCGCCAGATCTCTCGTCCGGTCGCCCGGTCGAACGCCAGTACATGCCGCACAAGGTCTTCGGGCCGACCCGGGCTGCCGGGCACGATGCCGTAGCCGGTGTAGCTGGTCAAGTAGACCCGGTCTCCAGCCACGACAGGCGACGAGGCGCCTTTCCCCGGCAACGCGGTGCGCCACTTCAGGTTCTTTTCAGAGGACCACTCGAGCGGGACCGGGGGACCTGCGATCGCGCCCGTGCCGTTCGGACCGCGAAATCGACTCCAATCCTTGGCAGCGGCTCCCGTGGCGCTCATCATCATCAACGATGTGGCGACGACCACGATTTTCATTCGCATTTCCTTTATGTAACAAGATCGACTGACATCGAAACACTGAAAGTGACCGCGGGTACACCATCGGTTTGTCGATGATAGTGCGCAAATCGGGGGCGGCGACCCGTCAGGCTCATCGAATTCTTCGTCGAGGATCACCCGGCAGATTCAGATTGTGGCGAAATCGCTGTGGGTCGGGGGGAGTGCCGCGAGACGAGCGCCAACCAATCCGTGGCTCGTCCGCGCGGGTACCGCTGCGCTCCGGGCCGCGGTTCGGCGGGCAAGGGCCGTCTCCGAACCGGCAAGCCCGGGCGCAAGCGCGTTCGAGGCGACCCACGGTCGAGGGCAACGGCGCTGCGGTCGCGTGACGGCCATGGCATGGGATGCCGGCCGGCTCACCACGTGACACGTCTGACGCGGATCGCGTCGCTAACCCTCGCTCCCCGGGCGGTTTGCGCTCGTAGAAGGATCCGGCGTGCCGGCTGTTTCGGCACGCGGATGCACCGCGAATCACCGACTCATTCGAGCCCGTGGGTGCCTCGTCAGGCCTCCTGTTGATTTACCGAAATCCACGGAGCAACGTGCGCAGGTATTTGTCTTTTATCTGATCTTGGGGTGTTCGGACGACGTTCGTCCTCATCTCTAGATAAAAACGAGCCCGCCGGACGCATCACAGTGACTACGCGTCATTCTTGACAATTGGTGCACCGTGTTGGGATCGGAAGCACTGGGGTGGCCACTGGACGTCCCTGCCGCGCGCTTCCTCACGGCGAGCCCGAAGGGCGATTCTCCCGCAAGCGTTCCGCCCGACGTTCTCGCATGCGTGCAAGCCGCTCCGTGCGGGTTGCGCTCAACGACCTGTCGCCCAGCTCGTGAGCGCAGTCGAGCCGTGCGCTCGCGATCGCGATCATGAGCGGATGGTCGTTCCGTAGCAGCTTCTCGGCTTCGTCGCCGATCCGGAGTAGCTCGCGCTCGGACGCTTCGACTTGGCCGAGCCCGAGCCGGGCTCGTTGCCGCAGCAGCCGTGCTTCCAACAATGCCCAGTGCCCCGTGCTCAAAATATCTCGTCGCACGGTCTCGCAACGCCCCGCGACGAACTCGGCATCCGCATACTCGGCCCGGCGGAGGTGCAGTGTGCTCAGGCACGCGTCCAACTCGGCCATGCGAACGTGAAGTGGGCCGACCGTGCGCGCGAACTGCGTTCTGGCCTCCGCCAGCAGGCGGGCCGCTTCGTCGAACTCGCGGTTCTCGATCAACACATATGCCAGAACGAGCTTTGCCCGCGCGCCGATGTACTCCGTTCCCTCGCCGGCGCATAGCCGGACGGCCTCGCGGGCAAAACCCTCGGCCCGATCGTACTTTTCCTGCCGAAGCGCGACCATGGCGAGCCCCCGCAACGGTCGGCTGACATCCGGGTGCTCAGCGTCGCGACGGGCGGTGAGCAGTCCTGCACTCCGCATGAAGGCCTCTTCGGCATCGGCGAGCTTGTCGCCGGCGAGGCTGATGATGCCGACGTCGAGTAGCAACCATGCTTCGGTGGACGTTCCGGTCAGTCCGTTCGCTTCGTAGCTGGCGCGCGCCTGTTGAAGCAGCTCCAGCGCCTTATCTATATCCCCCTCGTGCTCGAAGAGAAGGTATGCCATCGCGATCAGGGATCGCGCTGTCTGGAGGTTCAGGTCGCCGAGCAACTCGCGCCTGATTTCAAGAGACCGTCGCAGATGAGGTGCCGCGTCGCTGAACATGGACAGGCGTCGGTACGCGACGCCGATCGATTCACGGACAGAGGCCTCGACCTCCGGATGCTCACTCAGATCTTCTCCCACGGCCCGTGAAGCGATGTCGAAGACCTCCCGCAGCGACAGTCTGCCGCCGCCGTTTTCCGGGTCGACATGAAAGAGGACCTTCTGCAAGAAGTCGGCAGCCACCAGCGCGTTGTCGGCGCGGCGGTCGGCCAGTGCCTGGGCCTCCCGGGCGTTGATCAGTCCGATGGTCAGCCCGGCGACGCCCACGACCCCGGCAAGCAGAGTCGACGCCATCGCGAACGTGATGAAGCGGTGCCGCTTGACGAACTTGCGAAGCTTGTAGACAACGCTTGGCGGCCCGGCGAACACGGGCTCATCGGCCAGATAACGCTCCACATCCTTGTACAGCGCGCTGGCGGACTCGTAGCGGCGCGTGCGGTCCTTGTCGATGGCGCGCATCACGATCCAATCGAGCTCGCCGCGAAGGTGTCGCGCCTGTAGGCGCGCGTCGTCGCGTGGAGACGATTCGATGCGCCCGATCTCGGAGAGCCGCATGCTGGGGCGCGGCGGATCATCCTCGCGAATGATTCGTTGAATCTCCACATAGCCACCTGAACGAAGCCGCTGTGGATCGAACGGCAGCACCCCCGTGAGCAATTCGTACAGCATGACACCGAGCGAGTAGACGTCGGTGCGCGTGTCTACATCAAGGCCGGACATCTCCGCCTGCTCGGGCGACATATACTCCGGCGTTCCGATGAGTCGACCCTGCTCGGTGAACAGGGTCCGCTCCGACAAGCGCGAAGCAGTGGCTTTCGCCACGCCGAAGTCGATCACCTTTGGGATCGGACGTCCCCCTTCGGGTGCAGCAACCAGCACGTTCGACGGTTTGAGATCGCGGTGGATGATCCCTCGTTGATGGGCGTGCTGGACGGCATCGCACATTTGCATGAAGAGTTGCAGACGATCGCGAAGCGAGAGCCGGTGTTTCGCACAATACTCGGTAAGCGGCAGACCCTTGACGAGTTCCATGACGAAATAGGGTCGCCCGGCGTGTGTGCTGCCTGCGTCGAACACCCGCGCCACGCCCGGATGGTCCAACATCGCCAGCGCCTGTCGCTCGGCCTCGAAACGTGCGATCACCTCCTTGGTATCCATGCCGAGCTTGATCACCTTGACCGCGACACGCCGTCGGATCGGCTCCACCTGTTCGGCGGCGTACACGACGCCCATCCCGCCTTCGCCGATCAACTCGAGCACGCGATAAGGACCAATCCACCCCGGTGTCGGGTCGATGACGGCCACGCCGTGCGCGCTCGCGATCACCGCCGTGTTGTCCTTCGATTCTTCAGCACGATGATGACCGGACAACAAGCGGCGGAGACGTTCGATCAACTCCGGATCTCCCGCGTGGCGTTCCTCGATATACGCGTCACGTCGATCCGGACGTTGTTCGAGGACTTCGTGAAAGAGATCGATCTCTCGCCGTTGCTCGCCTGAATTCATCTTTCCTGCACTCGACGCCTGACCGGGTATTCAATCAGCCTCCGCCCCAATTGTAGGCGGCCTCGACAACGAGTCATCCGAGAAGATGTACGGCCGGAGGATTCGGTCACATGGCAGTACGATCAGGCGCCGAGCCGGTCGTAGAGCCACGCCTTGGCAAACGTCCATTGCCGCTTGACCGTAGCGAGCGACACGCCGTCAATCTCGGCGACCTGTTCCAGGGTAAGGCCGACGAAATAGCGGTACCGGACAAGGGCGGCGAGTTCAGGGCTCTCCTGCTCCAACGCTGTAACTGCCTCGTGGATCGCCAACACGTCGAGATGCGCGTCGGACGATTGTGCGTGTACGTCGTGAAGCGACACACGGGGCACGCCGCGTCCGCGCTTGAGTGCCTGCTTCTGACGAGCATGATCGACCAGCACGCGTTCCATTGCCTTCGCCGCCGCACCGAAGAAGTGGGCGCGATCCTCCAACTGATCTTGATTGCCGACGAGTCGGAGAAAGGCTTCGTTGACGAGCGCCGTGGGTTGGAGCGTGTGCCCAGGGCGCAACGCCCGCATCTTGGCCTCCGCCATCCGATGAAGCTCCGCGTAAACCGCCTCGATCAGCCGGGCCCGAGCGCCGGCTGTGCCGCGGCTGACTGCCTTCAGCAAAAGGGTGACGTCGTCTGCGCTCATCCGCCCGTGTCGCACGACGGCCAAAAAAGTCTCACCGGTTGTGAGCCGCCCCGGGATCGCTTCCCGCAGGACTGGGTAAGGAGGCGAAACACGCCCTGATCCCGAAACACTCACTGAACTGTAAGGAGGATGTTGCAGGGAAACAAGCAGCGTAGTGCGAGAAACCCCGCCCCAACAGGTCCGCCCTCCACCGTTACCCCTCATCAGGCAAGTACGCGTGCCCACCAGTACGCGGTGCTCGCAAATTGCGCGGCGAGCGCCAGCGCTGTTGCATGGGTCTTGTGGGACGGCCCGAACCTACCGCAGGTAGCCCCCGAGTTGTATTGAGTCGCGCAGAACCTCGCGCGGCGCAGCATGGTTGCGCCGTCCAGGACCCATGGTTTGGAGATGGTCAAGATGCAGAGTGCGGTTGTTCGTTTGATCGGATGGAAGACGTTCGCCTTCGCGGCGTTGTCACTGGGACTCGTCGCGGGGTGTCATCTCGGCGCGGGCCTCCTGCCCCCTGATGACAACCAAGGCGAGCAGGGAATCCCGGGTGTTCCCGGCCCGCAAGGTGAACCCGGGCCCGCGGGTGCACCCGGCGCCCCTGGTGCTCCGGGCCAACAAGGCGAACCCGGAGAGCAAGGGCCTCCGGGCGAACCTGGGGAGCAGGGGCCTCCGGGTGATCCGGGAGCGGATGGCTCGTTGCGCATTTTCGGCGACGGCTCCGCTGGAGATGTCGTCATCTCGAACAATGCGAATTGGGGCGACGATGCACCCGATAACCTCCAGTTCGACAACCTGACGATCGAAGCGGGCGTCCGGCTGGAAGTGCCGAGCGGCACAACGGTTCGCGTCCTGGGCGAGTTCGTCAACAACGGGACGATCATCGTCCTGCCCGGCGGCGAGGGCGGCTTCCTTGTCGCGAATTTGAGAGGCGCCGGTTCCTTGCCCGATATCATCGCTCCGCTCGCGGGTATCAGCACCGCGACGCCCCAAGTCGGAGAGGTCGGCTTCAATCGAAGACCCATCTTGGAGAACCTCGAGTTCGGTCTTGGCGGCGGTTTCGGCTTCGTCGGCCAATTGGGCGGTCGCGGGGGGATCGGGCTGAGCGAATTCGAAGCGCGGAATATCCTGATGGCGCCGATCGTTGCGGGCGGCGGTGGCGCCGCGGGCGGACTTTCCATTGAAGAAGGCCTCGTAACCAAACTCGGATCGAGCGGCGGCGGCGCGCTCCGCATCCTCGCGATGGACGGCATCACCAACGCGGCCGACGCCGAAATCCGGGCCGACGGAAGCAGCGGCGAGGGCGGTGGTGGCGGCGGCGGCATCGTCATCCTGGCGTCGCTCGGCTCGATCGAGAACGCCGGCGTCATCAGCGCGGCGGGCGGTCGCGGCGAAGACGCCACTGAGGGCACTGTTCCGGAAGACGACCGTCTTCGTGGGCGCGATCCGCTGTTCTTCGCCGCGCCGAGCGGCGGTGGCGGCGGCGGCATCGTTCACATGCTGGCCCCGACCGTGAATCAAGGCAACGTTGACGTTTCGGGCGGCGCTGGAGGCGAGACCACCAGTCCGCTCGACCTCTTCAACACGACGTTCTTCTCGGCAGGTGCCGGCGGCGGGGCCTCCGCGGGCGACGGCGGCGACGGAGGCGCGATCTCGGCGCTGCCCGTGCCCACCACCCGGCCCGCCGAAACCGGCGAACCCGCGCGCGGCGGCCCTGAACCCGTCGTACAAGATGGCGAAGCCGGTGGGAACGGGTTCAACCTGGTGACGATCGTGGACCCGACGTCGTTGCTCTAATGCTCTTCAATCTCCGGTGGACGTAGCCGCGAGAGCCGGCTGCGCCTGCCAACGAGTGCCGCTCGTCGGCGCTCTCGTCACGTAGCGGCCGAGCCACGAGGGGTGGTTCCGGCCGCCTGCAGTTGGTCGTGGCTGTAACCCCATCCTTGGAGCGACGCTTTCTATCGAATGCTCACGCGATCTTCGTCGAAAACCGAAAAAAATTGAGGCGCATGAGCTTCTCGACGTGCGAATCCCGCATGAAACAAATGAGGAGCCGAAATACCCCCACCGGCCTATGGGGGACTACCCGAGGAGGGCATCACAGAAATAAGCCGATATGTTTGGCTCGACGGCGAACCCTACCCAATCAGCCCGCCTCGAAGCCCGGATCGTTGCGATCACCCGATGATCGACATCGATTCCCGCCCCAGCACGGATTGCATTCAATCGCACGGCGCGCGAACGATCCCTGGCGGGCGCCTTGTCGATTGGAATGACGAGAGAACTCACGCCCTGGCCAGGACCGGGCGGAGGATCAGATGAAGGCAGAGGTGACTACGATGAGACAAGCAGAGTACATCTGGCTCGACGGCGAAACACCCGCCCAGCAGGTTCGCTCCAAGGCCCGAATCGTCACGATCGACGACGACGTCAGCTTCCATCCGCACGGCTTTCCGCAATGGGACTATGACGGATCATCAACCTACCAAGCTTCGGGGCACGACTCCGACCTGATTCTACAACCCGTGCGTGTTGTTCGAGATCCGCTTCGGTGTCACGGTGCGCGCCTCGTCCTGTGCGAGGTGCTACGGCCTGAGGGCGCACCCCACGAAACCAATACGCGCGCCCGTCTCCGGTCGCAACTCGCTAACGGCGCGGCGGCGCACGAGCCCTGGGTCGGTTTCGAGCAGGATTACACCCTGTTTGAAGGCGAACGTCCGCTGGGATTTCCCACCGACAGTGCAGCACCCAAGTCGCAGGGTCCGTTCTATTGCGGCGTCGGAGCGGATCGCATCTTCGGCCGCGATTTCGTCGAGGCGCACACGCAAGCGTGCATCGACGCGGGGCTGATGATCTACGGCATCAATGCCGAGGTCATGCCCGGACAATGGGAGTTCCAGATTGGCTACCGCGGCATCGACAGCGAGGCCCCCGACGTTCTCAAGGTCTCCGACCACCTCGTCCTGGCGCGATGGTTGCTTCGTCGAGTGGGTGAGCGGTTCGGCGTTGAGCCCCGCCTCGATCCCCGGCCGGTCACGGGCGACTGGAACGGGGCAGGAAACCAAACGAATTTCTCGACTGCCAACATGCGCGACAAGGCGACCGGCCTGAACGCCATTCGCGACGCAGTGAAGCGCCTCGCCACCCGTCATGATGAGCACATCGCCGGGTACGGCTACGGACTGGCCGAGGGGACCAATTCGGCGCACGAGCCGTGGTCGATCACCGAATTCAAAAGCGGCGTGGCTGACCGTGGTGCCTCGATCCGTATTCCCCGCGCCGTTGAACTCGCCGGAGGCGGTTATCTCGAGGATCGTCGTCCGGGTGCGAATTGTGACCCGTACACCGTCTGCACGCTGCTGATTGAGACCATCTGCGGCACGTCGGTCGCCAGGCCATCGCTAAACTGACGGGCGTCGTCGCGAAGTACGCGTCTACGACTACGAAGATGGGACCTTCGAGTTCCTGGAGCCGAGGTGTTTGGACTCGGCGAAATCATGCGGGCCGTGGTTCTGGACCCACAGTCGGCGTTCCCGGATTTCAGAAGTGGCCGCGGTTCTGTGATACATGGTGGAAGGTCCATCGAGGGAATCGCGTCGGCCCAATGAGTTTGGTCTGCCCAGAGTGGTTCGACGAGTCGGAAGGCGCCTGCCGGCGTGCAACCAGTCGGAGGCGGCGACACCGTCGGTGAGATCGCACCGGATCGCTCGGCGCCAATCAGTGACGATACGCGGGGTACGTCCCTCCGCGCCGGAGATGTATGGGCGTGGTGCGCTTCCACAGCGCTCCGAACCGAATTGGGCCATGGTGGCCAAGTCGAAGTCCACGAGACCGAGACGGGCGTCGAGGTTAACAAGGGCCGGTTGCCGATGTGGCCCGGTTTGCTGATTGTGCCGCTCGTGTTCCTGGCGCCGATCGTGGCGCAGGCGATGTGGACGGTCGCGGTAGTTTTTTGGTAGCACCGACCGATCGTTAACGATCCTCGCGCCGTGAGAGACCAGCATGAAGGCGATGGAACACCGTGGCCGCAAGGTCGGGCGGCCAGTCGCGAAGCATTTGAAGACAAAGTGTGAAACGGAGTACCCGAATCAACGGTAACGGCGGATCGTTTTCGAATCGGCAGTTATTCGAGGGGTGCGACGATAGCTGACGGCGAAATCTCGAATGAGGCTGAGCAAGCCCGAAGCGCTGGTATTCTTTGAGCGGCTAGCCAAAGCCGGGCCTCTCGGCGCGATGGTCCTCCGACACCCATCGGAAGAGAAGGTGATCTGGAAACTTCAGGGTCAGCTCGAACCGATGTTGCCAGAACCGCTCGACGCTGACTATGGCGACATCCATTTCGGAAGCACGCACGTCGGTGGAATCTCAAGGGGGATGATGCGACGCTCTGGTCTCGGTCTGCAGATCGATGAAAGGAGGGAATGATGAGTCTCATTCGGCAGCGATGCACGATGGCGCTTCCGAAGAACGCGAGCTGTATGTGCAGGATGACGCGCATCCGTTTCGAGCGCGCCTCAAGCAGCTAGCACCACCACTAATCATATCTACTAATGGGCGCGTAACGGGCGCGATACGCGCGGCAGCGATCAGGCCGCGGAAGGTTCTGGTGGTCGGACGCATACACCGGTTCATACCTGACATTGGGCAATTGGGGCGGTTTGAGTTCATGTCGGAGCAATGGCGGAAAGCTGGATCATCACGACGCGCGTGTAGATGCTGCTCAGGACAGCACTAAGCATTGATTGTCTCGGGGCGGAAAAAAAAGACGATGGGATTGGACCCACGACATTCACGTTGGCAACGTCCCCGACCAATCACCAACTCCCTTTCACCGCAACACTTACAGTCTTCGCCCCAACCGCTTACGCCAACACTTACAAACACCACAGACAACACCAGGAAACAGAAGACAACGAACGGCAGAATGGCTGCACGCACGCTGATGAATGGCGGAGGGAATGTGAACAACACACCGGCACCGATTGGACGCATGACGAGCGCAACGGAACAGCACGCGACTCAGACAAACCGCCGACCAACGAGCGACGCGTCAGCGCGCCGACCGATGAGAAGCGCAACGGCAACGTAGGAGATGGCGAAGCGCGAAGAGCGCGCAACCGCGAAGAACACGGCTCACATCTTGCACTGGCCGATGATGAACGCTGCGCGCGCTGGACGCCTGATTCGGAACTAACGCACGAGCCGCGCGCCGATCACTGCACACAGTGCTCCAACAACGCCGTCTCCCACGTATCCGAGCCGCCGCGCTCTGCGCCGTTACCAGCACGTGTGCCGGCAGAACCGGTCGTGTCTCGGCCGTCGCGCGCACCTGCATCGGCTGACCCACCTCATGATGCGCTGAGCCCCACTAATCACGTATCCGAGCTGTCGCGTTCTGTGCCATCACAAGCATGTGCGCCGGCAGAACCAAACGCCAATGATCTCGCCGCAACGCTCGCAATGCTCGCGCGCCTCCCCCTCAACGACGACGAATGCACAACAGCCGTCCGCGCAATCCTCGGCACAGCAACCGCACCCAACCCTGATTCCGCCGACCATCGAGACGACGAAGCGGACAACTTGATCGAACCAGGCGACCTGGACGACCCGAGCGCCGCCGGACGCGTCCGCCGACCACCCAACTGGGGCAAGAAACGCCCGCCGAAGAACGACGAGCCGCCAACACCCCCGACGATCCGCTTTTCTGCAACGGGTGATCCCCCGTACGGCGACGCTATGCGGGTGATTCTCGCATGGCTGAGCACGACCACTCAACGCTCGATCAAAGGAATGGCCGGCCGCATCCGGTCTTTGAAGCGAACATACCGCTTTCCCCAGCGACTCCTGAACCACATCGACCGCATGGCGAACGACGACACCGAGCCGCCTGAGCTTTGACCGTGTCGGCGGTGATTGGTTGTGGTTACGATTGTGATCCAGGCAGCAGGAGAAACTGTTTGTTCTACAAGACTGGAACTGCCAAAGTGACGCCCGAAATCTACGTGTTAAGTGGTCCGAACGGCGCCGGGAAGTCGACGACGGCGGCAGTGTTGCTCCCCGAGCACCTTGGTGTAAATCGGTTTGTGAACGCGGACCTGATTGCGGAGGACTTGTCGCCGTCTGCTCCTGAGAAGAGCGCGATCCAAGCTGGCCGTCTCATGCTGCGCCGAATTCGCGAGTTGCGTCAGCGGCGGGAGAGCTTTGCGTTCGAGACGACCCTAGCGACGCGGAGCTACGTTCGGTTCCTACAAGGTTCCCAGGCCGCGGGTTACGTCGTCCATCTCATCTATGTCTGGCTCTCGAACGTCCAACTCGCCCGCGCGCGTGTCGCCGTCCGCGTTCAGCAAGGCGGTCACAACATCTCGGATGAGGTGGTCGAGCGTCGGTATTGGCGCGGCTTGTGTAATCTCTTCGCGCTTTATCGGCCGTTCGTCGACACATGGGCGCTTTGCGATAACTCGTCAAACGAGCTAGCCGTGGTAGCTCACGGGGACCTGACGGGCGATGAGATCGTGCTCGCACCGTCGATATACGATAGAATCAAGAGCTATGACCGACATGAATCGAGTTGATCCAGAGTTTCTTAAGCAGCGTCGTGCCACAATCGTCGCGGGCCTAAAAGAAGGCGTCCGACGCGAGGTCAAGCGGCTCCGCAAACTCGGCCTCCCACTATACGTCGCCCAGAACGGTTCGGTCGTCGCCCTCCCGCCCGAAGGCACTGCCTCAACCGATGAGAATCCGTCGTCGCCTCAATAGTCCCTTGGTTGCTTGGGCGTCGTGAACGTGCTCGCATGGGGATTGGCGGGGTCCGTTTTGGGTCTAGGACTACGGAGACGGGATCTTCGAGTTCCTGGGAGCCGAGGTGTTTGCGGTTCCTGATAGCTCGTCCAAGGATGAACGCGCGTAGGACTTCATCGATGCCGACCCTTGTGTCGGCCTATCCAGGTCCGTCGCTCATCAAGCAGGGGCAGAAACGCCACCGAAAAGGACGTCCCGCTGATGTTCTAACGAGCCGCCTTCTGCCACCCGGCGATTCACTGTTTGACAGACCTACGTAGTCGTTGCTCACCCACACGTCGGCGATGTAGTTGCCAGCGGCTTCGGCTAGGTAGTGGTTGCTGGAGTTTGGCGCGTATGGAAGTTAAGCTGCCGCTTACGACGGACACAGAAGTGCGTCGTCTATGGGTGGAAATGATGACCAGGCAATTGGGATTCTCAGTTAGAATTTTTGTCCCTTCCGGTGAACCGGATGAACTTCGTATTGTCGAGAAATCGAATTGGACAGGACAAGGCTTCGTTTTTCCTCGCTCGCTTTTTTCGGAGGTGCGGAAACGGCCAGAGTTGAAGCGAACTGGAGTGTATATCGTGTGGGGGCCAGGGGAGAGCGGTCAGCTGCCAAAGGTGTATATCGGCGAAGGTGACCTCGTGCTCGCACGCATGGACGATCACGCACGTAGGCGTGACTTCTGGACTCATGCGATTGTGTTTACGAGCAAGGATCAAAATCTCAACAAGGCCCATATTCAACACCTCGAATCACGTCTGATTCGCCTAGCCATGGACGCGAAGCGAAGCGAGCTCGACAATAACAACGTTCCTCAATCACCGCCCTTATCAGAGGCAGATGTTGCTGATGCCGAAGCGTTCCTAGCGGATATGCTATTGTGTTTGCCGGTGGTCGGAGTGAGCTTGTTTGAGAAGGCAAGGGTTACGGAGCAAGCGGGGAAAACCCTGTACCTACGAGTCAAAGAGATCGAAGCCAAAGGCGTTGACGGTGCGGAGGGATTTATTGTCTTGGCTGGTTCACTTGCTGCGAAGGCTGAGTCGCGATCAATTCATGCGTACCTCTCCACGTTGCGCCGTGCCTTGCTTGCGAAGGGCGTGCTCACAGATGCCGGTCCTACCTTTCGAGTGACGCAAGACTACACCTTCAATTCTCCGTCTACCGCGAGTGGCGCTCTTCTTGGCCGGACAAGTAATGGACGTATCGAGTGGAAAGACTGCAACGGTATCACACTTCGCGATATTCAAGAGGCAGACACCAGTTGAGCATGATGCGTGAGTTGCATTTGATAGTGCTATGCGCGAGCACAGGCGATCTCAATGGTCGCGCGTGGCTACCGCACGGGCCGGGAATCGCACAGAGCCTGCACCAGGTCGCAAGCACAAGCTTCGTCGGCCGACACCCACCAACCTGTAACGTCAGGGCGTTTGGGCTTAAGATGGACTCTCGGGTTCGTAGCCACGGCTCGTTTTGGCCGCGGTGGCGTTATGACGGACGATGATTTGGGTGGAGGTCGAATGCAGGCGTTGAAGCAGCTCTGCGAGCCGCGGCAAAGCGTCTTTGATAAGACCAAGCGAGATACGGTCCTAGACCTTTCAGACTTGGCGAAGTCGAGCATTGATGGCGAGGTGTTCTTCACCGAGAACTTCGTAACGGAGGGTATGAAGACCCTTCTCGTTGAGGCGTTTCGTCGCCTGGAAGGCCAATCGGGCCAGGGCCTCTTCAAGTTGACCCAGGCAATGGGCGGCGGCAAGACGCACTGCTTGATCGCGCTGGGGCTTCTCGCACAGGTTCGCAGTCTCCGCGCCAAGGTCGTGGGCGGCTTCTATGACCCGAGCGCGGTCGGCGATGTCCGCGTAGTCGCGTTCAGCGGTCGGGAGAGTGACGCCCCGCTCGGAATCTGGGGCGAAATCGCCAGTCAGCTTGGCCGAAAGGAGGCATTTAAGGAATACTACTCGCCACTGCAGGCTCCGGGACAGACCGCCTGGATCAATCTGCTCAAGGGCGAGCCGACGCTTATCCTGCTGGATGAGTTGCCCCCATATCTCGACAACGCCCGTTCAAAGGCGATCGGTGATTCGAACCTTGCGCGGGTCACGGGGACGGCGCTCGCTAACCTCTTCGTCGCACTCGGCAAGGCCGAACTCGCCAACGTCTGCGTCGTCGTCAGTGACCTCACGTCGTCTTACGCCCAGGGCCGACAGGCACTTGGCGAAGCGATGCGCGACCTTCAGGATGAAATCAACCGGCTCTCGATGGACCTTCAGCCAGTCCGGATCAACACCGACGAGTTCTACCACATCCTCCGCACCCGGTTGTTCGCGACGCTCCCCAAACAGCAGCAGGTTGGCGACGTTGCCCAGGCCTACGGCAAGGCGGTTCGTGACGCCAAACAGATGGACATCACGAACCAGTCGCCAGAGCAGTTCGCCCAGCGCGTGCAGGAGAGTTACCCGTTCCACCCCGCGATCAAGGATCTGTACGCCCGCTTTCGCGAAAACCCAGGCTTCCAGCAGACGCGTGCCCTGATCCGACTGATGCGCATCGTCGTCTCCCGGCTCTGGGAGAGCGGCGAAGCGGACAGAAAGCAGCTTATCAGCGCTCACGACCTTGACTTCAACGACCAGGAAACGATGTCCGAGGTCAAGCAGGTCAACTCCTCGCTCGAAAACGCGATCGCCCACGACATCGCCAACGAGGGCAACGCCGTCGCCGAGACCATGGACACGAACCTGGGCGGCTCAGACACGCGCGATGCGTGCCGCCTGATCCTGATGTCGTCGCTCGCCAACGTGCCCAACGCCGTCGTCGGCTTGTCGGTGCCCGAAGTCATCGCGTATCTGTGCGAACCCGGCCGCAAGATTGCGAATCTCAAGGCCGACGTTCTGGAAAAGCTGTCAACCGCTGCGTGGTATCTGCATTCAAATCGGGACGGCAAGCTGTTCTTCAAGGACGTTCAGAACCTCAACGCCAAGTTGGATTCCCTGTCCAAGGCGTACGTCCGCGAGCAGTCCATCAAGGAGCTACGGCAACGCCTCGGCGAGATGTTCACACCAGCGAATCGCTGGTGCTACCAGGCGGTGCAGGCGCTGCCCGCTGTGGACGAGATCCAACTTGATCAGGACAAGGTAACGCTCGTTGTTACACAACCTCATACGGGTGCCGGTCTAAATCCTGAGCTGAGTCGGTTCTGGGAGCAGGAAACCTGGAAAAACCGCGTCGCGTTTCTCACCGGTACGCGGAACACGTTTGAGAACTTGTTGGACAACGCCAAGCGGCTCAAGGCCATCGACCATATCCTCGGCGAGATGCACGCCGACAAAGTGCCCGAGAACGATCCGCAGATGAAGCAGGCGTCGGACCTGCTCGACAGCATTCAGCTCCAGTTTCTGTCGGCGTGCAAGGAGACGTTCACGATCCTGCACTACCCGACCAAGAACGGTCTCGCCAACGCCGATTTCCTGATGACGTATACGGACAACAAGTACGAGGGCGAAGGCCAAGTCGTCGAGCTGCTCAAGAACAAGCATAAGTTCACGGACGACGTAAGCAGCGACACCTTCCGCAAGAAGTGCGAGGCCCGCCTGTTCACGGCCAAGAGCATGCTCTGGTCGGAGGTGAAGAAGCGCGCCGGTCAGAATCCCGAATGGCAGTGGCACCGCTCCGATGCCCTCGATGCGCTTAAGGGCGACTGCATCCACAAAGACATCTGGCGCGAGCAGGGCAACTATGTCGAGAAGGGCCCGTTCCCCCAGCCGGCCACGCAGGTCCAGATCCAGGAGCGTTCGCGCAACGAGGACACCGGCGACGTCGAACTCAAGATCACCCCGGTGCACGGCGACACCATCTACGCCGAGATCGGCGGCCCCGCGACGACGGCGTCGCAGAAGGTCGACAACGGCGTCTGCCACACGGCCGAGATGGAGGTCTCGTTCCTCGCCGTCGATTCCACCGGACAACACGACCCAGGCCCGCCGGCGACCTGGCACAACCGCGTCACGATGAAGTACCGCCTGTTCAGCGGCGGCAACCGCAAGAAGATGTGCGAGCTGCACGCGGCTCCCCGCGGCGCCGAGATCCGCTACACGACGGATGGCTCCGACCCCAAGCTCGGCGGCGGCGCCTACGACAGCCCGTTCGAGGTGCCCAAGGGCACGCAGGTCGTTCTCGGCCACGCCGAAAAGGACGGGATCGGCTCCGAAGTGCTGAAAATCGCCGTCGACTGGGAGAAGGACGAGGAAGTCAAGGTCGACCCCGAAAAGCCCGTTTCCTGGAAGCGAAAGCACGATTACGGGCTCACCAACGAGACTTACGCGTTCCTTCAACGGATTCAGGACTTCAAAGCGCGGGCCTCAGGCGTGAGAATATCGATCACCGGCCAGCACTGGCTGGAGCTGACAATGCACGAGGACATGTGGCTCACCGGCATGCAGCTTATGGAGTCGCTCGAAGCCGTGCGAAAGCTCCTGCCCGACGGCCAGGTCGGCCTTGAATCGACCGCGTTGCATTTCGAGCGCGGCCAGGACCTGCTCGACTGGGTCAACGACGCGAAGACCGAGCTCAAACCCGGCGAGATTGTGCAGAAATGACTGTGGCAGCGAAGAAACGACAAGCGACGAGTGCGTTGGCCGGCTGTTTCGGGTTCGACCCGCCGGAGTCGGCCGCCCATTTCGTTGTCGAAATCCCTCCCGGCAATCGCCAGGATGTCTACGTCAGCGAGCATCTCTCGTGGACCGAGGAGGACGGCAGCAGCCCTGTCACCATGGGCGTCGATCGTGACGACGGTCAGGCCCGCGTGCGCCTGCCGCGCAGCAAGTGGAACGAGATTGCCGAACCGCTCCGCGTCGAGTTGAACCAGCGGCTCAAGAAGATGGGCAAACGGCCCGGACGGTGGAAGACCGGCCAGAACCTCGTTTCGCGCCTGCTCGGCAAGGAGTTGACCCTGCTTGCGTGGGCGATCGAGGACGCCGACCCGACATTGATCCCCGTCGCCGTTGCCAACTGGCGCGGGCTGTCGCCGGAGGAGCGCTGGTGGCTCTATACAATGACCGCCGCAGCCACCGGCAACTTCATGACCGGCCGCAACCGCGGCTGGCGGAAGGCGGTCCGCTTTGCGCTGACGGAGAATCCCGTTGCCGGCGGCCTGTCTGACCGTCCGACCGTGCCGGAATTCTTCCGTCTCGTTAGCGACTACGAAGAATCCCAGAACCAGAAGACCTCTGCGCCCGACGACGATGCGTCCGAGTGACGGCGCACGGCCGCATGAGAGAGGCGACTGAATCGCATGTCCGCACCGACTGAATCCAGCTCGCCCACTCCCGCTGCAGCATCCGACGTGCCGGAGCTCGCCGAGGTTGGCTCAGACCTGACGTTCATTGAAACACAGTTCCCCGTTTCCAAGATGAGCAAGGAGAGCTACGCGGAACGCCGAGCTAATCAGAGTCAGACTATCACGGGGCTCGGTAAGTGGTGGGGACGGAAACCACTAGTCCTCTGCCGCTCCGCAATCTTGGGCCTACTGCTTCCAGCTACCGACGATCCTCGCAAGGACCGCGAGACTTTCTTGCGCCTGATGACCATGGATGACGACGGCATGCTAAAACGCATAAAGTCGATTCCGCAGAAGGTCCTGTACGCGCATCTCCCTCCCGGCGATCGGGCGAAGTACTTCACACCTGATTCGACTGAGAAGAAGGCGCGTTTCCAAAAGGGTCTGAAAAGGGAAGTAAAGGACGAGCTCCAGCGAAGAGTCTTCCTGTCGATGTCGTACGACGACAGACTCGATTACTGCCTACGTCCAGAGCAAATCGATGGCCCCACAGGAGCGTCGTGGAAAGCCGTCAACGCTCACCTCGGTACAGATGTGCATTCTATCCCGGAGCTCATTGCCGAGTTAGGCAAGCGACGTTTCGGACATATTCCACGTGTGGGCGATTCGTTTTGCGGTGGTGGATCGATTCCGTTCGAGGCGGCGCGAATCGGTTGTGTTGCTTATGGGAGCGATCTCAATCCCGTGGGAACGCTGCAAACTTGGGCAGCCATCAACATAATCGGCGGAGGCGAGAAGCTAGCTACCCAGATCCGAAAGGTACAACGCGCTGTGTTCGACGCCGTCGACGAGCAGATCACGCAGTGGGGAATAGAGCACCGCGACCCTGACCCTGATACCGGTCGTCGCTGGCGCGCCGATGCCTTCCTCTACTGCAGTGAGTGCGTGTGCCCGGAGTGTGGGTGGAGAGTGCCGTTAGCGCCGACTTGGGCGATTGCGCCGACCTCGCGCGCCGTTGTGAGGCTCGTGCCCGTCCCCGAGCGGAAGTCGTTCGATTTCGAAGTCTTGAATGACGTACCTCCGGAGGATCTTGCTGCTGCTGCAGACGCGGGCACAACGGGCGATTCAGAATTGCGATGCCCACACTGCAACGAGAAGACTCCGTTGCACGCTATCCGGGGAGACGGCCGGGGGACATTTGGCGACAGCCGGAGCCTGCTGCGACCTTGGACGCAAACGGACATTGCTCCGGCGCATGACGACATCTTCGGCGAACGCCTCTATTGCATAAGATGGGTCGACACGTGGACTGAATGGGAAACCAACTCTAGGGGCGAACAAGTGGAGAAGACGTTCAGCGAGCGGCTCTTCCGTGCGCCCACCAGCACTGACCTTGAAAGGGAGCGATTCGTTCAAGAGCTCTTGAGCCAGCGATCCAGCGAGTGGCAGGCTCGAGGATTCATCCCGAGCAGGACTATTGAACCCGGATCAGAGACGACTCGACTTGGTCGCGAACGAGGCTGGACCCATTGGCATCACCTATTCAATCCTCGACAGCTCTTGATCAACGGGCTTTTCGCCGAGCGTAGTTTCGCGCTCTCGCAGAATCCCGACCTACAGGTTGCGACTTTGTTGGGCGTGGGAAGATGCGCGGATTGGAATAGCCGCCTCTGTCGATGGGGCACCGGCGCTGCACGCGAGTCAATCGCTCAGACGTTCTCCAACCAGGCGCTCAATACACTTGTAAGCTATGCGAGCAAGGGGCACGCGTTGCTGGATGGATCGTGGTTCCCGATCAGCCCTGTTTGTGAAATGGCGGGGACGGCCGAAGTGACTGCCATCGACGCGCGTGAGGTCAATTGGGACGCCGACATCTGGATCACTGATCCGCCCTACGCGGATGCAGTCAACTATCACGAGCTGTCGGAGTTCTTTCTCGCTTGGTACGACCTGACGATACGAAGGCTGTTTCCTGCGTGGTCGGCAGACTCCAAACGTGCTCTGGCAGTGAGTGGATCTGATGAGTCGTTTACCAGCGCCATGATCCAATGTTACAGCCGTCTCGCCGAGCGCATGCCCCCGGACGGCGTGCAAATCGTCATGTTCACTCATCAGGATGCCAGCGTATGGGCTAATCTCGCGCTCATTCTATGGGCCGCGGGGCTGAGGGTGACCGCGGCATGGTGCGTACAGACTGAACGGGAGGCATCGGGTACCCGTGAAGGCAACTACGTTCAAGGTACAGTACTTCTCGTGCTGAGGCGGCAGACGACTACCGAAACCACGTTCCTCGATGAAGTCTACCAGGATGTTGAAGCTGAGGTCCGGTCGCAGCTGGACGTCATGCGAGACCTTGATGATGCGCGTGATCCCAGCTTCGGCGATACAGACTATCAACTAGCTGCCTACGCAGCTGCATTGCGTGTCCTCACAAGCCGCCGAATCGAAGAGATTGACGTCGCGTACGAACTGCGAAGAGCCCGGTCATCGGACGAGAAGTCGGCCGTCGAGGAGCTCATTGAGAACGCAGTGCGGATTGCTTGTGATCACCTTGTGCCTCGCGGGGTAGATTCGCACTTTTGGAAGTTGATGACTCCAGCGGAGCGATTCTATTTGAAGGGCATCGAAATCGAGAGTCACGGTGAGTACCGCAGTGGGGTCTATCAAGAGCTAGCACGGGGCTTTCGCCTGAACGAGTATACGCTATTACTCGCCAGCATCAAGGCTAACAAGACGCGACTCAAGACTGCCGCCGAATTCGGCCGGCGAGAACTCGGTTTCGACGGCTTCGGTAGTACGCTCGTCCGCCATGCACTGTTTGCGATCTACAGGACCACCCAGACTGAAGGTACGCGAGAAGGCCTCCAATGGCTGCACGATGAGGTCAGTGAATATTGGGCCAGCCGCGAACGGTTGATCGCGATCCTTGAGTATCTGGCGACCTTGGGTAAGAACGCGTCGATGGAGCACTGGCACGTCGACGCCCATGCTGCTGATCTGATGGCTGGCGCCGTCAGTAATGACCACGTATGACACGCTGAACCTGATGGATGATGCGCGCAATCTAGTCCAGCGATTCTCGTCGCGGCGGCAACGACTCGACAAGTCATTTCTCGCCGACCGCCTTGACGGCGCACTTGCCTACAACCGGATTGCCGGCTACTTCAGCTCATCCATCCTCGAAATTGCCGGCGAACAGCTCGAAACTGTCGCCGGGGCCATCCGTGTTATCTGCAACTCGGGCCTGCACCCCACCGACGTGCAGACCGCCAAGGCGGCCCAGGCTGCGCTGCGCCAGGAATGGTGTGGCTCGGAACCCGAGAACCGCGTCGAGGTCGGCGGCAAGCAGGCGAAGTCACGTTTCGGCCGCCTGTATCGTTTCCTGACCCAGCGCGCAGCCGACGGGAATCCCAAGCTCGAAGTACGCGTATTGCCCGACGAACACTTCGGCCTCGTCCACGGCAAAGCCGGCGTAATCACACTCGCCGACGGCTCCAAGACTGCTTTTCTCGGCAGCGTGAACGAGTCGAAGTCGGCCTGGACGCTCAATTATGAGCTGGTTTGGGAGGACCAGTCGCCAGAGGCGGTTGACTGGGTTCAGCAGGAATTCGATGCGCTGTGGGGCTCGCCGTTCGCCGTGCCGCTCGCGGAATTCGTGATCCAGGACGTCGAGCGGATCAGTCGTCGCCAAGTCATCGACGACGTCAGCGACTGGCGTGAGGGCGAGGAGGCTGCGGAGCCAGATCCCGCGCCCGTGTTCGTCGAATCGCCCGTGTATCGCCGCGAGGTCGGACTGTGGGAGCACCAGAAGCATTTCGTGAAACTGGCGTTTGATGCTCATCGCGAGCAACCCGGCGGTGCTCGATTCGTACTCGCCGACCAGGTCGGACTCGGCAAAACCATCCAACTCGCCATGTCTGCCCAGCTCATGGCCCTTTGCGGCGACAAGCCAGTGCTTGTCATCGCGCCGAAGACGCTGCTCTGGCAATGGCAAGCGGAACTGAAGGACCTACTCGACATGCCATCGGCGGTCTGGGACGGCCGACGCTGGGTCGACGAGAACGACATCGAGTATCCCGCCGTCGGCCCCGAGGGCATTCGCGCGTGCCCCCGGCGTGTCGGCATGGTATCAAATGGCCTGATCTTCCGCCGCTCCGAGGCTGCTCAACACTTGTTGTCATTGAACTACGAATGCGTGATTGTTGATGAATCGCATCGGGCGCGACGTAGGAATCTTGGCCAGGACAAGGAAGGCGACCGGCCAGATCCGAACAACCTGCTGCGATTCCTCTATGACATTTCGACGCTAACAAAGAGCATGTTGTTGGCGACGGCAACGCCAGTGCAGCTCTATCCAGTAGAAGCCTGGGACCTGCTCGACGTGTTGTCGCGCGGCAGTGAAGCCGTGCTCGGCAACGCCTGGAGCCGGTGGAAAACGCGTGTTGCCGAGGGGCTGGGCCTCGTGATGGGGCGCGAGCCACTTCCCGACGACGACGCTGAGATTTGGGAATGGGTGCGGTCGCCATTCCCCCCGCGCTCAGAGCATCGTGACTTCGAGATGTTGCGGCGCTCGCTGGATATGTCTGACGATCTGTTCACGGCGAAGGGCGACGCTTATCAAAAGCTGCGGCCGCCGGATCGACAGCGGCTCAAGTCGTTGTTCCCGCGGTTTATCGAACAGCACAACCCATTCATCCGGCACATCGTTCGGCGCAGTCGCAGGTATCTGGAAGAAACCCATGACCCAGAAACTAACGAGCCGTATCTGAAGCCAATCGACCTAGTGCTCTGGGGCGAGCGGGACGAGGATGCGATTCGTCTGCCGCCGTACTTGCGCGAGGCCTACGACATTGCCGAGCACTTCTGTCAAGAACTCGGTCGGCGAATGCTTGGCGCTGGGTTCTTGAAGACCTTGTTGCTCCGCCGCGTCGGAAGTTCGATTGCCGCCGGCAGGGCAACGGCCGACAAGATGCTGCGTTCGTGGGAAGACGTCGACACGCCGGAGTATGACGAGGACGAGGATCTTAAAGGCGAAGAGGAGGATGTCGTCCAACAGGAGGCGATGTCGAAGAGCCTCACCGCAACGGAGCGCGGCCTGTTGGAGCGATTCGTCGAGGCGTTGGAAGCAAACCAGGAACGGGATCCCAAGTACGCCGTCGTGCTCGACTGCCTGAGTGACAAACGCTGGCTCAACCGCGGCTGCATCATCTTCAGCCAGTTCTTCGATTCCGTCGACTGGCTCGCGAAACAGCTCATTGAGGACCTGCCCGGCGAGACCGTCGCCGTTTATGCCGGCGCTGGAAAATCCGGGATCTACGAGGACGGATTGTTCAGCCGGTGCGAACGCGAGGAGATCAAGACAGCTGTGCGCCAGGGACGCATTCGCCTGCTTGTCGGCACGGACGCCGCCTCCGAGGGGCTAAACCTTCAACGTCTCGGCACGCTTATTAACCTCGACTTGCCCTGGAACCCGACGCGCTTGGAGCAACGCAAGGGCCGCATCCAACGCATCGGCCAGCTCAACGACTCGGTTGATATCTACAACATGCGTTACCTGGATTCGGTCGAGGATCGCGTCCATGCGCTGTTGTCGACCCGGCTCGAAAGCATCTTCACGCTCTTCGGCCAGGTCCCGGATGTGCTAGAGGACGTCTGGGTCGACGTAGCCCTTGGGCAAACCGAGCGAGCCAAGCAGATCATCGACGCCGTACCTCACGAACACCCTTTTGTTACCAAATATCAAAATATTGTCAGAAATGACTGGGATTCGTGCGAGCGAGTCCTCTCTGCTGTGGCAAGAAAACGGCACCTCTGCCGAGGATGGTAGACGCAGTCACTTGAGCGGAGCAGCGAAGTCTCCGATGAGATTCCGGACTGCTCTTGCAATGCGGTGGGTCCTTCCAGACCGTCTCCGGCTATGCGGGCAGGAGCACGCCGGAAAATCGATAAGAACATAGTGAGAACGGCGCTACTACGACAATGTCCTGGGTCGTGCGGCGGGCGCCGTGGCGAGACTGGGCATCGTCTGGCGGGGTGTGTCGTTCTAGGGCGTTCTGCCTCGGGGTGGCGATCCAGGGGCAGGTGGTGACGGCCTAGTAGTGGAGTGCGGCGTTTCAGGCATCGAACCCGCCTCCTGTTGAAACTGGTTTCGGTAGAATAGCTGTTGATTCTGGAATGAGGTCGAACGCTAGGAATCCGAGATTTGGTCTGGCCAGGTGGACGGATGGAGAGTCGCAAATGCCGTACGTCACCAAGCTTGAGTTGTGCCAGTTCATGGGGCGGTCTTATGAATGGGTGCAGTACATCAGGAACAAGGGGCTGCTCGACGGGATCTCGCACTACAAAAACGGCCGCCTGATGATCGACTCTCATCAGCTCATAGACCGGCTAGTCAAGTACTACACGCGGCTCCGGGACTCGCCAGAGATGCGCGCGGCGCGGCTCAAGCGCATTCAGATCGAGAACCGGCTGCTCGAACTCAAGCTCGAACGTATGCAGAACGGGGAGCACGTGGGCCGTCGACGGCGGCCGCGCGGGCTTACTTAGGTACAATCGAGTCTGGCCGGCGAGCGACCTTGAGCGTGTCTGCAACTATGCGCTTCGTGCCGGCCCTCGATCGCTTCTTGGTATAGTACCTGACTAGAGTATGGCTCCGCTGTTTGCCGGCATGTTCGCTCCAGGGACACTCGTGCTGTGAAGTCATTCCGGCGGTGAGTCCCTGGACGGGCATCATGTGTCACCGACAGGTGCAACGATGCCAGGTCTCTATCCGATTGACGCGCAAGACGCTCAAGTCTTGCGGTGTATGTACCGTTGGTTGTGTGAAGATGTCGAATCTATTCTTCTTCATAATCCGTTGAGGGAGTTCAGAACTACCGACAAAATTGGTGGCCCCGATGCCCCGTGGGGGACAACCGAGATCAGTGACTTTGACGGACATAGCTTGGCACATCGTTTGTTCGAGCAGTACAGGGATAAGTACCTAGAAGCGGCACTAAGTTGCGACAAGATCGATCGAGATCGCCCCGTTCGTGCCATCTACAAAGAGGTTCTGTTTGCCGAACTAGGTCGTCCTGCGATGCTATCCCTTTACAAGCTGGAGCAGTCTGGGTTGGCAAGGCGATCAATCCATACACCCGTTTGCTCCGGTGCTTGGAAGCTGCCGAGTGGCGACGTGATCGCCATGATCTGCTATGACTTCATCGACGTTTCCAAAAAAGACGGTCCGTGGCAGTGGTTTTACGAGTGGGTCTATGGCCCAGCAACGAAAGACGACGAGGTAAGATATCAGATTCGCGAGGGACCCTATCTGCTGAGAAAAGGGAGTGCGGAGTACGTCTATCGAGGCTCTGCCGCAAACCTGACTTTCGGTGCGTTCGACAGCGAGCATCCCTGTGCGACGTTTGAGCTTACGCACGCGGGCGTTGTTGAGGCGCAGAAGTACGAGTTTCATCCCAAGTACCCCAAGGTCCGTCGGAAGTCCGGCCGTCTCCCGCGAGCGCGTCATACAGCAAAGGAGACCGTCAAACAGATCATGGGCCATATGGTCGCCCATCCGGACAAGTCTCAGAAGGAAGTTGCCGAGGCGATCGGCATTTCCGAAGCGCGCATTAGCCAGCTGATGAGAAAGTGCCCTTGCTTGGCGTCATGTCGAGATGAGCTCAGACGTCAAAAACGAAAAGCCGGCCAATCTCGCACCCCATATAAGCCAGGCATGGCTGATCGGCGTCGCGATGAGCCCGAAACCGTGGACGATGACGAAATGACGAACGAAAGCGAGTGAAAAGAGAGTTGTACTCGCTGGTGGTTGGTCGACTTAAGTTAAGTCTTTAGGGGGCCACCTTAATTCTCTCACCTCAAGCGCTCGTTACTTCAGGGGGGGACCTGAGAAATGAAGTGAATTCCTGACGAAGGGTAGGCCGCTTGCACAGTTGCAGCGCCAAGCCCCATCCCTTCAATGGAGTTCGCCGATGGTCAGGGAGTTTCGCGAGACACGAATGGCTCGGAACGTGGGGGGCATGATCTGTATGCTTGATATGCCCGTTCATCGGGCCCCGGATGTCCGACGATCATACCCTCACATTACGCCGATGGCTCGAGCGGGTCAGGTATGTCTATTCGACTCGGAAGCGGTCGGTGCGATCCATCATGAGCCAATCCGCATCGCGGCGAGGCGCCGGGAAGGGCGTGAATCATGATGATTCCACCGGATCAACCGGGAGCGCCCACCGAACAGACCGACCACGGCCCCGTACGGGAGGCGGCACTCCTGGCGGTTACGCAGGTGGCCCAGATACTCAACGTCGCCGAGCGGTCGATCTGGCGCTGGTCGGACGCCGGGCTGATGCCGCCGCCGATCTCGTTGGGACGGTCCAAGCGGTGGCGCTGGGAAGAAGACCTGAAGCCGTGGATCGCGGCCGGCTGTCCGCGGGTGCGAGGGCGAAAGGGGGCGGGGAATGGGTAGACGCTGGCAGCGCGCCGGGCCGCGGCGCGCAAACCGACCCCACGGTGTGGCGCGTGGGGCTCGGCGGTCAAGTAGGTGTGGTACACCACCCGACATCGGTATCGGTAAGAACGAGCTACGATGTAGATCAAAAATCGGAATTCTAGAAAAAACTTCTCGGGGCGTGATTCCGGAAGCGGTTTCGGGGTACCGACGTGCTATCGTAAGTGCTCAGGGGGTGCCCAGTGGAACCTTTTGAGCGGTTTGAAGCGGCGATGCGCGGACTCGGGCGGCCGTTGAAGCGGGTCGGGAGCCACAAGTACACGGCGCGCTGCCCCGCGCATGATGACGAACACGCGTCGTTGTCGGTCACGGTCGGCAATGACGGTCGGCTGCTGCTGTATTGTTTCGCGGGCTGCGACTTCGAAGAGATCATGCGGGGCGTCAATCTGGAGCCGCAGGCGGCGTTTCCTGATTACGACGACAGGCCGCCGCATCGACGGCTTGGTCAGCGACCTCCCGCGCGAGATGCGCGCGCTCCCAGGACAAGGGGGACATCCGGGACGGTTCGGCCCCCGACTTCCTACCGTAGGAAGGAGGACGCTATCGAGGCTGCGGCGCGGCTGGTGCAGCGGGCAAACCAGCTGGCGGAATGTCCGACGCGGACCGATTTCGAGTACTTGGCAGGGGGTGAGGTCGTCGCTGTCTCGCTGCGGTTCGATCTGCCGCCGGGTTCTGGGCGCAGTAAGGACATCCGACCAATCGCGCGCGGCGAGAACGGATGGACGATCACGGCGCCGCCGGCACCGCGGCCACTGTTTCGTGTTGATGAGCTCACGGGCGACGGGCCGGTTTTCATGGGCGAGGGCGAAGTTTGCGCGCTCGCGCTGGTGACGCTCGGATTGGCCGGGACGACATCGTTCGGCGGTTCCAACGCGCCACAGCATTCCGACTGGTCGCCGATGGCGGGACGGGACGTCTACATTCTGGTGGACCGCGACAAGGCAGGCGAGGGGTACGGACAGAAGGTGGCACAGATTGCGGTCGAGGTGGGCGCGCGACATGTGTACATCATTCGCCTGTGGGAGCACGAGTCATGGGCCGATTTGCCGGTCGGCGGCGATATCGCGGACGTGCTCGATAGTCCCGACGAAACGCCCGAGTCCGTTCGAACCAAGCTGGAAACGCTGATCGAACGCGCCGAACTCGTCGAGCCGGCGGAGCGTCTGTCGGTCACGCGGATGGATCGGGTCGAGCCGCAAACGGTCGAGTGGGTCTGGCCTGGTCGGATTCCCGCCGGCAAGCTGACGATGATCGTCGGCGATCCGAGCGCGGGGAAGTCGTTCTTGTCGATGGACATCGCCGCCCGCGTTTCGACGGGCGTCGGCTGGCCAGATGATCCGGGGGCCACTCGTTCGTCCGCGGACGTGCTGTTGCTGAACGATGAGGACGGCTTGGCGGATACGATTCACCCGCGGCTCGTCGCGGCGGAAGCGAACCTCGCGCGCGTCCACCACGTCGGCGCCACCCGACGGTGGAGTGATGACGGCGAGGCAACGTACCGGCCTTTCCATCTTGCGGCCGACCTTCGGCTGCTCGAAGACGAGTTGAAGCGGCACCCCAACTCGAAGCTCATCATCATCGATCCGATCAACGCCTACATCAGTGGCACGGATGCACACAAGGACGTGGACATTCGATCGATCTTGACGCCGCTCGCCCAGTTGGCGGAGCGGACGGGCATCTCCGTTGTCGCGATCTGTCACCTGCGGAAGTCAGCAGGCAAGGCGATTCACAGTGTCCTCGGCTCGATCGGCTACGTCGGCGTCGCGCGCGTCGTTTGGCTCGTCGCACTCGATCAAGACAACCGCGAACGGCGGTTATTCCTCCCATTGAAGAACAACCTCGCGCCGCTCGGTCTCGGACTGGCCTACCGCATTGTCGCGCACGGAGACATGCCCCGTCTGGAATGGGAGTCCGAACCGGTCGACAACCGCGCGGACGACTTCACGATCTCGGACGATGGTCGGCGCGATCAATCCGCGGTCGACGAAGCAGCCGACTGGCTGAAAGACGTCCTTGCGGTTGGCCCGGTTCCATCGAAGGAACTCGACAAGCGCGCCGAGGAAGATGGCATTCGTCCGCGGACACTCCGGCGCGCCAAGAAGACACTTGGAGTGCGTCCATTTCGTTCCGGAGCTATATGGGCGTGTGCGCTTCCGCAGCCCTCCGACGCTACACCCGGCGAGCCAACAGGATGTCGAACCGAATTGGGCCAAGGTGGCCAAGTCGGCCAAGCTCCGGAAGCTGGCCATGTTGGCCAACTTGACCGATGGCGCTGAACGCGACGTCTCCGCACATCCGCTTTTCACGACCGGGAAATCCAAGTCGTCGGCAGTACACGAATGACAACAGATTGTAATGGCGGTCGAGCTAGCTGTGAGGTATCTTCGAGCTGGGATAGCGAGTCAGTCAGGGTCGGCGGCACTCCGAGAACGTCGGAACGCGGGAATGCGAAGGTCGGCGTGCTGGGGCAGAAAAGGGTGGATATGGACCCATTAGGAAAAGTGGAAGTGCAGGCGACCGAGACGGGCGTCAAGGTTCACAAGGGCCGGGTGCCGTTGTGGCCCGGGCTGCTGATCGTGCCGCTTGCGTTCCTGGCGCCCATTGTGGTCCTGGCGATGTGGGCGGCATCCGTGGGGATCATGATCGCGCCGCCAAAAGACGGGGACATGCCGTTCTGGGGAAAGTCGATGGTCGCGCTGCTGTTCTTCGTGGCTGGCGTGGGCGGTGTCTGGGTCAGCTACAAACTCATTCTCGCGATCGTCCCAGTGCGGGCCAGCGTCAACACGACCGGCAGCCAATTCGAATGCACGCGATACCTGGCCGGCATCCGTACTCGGAGAGCGCTGCTCGCCGGCGACGCAAGCGTCATCGTGCAGGTGTATGAGAACAGTCAAAGCCCGCCGTCGTTCCGCGTCGTGCTGCGGGACCATGCTCGGACAACGTTCCCGTTGACGATCCTCATGTCGGAGGAGACCAGCGTGAAGGCGACGGAAACACGTGGCCGCAAGATCGGGCGGCCGGTTGCGAAGCACCTGAAGATCAAGTGCGAAACCGAATACCCGAAGCGGTCGTAGCGGAGTGCCTGCAATCGACCGTTGTTCAGAGTGCACGACTATGGGGATGATGAAATAGCGATGAGGCCGAGCACGGATGCGGCCTTGGCGCGGATTGGACTGATAGCAGATCGTTCCGATCTGTAGATCGACGAAAGGTGGGAATCATGAGTCTCGTTCGGCAGCAATACACGAAGCCGCTTCCGAAGCACGCGGAGCTGTATATGCAGGGTGACGTGCAATACGCGCGCTGGAAGGGGCGCGGCGGGAAGCGCAAGACCGCCAGAGTCACGACGGGGCGCAACGGCGAGCCGCGGCTTCTTCTCACGTCGAACAAGTACAGCGCGCAGTACCGCAACGGAGCCGGTCAGGTCCAACGTGTATCGACCGGGTGTCGGAGCAAGGAGGCCGCCGAACGGGTGTTGAACGAGCTGAACGTTCGTGCCGACAAGGTCCGGTCGGGTGCGTGGACCGCAGCCGAGGATGCAGTGCTCGATCATCAGAGCACGCCGATCAACGAACACGTCGAGGCGTATCTCAACGCGCTCAAGAACAAACGCGGCAAAGGCGCCAAAGTTCGCGTAGCGCCGAAACACGTCGCCAATGTTCGCCGTTATTTGACGCAGATCGTCGCCGAGTGCGGATGGAAGACGCTGCGCGAGCTGAACCGGACCGCGATGGAGAAGTGGGCCGATCGGCAAGAGACGCGCGGGACCGCGCTGCGGACGTTGAATGACTACTTGATGGCGCTCTGCGCGTTCGGCAACTGGTGCGTCGAGACAAGCCGACTTGTTGCGAACCCGTTCAGCCGACCGCCGAAGCGCGATGCGAACGCTGATCGTCGCAGAGAACGACGCGCGCTGACCGAGGACGAGCTTCGATTGTTGCTACGGATCACGCGGATGCGACCCATTGCCGAGAAAGGCCGCGAGAAAGCGAGCGTTGCCAACAAACCCCGCGATCCGAAGAGCCGGAAGACGTGGAGGCGCGCGACGCTGACACTGGACACGATCGAATCGGCGTATCAACGGGGACTGATCGCACTGAAAAACCGACCAGACGAGATCGATCGGCGGGAACGGCTCGGAGCGGAACGGGCGTTGATCTACAAGACGCTCGTGCTCACCGGTCTGCGAAAGAACGAGTTGGCGTCGTTGACCGTCGGCAATCTGGAGACGGATTGGGCGGTGCCGTTTCTGCGGGTCGAGGCCGAGAACGAGAAGGCAGGGCGTGGGGCCGAGGTGGTTGTGCGAACAGATCTGTTCGAAGACCTCCAAGAACAGTTGAACCGACGGCTACGGACGGCGCAGGACGAAGCTCGGCGAAACGGACGACCCGTTCCGGCACGGTTGCCGATGGATGAGCCGTTGCTGTCGGTGCCGACCGGGTTGTTGGCGATCATGGATCGCGATCTGGTCGCGGCCGGTCTGGCGCGGGAGGTGGTGGATTCGAGCGGCAAGAAGTGGATCGACAAACGCGACGAGCGCGGGCGGACCATCGACGTGCATGCGCTGCGACACACCTTCGGCACGCATCTCAGCAAGGGCGGCGTCGCACCACGGACCGCGCAGGCGGCGATGCGTCACAGTTCGATCGATCTGACGATGAACACCTACACCGATCCGAAGTTGCTTGATATGGAAGGTGCGTTGGAGGCGTTACCGCCGTTGCCGCTCGATGGTGAGCGTGGGCGCGAATCGGCGCGTGCGACGGGCACCGATGGCGCGGCGGCGAACGCGGGTACGCGCGCGGCTAGGCAGCGCGACGGAACGGGCGATGAGCCGCGATTCCCCAGAGGAAATGCTACAACGAGGCCGGTCCCGGCGAACGGCGGGAGTGGGCGAGTTGAGCACTCGGGTGCGGATTCTCTCCCGAGCGCGCCTCCGGTAGCAAGCACGACCACTAATACAACTAATGCGCGCGACACGCGCGATGCGTGCGACGACGATCAGGTCGCGGATGCCCCGGATGGCCACCCGAATGGCCAAGCGCTTACACGGATACTTACACTGACATTGGGCAATTTGGGTGGAATGGGGTCATGTGCGGGCAACGAGCGCGAAAATCAGTTTGAGAGCGACGCGCGCGTAAGTGCCGTTCAGGTCAGCACTAAGCATCGTGAGTCGTTTGGGGGAGAAAAGCGGGTGATGGGATTCGAACCCACGACATTCACGTTGGCAACGTGACGCTCTACCACTGAGCTACACCCGCGCTCGGGTCTCGCGGTTGGCTTTCGCAAGATCCGTTATCATGGAGTGAAGTGCCCTCCAAGGCAAGGCCATCGATCGAAAATTGCCGTTATCTGGGAATCGGGAACCTTGTTGCGGTGGGGCCGTCCCAGAATGTGTGGACCTGACGCAGGGAGAACGAGTGTTCGCCTTTTCGCTCCAGTCGGGGTCATGTGGAAACAGCATCTACGTCGAGGCGGACGGAGTTCGGCTGCTTGTCGATGCCGGTATCAGTGGACGGCAGGCCAAGCTACGGATGGCCGAGTATGGCTGCCGGATGCAGGATGTCGATGCGCTGTTAGTGACACATGAGCACAGTGACCACGTGTGTAGCGCCGGTACCTGGAATCGGCTGTTCGGTTTTCCGATTTTCATGACGGAACCGACCTTTCAGCGTTGTCGGACGAAGCTTGGGAAGGTGCGCGACCTACGATTCTTTCGCGCCGGCACCGTCGTTGAGATCGGGTCTGTGCGAGTGCACTCCATTGGAACGAAGCACGATGCAGTTGACGGTGTCGCGTTCATCATCGAGGCGAGCGGGCGTCGCTTGGGGGTGTTTACCGATCTCGGGCATGCGTTTGCTGACCTGCATTTCGCGATGGACGAGGTCGACGCGGTCTTCATCGAGAGTAACTATGATCCGCACATGCTCGAGGTGGGGCCTTATCCGGAGAAGATGAAGGCGCGCATCCGCGGCAAACGCGGCCATCTATCCAACGACGAGGCGGCATGGCTGTTGGCGACGAGAGGGCGCAACTTGCAGTGGGCGTGCCTTGCGCATCTTAGCGCCAACAACAACACGCCCGAGATTGCATTGCGAACCCACCGGGCGGCGCTCGGTGACGAGTATCCCTTGCACATCGCACCGCGCTACAAACCGGGGCCGCGGTTGGAAGTTTGTTGATCGGCGTCGTTGTTTGGGAGGAACGCCATGTTTCAGATCGCAAGTTTGGGAATACTGGTGGTTGCTGGTTCGATGGCACTGGGTGTCGCGCATGCGGGTTCGCCCGATGTCATTTACTACGTCGATGCCGCCGCAGTCCCCGGGGGCGATGGGTTGAGTTGGTCGGCACCGTTTCGCTACCTGCAAGATGCGCTGGATGCCGCCGATCGCGAGCCGCCTGACGCGTCGGCGGAAATCCGCGTCGCGCAGGGGGTATATCGACCCGATCTTGACGACAGTGGCATGCGCGAACCGGGCGATCGCGAAGCGCGATTCACGCTCCAGCGCAACCGGACGCTACTGGGCGGTTTCCGGGGTCCGTTTACTTCCGGACACCCGGACGAGCGCATACCGGAGTTGTTTGTGACGCGCCTTTCCGGTGACCTACTTGGCGACGACAAACCCGGATTTGCCAATCGTGAAGACAACAGTCGTCGGGTAGTGCACGTCCGTTTCGGGCCCGTCCTTATCGACGGGCTCGTTATTGAAGGAGGTAAGGAAACGGACGGCACGGGTTTGGGGAGTGGCCTGTTCGTTGCCGGCGACCTGCAGCTCTCGCGTTGTATCGTTCGTGCGAACGAGGCGCTGCTTGGCGGTGGGCTCGCGGTCACCGGGACGGTGCTGGTCGATCGATGTACGTTCACCGACAATCGTGCCGCGGTTGGGGCCGCGCTCTTCGGGTTGTCGGCTGACGGGATCGAAGTTGCAGATACACTCTTTGACGGGAACGACGTTTCGAACGTCGCCGCAAATGCCGCAACCGTGTTTACGCAGGGATCACCCGTTACACTCGAGCGCTGTGTGTTCCAGGACACCGACTTCATCACCGCCTGCCAGTTACGGGGCAGCTGGTTCACGCCAGACGCGCTGCGCATAACGGTTCGAGATTGTACCTTTGAGCGGGCCGCGGAACGGGCTCTGGCGATCGAGGACTACGCTCAGATCGCCGTCGAGCGTTGCCGATTCCTGGACAACAACACCTACTCGATCGGGACCACGTACGGTGCGGGTCTGTTGATCGGACGCGGCTCAACTCAGTTCGGGCCGTCCGGAACGATTCGCGATTGCCGCTTCGAGCGAAATGTCGCTGGATTTGGCGCGGGACTGTTCATCGACGCCACGTTCGATCTCAGTGTGCTCGCGTGCGACTTCATCGACAACCGTGCTTTCGTCGAAGGCGGCGCTGTAGCGGTTGCCAACCTGTCGGCACACCGTTTCGAACGCTGTTCGTTCATCCGCAACAGGTCAGATATCTCCGGCGGGGCCTTTTATCGCGGCGTAACGTCCGGCGTGCCGAAGCAGCCCTCATTCCCAATCGTTGACTCGACGTTCCTTGACAACGACGCACCGTTTGGCGGGGCGGTTGCCAGCGTCAGTGATCAGAACGTCTTCATCAACTGCTACTTCGGCGGCAACGTGGCGGATGAAGGCGGTGCGATTCACTTGATGGATCCGCAGGCCGAGAACTTGATCCTCGGCTGTGCATTTACCGGCAACAGCGCGACGCAATCCGCGGGGGGCGCCGTCGCGATCGTCGGCACTGGCAGCGTTGCGGCCACCAATTGCACCCTCGTGGACAACACTGCAGCAACGATCGGCGGCGGGTGCTATAGCGAGGCCGCTACCCTGGCTGTTGCCAACGCGATCCACCGGTTCAATTCCCCCGACCAACTAGCCGCGGTCGGCGGACTGCTTACCGTCGAGTACGCCAACATTGAAGGTGGTTTTGTTGGGACGCAAGTGATCGACAGCGACCCGCGCTTCGTGGATCGGCTCGGACCCGACGGAATAGCCGGCACGGGGGACGAGAACCTGCGGCTGACCGCCGGATCACCCTCGGTCGATGCCGGCAACAACGAGCGACTCCCGCAGGGCATCTTCGAACGTGACCTCAACGGGGACTATCGCCGATTGGACGACCCGACCGTTGCCGACACCGGCGCTGGCGCAGCCCCGATAGTCGACCATGGCGCCTTTGAGCGACGCGCGTTTGCGTTCGGCGACCTCAACTGCGATGGCCTTGTTTCGGTCGGCGACGTCAACCCCTTCATTCTGGCGCTCACCGATCCAGCCGGATACGCCGCCGCGTTCCCCAACTGCGAGATTACGGGTGCCGACTGCAACAACGATCAGCAGATTACGGTCAGCGACATCAACTGCTTCGTGGGCCTTTTGTTGGGGACGTGAGCTGCTCGTTCGCCGGACGGTTCGGACGAGAACCGAGCGGTACCTGCCACCACGCTGGTTCGTGCGGGTATAAACCACCAAAGCCCGCGCAGGGTTGACGGAACGCTACAATGCGCAAACGGCCCCTTTGGGAATGCGCGGGCCCAAACGCGACCGTTGTTGTCGTAAATGGAGCGAATGAGATGGATCGGCGTATGCAACGAATGAACCGCTATCGGCTGATGGCCGCACGCTGGCTACTGCCGATGAGCGGCTCGGTGTTTCTGCTGGACGGCTGTGACCCGACGATCCAGCAGACGGTCGAGAATGGCATCATCGATACCTCCACCGCCTTGCTCGGCTCGGTGCTCTCCGCCGTCGTGCAAGTCATCACCGAGAGTGCGACCATGATGACCTAGGGGCTGGTCTACCCGCGTGAGCACCCGGCCAGACGCGGATGGCAATCTCTCACTACGGCCTCGTGGACGTTTGAGATCAAGCGCGGAGGCGAACCGCGCCCTTCGAGCCACCGCGCGCCCACGCCGACATGCTTCGTAGCTCACCGGCCCAGTCGCGTGCCACGCGATTGCGCAAGAACAACTCGAAGATCACCTCCAGCAGGTGGGCACAGTCGAAAATCAGCTCGAATCGCTGCTCGAACGCCTCTGCCGCCGAGCGATCCTCATCGTCCTCCGGCAGAATCAGGCCTGAGACGGTCCACTTGCGACCGTCGAGGACCAACGAAAAGTCGCCCAGGGTCGAGCCGATGACCAATCCCATCTTGGTCGGTTGCTTACCGATCGCCAAGGCCGCCTTGGCTTCGGGCAGACCCGCCGGCGCGTCGCTGGTGATAACGTCGGTGCCCGTCATGCCGAAGTCGCATTCGAGCCGCAGCGTCCGATCGATCATGACCGTCAACTCGTTCCCATCCGTCAGCGTCAACGATGACCGCTCAGCGTCCAGCTTGAACCATAGCCAGGTAAGAAACTCCTTGCCGAGGTAGTTCAGGTCGACGTGATCGAGGGACGATCCATCGCCATCGCCCTCAAAGGGGGACTCCACGAGATGGAACGGCGTGAGTTGCTCGAGCGCCCGGCTTTCTTCCCGCATCAACGTCTCTGCAAGCGGATCCGGCTGGACCGGGTCCAATCCGCGCTGAAACGTGCTCCCGAACAGCTCCAGCAGCTTCTCGGCAACGGTCGCTCCCAGGTTGCCGAAGAGGAGCTCATTGCGCTCGAGGTCGATCAGCAACGGATAGGATGCGATACGACGGAACATTCCGCTGCGCGCTTCCTGCTCGGCGCGTTCCTTGGCGGTCTCGCGCGCCTGTCGGCGTTCGCCCTTGGTCAGGAACTCCCGTCCGCTGGCGCGCAGCGCGACGTCCTCCTCCATCTGGACGTAGCTGCGAACGATGTTCGCCGGCGGGTTGAGCTTGTCGATCCGCAGCCCCAGATAGGCGAACCGACCGAACGCGACCTTCTCGGCAGTCAACTCCGGATCGAATAGCGCGCCCGCCGGAATCCAGCCCACCTGAGTGTACGGATCGGCACTGCCGCGCTTACCAAAGCCGTAGTCGTTCACGGCCCGCAGAAAGTCGTCATCAACGCTTCCAAGCGATTTGCCGGCGATCCGAAAACGCTGAAACGCGACCATACCCGATGTGAAACCCATGCGCAGCCTGCTCCGATCCGCACTCCAAATCCTCCCCCATGACCGTTGCGACGGTACCACGGCCGCGCGTCGAACGCTAGCCCGACAAGGTTCGACAAAACTTGTATTTCCTTAAGTCGTTTGTGGCTATAGATTAACTGAAACACTGCCAGGCACAGTGACGGACACGCATGGCACAGGCGGGTGACGTTACCGTCGGATCGAGGGTCCGACGCGCGGTAGCCCCGATCTCGAGGTGATTGATGAGCGAGCCATTCTGCGGAAACTGCGGCTACAAGCTGACCGGCCTCACCGATTCCAGCAAGTGTCCGGAGTGCGGCAAGCCGCTCGTCGAAGTCTTGCAACGTGAGAAGAGCAAGATTCGCGGCCGGCGCTACACCTCCGACGTTGTGTTGTTCGGCCTACCGTTGCTGCACATTGCAATGGGACCGCACGAGGACGAGCCCGTTGGTCGTGCAAAGGGCATTATCGCAATCGGTGACGTCGCGGTCGGCTGGCTTGCGATCGGCGGTCGCGCTTTCGGGATCGTCGCACTCGGCGGGCTGGCTGGCGGGTTGGTATCGCTGGGCGGTATGTCATTCGGGCTCCTGGCGGCAGGCGGCTGGGCGCTCGGAGTGCTGGCGATGGGCGGCGGTGCTGTCGGCGGTGCCGCGATGGGCGGCGGCGCCGTGGGGTACGTCGCGATTGGCGGCGGGGTCGTGGGCTATTACGCAAAAGGCGGCGGCGTCGCTGGCAAATACGTCGTGGCGCCATACCGCAAGGACGCCGAGGCAGAGGCGGTCTTTGCGGGGGTCGAGCGGATATTCACGTTCGGCCAGCCAGCCGGCACGTTACGCGCCGGTAGCGTGATGCCGCAACTGCTGGCGGTGATCTGGTTCCTGCTGCTGGCCATTCTGATCGCCGCTCCTTTCGCTCTCGCGGCCACGTTCGAGTATTGGCGGCAGACGCGAAAAAAAGAGCTGACCTATCGTTAAGGGGCGCGCCGTGTCTACGATCGGAAGGGATGGCGGTTACGTGAGGAGCCCGTTATGAATCGTTCGTTCACCATCATCACTGCGGCCATTATCGGTCTGCTGACTGCGGCGATACCCACGCGCGCCGCTGACGATCTCGAGATCGAGATCGACCGGCTCAAGTCCGAGATGACGCGGTCGTCGGCCGGCTGGCATGTCGGGATCAAGTACGAGGTCGAAATCGAGAACGCGCGGAAGGACGAACCGTTCGCGATTCGTTTCTCGCTGCGCGAGCGAGGGCGTCCCGTTCGCGACGATCAGGGGCAGGCGGTCGTCGTACTGTTGCCGCTCGATCGTCCGGTGTCGGTCGATGATGACGAGCGCGAGTACAAGGACGTCCTGACGATCGATCTGCCGCCGGCGCTGATCCGTTTTCCGAGCCACCTTCGGCTCGTCGCGCACGTTGTCGCGGAGGACGAATCCCACGTCTTCGCCGTCGATGATACGCGCGTGCGCTTCGAGCGCCCGGACGCCTTCCTCTGGACGGCGCTGACCGCTTGCCGCTAGGCGGCGGACCATTCACTCTGCGAGCGCAAGTTCATAGGCTGACTGCGTTGCGGCTGCCGCCTCCGACCAGGTGTATTGCGTACGGATGCGGTCGGCGAGGGCATCTTGCGGCCCCGCTGCGATGGCGGCCTCGACGGCCTCGCGGATGCTGCTTGGGTCCGCGGGTTCGGCATACTGCGCGTCGGAGCCGAGGTACTCACGGGTACAGCCGCCGGGTGTGGCGACGATGGCGCAGCCGCATAGCGCTGCCTCCAGACTGACCAACCCGGGCGTCTCATACCAGCTCACACACGCGTGCACACATGCAGCGTTGTAGTGTTTCCGCAGTTCGGCAGCATCACATGGTGGCGCGAACGTCACACGGTCCGCACCGCGGCGACGACACTTTTCGTAGTAGCGCCGACTGTAGCGGCCGGCCTGCCCGACGAGCGTGAGCGGCACGGCGCTGTCGCGCAACGCCTCGATGAGCGCCAGTTGATTCTTGCGCGGTTCGATGCGACCGACGCACAGTACACCTGTGCGCGGGCCGGCGGCGCCGGCTTCGACGTGGAACAACCCGACATCTGCCGCGTTGGGGACGACGACAGCGGGGCATGCCACGCCGAATGTTCGTTCAATGACTTGCTGTTCCGCGATACTGTTCGGCAGAATCGCACGCACTGTCTCGAGTACCGACCGTCCGGCGCGACGGAACGACAGCATGCGCGATGAGAGCGACAACCGGCGCGGCGCGCGGCCAGCGTGCAGCAATGCACGTTGCATCAGTCGCAGGTTCTCATAACCGCGGCTGCCGATGGTCCGTGCAAGCATTCCCTGGAAGCCGGCGCGCGCGTGGCGGTCAAATTCGTCGGCCGGCCAGTAGATCGTGCTGAGCACGGCCGGCATGCCGGTTTGCCGCAGCCTTCGGCAGATGGGCTCGTTCTCCCAGAGCCGATCGAGGTGGAAAAGGTGCGCCAGATCGAAGCGTGACAGCTCCACCCGGGGATCGCTGGTCAGCGTGACTTGCACGCCGCGGGCGCGGAGCCCGTCAGCGGTCTTGAGGATCTGTGTCGTATCACCGCCGGTGTGGGTGGTCAGATTGTCCCGGACGAACCAGACAACACGCATGGCAGGTATCACGCCGGAGCGGGGTGTATGCCGGCGTCGTCTGGCCGCGCGGATGCGGCATCGGCTTCGCGGGCCACGTCAACGGGCACGGCCGCGATCAGCGTATGTCCCGGCTGCGGTTGCACCGCGTCCGCAGCCGTCACGATCAGCAGTCGGTTGGTCTTGGTGATGACGAACATCGGCACGGCGTGCTGGTGGTATCGTTCCTGGAACGCGTCGTAGTTGAATTCCTCAGTCAACGGGGTGGCCTTGATCGTTGCGCCCGATGCAAAGAGCGTCTGGAGTGCGCCGAATGTCGCGGTGGGGGCGAACGCCACGCGCCCGTGACCGCCCATCGGACTGGACTCGAGCTTCTTCTTCTCCGGTGCCGGCAGGCGGTAGACTTCCTTGCGGCCGAACGCGTGCAGGAAGCGTTGCGCCGCGAGCGCATTGACCGCATCATTGGGCGTCAGCGCCAGAAGACGGCCGAGCCCGCCGAGGTCGAGGTCGTGCATAGCCGCCTCGCTCAGGACGTTTCCGTGGTAGGTGTCGAGTCCGGCCATCCGGGCAGCGTGCGTGTTCTGGCGATTGCTGTCGACCAGCAGCACGCGAAACTTCTTGTTCTTGAGGACCTCCGCCAGCTTCCGTGCCCAGGCGTGCGCTCCCACCAGCAACACACCCTGCGGGTTCGGCGACGTCAGATTCAACCACCGCGCCAGCGGCGCCGCCGTCAGTCCGTAGATCGAAACGGTCGCGATGATCACCGCAAACGTGAGCGGCACGAGCTGTTCGGCCTCCTGCAGGCCGCGATGCTCCAGTTCGAGCGCGAAGACCGAGGAGACCGCAGCCGCGACGATTCCGCGCGGGGCCATCCAGGCCAGGAAAAGCCGCTCACGCCAGGTGAGCCGCGTGCCGACCGTCGCCGCCCAGACCGACAGCGGCCGGACCAGCAGAATCAACACCAGCACAAATGCGATCACCGAACCGCTCAGGCCGTGGAAGTCCGCGAACCGGATTCGCGCTGCGAGCAGAATGAACAGACTGGAGATCAGCAGGACGCGCAGGTTCTCCTTGAATTCGACGATATGCCGCACGTCCGTCCAGCGCTGGTTCGCAAGAACCAGACCCATCAACGTCACCGCCAGCAGGCCCGACTCCTCCTGAATCAGGTTGGAGAGTGTGAAGACCGCGATCGCCAGCATCAGAGCGACGCTGGCTTGCAGGAAGTCGGGGATCCAATAGCGTCGCAGAAGCAACGCCAGCAACCACGCGCCGATCATTCCCAGCGAGCCGCCGAACACCAGCGTGGCGAATATCGCCCATACGGTGTGCAGGAACTCCGACTCGCCGCCGCTGGCACTGATGAACTCGAACACCAGAACGGCCAGCAGCGCGCCGATCGGGTCGATGACGATTCCTTCCCACTTGAGGATCGGTCCCGTCGCGCCCGAAGGGCGCACGTGTTGCAACAGCGGTCCGATCACGGTCGGGCCGGTTACGACCAGCACCGCACCGAAAAGCACCGACAACGTAAGACTGAGGCCGATCAGCCAATGAGCGGCGCCGGTCGCGCCGATCCAGGTGACAAGCGCGCCGACGCTGCAAAGACGGCGCACCACCGTGCCCGCCTCGTGCAACTCGGAGAACCGTAGCGTCAGACCGCCCTCGAACAGGATCAACGCCACCGAGATCGACACCAACGGCGTCAACACATCCCCGAACAGCGCGTCGCTGTCGATCAGCCGAAAGTCGCCGAACAGGGGAACGTTGCCTGCCAGGAACCCGCAGATCAGCAGCAGTAGGATCGATGGTGCCCGCAGCCGCCACGCAAGCCATTGGGCTCCGATACCCAGCACCACGATGCTGGAGAGGCCGATGACCAGCCGATGTGTCTCGATGAACTCGGGCATGCGTGCTGCCTGAATGTGTCCGGTTGGCGACCGCGCGGCCGTCCTGCTATTGTAACCTCCCGCAATCATAGGCGCCGCGAGCACTCGTCGCGAGCGCCCTCCACAACAGTCATTTTGAAAGCGAGCCCGTGGTCGAAGGTGTGGTTATCGTGGTCGAACGAGCGGGGCGCCTGCTCGTCATCCAGCGAGCCCCGGAGATCCTGGCCGGCGGCGCGTGGTGTTTCGTCGGCGGCGCCATCGAGCCCGGTGAAACGCAGCCGGAGGCGGCGATTCGCGAGTTCCGTGAAGAAGTCGACGGCACCATCCGACCCTTGCGCAAGATCTGGCAGTCCGACCAGCCCACACTTCGGCTCCATTGGTGGCTCGCCGAACTGCTGGACGAATCACTCTCCGCCAATCCGGCTGAAGTCGCCGCGATCCGCTGGTGCACCCGCGCGGAAATGCGCGCTCTCGACGGCCTGCTCGCGACCAATCGCGAATTCCTCGACCGCTTCCCCGACGACGGGCTGTACCAGTGAGGGTCGATTGGCAATGCCGTCCAGCGGCACTCCGGTACCCCGACGCGATCGAGCGCTATCGATCGTGGAGGTACTCGCGAAGCGTGCGCACGAGCCGGCGCGTGTTCCGTCGGCCTCCGAAGGCCATGTCGCTCAGACGTCTGACGTTGCCCTGGTAGCGGATCCAGACCCAGTTCAAGAGCCAGTTGTAACCGATGTCTTCGATGCCTCGGCGTTGAAACGTGCGGGTCGATGACGCGTAGTGGATTGCGACTCGATCGCTCCAGAACTCGACATAGACCCGCCACCCAAACCAGGCTGACTTGATCACCATTGTCAGGACCGCGATCGCGACCAACACGATGACGATCGTGGCTTCTCGAATATCGGCGCGCATGAGCATGATCGCGAGCAGGCCGGCTCCCAACACTGCGTCACGTATCGCACGTGCGCCCGGATAGAACGTCATCACGCGCGGCACATCGGCGTTGTTGGTCCCGCATTCCGGGCAGACATCGCCGGAGTGCGACAGGTCGTAGTCGCAGCGCCGACACAACGTGCTCATGGAGCCGACAGTCGGTTGCGCTCCGCCGCCATGTTCGTCCGGGCCTGCGCTTCCCACCGGATCCGACCGGTCTCGGTATGAAAGATGGCAGGTCGGGCCAGCATCGTCTCCAGGAATCGAACGCGGTGCGGCACGAACACTTCCCAGGGCACGCGAACCTCCGCGAAGATCGCCTCTGCGTAACCCTCGTAGGTCTTCTGATCGCGGCCCAGGATGCTCAAGTCGATGTCACAGAGGAACGCCGCATCCGCCGACCCCGGCGGCTCGCGGTGTGCCGTCGCTTCAATCAACGCGGCTACGATCTGGCAACGCTCGTCCGCAAGTCCCATGCCTCCGAGCTGCTCGACCGCCAGTCCCGCGCTGCGCGACTCGTTGTCGGTCGCCCCGATCTCGTAAATCACGTCGTGAAACCAGATCGCGGCCGCGACAAGTGCGGGATCTCCTGCCTGCTCGCGCAGTGGATCGAAGATCGTAAGGCAGTCGTCGATGTGGGCCAGGTTGTGATACGTGCGAACGGGCTCCTCGTACGCGTCGGCGAGCCGGTCGAACGCGCGATCGTCGGCGTCGGTGACGTGGAGTTGTTCACAGAGCGCGCGCCACTCCGGACGCAATCGGTCGCGCAGTTGGGTTGCGGGCGGGTCGGTGTTCATGACGAATCCCCATTTCGCGCAGGCATTGGCCGGCGACCAGCTTCAATGGGGATCGTAGGGCTTGTTCAGATTGTCCGCCAGTGTATCGCGGCTACTCGAACACCATGCCGATGCGGTAACCGCCGAAGGTATCGGTGCAGTGCACGACCTTCGCGGTGCACCAATCGCCTTCTTCGCAGCTGATGCGAACGCGGACAAGGCTGCCGGCGGGGACTTTCTGCTTGGTTCGGACGCCGAGGGAGTGCGGGCTCGCGTCATACGCGGTGGCCATCATCGTCTGTCCGTTGAATTCGAGATCGATCGGCTCCATCGAGCACTTTCGTGCTTCGGCACGTCGCCATTCGCTCTCCACCGGCTGGTCGGAACGCTCGAACAGGATCTCACCCGGGTTGCGCTGGGGTGCCTTGGGCCGTGTCGGCGGTGCCGGCTTGTGCAGATGCGGCGGCTTCATCAACAACCTCGATTCGAGCGGCGCACGGTCCGCGCGGATCCACACCACGACCGTGCCGGTACTCAGTTATGCTGATGTATCGTCGCGACAGGCACGCGGGATCAACAACGGCTGGCGCCGTCCGGTAATGACTGTGGGCCGACCAATGGGATGGGTTTTCACGTCATCTGATTATTCGCCGACCACCTGGACGATGATCTCGCGCGTTCGCGGGCGCGTGTCGAAGTCGATCAACACGATCTGCTGCCAGGTGCCAAGCGCAAGCCGTCCGTCGATCAGCGGGAGTGACACGGACGGACCCAGCGCACTCGCTCGAACGTGGGAATGCCCGTTGTCGTCGTGCCATGTTTCCTCATGGAGGTAGCGCGCGTCATCCGGAGCGACGCGGTCGAAAAACGCCTTCAGATCATGGGTCAGCAAGCCCGGTTCGGATTCCGTCGTCGTGATCGACGCGGTCGAGCCAACGACCGATATGCAGACGATGCCGTTGCGGAGCCCGATCGTCCGGATCGCATGGGCCACCCGGTCGTTGATATCGAGCACGTGCGTGTGGCCGCGCGTTTCCACCTCTAGCCGCTCCGTACCGATCATCTTTGCCGCTCCGCTTTCTCGACCGCGTTTCACCGCTCCCGGATGATACCGCCCCCGCCGCGCAGCGGTCGAAGGCCGCGTTCGATCGGACGACTCATTGGAGATCGGGTGCGATGGAGGTGTGGTAACGTCGGGGCAACCAACCGCTGCGCTACTCCTCGGACGGCGGCAGCACGATTTCGAAAACGGCGCCTCCGTCCTCGGCATTGGATGCCGTGATTGTGCCGTTCATTTCGCCGACGAGGCCGTGCACCACTGCCAGCCCGAGGCCGGCATTGCGGCCGCAGCCCGGTCCGCCGGCACTCAACTCACCCTTGGTCGTGAAGAACGGCTCGAACAGGTGATCCATGGCTTCAGGCGGGAGTCCCTTGCCGGTGTCGCGGATCCGCAGCACGACCGTGCCGTCGTCGCGCTGAAAGAGGCGCGCGGCCAGCGTACCGCCAGCCGGCATCGCATCGACGGCGTTGTCGGTGACATTCTTCAGGACAATGTGCAGATGCTCGCGCGGTACCGCGCGCATCGGGATCGGCGACCACTCCAGTTGCAGGTCGATATGCTGACTACGCAACCGTTGTTCGTTCTCGTCGACGAAGTAGAGCAATCCCTCCGTCAGGTCGCAGAGGTCGTGGCTGCGATGGTCCGCCTGCGCGAACGCCAGCAACTGCTGTGAGATCTGCGCGGCACGGGCGAGCGGTTCTGCCGACCGGCCGAGCGCGCGGCGCATCGCTGACATCGTGTTCATGTTCTGGGCGTACTCGACGCTGGTCGCGATCGAGCAAAGCATGTTGTTGTAGTGATGCGCGACCGCTCCCGCCAACGCGCCCAGCGACGCCAGGCGCTGCTGCTTTTCAACCGTTCGCTGCAGCTTGGTGCGCTTCGTGATGTCGCGGAACCAGAGCGATACGCCGCGGACCGAACCATCCTGGTCGACCACAGGCGTGAACCAGACCGCGTACACCAGCTTCTGGCCGCCTTTTTCGAACTCGAGTTGATATTCGATCGATTCGAGCGTCTCCTGGCAGTTCTTGCGCAGACTCTCGACTGCGCTCCGATGAGATGGCGGAAACAGCTGGGAAAGCGCAATCCCTGCCGTGCCGACCCGCTCGCGGTCGAACAGCCGAACTGCCGCGGCGTTGCCCGCCACGACCATCCCGCCCGCGTCACAGGCCAGAATCGCGAACCCGGCGCCCTGAAAAAGGCTCCGCAGATACGCGGCGTCAAGCCCCGACTGAGATGAGCTAGTTGTCCCGGCCGCCATAATTCACTTCCGGTCGCAGAAAGACCAGCGAGTCGTACTCCGTGCCCAGAATCTCTTCGGTCAGAAACGCTCCGCCAATGATGCCGTAAACGTCCGAGTCACCTGCCGACGGTCCGAGCAGAACGATTTGACCGGATTCGATCGGCATCAGAATCCCCGCCTCCGCATACGCTCGACCATCATAGTGCGACTGCTGCAGGAGTCCGTCCGATGTGAACGCCCATTCGGAACCCTTGAGCCGTTGGCGCACCTCGGGAACCAGTTCGACCAAAACACGTCGCGGACTCTCGGGATCGATCACGTATTGCAACCGCAGCACGTTGCGACTCTCGTTCCACGTCGTACCGCTCAGCACACCGTCGGTGGCCACGCTGAAAATCGTCTGGTCGCGCGGCCCGGAATCGAGTTCCAGCCCCAGCGGGTATCCCGGCGGGATGCGAATCGGCTCGGGATGATTCACCCGTCGGTCTTCGATCGTCTCGAGAATCCCCCGGATCGCCGCCCAATCCTCCACTCGACCCAGGCCGATGCGGAAGCCGTTGTCCCGCATACGACCGAGCAACTCGGGATCGATCCGCTCTTCATCATAGTAGTCCCACAGCGCCTGCGTCGCCGAGCGCTCCGAACGGGGCGTCTGAACGAGCAGGATGTTGAACACGATGTCGAGCGTCAGCTGGCTTGACGACGTCGGGCGCGGCTTTTCGATCAGCTCCACCGCCGACGCGCCGCTCGACGGTGCGGGATCGGAATCCGTTTTCTGGTCGGTGGTGCCGGGCTCGTCGGGGGAGTTCTGGTCAGTCGGTGTGCGGGGGGAAGATTCGGCGGGCTTGCGTCCGGTCAATTCGCAGCCCGGACAGAAGACCATCAGTAAGGCGACCGCGCGCCAACAGCCGCGACGCCTCCCGTGACGTTTTCGCTTGTCGAGTTGCCGAATATGCGTCACCGTCGGATCAACTCACGCCCCCGCTGGATCCCGGTCTCGAAACGATTGCACAAACCATGGATTTTAGCACCGCCGAACGCTCATTACCATTGCGCTTCGCCAAACGCTCCCAAAGGGTCGGACTTCTTCGGCTTTTTGCTGATCGTCTTCAGAATGGCGCCCGCCAGCGTCAGGTCGCCGGGCGTCGTGATCTTGATGTTGCGTTTATCGGCCGTGACGACCGTCACCGGATGGCCGCAGCGCTCGACGATCTGGGCGTCGTCGGTCGGCGGGTCCGTCGCGTCGAGCTGCGCGTACGCTTCCCGGATCAACTCTTTGCGAAAGACCTGCGGGGTCTGCGCCTCGTAGAGGCCCTCGCGCGGGACGGTTTGGTCGATCGCGCCTGAGTCGGCGACCTTCTTGATCGTGCCCGCCAGCGGGGTGGCCAGGATCGCCGCCCCGGATTTCGCCGCTTCCGCAAACACGTCGTCGATCCAGCTCTCGAGCACACACGGGCGCACGGCATCGTGGATGCAAACGAACTCGGCCTCGTCCGCGACCGCGTCCAGGCCGCGTCGCACCGACTCGAACCGCTCCTGACCGCCTTCGACCAGCTTGATTCCCATGAACATCAGGTTCGCCGCATACTTCTCCTTGACTACCTCATAGTCCTCGGGAGCGACCGTGAGGATCGTCTGGCATACGTCCTCGCGGGTCAGAAACAGCTCGATCGACCGAATGAAGATCGGGCGGTTGTCGATCTGTGCGAAGGGCTTCTTGACGTCGCCGCCAAATCGTTTGCCGGCCCCCGCCGCCGGGATGATGATCGCGTACTTGGCCATGATGCCTCCTGCGGCCGATCCCCTCCCGGGTCGACCGTCAAACGGACCCACCGCCGGCACCACCGATGCGCCGGTAAATGGGTCCACAAGTCGCTAATCAATGTTATACTAGCGGCTTACGTTGGGGGCGAGGTTTGCCGGCAAACGGGTTTGCACACAAACATTCCCAGGCCTAGCGAGAGGATTCGCACGATGTACCTGCGGTGGTTGCCCGTGACGATTGGCGTGACCCTGTGCGCCGGGTGCGGCGACATGGACTTCGATTGGTTCGGCAAACGCGACAAGGTGCCCGCGGAGGAGCGTCCCAAGCCGGAGCGCCGCAGCGATCCGCTCTTTGTCGACTCCGTCGGGTTGTATACGCTTTATAGCGGGGCTGAGCCGTTGCGTATCCGCGGATTCGGTCTGGTCGTGGGCCTCGGCCAGAACGGCAGCAACGACTGCCCGACGACCGTGCGGGAGCACCTGCTCGAATTTATGCGGAAAAACTACACGCCGGTCGGGCCTGGAGCGCACAAACGCGACTTTTCCGCCCAGCGGCTCTTCGACTCTGCCGACTCGGCGGCCGTACAGGTCCAGGGCGTGATCCCGGCGGGCGCGCCGCGGGGTACGATCATCGACCTGCAGGTCGAATCCATCCCCGGCACCTCGACCGAGTCGATCGAAGGCGGCCTGTTGCTGCCGTGCGAGCTGCGAATCTACGACGTTTCCGCCAGCGGCGAGGGATTGATCGAAGGGCGCACGGTGGCCCGCGCCGGCGGGCCAATCTTCACCAACCCATTCACCGGGTCGTCGGAGCGTGGCGGCCAGCGCGATCAGCGCCGCGGCTTCGTGCTCGGCGGCGGCCGCACGATCGAGGATCGGACCGTCCAACTCCAGCTGCTCGAACCGTCCTACCCGCTGGCGCGCCGCATCGAGCGCCGCCTCAACGAGCGGTTCGGCCAGAGCCCCAAGGCTGCGGAGGCCATGAGTCCGGGTTCGTTGCAGCTGCGTACGCCGCCGCAATTCGCGCAGGATCCCGGCGCATTTCTAAGGCTGGTTCCCTATGTGTATCTCGAGGACCGCGCCGGCGCAAGCGAACGACGGCTCCAGACCCTGATCGAGCGGGCGCTCGATCCGGCCCTGCGCGAGTCGGACCTCGATGCCGAGAGTACACGCCTCGAACAGCTCACCGGCGCCTGGGAGGCATTCGGTGCCTCGGCGATCCCGGAGTTGCAGCCGTACTACACCAGTGATGTCGAGGTGGTGCGATACTACGCGGCGCGCTCCGGGTTGCGCTTGGGGGACGCGTCCGCAGTACTGCTTCTGGCGCAATTTGCGAAAGACGCGTCGAGTGCGTTCGCGCGGCCTGCGATTCGCGAGTTGGGCGCGTGCAAGTTTCCGTACGCCGGCGAGCAGCTGGTCCCGTTGCTGGAGCGTGGTCCGACGGACCTACGCGTGGCGGCCTACCAGGCGATGGTCAAACAACGGCACCCAGCGGTACGCTCGAAAGTGTATCCGAGCGTACTCGACCGGCAGCAGGTGAATTTGATCGTCGACGAGATCGACGTCGGCGGGTCGCCGTTCGTCTTCTACAGCCGGCGGGGTGTGCCGCGGATCGCGCTCTTCGGTCGTCGAATGCCGATGTTGCTGCCGGTGTTCTACAGTCATCCTGAAGACGTGGTGACCGTGCGGGCGATGGAGGCGACCGGCGCGGTGACGTTGTTCGCTCGTGGAAGGACCAGTGGTCGGCTTTCGGACGCGATCGAGATCGCGCCAACGGCGCATGCGCTGGTTCGTGCCATGGCGGACCTGCCGCTGCGCGACGGTCGTGGCCGGCTGCGGGGATTGGGGTTGCCCTACTCGCAGATTGTCCAGGTACTTGCAGAGTTGTGTAATGGCGAGGATCCTGCCATCCGCGCCGAGTTGGTGCAGGAAGAGAGCATCCTGGATGTGCTGCCGCCGACCGAGATGCCGGACCGTCCGGTGGGCGACGAGCCTGCGTTCGAGTGGCCACGCGAGACGGGCGATTCCGCGTCCGCCGCAACATCGAGTGAGAAATGACCCGGAGTACTGGAAAACGGTCGAGGCCCCGCACGACTCCCGGCGCGCCGCCCGAGCGCGTTCGGTTGCAGAAGTTCCTTTCGGATGCCGGCGTCGCATCGCGTCGGCACTCCGAAGAGTTGATTCTGACGGGGCGCGTGCTGGTCAACAACGAGGTGATCGACGAGTTGCCCGCGTTCGTCGACCCGCGACGCGATCGGGTCATCGTCGGCGGCAACGTCGTCAAACCGCAGAAGCTGCGCTACTTCATGATCAACAAGCCGAAAGGCGTCGTCTGTACCAATCGCGATCCGGCCGGTCGTTTGCGGGCCGTCGACCTGCTGCCGCCGATTCGCGAACGGCTCTTTTCGGTCGGGCGCCTGGACGAGGAGAGTACGGGACTGTTGCTCCTTACCAACGATGGCGAATTGTCCGAACGGTTGGCCCATCCGCGGTTCGGCGTCGAGAAGAAGTATCGTGCCGAGGTTCGGGGCCGCGTGCCGGACGATTTGCCGGAGCAGCTCAAACAAGGCGTCTACTTGTCAGAGGGTCGCGCCCGGGCAGCCCACGTCGAAGTTCAATATGTCGGTCGCGAACGGTCGGTGCTGATGATAACGCTCAAGGAGGGCCGTAACCGCCAGATCCGGCGCATGTTCGCCAAGCTCGGGTTCGTTGTGCGCACCCTGAAACGGGTTGCGCTCGGACCGCTTTCGGTCAAGAATCTGCCGGTTGGTGCGGCTCGCGAACTTGCTGCCGGGGAACTGCGGGCGCTGCGCGAGGAGATCGAGCGGTCGGCGGCTTCCCGGTCGCGCAAGTCGGCGCAGCGATCGCGTGCCGGGTCGACTTCCAAGACCAGGAAGCGCGGAACTTCGGGGCCGGCGACGACAAGGCCGGCCGACGGAGACGCCCCGAGCGGGCCGCGCCGCCGACTGATCACCTGAGTCCGGATGCGGCCGGGGCCGGTGCTCCCGGGACAGGGCCTACTGCACGTTGGCTTCGCGGGGGAATGAGCCGAGCACCTTGATCTCCGAGCAGAATTCGCGCGCCGCATCGGTCGCATGCGCCAGCGGCGCGTCCTCGATGTGTCCTTCGACGTCGACGAAGAAGTGATACTCCCAATTCTTTCGGCGGCTCGGTCGACTGGTGATCATTGTCAAGTTGACGCGTTCGCTGCGAAAGACATCGAGTACGTCGACGAGCGCCCCGGCGCGATCAGTAGTCGTGAAGAACAGCGCGGTGCGGTCATCGCCGGTTGGTCGGGCGTGTGTCGGGCCAATGATGAAGAAGCGGGTAACGTTGTTGGCATTGTCTTCGACGTTGCGGACCTGGATCGGCAGCTTGTACAGCTCGGCGGCCAGTTCACTCCCCAGCGCGGCGGCGTTGTCCTCCTGCGCCGCTTGTTCCGCCGCTTTGCTCGTGCTCGAAACCGGGACCGTTTTCGAGGTCATGCCAGTCTCGGTCAGCCAGCGTCGACACTGCTCGAAGACCTCAGGCTTGCTGTAAACCCGTTCGATTCGTTCGAGCGGGACCCGTGCCATGAGGTTGTGCTGGATTCGCCGATAGATTTCGGCGCAGATGTGGACGCTGTGTTCCGGGAAGGCATCCATCGTATCGATCACTCCGCCGCCGATGGAGTTCTCGATCGGCACGACAGCGAAGTCGGCATGGCCGCGCTCGACCTCGGCGAAGACGGCGTCGATGCTGGTGACCGGCTCATACTCGACCGACGCACCGAACTTGCCGAGCGCCGCGAGATGGGAAAAGCTGCCTTCCGGGCCGAGATACGCGATCCGTAGCGGCTTTTCCAGCGAGAACGAGCCGCTCATCAGTTCGCGGTAGACCGCTTCGAGCACGCGAGTCGGGAAGGGGCCCGGGTTGCGCTCACGGAGCGCCTGCAGGATCTCCTTTTCGCGATCCGGTGCGTAGATCGGCGTCTTGTCGCGGGCTTTGAGCTGGCCGATCTGCTGCGCGAGGCTGCCGCGCTCACTGATCAGCTTGACGAGCTCCTGGTCGATCACGTCGATTCGGCTGCGGAGCGCTTCCAGCGACACCGGATCGGACGGCAGGCGTTCGGATGACATCGGGGCACCTCAGTCGAGAATAGCGTCTCCGGCATCATACCCGCTTGAACGGCAACCGTGCTCGCACGCGCGCGACAGGCGGTTACAATACGCGCCCAAGAGCCCTGGAGAACGATAAACACCAGCGAAACCGGCTGAAGCAAGTATCGTCAGTGCGGATTCGGCATTCGCACGCTACGGTGTGGTGTCGCTGGTTGGGAAAGTCACGCTGATGGGATTGCGCGTCTACAACACGCTCGGACGGAAGCTGGAAGCGTTCACGCCGTTGGATCCGCCGCGCGTAAGCATGTACGTCTGCGGGCCGACGGTCTACGGCCACAGTCATCTGGGACACGCCAAGAGCTATGTCGCGTTCGATGCGATCGTCCGCTGGCTGCGTTTCAGCGGTTACCAGGTCAACTATGTGCAGAACATCACCGACGTCGGCCACCTGACGGACGACGCCGACGAGGGTGAAGACAAGGTCGTGGCCGAAGCCCGACGGCGCGGGCTGCACCCGATGGCGGTGGTGGAGACCTACCTGCGCAGCTATCTCGACGACATGGATGCGCTGAACCTGGTCCGCCCGGACATCATGCCGCGGGCCACCGGCCACATTCCGGAACAAATCGAGCAGATCCAGACGCTGATCGAGCGCGGGCATGCGTATGAGGTCGGCGGTTCGGTCTACTTCGACGTTGCGTCGTTCCCCGACTACGGCAAGCTGAGCGGCCGTAGGGTCGATGAGCTGGAGGCCGGGGCGCGGGTGGCGGTCGGTGTGGAGAAACGCAACCCCGCGGACTTCGCACTGTGGAAATGCGCGGACGAGAGCCACATCATGCGCTGGCCGAGCCCGTGGGGGACGGGTTTTCCCGGCTGGCACGTTGAGTGCTCCACCATGAGCCAGAAGTATCTGGGCGAAACATTTGATATTCACGGCGGCGGGCTCGAGAACCAGTTCCCCCACCATGAATGCGAGATCGCTCAGGCGGAAGCCGCGACCGGCAAGAAGTTTGCACGCTACTGGCTGCACAACAACATGTGCACGATCAACGGCCAGAAAATGGGCAAGAGCCTCGGAAACGCCGTCTCACTCAAGGATATCTTTTACACCGCCGAGCCGCTGCACGATCGCGACGGGAACCTGCTGCTCGAGCGCGCATTCGAGCCGGCGGTCGTGAAACACTTCATTCTGACGAGCCACTATCGCCAGAACCTTGATTTCTCCAATGATGCCTTGAAGGCGGCCGAGAGCGGTTCGTACAAGCTGCGCGATGCGCGACGCGCGTTGGTCGAGGCTGCTCGCAAGGCAGAGCCGACGCCACCGTCGGACGCCGTACGCACGCCGCTTGCGGAGTTCGAGCAACGTTTCACGGATGCGATGAACGACGACTTCAATACGGCGTCGGCGATCGCAGTCGCCTTCGAGCTTGCCCGCGAAAGTGGGAAGTGGATCCGCGAAGGGGCTGGCAAGGACGACCTTACCCAAGCCGCAACACTGATGCACCGGTGGACCGACGAAGCGCTCGGATTGCGATGGCGTGAGGAGTCGAGCGCCGGCAGCGACGACCGCGATCAGGTCGTCGGCTTACTTGCCGATCTCCGTCAGGAAGCCCGTCAACAAAAAGACTTCGCGCTTTCAGACCGAATCCGCGATGGTTTGAAAGCGATCGGGATCGAGCTGCGCGATACGCCTCAAGGGCCGACCTGGTAGACTACCCACGCCTCTTGTCGCCGAGATGTAGCCGGCGGCGGGTCGCTTGCTCGGCGCCTGAACCCGGCTAAAGTTGCGCGAGTGTAGGGCCGATCAGACGATCAGCCCTTCCGCCAACCATCGATGCGGACAAGGAGGTCTCGGGCATGGGCGCCAGCAAGCCGGTCAGCTTGAATCTCAACGTTCGCGGCTTGGGGCTCTCCGCGACCCTCGCCATCAACGAAAAATGTGCGGCGTTGCGCTCCGAGGGCCGCGAGATCTTCCGATTCGGGCTGGGACAATCGCCGTTCCCAGTGCCGACGCCCGTTGTCGAGGCGTTGCGACTCGCAGCGCCAGAGAAGGATTACCTGCCCGTACGCGGCCTGCGGGCGCTGCGCGAAGCGGTCGCCGACTTCCACCGTCGGAGCGACGGTATCGATGCCCACCACGATCGCGTGCTGGTCGGACCCGGCTCCAAGGAGCTGATGTTCCTGCTGCAGATCGCGTTCTACGGCGAGATCCTGCTGCCGACGCCATGCTGGGTGTCCTATTTTCCGCAAGCACAGATCATCGGACGACGCGTGAGCCAGATCCACACCCGCGCAGAGGACGAGTGGCGGCTCACCGCGGCTCAACTCGAAGAAGGGATCGCGGACACGCAGGACGACCATCGTCCGCGGATCCTGGTCTTGAACTACCCGGGCAATCCGTCCGGCACGACCTACTCCGCGACCGAGCTTCGGGAGCTCGCGACGGTCGCGAAAAAGTACGGCGTCGTCGTTCTTTCCGACGAGATCTACGGTCAGACCAACCATCGCGGCGAGCACGTCTCGATCGCGCGATTCTATCCCGAAGGCACGATCATCAGCAGCGGGCTCTCCAAATGGTGCGGGGCCGGCGGATGGCGACTCGGGACGTTCGTGTTTCCACCAGACCTCGACTGGCTGCTGGACGCGATGGCCGCGATCGCCAGCGAATCCTACACCTCGGTCAGCGCTCCGATTCAATACGCCGCCGTGACGGCGTTCCACCTCGGTGTCGAAATCGAGCGGTATCTCTGGCATACGCGCCGGATTTTGCGGGAGTTGGGTGGGCGAATCACGTCGACCCTGCATACCGGCGGCGTCCGCGTCCGCCCGCCGGAAGGTGCTTTTTACCTGTGGCTCGATTTCTCGGAGCGGGCCGACACGCTCCGCGCCCGCGGTATCGAGACCTCCACGAGACTGTGCAGACGCCTCCTCGACGAGACCGGCGTCGCAATCCTCCCCGGAGCGGGCTTCGGACGCGATCCGCACGAACTCACCGCACGCCTGGCGTACGTCGACTTCGACGGTTCGAAGGCCCTCGCTGCGAGCGAGAATATCGCACTCGACACGAACTTGCCGGAGGGGTTCGTCGACCACTGGTGCGGCAACGTCATTTCAGGCGTGCAGCGGCTCGTCGCCTGGCTGGACCAGGAGTCCGCCTGAGACCGCGCCTCGCGGGGCCGATCGCCGACTTTTCCCGACCCTCCCGGCCAATCTCCAACAAAAATCGACACCGAGGAAGCTTTCCAATCGCTGCGCAGTTTGTTCAAATATGATCAGGCGCTCGTTGGCGCCGGCTGAATGAGGTGGGGCTTCGGGCCGGCGTTCATGGCGAGCGATGCAACTCAGCAGCAGTTCACAGTGTCGGAAGGGAGCACGCGTGAAGATCCGCCAGGAGATCCGGACCGTTGCCGTTTTGGGGACGGGGCAGATGGGTGCCGGCATTGCGCAGACGTTTGCCCAGAGCGGCCGGAAGGTGGTCCTGTATGACAGCTTCCCCGGGGCGGTGGACCGCGCAGTGGCCGGAATCGGCAAGTCGCTGGACAAGTTCGTCAGCAAGGGCAAGCTCGAGGCATCCGTCGCGGATGCGGCGCGGTCGAATCTTTCGCCGGGCTCACTGAGTGACGTCGCGAACGTGGATCTGGTGGTCGAGGCGATCATCGAGGATCCCGCCACGAAGCGGGCGCTCTACGAACAAATCAGCGCGAATGTCGCCGAAGAGGTGATCTTCGCAAGTAACACGAGCAGCATCTCGATCAGCGAACTCGGGCAGGCCAGTGGCCGGCCGGAACGGTTCATCGGTATGCACTTCTTCAATCCGGTTCCGTTGATGAGTCTGGTTGAGGTCGTGGTCGGGCTGCGGACGGCGCCGCCGGTGGTCGAGACGATCACGAACCTGTCCAAGGACTTGGGCAAGACGCCGTTGACCGTGAAGGACCACCCGGGCTTCGTGAGCAACCGGATTCTGATGCCGATGATCAACGAGGCGGTTTCGTGCTTCGCAGACGGCGTGGCGGACGCCGAGACGATCGACGGCGTGATGAAGCTGGGGATGAATCACCCGATGGGGCCGCTGGCGCTGGCTGACCTGATCGGGCTCGACACATGTCTCTTCATTCTCGAGGTCTTGCATCGGGATCTCGGGGAGGACCGCTATCGCCCGACGCCGCTCTTGCGGACGATGGTTCGCGCGGGGATGCTCGGCCGCAAATCCGGAAAGGGGTTCTACGACTATGAGCAGTAACGAAAAGTCGACGACGACGGTCACCGTCGCGGTCGAAGGCGACCTAGGCCAGATTCGGTTCGCACCCCAAGGCACCAGCGGGGTCAATATCTTCTCCTCGCGCGTGCTCGGCGAACTCGGAAACGCAGTCGACCACATCACCGCCAAACGCGACATCCGCTTCATCGTCTTTCGCGGCGAGGGTCGCGCTTTCCTCGCAGGTGCCGACATCGCCGAGATGCAGGGCTTTGACGAATCGCGCGGCGAGTCCCTCTCGCGTCACGGCCATACGGTGATGGACGCAATCGAGGCGTTACCGGTTCCGACGTTCGCGTTGATGAACGGGCACGCGCTCGGCGGCGGTTGCGAACTCGCGATGGCGTGCGACTTCCGGATCATGGTCGCGGACGGCCGGATCGGTCAGCCCGAAGCGCGGCTGGGTCTGATCCCCGGCTGGGGCGCGACGCAGCGCCTCGCGCAGCTCGTCGGCGCGTCGCGTGCGCGGTGGATGATCTATTCCGGAGAGTCGATCACGGCCCATCAGGCACACGAGATTGGTTTGATCGACGAGGTGGTGGACGATGAGGCCGGGCTGGACGAGGCGCTGGCGCGCTGGACCGCGTCGCTCCGCCAGGCGTCGGCGACGTCGATCGCACGGATCAAGGGCGCGATGCGCGGCTGTCGCAACGAGACGCAGGAGTTCAGCTACTGCTTCAACACGACGGATTCCCGCGAGGGCATGCAGGCGTTCATGAACAAACGCACACCCGCATGGGCGCAACAAACCCGCGAGCAAGTCGAGGCGTAGCGCGTAAGCACTGGGGTATACTCACCCCGAGGTGGGCGTCCGCACTTGCGTTCATCGCGAATCGGTACTACGCGCGGCGATGCTAGCGAGCGACGAGCTCCTCCGCCGGTTGCCCAGTGACGTCCCCAGCAAATCAGGGTGGGGCGGCGTCTCGCACGCCGGGCTAGCCGTAGATTTTTAGGTTCTTCATCCCCTTCAGAAGAGCTGCATCGTCTTTCATTTGTGCGTGCTGCAACGTCCTTGCATTTCGAGCCGCATCGGACCATATTGACTCTTCCGACGCATCGCAACACGATCAGTTTTTATCGAACTTGAGCAAGTGAGGATCGATCATGGCCGTGCGACGTTCGCGCACGTTCAATCTTGTGGTGGGTGTAGCCGCGGTTGTCGTCGTTGGTGCCAGCGGGTACCGCATCTGGGGCGAAGTACAGACCCTGCGTCAACTGGAGCAAGTGCCCCCGCAGCGGACGAGGTTGGCGTCCGACAGCTTCCACGGCAAGCCAATCGTCGAGCGCGATGGGCGAAGATACCTGTGGGCCAGGGACGACGATAATGAGGAGACGGGCGCCCAGTGGTTCGATGTGACCGACTCCACGATCGACCCGCGCGAGTTCCAGTACGGGATCGGCAAGGACAGCATCCCGGCGATCGACCGGCCGGCGTTTGTCAGGCTCGACGATCCGCGTTTGACCGCGCATGAGATCAAGCCCGAAACGCAAATCATCGGCTACGTACACAACGGTCAAGCCAAGGCATACCCGCTGGATTTGCTGAATCGCCACGAGCTGGTCAACGACTTCGTCGGCGGTAGACCCGTGACGGTCGGTTACTGACCGCTGGTCGATCTGTCCGTCGTGTACGGGCGCGCACCATCGAACGAACCCACCACTTTCGGAACCACCGGCTACACCATGCGCAACACTTTCGTGCTCTACGACCGCAGTACCGAGACGGTGTGGTATCCGCGTGAGAGCTACCTCGAGGCGACCTCCGGCCCCCGTCGAGGAGAGAAGATTCCGTTCATTGAGAAGCCGGAGCCGATGCGACTGGCCGAATGGGGCGCGCGACACCCCGAGACGCTGGTGCTGATCGGCGACGGTGATTCATAGCGCCTGCCATCAGTTAAGCACACCAACGCTAAAAAAAGTAGTGGTAGGTGGAACGAATCGCGGCGCCGGCGGGTTATCTACTTTGGTGATGATCATGCTCCCGGTGTTGCTGTGTCCAAGGTGTTTCTACGAACTGCGCGTCGCGGACGTGGGTCGTTGCTCGGAGTGCGGCCATCCGTTCGAGCGGGCCAGCGTTGAGGCCTTCTGGCGCGAGCGTGAACTTGCCCCCGGCACCGTAGGTTCCATGGTCCTCTGGCCGCCGCTGGCGACCCTGCTCGGGCTGGCATTTGCGGCCCTTTACCTGGACCCTCACCTTCTGCTACCGGCCTGCGTTGCGGTCGGCGGCGGACTGGTCAGCAATTGCGTGCTGGCGAACACACTCGAGTATGCGCGGATTCGACGGCAGGCTACCGGCGAGCGCAGCCTGAACTACATCCGCATCCTGGCGCGGATCCTCGTCATTACGGCATTGCAGGTTGCGCTAATGGTACTTGTGGTTTGGCTCATGGCTCTTCTGATCGCGGCCCGTTGATCAGAAGAACCACTTGGCGACCTTGAGGATGCCTTGTTTCCAGGGCACGCGGTGGGAGACGCCGCTGGCGCCGTCGAACTTGTGCAAGTTGTCGAGGTACCACTCGTAGTTGCGGACGAGCGCCTGCTTGTTCGAGAAGCGCGGCGCGTAACCCAGCACACGCTCGGCCTTCTCGATCGAAACGAACGAATCGGTCGATGCGGTCTCGTATACCCATTTGTAGAGTGGCGACAGCTTGAACAACTCGAGTACCCGCAACGTCCAGATCATCGGCGTCGCGGGGAAGCCGCGGATCTTCTTGCCGTGGCCGGCGCGATCGAGGACCGCCTGGTAGTCCTCTTTCATCGTCGTGTACTCTTTCGCGCCGATGTTGAACACGTCATTGACCGCATCGCGCTCGCCCGTGCAACAGAGGTAGACCGCGTCGCAGAGGTCTTCGACGTCCAGCAGTTGGTAGCGGTTGTTGCCGCTGCCGATCATCGGGAAGCCTTTGCCGTCCTTGGCCCAGTCGTAGAACAGCGCAAACACGCCGAGTCGTTCCGGTCCGATGAACGACTTCGGGCGGATGATCGGGACGCACATGTCATGCTTTTCGCGGTACTCGACGCACAGCGCCTCGGCCTTGATCTTCGCTTCGCCATACGGGCCGACGCCGATCTTGCGGTCGTCCTCATAGAGCGGATGGTGATCGGGAATTCCGTAGACCGCGGTCGACGAGATGTGTACGACGCGTTCGACGCCGGCGTCACGCGCCGCCTCGAGCACGTTCCGGGTACCGTCGATGTCGGTCGAGAAGATATCCTCCTTGGAGTACAGCGGCAGGGCGGCGGCGCAGTGAATCACGATGTTCGCGCCGCGCGTCGCCTCGCGGACCTTTTCCGGGTCGCGGATGTCGCCGCGGACCTCGGTAACCTGTTCCTTGCAGTCCTCGTAGTCGAAAGGTTCGAGGTCCAGCGACGTAACCGTGTGGCCCTCGGCCAGCAGATGTCGCACGAGGTTGATGCCGAGGAATCCGGCGCCGCCGGTGATCATGTAATGCTTGGATTCGGTGGCCGGTGTGGTACCGGAGGAATCTGCGGATTGTGCCATTACGGTGCTCTCTCGAGTTTGCTGTCAGGGGGTACGCTCTGCCCTAGCCGTGACCCGCGTCGGGGTCGCGGACGCAAACCGATCCTTATAGGGCAGCGCCCGTCGCGGGGCAAGTCCCCGTCAATCCGGCGGGTCAGCCTCGCGACAGGAAACGCGTCGCGTTGCCGAGATTGTCACGGAGCTGTTTGAGCCCGCGATGGCAGAGCATCTGGGCGGCGCGGTCGCTGCGGCCCAGCGCCGTTGCGACTTCCGCGATGCTGAGCCCTTCCAGGTAGCGCAGCCGGAGCGCTTCGCGATAGTCTTCGTTCAGGCCGGCCAACTCGATCTTCAGGGTCCGAGCCCACTCCTGCCGTCGGATCACGCGGCTGGGCGTGAGACTGTCGACCTGGAGCAACTCCAGCAGCGGCGTCAGGCGGTCCTGGTCTCGTGTGGCGTTCGGTTCGACCTTTTTGTGGCCGCCGCCGCGCTTGGCGCGACGCAGCTCCCGGATTCGATCGAGCATCCGTTGCTGGGCGATTCGTGCCACCCAACGCTGAAATCCGTCCCAGCCGGATTCCGCCGAGAAGCGGTGCATTGTCCGAAAGACCTCCAGATGCACATCCTGGAGCACATCTTCCGCCGCCAGTAGTGACCGCAAATCAGCCGGAACCGCTCTGCGAACCTGGTCTTCGGTCACCGAATACAGGGCGTACAGCAGTTCGCTGAGCGCTGTGTGATCGCCAGCCACGGCGCGCTCGATCGCGTCCTGGTACTCGGGGGCTTCGCTCATGGTCACGCGTGCGCCGGCGGTTGCTGCCGACTTCCAGCGTCAGCTGTTCGCTTCACGGATCATTCGTCGTAGTACGGTCTGGAGCACGCCGCCGTTGCGGTAGTAGTCGACTTCGACGGCAGTATCGACCCGGCAACGCGTGCCGAATTCGGTGGTCTTGCCGGTCTCGGCGTGCGTCGCGACCACGCGCAACTCCTGGCGCGGTTGCAGGTTGTCGCTCAGGTCCGGGATCGAGAAGGTCTCGTGTCCGGTGAGTCCATGCGTCTCGCGGCTCTCGTTCGGCAGAAACTCGAGCGGCAGCACCCCCATGCACACCAGGTTGGTACGGTGGATTCGCTCGAAGCTCGTCGCGATCACCGCTCGCACACCCAGCAGAAACGTGCCCTTGGCGGCCCAGTCGCGGCTGGAGCCCATGCCGTAGTCCTTGCCGGCGATTACCACCAACGGCGTTCCATCGAGGCGATACTGCATCGCCGCCTCGTAGATCGACATCTGCTCGCCTTCGGGAAGGTAGGTGGTAACCCCGCCCTCGGTGCCGGGTGCGAGCAGATTGCGGATGCGGACGTTGGCGAACGTGCCGCGGGTCATGACGCGGTCGTTGCCGCGCCGTGAGCCGTAGCTGTTGAAGTCCTTGGGCTGTACGCCGTGCTCTTGCAGAAACCGTCCGGCCGGAGAATCGGGCTTGATCGAACCCGCCGGGCTGATGTGGTCCGTTGTCACGCTTTCGCCAAGTAATGCCAGGCAGCGCGCGCCCTCCAGCGCCGTGATCATCGGTGCTTCCGCGGACAGGTTCTCAAAGAAGGGCGGCTCCTGGATGTAGGTGCTCTCCTCCCTCCACTCGTAGACGCTACCACCGGTTGCCGGGATGTTCTGCCAGTTTTCGTCACCGGTGAAAACGTCCGCGTAACGCTGCTTGAACATCTCCGGCGTCAGGCAGCGCTGCACAGTGCTGTTGATTTCGTCCTGCTTCGGCCAGATGTCCTTCAGGAAGACGTCGCGACCGTCGCCATCGCGCCCGACGGGATCGCGATGCAGATCGATGTCGACCGTTCCCGCGAGCGCATACGCGACCACGAGCGGCGGAGACGCCAGGTAATTGGCCTTGATCGCCGGGTGAATCCGGGCCTCGAAGTTCCGGTTCCCGCTCAGCACGGACGCGACGACAAGATCGGCTTGAACGACTGCGTCGTTGATGGCCTCAGGCAGCGGACCGCTGTTGCCGATGCAGGTCGTGCAGCCGTAGCCGACAGTCTGGAAACCGAGTTGGTCGAGGCTCGTGTTGAGCCCGGCCTTCTCGAGATAGTCGGTCACGACGCGTGAGCCCGGTGCGAGACTGGTCTTGACCCATGGCTGGACCGTCAACCCCCGCTCCACAGCCTTCTTCGCGAGCAGGCCGGCAGCGACCATCACCGACGGATTGCTGGTGTTCGTGCAGCTGGTGATGGCGGCGATCACGACCGCTCCGTGCTGAAGCTGGAATTGGGCATTGTTGTAGTCGACCGCAACGCCTGCACTCGAGTCGGCTTCCGCGACGGCCGTTCCGGCGTTCGACTCGAGCGCGGCGCCCGTTCCGGGAGTGGAAGCGGCTGCCGCGCTGTCCGCGCCGGCCTTGCCGAACGTCGTGGACAGGTCACGTCGCCATTGTGTTTGCATCCCGGAGAGTGCGATCCGGTCCTGTGGTCGGCGCGGGCCCGCCAAACTCGGCTCGATCGTGCCGAGGTCGAGCTCGAGCAACGCGCTGTACTCCGCTTCCGGGCTGTCGGCAGTCCGAAACAGCCCCTGCTCTTTGCAGTAGCGCTCGACGAGGTCGATCTCGTCAGCGTTGCGGCCGGTGAGACGCATGTAGGTCAGGGTCTGTTCGTCGACCGGGAAGAAACCGATGGTCGCGCCATACTCGGGGGCCATGTTGCCGATCGTCGCCCGGTCGGCGAGTCGCATGTGATCGAGGCCGGGGCCCGAGAATTCGACGAACTTGCCGACCACGCCGTGACTGCGGAGCAGCTCCGTGACCCGCAGTACCAGGTCGGTGGCGGTGGCCCCCTCGTGCAGCGCGCCGGTCAGTCGTACGCCGACGACCTCGGGGACGAGCATGTAGATCGGCTGGCCCAGCATGGCAGCTTCGGCCTCGATGCCGCCGACGCCCCACCCGACGACGCCCAGCCCGTTGATCATCGTCGTATGGCTGTCCGTTCCGACCAGCGTGTCCGGGAAGGCGTGGGTCTCCCCGTTAACGGTGCGACGCATCACCGCTTTCGCGAGGTATTCCAGGTTGACCTGATGGACGATGCCGGTCGCCGGGGGCACGACGGTAAAGTTATCGAAGGCCTGTTGTCCCCAGCGCAGGAACTCATAGCGCTCGCGGTTGCGCATGAATTCGAGCTTGGCGTTGAGTGCGAGGGCGTCATTGGCGCCGAAATAGTCGACCTGCACGGAGTGGTCGATGACGAGGTCGGCCGGGATGATCGGATTGATTCGTTGCGGATCGCCGCCGGCGGTTTGCATTGCCGAGCGCATGGCGGCGAGATCGACGAGCGCGGGGACGCCGGTGAAATCTTGCAGCACGACGCGGGCCGGCATGAACGGAATCTCGCCGGCCGGAACCTGCTGAGCGTTCCAGCCGCACAGCGTGCGGACGTCGTCTTCCTGCACGGTGAATCCATCGACGTTCCGCAGCACCGCTTCGAGCAGGATGCGGATCGAGTAGGGGAGCCGGCCCAGATTGACGATGCCCGCCTTCTCGAGGGCATCGAGACGGAACAGCGTGATTTTTCCGCCGTTGGTGTCCAGTGTCGCTTTCGCGCCGAACGGATCGCTCATCAATCAATCCTTCCCGCTACGCTGCCGTGGGGTGAACTCTCGGATGCCTTTGACCGTGCTGTCGTGCGAACGGCGCTGGTCTCCGTCCACTTGGAGCATACGCGATTGTCGGCCGAAAATCGACGGGGCGGGGAAGCAAGCTCCCTCGGCGAGGCCTTTGTCTACGCCAAAGAAATGGTGCCCACCCCAATCTAATAGGGCGGGCGCCTCCCCCGAGGCACGCTGGCTGCTCGCTCGCGCTCGCGGCTCGTTGGCACCCGTCACGTACGGGACGCGGATGCGAGCCCGGAGCGCGATACGGAGGCGCAAGAAAGGCGCGATGGAAGGCACACGGAGTTCGATCGTAGATGTTTTGGTGCCCCAGGGTTTTACCCTGGGGGACACGTTGATTTGCTCCGAGAAACGCGTCCCCCACCCCAAGATGGGGCGGGGCATCGAGGACCCGCGTTTGAGATCTGGACGATCTGCTGCCAGCGGGATACACTCCGAGGTTCTTCGGTGGGCGTAGCTCAGTTGGTAGAGCACCAGGTTGTGGTCCTGGGGGTCGCGGGTTCGAGCCCCGTCGCTCACCCTTGCTTTTCATTCCTGCCGCACAATCCGTTCGATTCGCGCTCGGCTGCTTGCTTGCCCCTCAGTTTCCGTCCACACTTTCGTCAGAATGGGACTCGATTGGACTGCGTCAAGCATCGCGGCGGCGGTCCACGATGGGCGTTGCGCGCCGTTGGCGCTTTGCGACCACGTGGACGCCCGCATCGATCGTGTCGAGCCGGATATCGGCGCGTTCCTGGAGCGGTGTGCCGACCACGCCCGCGACTCCGCTCGTGGAGTCGATCAGCGGGTTCCTGGCGAACGACCGACCCTGGCGGGCGTGCCGATTGCCCTGAAGGACAACATTTGCACGACGTTTGCGAAGACGACGTGTGCATCGCGGATTCTGGCGGACTATCGATCGCCGTACGACGCGACCGTCGTGGATCGACTTCTGCGGGCCGGCGCGCTCATTGTCGGCAAGACAAATCTCGATGAGTTTGCGATGGGCTCGTCGAACGAGAATAGCGGCTTCCACCCGACCCGTAATCCCTGGCGACCCGATTGCGTTCCCGGTGGATCGTCCGGCGGCTCCGTCGCAGCGGTCGCATCCGGGATGGTCCCGGTTGCGCTGGGGTCCGACACCGGAGGCTCTATCCGCTTGCCGGCGGCGTTCTGTGGCGTTGTTGGCCTGAAGCCGTCCTACGGGCGCGTCTCGCGCTACGGGCTGGTCGCGTACGGTTCGAGCCTTGACCAGATCGGTCCGATCGCGCGTGACGTGACGGATGTCGCGATGGTGCTCCAGGTCATCGCCGGCCGCGACGAGCGCGACGCCACGTCCGTGGATGAACCCGTGCCCGACTACCGTCGAGCGCTGGAGGACGCGGCCCTCGCCGGTTGTGCCAAGACGCTACGGATCGGTCTGCCACGTGCGTACTTCGGCGATGGTCTGCATCCCGAGGTCCGCGCCGCTATCGAGGCCGCCGTCGAGGTCTATCGCGCGCGCGGTGCGACCGTCGTCGAGGTCGACATGCCCCACGCTCAGCATGTCGTTGCGGTCTATTACCTGATCGCGACCGCGGAGGCTTCGAGCAACCTGGCGCGCTACGACGGTGTCCACTACGGTCATCGGACGAAGAGCCCGCAGAACCTGGTCGACCTCTACGCACAGTCGCGGGCCGACGGTTTCGGTGCCGAGGTCAAACGACGGATCATGCTGGGAACCTTCGCGCTCTCCAGCGGCTACTACGACGCGTATTACGATAAGGCGCTGCGTGCTCGTCGGCTGGTCAAGGACGACTTCGACCGCGCGTTCGAGCAGGTCGACGTGTTGCTCGGCCCGACGGCGCCGACGCCCGCCTTTCGGTTCGGTGAGAAGACGGCCGATCCGCTTCAGATGTATCTCGCGGACGTCTACACCATTTCGGCGAACCTGGCCGGCGTACCTGCGATCTCGATCCCGTGCGGCCTCAGTGCGGAGGGACTGCCGATCGGGCTGCAGTTGATGGGGCCATTGTTCAGCGAGGAGCGGCTGCTACAGGTCGCGCGACTGTTCGAACAGGAGACCGACTGGCATCAGCGTCGGCCGCCAATCTGGGCCGGCGACGGGGAGTGACGATCGATGGAGCAGCTGTTCTCCCATACCAAGATTGTGGCAACGCTCGGACCGGCTACGCCCACTGAGGACTCGTTGCGCGAGTTGCTCGAGGCCGGTGTGAACGTCTGCCGAATCAACTTTTCGCACGGCACGATCGAGCAACACGCCGAGACGCTTGCACGCGTTCGTCGAATCAGTGCCGAACTCGGACGTGCAATCGCGGTACTCGGCGACCTGTGCGGCCCGAAGATTCGGCTGAACACCGTCGCGGACGGAATTGCGCTCGAAACCGGACAGGACGTTACCTTCGTTCGCGGCGACGCGGTGACCAAGGACGCCAAGACGTTGACGATCAGCTATCCGCAATTTGTGGATGAGGTCAACGTCGGCGAGCGGGTCTACATCGATGACGGCCTGGTACGGTTGCTTGTCACCGACCGCGAGCCGGATGCCATTCGCTGCCGGTGCACGGTGGGTGGGCCGATCAGTAGCCGCAAGGGGGTAAATCTGCCGGATACGAAGCTATCCGTGTCGGCGATCACCGACAAGGATCGCGCAGACGCTCGGTGGGCGATCGAGTCCGGCCTGGACTACGTGGCGCTGTCGTTCGTCCGCACGCCGGCAGATCTTGCGGAGTTGCGATCGCACATGGCGTCGATCGGGACCCCGATTCCGGTCATCGTCAAGATCGAGAAGACGGAGGCCCTCGACTATCTGGACGAGTTCATCGCAGCGGCAGACGGCGTGATGATCGCACGCGGCGATCTGGGCGTCGAAATGGACATCTGGCGCGTCCCGCTGGTGCAGAAGGTGATCGCGCAAAAGTGCCGGGCAGCGGGAAAACCGGTAATTGTCGCGACGCAGATGCTGCAGAGTATGGTCGGCAATCCGTCGCCGACCCGGGCCGAGGTGAGCGACGTCGCGAACGCGATCCTCGACGGCACCGACGCGGTCATGCTGTCGGCCGAGTCGGCGTCCGGGCAGTATCCGATCCAGTCGGTCGTGATGATGCGCCGCATCGCGATTGCGGCCGAGGCGTACCTGGCCAAGCACGGACGCGAGGATGTAACCGGCACGGTAGCGGCAAGCGATCGGATCACGTCGGCGATCTCGCACGGCGCGATCGAGTCGGCGCGGCATTTGGGCGCCAAGCTCGTCGCCGCCTGGACCTCATCCGGCAACACGGTCCGGTTGCTCGCGAAGTATCGACTCGACGTCCCGGTTGTCGGGCTGACCTCGGATATCGACGTCTTTCGTCGCTTAGCGCTGCTCTTCGGCGTGATCCCGATCCAAGTGCCCGGCAGCAGCAATCCGGCCGAGATGGCCCAGACGCTCGACCGTGTGCTGCTGGAGAAGGACCTCGCACAGGTCGGCGACCTCGTGATCGTTGTCACCTCGACGAATCCGCACGTGAAGGGCAAGACCGACGCCACGCTGGTTCATCGCGTCGCGAAACTGCAATGAACCCGGCGGCAGCCAAACGCGCCCTGCGAGACAGACTGCGCGAAACACTGCGCCAAGTCGACCCGGCGGATCTGGAGCGACACAGTGCGGCGATCGCCGACGCGTTCATCGCCAGCGCGCCGTACACCGATTGTCGCACACTGGTCGCTTACCTGTCGCTGCCCCGCGAAGTTTGCACAGACGCGTTGGTCGAGCAGGCGTGGCGGGATGGCAAACGGGTCCTGGCGCCGCGCGTCGGCGCCGACGACACGACCCTGGAGCTTGTCGAAATCCGGTCGTGGTCCGACGTCAAGCCAGGCTTTCGCGGGATTCGCGAGCCGACGGGAACCACAATCGCGGCGGCAGGGCCGTCGACGGTGCTGCTCGTGCCTGGGCTCGGGTTTACCGACGACGGGCGACGCCTCGGTCGCGGCGGCGGGCACTACGATCGCTTGCTGAGAACCCTGTCCGATGACACTGCCGACCCCGTGCTTCCCTGCGGTATCGTGCTGGAAGCGCAGCTGGTCCCGGATCTGCCTGCCGAGCCGCACGATCAGCGCGTCCGGATGATCGTCACCGAACACCGCCTGATCATGGTGATGTGACTCGCGCCCGTTACCCACCGCGTGCGCCGAGGCGCCGGTGCCCCACCCATCTTGGGGCGGGGGACGGACAAGGGCGCTCCTTCAACTCCAATGCGAGCCGCGAGCGCAAGCGAGCGGTCGCGCTCCTTGCGCTTCGCGCGTTGCTCACCGGGTGCGGCAAAGCTACAGTACCGCTTCGATCGGCGAAGAAACCAACCCGGAGATGATGATGTCGGATGCGAAGGCGCTGACCGCGAAGGCGGCAGAACTCGGCAAATTGGCAGTGCGAATGACGACGGCGGCCGGGTCGGGACACCCGTCCAGTGCGCTGTCGCTGGCCCATCTGGTCACCCACCTGATGTACGAGAAGATGCGGTACGACCCCGCGGATCCGTGGAGCCTGGCCGCCGACCGATTGGTGCTTTCGGAAGGCCACGCGGTTCCGATGGTGTATGCAGCTTACGCCGACCTCGGCGGCGCGATCGGACGGGATCCCGCCCGCGCTCGTCCGCTTACGCCGGACGACGTCGATACGCTCCGTGAAAACGCCAGCGAACTGGACGGCCACCCCAACCCCGCAGAAGGCTTTCCGTTCTTCGACGCTGCCACCGGCAGTCTGGGGATGGGTTTGAGCGTTGCAGCAGGGTTGGCCCTCGCTGCACGGCTCGACAACGGCCCGCGCCAGGTCTACTGTTTGATCGGCGACGGTGAGGCGCGCGAGGGACAGATCTGGGAGGCGTTCGACTTCGTGGTCGATCACGGCCTGACGACCGTGTGCGCCATCCTCAACGCCAACGGCGAAGGCCAGGCAGCCGACGTCTCGGCGCAGCAATCCGCTGAGGCGCTCGCGGCAAAGGCGCGCGCCTTCGGCTGGGATGTTGTCGAGATCGACGGGCACGATCCGGCTGCCGTCAAACAGGCGCTCGAGGATTTCCCCCGCCCGGATAAGCCACTGGCAATCGTCGCACGGACCATCAAGGGCTGGGGTGTCGACGGGCTCCAGAATGGCAACTGGCACGGCAAGCCGCTCCCGAAATCCGAGCTCGACACGGCGTACGCTTCACTCGACCGGGCCAAGGCCGGCGTTGACACGGAGACCTTCGCTGCCAAACCGACCGCCCCGGCTTCGCTGACGGTCGAGCGGCGTGACCCGCGCGAGGTTGAGTGGGACGGGCTCGCGGCCGCTGCCCATGAGTATGGGTTGGGCGGCGCGTTCGACAAGGGGAAGCTGGCTACGCGCCGTGCGTACGGCGTGGCGCTGGCCGAGGCGGGGAAGCACGTCCCGCAGCTCGTGGTGCTGGACGGCGATGTAAGCAACTCGACGTTCACCAATATTTTCGCCAAGGCACATTCCACGCGGTTCTTCGAATGCAAGATCGCCGAGCAGAACATGGTGTCGACGGCCGCTGGTTTCGCGGCGGCAGGCTTCATTCCGTTCGCGAACTCGTTCGGGAAATTCCTGGCGCGGGCCTACGACCAGATCGAACTCGCCGCGATCTCGCGGGCCAACGTCAAGCTGGTCGGTTCACACTCGGGCATCTCGCTCGCTGCCGACGGTCCCAGTCAGATGTCCGTGGCGGATGTCGCGTTCTTCCGCTCGTTCGCGACGGCGCGGGCCGACGATCGCGAATCGCCGGTATGCTGGACCTTCCAGCCGGCGGATGCATTCGCGGCCTACGCGTGCACGCGACAGATGCTGGCGCTGCGCGGTATGTGCTACATGCGAACCCATCGGCCCGACGTCCCGATGATCTACGATGCCGAAACGACGTTCGAGCCGCGCGGACTCCATACGCACGGAACCGGTACCGATCTTGCGATCATCACCGCCGGCTTCATGGTTCACGTTGCACGCGAGGCCATGGCGTTGCTCGAAAAGCAGGGAATCCGCGCGACACTGGTGGATCTCTATTGCTTGCCAACAGACGCTGCCCGGCTTCGTGAGGTCATGGCGCGCACGGGTCGGGCCCTGGTCGTGGAAGACAACTACGGCGGCGGCCTGGCGGCGGAGGTCGCCGGGATCGCAACGATGGGGAACCCGTTCCGCGTGAGCGCGCTGCATGTAACGCGGATCCCGAAGTCCGCTCGCTCCGAAGAAGCGATCCTGGAGCAGTGTGGCGTCGGCGCCCGGCAGATCGCGGACCACGCGCGATCGCTACTGGCCTCAACGGTTTGAACGCTATCGAATCCCGGTAGCAGCGCGATTGGCCGGCCGACGATGACGAGCCGGACCTGCGCCGTTACAATCCGATAAACCGCGGCGCGATCCGCGCGAGCTGAAACGTCCCGCGATGGGGCGCTCGGCGGGCATCAGACGCTACCCATTGACCACAGGAAAGACCAATCATGAACCTGGTCACCGGCGCGACCGGACTGCTCGGCAGTCATATCGTTGAACAGCTTCGCTTGCGCGACATGCCGGTACGAGTGCTGGTCCGTCCGGGGAGCGATTGCCGCTGGCTCGAAACTCAGGATGTCGAGTTCGTGGAAGGCGACGTCACGGACAAGGCTTCGCTCGAACGCGCCTGTGCGGGTGTCGATTGTATCTACCACTCCGCGGCGAAGGTCGGCGATTGGGGGCCCTGGGAGGACTTCCAGCGGATTACGATCGATGGCACGCAGAACATGCTCGACGCGGCGATCGCCGCAAACGTTCGGCGTTTCGTGCACGTTAGCTCGATCAGCACCTACGGCTACCATACCGACGAGATTACCGTCGATGAGACGTTCGCACTCGGGTACAAGATGTACAAGTGGGCGTACTACACGCGGTCGAAGGTCATCGCCGAAGAGTTGGTGTGGGATGCGTTCAAGAAGAAACAGATCGAAGCGACGATCATCAGACCGGCGTGGATCTACGGTCCACGTGACCGTACCACCATCGCACGACTCTACAACATGATCAAGGCCGGCCGCGCCAAGATCCTGGGCGCCGGAACCAATCGCCTGAACGTGGTCTACGCCGGCAATATCGCCGAGGCCGCGATCGAGGCGGCCCATCGCGACGACTGCAACGGCGAGGCCTTCAACTGCAGCAACGACGGCGAAATCACCCAACAGGCGTACTTCGACATGCTGGCAGACGCGATTGGCGCGCCACGGGTCAAGGCCCGCGTGCCATACCGAGTGGCGTACACGGCCGGATTCCTGCTGGAGGTGATCGGGCACCTGTTCCGCTCGAAGAAGCCGCCGTTTATCACGCGCTACGCGGTCTGGCTCATGGGTCGGCGTTCCTTCTTCTCGGCGGAGAAGGCGCGGAAAATGCTCAACTGGAAGCCGACCGTGACATACGAGCAGGGCGTGCCGATGACGGTCCGCTGGTACGAGCAGCAGCTCTCCGGCGACGGTGCGCCGCCGACCCGTCCGCGCGAAGCCGCGACCGTTGGGGCCTGATCGACCCCGAAGCGAACACACGGCCTTGCTTGTGTTCGAGCCATGCGTCGGGCTTCCTTGCGACGGTGGCGCAACGCGGATAGCTTGCGCACCGTCATGAATACCAGCTTGCTTGCAACATTGAACGAGCGTTTCGCGGAAGCGATTGCGCAGGTGTGCGAAACGACGCCGGAGCGGGTTACCGCCGCGGTGCAGCCGTCCGCGGATCCGAAGTTCGGCGATTACCAGTGCAATGCGGCGATGGCGCTGGCGCGCCAGTTGCGACAGAAGCCGCGCGATGTCGCCCAACGCATTATCGACGCAGTTCACCTCGACGATCTGGCCGACCCGCTGGAGATTGCGGGGCCCGGGTTCATCAACGTCCGGCTGACGGAGCGCGCGCTCGCCGGTGCACTCGAGGCAATTCCTGTGCCGACTGAGGGCGATCGCGATCCGACGGCGGACGCATCGACTCGTTTCGCACCCGCCGATCGACTGGCGATTCCGCGCGTTGCGGACCCGGCGACAGTGCTCGTCGACTACTCCTCGCCGAACATCGCGAAACAGATGCACGTGGGGCACCTTCGCAGCACGATCATCGGCGACGTCTTCGCGCGCGTGCTCGAGTTTGAGGGACACCGTGTTATTCGCCAGAACCATCTCGGCGATTGGGGTACTGCCATCGGTGCCGTGATCACGGGACTCTGGTATGTTCGGACCCGTCTCGCGCGCGGCGAAGACCTCGGTGGGATCCGAAAACGCCTGGAACTCATCAATGCGCTCCGAGGCCAGGGTGTTGACGAGCGCCGAAACGCACTTGCGCCGATCGCGGCGGAGTGGACCGAGGACCTCGCGCGTAACGACGCCGCCGATTATGCGGAGTCGACGACACTCGACGAGTTGGAGTTGGGTTACGTATTCGTGCAGACGATTGCGAGCATCGCGAGTGGTACCGGGGTGTTGGTCGGCAGCGGGGCGCAAGAGCAGTTGCTCGAGGGTATTCCGCGCTTGATTACGACGTTTCTGCAGCGCGGATCGGCGGACGATCGCTATGAGCAGGAGGAATGGCGCCAGGCGCGGACCATCTCGGTCAACGCGTGTCAAAGCATCTATGACGTACTCGGGGTGACGTTGACGCCGGATGATATGTTCGGCGAGAGTGACTACAACGCGTTTCTCGCCGAGACCGTAACGGACTTGAAACAACGGCTCGCTCAGCCGACCGGCCCGGACGACGCGATTCGCGCCGTGTACCGCAACGATCAGGGCGCCGACTGCATCTTCCTGGAGAAGCCGGACGGTACCCCCGCGTTCAAGAACCCTGAAGGCAATCCGCTACCGATGATCATTCGCAAGTCGGATGGCGCGTACCTGTACTCGACGACCGACCTTGCCGCGATTCGCTATCGCGTAAACACGCTCGGTGCGGAACGGATCATTTACGTTGTCGGTGCGCCGCAGAAGCTGCATTTTCAGATGCTCTTCGCGGCGGCGCGGGCCGCGGGTCTGGCACCGTCGACGACGCGGCTGGAGCATGTTTCGTTCGGGAGTGTGCTCGGCGACAACCGTAAGCCGCTACGGACCCGTGAGGGCGGAACCGTCAAGTTGCTGGAGCTGCTCGATGAGGCGCAGCGTCGAGCGTTCGAGGTACTTCAAACGCGCGAGGCGGAAGAAGATGCGCGCGATGCGGATGGCGCGCTCGACGACGCGAGCAAACGCAAGATTGCACAACGGGTCGGCATCGCGGCCGTCAAATACTTCGATCTTTCGCGCGACCGCAACAACGACTACGTGTTCAACTGGGACCAGATGCTGACGTTTCAGGGGAACACGGCGCCCTACATGATGTACGCGTACGCGCGGATTCGGTCGATCTACCGCAAGGCCGGGGACCCGGCGCCGCAGGCGCTCTATGCGGATGGTGCAACGATCACGCTGGGTGAGCCTGCGGAACGCGCTCTCGCGCTGCGTCTGTTGCGTTTTCGTGAGTCGATCCGCGTGGTTGCCAGCGATCTGCTGCCGCACGCCCTGTGTAGTTATCTGTATGAGCTGGCGGCAGATTTCATGCGGTTCTACGACTCGTGCCCCGTGCTTCAGGCACCAGACGACGCGACGCGCAACAGTCGACTGCGGTTGTGTGACCTGACGGCCCGAACGTTGAAGTTGGGCCTGAATCTGCTCGGGATCGACGTCATCGAGCGCATGTAGCGTCGTTGCTCTCCGTTCGACAAACGTGTTTCACGTGAAACGGCGTTGCGCATCAGCGCGCTGGCGGCTCATGTTCGGGTCGTGCGGGCGGCGCTGGTTCCGTTTGTGGAGCGGGTTTGGGCGCCGTCGGCGCGGGAGTGGCGGCTTTGGGCGACCTTGCGGACAGAAGCCACGCGAGGCCCTGGTATGTGCAGAGCAGCGCCATCAGTATCGTCCATAGGTTGTATCGAAGTGGCGGCGAGCCAGCGGTTGGAAAGTACCCCAGCAGGTATAGCAACCCGCTCGTTGAGAGCACCAGCAGCGTTAGATCGCTACCGTACCAGTATCTGACGCAGCCGAAACCGAACGCCACCACCAGCACGATCGCGTACACCCAGACACGATAGACCCATGACGAGGCCGACATCGCGAGCAGGCGCTCGGTCAGCCATTCATTCCACGCGGAGGCGTGAAACGTAAAGCCCATTTCATTCTTGAGGATGCGTGTCCGAAACACGGCGTCATACACGGGCCGATCGACCAGTCCCAGGACGTGTCGGAAGACCTGCCAGCGATGCTGTAGATAGGCTGACGGATGATCGTAGATTGCACTTCGCCAGGCTGATGCGAGTCGCTCGAGCTGTTCGTCGGTACTGACATATGTGACCAGTGGGCGCAGGCGCTCGCCGGCAGAATCGCTTCGGGCGCGATATAGCGCACCGACAGTGAGCGGTGTGTAGACCGCCTTCAGCTCGGCCACGGTGGGCTCGGTTTCGAAGATGTCGAGTGTGCCCTCGAACACGACCTTATCGGCTTCGACGGATGTTCCTACCAGGTCGAATGAGGCCAGGACCTGCCAGAAATGGTTGTGTTTCGATACGAGCCTATCTTCGACGAAACCGCTCAGCACGTATAGCGCGGCACTGACCGCCAATGCTGCGCCGAGATGCATTCCGACGCGGCGGATGGATCGGGCATACGCTGGTGCCGGCTGGAAGAGCCAGTAGACCAGCGGGACGACAGCGGGCAACGAGTTATGGCGCAGGGATACTGCGAGCCAAAGCAGCAGCAGGATTGCCGTGCCGCTACCGATCAAACGCAACCAGGGTCGACCGGACGTGCGGGCCGCGAGCGTGCTGGCGATCATGCCGATCGCGAGCATTCCGGCGCCAAGCATGAGCAGGTCCTTCCACACCGTTCCGATCTGGCCGAAGATCGGTGGGTAGGCGCCAATGACGATCACCATCAGGACGCGCAGCAGTCCCGGACCGCGCACAGAACGGAAGAAAAGCGCGAGTCCGCCCCAGTACAGCATGTTCTGCAGCACGAGCATCCCGAACGGACCGGCCGAAACCCGTTCCATCGCCGACCAGATCGCCGCCATTACGACCGGGTTGCCATCACTGAATTCCATGGACCGCGCTTCACGAAGCTGCTTGAGCGTGTCGAAACTCATGTATCCCGGCTGGTAGGTCAGCAGCGTGATAATGAAGCCGAGCGCGCAAAGCCAGGCAATGAGCAAGTTTGTCCGCGGTGTATTGATCATCTGCTGCGGCAGTGTAGCGGCTGGGCGATCGCGCGCCTGCCCCTGTTGCCCCGACGACGGGCGAGCCGCCCGCCTCTCATCCCAGGATGGGGCAGGGCACCTCGCAAGCGACGGGGCTGATTCGTTTCGCGCGGATTGAACCTCTCGCTCGCAAGGGATGGGGCCAGACGGGCGTTTGACCGCTCGCTTGCGCTCGCGGCTCGCTGTGCGCGCTGGTCGGTGAGTATGAGCCCGGTGCGCGAACGAAGGGTCAAATGACGGGCGAGCTGGGGGCTTCTGGGAACAAAGGCCGGCGTGGACGCCGCTTGACGTCCACGCCGGGAGGCAGAGGGGAACGATCGGTGTCGGTCTGGGGCGGCTGTGTCTCAGTGGCGCTCAGTCGCCGATCCGGACCGTGCCGCCGCAGGCTTTGATGATCATCGCTTTGTCGATGGTCGGCGTAGCGCTGCCGGTCCCGGCCTTGATCTTGAGCACGGGTGTGATCGCCGGCGACCGGGTTCCGTCGTAGATCGCGTCGATCCCGCGCGGGATCGTCGCCCACGGTTGCTGGTACGTTCCGATTTCGGTTCCGGAATAGCCGAGTTCGACCCACACCTGGAACTTCGGGTCGCGCCAGCCTTCGCGGTCGGCGGCGGTATTGTTGATTGACCGCACGTTGTCGGCGTCGTCGTTCGAGGGGAACACGCCGCAGGGGAAGGTGTCCACGCCGAGCGGGACGCCGTCGAAGTTTCGGTCGGGGTCCGAGAAGCGACCGATTCGCGGGAAGTTGCTGGCGTCGTCGTTGTACGCCATCACCGTGCGGAACCCGGCGCCGCTGTTGCCGAAGTCACGATGGCCGAACGAGTAGCAGTACTGGTTGCAGCCGAAGCCCGCGTCCCCGTGGTTGTGGGCGCTGCCTTGCAGGTGACCGAGTTCGTGCGCGAAGGTGAAGTTCGACGACGCAACGTTGCGGACCACCACACAGAAGCCCTTGTTGGCGCCCGGCGTGCAGAACGCGATGCCGCCGCCATCGGCCGAGTTGTCGACGAACAGCGAGACGAAGTCAGCGCCGAAGTCATCGCGGTCCGTATGGGCGAAGTCCATTACCCCGTCGTTGTCATCATGGAGCGCGTCGCGATCGGTCTCGAGATCGCCGGACTCGGTGTAGCCGATTTCGCGACGATGGACGAGGCGAATGCGCGGGCTGATGCCACTGTCGATGTAGGCCTGGTTGGCCGTGTCGACGGCGAGCTGGCACTCGGCGTTCATCGCGCTGCTACCGCCGGCGTCGCTGCGGGCCTGCGCGGTGTAGTAGATGATCACGTCGTGGTATCGACGGGGGGCGGGGCAGCCGCCGAGGTCGATCCCGCCGGCAGCGAACGCATCGTTCGGCGGCTCGACGACCGGGTCATCGGTGGGCTTTGCCGCAGACTCCGGTTCGTTGGCGGACTCGGTCTGACAGGGCTTCTCGGCCGCCCAATCGATCGGCACGACTTGGTGCAGCCGGCCGTCGACGTATTGGAGCCGGTAGGATTCCTGTGCCAGTGGGTGCCGAAACACGCCCACGGCGACGTTGTCCTCGATCACGATGATGAACGAGCTCTCGGGGTCGTCCTGCAGCGTACCGAACACACTCTTGCGAGCGCTGGACCGTTGTTCGATGCGTTCCACGCGTCCGTCGAACGCGGGCGCGATCGCGTCCAGCATCAGCAGGTCGCCGGCCTTGGCGCTCAGCAGCGCGGCGGGCTCAAGCGTGACGAGCGTTGCGCCGGGGGCGATTCGTTGGGCCGCAGCCGCTGCGACCGTGGGGGCGGTCGTCGCGGGAACGAACGGCTCGAACAGTCGCGGTTCGCTCATGGTGTTGGCCGTGGCCGGCGCGTTTGTCGGTGCGTCGTCGGCGCGGCTCGGGGTTACCAGCGCGAGTAGCGCTGCGAGCCCGATTCCGGTCAGGTGTCTATATTGAAGTAGTGATCTCATGGTGCACGTCCTTTCTTGCCAGTCGCGGGACTACGGCGCTCGCTACTGAAGGTTGACCAGGACGAGGACCAGGCCGGTGGAGCCCTGTTCGAGGGCGGTCATGGCCTTGCCGATCACCGCGCCGTGTGACCGGCTGGCGTCCGCGGCCTTCATGGCGTGTCCCGGTCGGTCGGCGGTGGTGAGCAGATCACCCGGCGTGATGGCGTTGGCGGTGGTGTCGCAGTGGACCCAGACGCGGCCGCTCAGCGCGATCGGCGGGGCCTCGTCCTTGTTCGTGCCAGGCAGGTTGCCGAGTACCGCACCGACTGGCAGGTCGCCGGCACCGCTGATGACGCCAGCGACGCGCTTGTTGTAGGCGCCCTTTGCCAGGCACAGCTGACCGGCGTTGTTTTCGTCGATCATCACGACCATTCCCGGCGTGTTCGTGTCGTTGACCGGGAAGCGCTCGGCGACGTCCGCACCGGTGATTTCGAGCACCTGAACCTTGGTCGTACCGTCAGGCAGGAGCTGCAGGATCTTCTCGTTCGCGGTCGGGTTGGTGTCGGAGCCGTAGGTGAAGTTGAGGTCGCCGACGTTGCCGGTGGTGCGACGGTAGATCGACCACTTGTTCGTGATGGAGCCGTCGACTTCGGCGAGGACGATACCGGAGCCGGCGCCGCCTTCGTCGTCGCTGTAGAGGCCGAGCCAGGCGTTGGGGGACTCGATCGCGACATCGTCGCTATTGAGGTCGGACGAGTCGAAGCCGGTGACGGCGCCGTTGCGCACGTGGAGCTTGGTGAAGGCGCTGTTGAAGCCGACGCCGACGTCGCCGCCGCCGTGCGCGAGCGTCACGTTGCCGTTGGTGGCCCAGTTGAGGTGGAGGGTCGAACCGCCGCCGTCGTCGAGGTTGCGGCTGTTGATCTGGCCGCCTTCGAAGTCCAGCGCGGTGTGGAAGACAAAGGAGCTGGGATCCTGGAAGGTCTCGAGGCGCAGCGCGCGCGGCGCGTCGAAGGCCGAGTTTGACGCGTAGACGTGCAGCCGGCCGTCGGGCGTGGTTTCGCCGACGCCGACGTCGCCGCCGCCGTTGGCGATCAGGACGTTACCGCTCGAAGCGGCGTTGAGGTTCAGCGTGCTGTCGTTCGTCGTGCCCGAGACATCCGAATAGGCGTTGACGGCGGTGTTCTTGAACTCGAGCAAGCTGGTCACGTTGCCGATTGCCTGCTTCGTGCGCAGCCGCATGACCGTTGCCGGAACCAGCAGGCCGCTGGACGCCTGCACCTCGAGTTTCGCGGTGGGATCGTCGTAACCGATTCCGACCTGGGCGTTGTTCGTGTTCGCGATGTCGTTACCGTTCGCGTACCAGAAGGTGTTGGTCGCATAGAGCGCCACCGGTGCCGGGAGCGCCTGCTGGCGGGGTGTGAGTGCGGTGTAGCCGCCGACACTGGCACCAGGACGAACGCCGAGCTCGATCCAGCGCGCGTCGGGACCGAAGACGTCCGCGCCAAAGTCGGGCGCTACCGTGAACACACCGTCCGCGACATCGACATCAGCAATAAACAGGGGGCCGGCGATCAGCGTGCCGCCGACCGCGTCGTCGTACACGCGAAAAGCGAGGTCATATTGGCCGTTTGCCGGCGACCCGGCGTCGAGCAGATAGCCCTGGTAGTTGATCGCGGTTCCGACGTCCGCGGCCCAACTCACGGACGTCGCGTTGACCAGCAGAACGCTCAGTCCGATCGTGCTCAGTTTCCGTAACATGTCTAACTCCTTGGGTGGCAGGTGGTTATTGCAAAGCGCGGGAGGTCACATCATGCTCCCGTCCGTGCTCAAGGGCGTGGTCTGGACGGGGAGGGGGCAAAAAAGCTGAGAACGCGTCGGCCTGGTTGTAGCGGGGCAGGCGCCGAATTCGGTGCGATCGCGAATTCCGGCGCGAATCGGGGCAGCAGCGGGCCCGAAGTGCGCTATAATTTCGGAATTCCGGGAATTGCAGCGTCCACGAGCGCCGGTTGTACGACTCCCCTACGGATGGAGTGAACCGACGATCTGCGCTGCCCCGGAGATTGCGAGCCATGGTGACCCCGACGAGCGACCCACTTTTTTCGGAATCAGAGGCGAACGACGGCTGGGACGCGTTCTACGAACGTCTGCGGCTGATCGCGCAGCGCGCGTTTCGGAGCGAGCGGCGCGATCATACGCTGCAGCCGACGGCGCTGGTGCATGAGGCCTTCGTTCGCTTGGCGCAGCATGAAGGCGTGGATTGGAACGACCCGAAGCGCTCGCTGGGGATCGCGGCCCAGGCGATGCGGCGCGTACTGATCGATCATGCGCGCCGCCGCAATACGCTGCGTCGCGGCGGCGAAGCACTGCGGACGGCGTTGCGCGACGACGTCGCCGATACACCTCTCGATCTGACGCGACTCGTGGCGCTCGACGAAGCGTTGTTGAAACTCGCGGGACTGCATGCCCGACAGGCGCGCGTGGTCGAACTGCGGCTCTTCGGCGGCCTGAGCGTCGAGGAGTCGGCGAGCGTGCTTGATGTCTCGGAGCGAACCGTCAAGGGGGATTGGCGCGTTGCCCAGGCGTGGCTGCGCAAGGAGCTGGCGTGAGCGCGCGGCACGATCGCGTTTCCGAAATCTTCCTGGACGTCTGCGACCGCGAGCCCGGACAACGCGACGCCCGTTTGCAGGTCCTTTGCGGAAGCGACCTGGCGCTGCGTCGAGAAGTCGAGTTGCTGCTGCAGCACGATGAGACACGCGATGCGGGAAGCGATGTGCGCACCCTGGATGTCGCAAGCGCAGGGACGGCGAACACGCCGGTCGCGACCCCCGGGCGTATCGGTCCATACGAAATCACCGGGACCCTTGGCGAAGGCGGTATGGGGATCGTCTACGACGCGCGCCAGCCGCACCCGCAGCGCGAAATCGCGCTCAAGGTGTTGCGACCGAGCGCCTGCTCAGCAACGACCCACGAACGATTCCGGCGCGAGGCGGAGATTCTGGGACGCTTGGCTCATCCGGGGATCGCGCAGGTCTTCGAGGCCGGGATCGCGTCGACATCCGCAGGGCCGGTTCCCTATCTGGCGATGGAGAAGGTGGCCGGTACCCCGCTGCTCGCATTCTGTCGACAGGCCCGGCTCACGCTCCGACAGCGACTGCGACTCTTCGTCGAGACCTGCGATGCCGTCCATCACGCCCACCAGCGCGGCGTGATCCATCGCGACTTGAAGCCGGCCAACATTCTTGCGCTACGCGACGCATCGGCCGCGGTGCGAACCAAGGTGCTCGACTTCGGCGTCTCCTACCTGACCGATGCCGACGCGCGGCTCACCATCTCGCAGGACCGTAGCGGGTTGCTGGGAACCCTGGCGTACATGGCGCCCGAGCAACTTTCCGGTCAGGCGCCGCCCGATATTCGTCTCGACGTGCACGCGCTTGGCGTTCTGCTGTTCGAGCTATTGACGGATGCGCATCCGTATGACATCCATGGACGCGGGCTCGCCGACGCGCTGCACATACTACGAACGCAGGAGCCGCGTTCGGCGACGCAGTTCGATCCGCGCCTGCGGGGCGATCTGTCCACCATTCTAGCGACAGCGTTGGCTCGTGATCCCGCCCGACGGTACACGTCAGTGGCGGCGATCGCGACCGACATTCGACGATATCTGGAAGATCGCCCGATCGTGGCGCGCCCATCGCGGGCTGTCTATCTGCTCTGGAAGTTTGCGAGGCGACATCGCACGATCGTGAGCGTCGCGACGTTGAGCGTAATGCTGCTGGTCGCGGTCGCCGTCGTTGCAAGCCTGCAGGCGGTTCGCGCGACGCGCGCTGAGCTGGATGTCCGGCTGCGAACCGTTGCGCTGGAGCATGCGCTTGCCGTCGCGGAGGATGCGCGGTCGACCGCCGAACAAAATGAAGGGCAGGCGCGCGAGGTAACCGGTTTTCTCAAGGAGATGCTGCACTCCGTCAGTCCCGAGCAGTTGGGCCGCGGCCGGGCCCTTGAGGACATGCTCGCCGAAGCCGGGCGCCGCTTGGCCTCGACGCTCGCCGACCAGCCACTGACACGCGCCGATCTACACGAGACGATCGCGTCCGCTTATGCGAGCCTCGGTGCGTACGACAACAGCGCCCCGTATTCACGCGAGGCGCTGCGCCTTTACGAGACGCACGGCGCCCGGTGGTCCGCCGGTTGGTTTCGGTCGGCGGCGCTTGCAGCACGCATCGAACTCCATACGGGAGACATCCAGGACGCGGCGGACCGGCTGCGAACACTTCACGCGGAATCGCTGCGCGAACTCGGGGCGACCCACCGCGAGACGCGTGCGATTCTGTTCGCGAGGATCGAAGCCGAAGCACGTAGCGGCGCGTTCAGGCGCGCTCGTGAGCTGCTTAACACGGTGCTGCAAAGCGATGATCGCGGTGGCGACGCGCCGAAATACCTGGTTCATGCCCTGGTCCAGCTCGGCCGGGTGCACCGCTTGGAGAAACGACTGCCCGAGGCGCAGGAGCTTTTTGCAACCGCGGTGGACACGGCACGCGATCGCTTCGGTGCAGAGGATCCGCGTACACTGGCGGCGCTGCGCGGTCTGGCGAAGACATTGGCGGAAGCTGGCGATGTAGCCGTCGCCGAGCCGATGTTGGTCGAGGCCCTCGAAGTGTCGCGCGCCCGCCATGGCGCTGACCGGCCGGTAACGCTGGATCTGATGACGGCGCTCGGCGAAGTGCGTTGGGAGTACGGGCGCTATGCGGACGCCCGAGAGGTGCTGACCGAAAGCCTCGCGATGCACCGCGACGTGCGCGGGGTGCGGCATTGGCGTACGCAGCGGACGATGGTGCTGCTTGGCCGCGTTTTTCGTGACCAGGGGCGTTTCGACGAGGCCTTGTCGCTATTCGATGAACTATTGCAAGTCCGTACTGAAACGCGCCGTGCGGACCATCCCTCGATTCAGCGCGTACGGGTCCATATTGCGACCGTGCTCTGCCGACAGGGTCGGCTCGACGAAGCACAGGCGCTGTGCGAGTCGGCATACGCGCAGATCGTGGCGTACTTCGGTCACGGTCACCCGGACACGATCTGGTATGCCAAGACGCTCGCCGACTGGTACCGCTTGAGCGGCGAGTTGGACGCGGCGCGGGACCTGGCCCAAGCCGCCCTCATCGACTGTATCGAGGCACGCGGCGTCGAACGTCCGCTGACTCACTCGTTGCAACACTGCCTCGCGCTCATTGAGCGAGATCGGGGCGGTGTCGTGGAAGCGGAGCGGCTCATGCGGAACGCCTTCGAGGCGCGGCAGGCAATGCAGGGTCCCTGCGCCCGTCAGACGCGCGCCTCGCGCAAGGCCCTGACGGCACTCCTTCGGCTGCGCGGTGCTGCGAAGGACGCAGACGTGCAGATAGTCGCCGAGCCCTGTGCCGCGCCCCAATCGCCGGCAGCGGGCGAATTTCGGTGTGAGCTGCTCGAAAGCGAGTGACCCCGGCAAGCGACGGGTCAGTCCTTTGCCCCAACCTTGGTTGCTGCACGTTCCGAACACTGGCGGACAAGCCGCCAGTGCCACCCCCTAGAACGAGCCCCGAGTGCCAGCGAGGGGATCAAGATGTGCGAGCCGAATGGCCCCGTTGTTTGCCGGGTGAGACGCCCGTTCCACCCTATAGCGCCAGACGTCTCGGTCTGGCACCCTCTGATCTGTCGTCAACCCCGGGGGGGGGCGGCACTACGGATGTTTCCGTAGGACCTGGATCCCCTCTGGTGCGTTTGCGCCTTCTTTTTGTTTGGCATTCGAGCGAATCCTGCCTATAAATGGAGTTGGAGGATCGATCTAACGACCAGGAGTAAGTTCGATGCCGGTCGGCGATCTCAACGCGGAGCTCACCCGGGGGATGTATGACGACCTCCGACGTCTGGCGTATGCCTATTTTCGCCGGGCGCGCGGCTGTTCGCTGCAGCCTACCGAACTCGTCAACGAAGCGTGCGTACAACTACTCGGCAAGACGCGGGCGTGTTGGGAGTCGCCGGCTCACTTCAAGGCGGTTGCTGCCCGAAAGCTCTGGCAGGTGCTCGTTGATTACCTGCGTCGGCGGAACGCCAAGAAGCGCGGGGGCAATCGGCAGCGGATCTCCCTCGAGCGGTCGACGGTTTCGTGGATGGATCAGACGGTCGAGATGATGGACCTGGCGGAGGCGCTGGACAGCTTGTCGGCCGTCTCCGAGCGGGCGCGGGACGTGATCATTCTGCGCTGTTTCGGTCGGCTGACCTCGAAGGAGGCGGCCGATGCGCTCACGGTGAGCGTGAGCACCGTCGAGAAAGACTATCGTTTTGGTTTGAACTGGCTCAATCGGCATCTGGCGGGATACAACGCGTGAGCACGGAGTATCACATCCGGTTGCAGTCGCTGATCGACCGGGCGCTCGATCAGAATACGACGATCCGCGGTCCGTTCCTCGAGCAGGCCTGTGCAGACGACACGCGGCTTCTCGCGGACGTACATGCGTTGCTGCCATACGCGTTGACAGCTGCGGACGGGCCGACGCCGCGGATCGAGCCGGTGAACATCCCGATGCCGGGGTCGACGGCCGGTACGCAGACGCGATCGTTCGCGCTCGATGCAGAAGAGGTTTATCGGCCGCCGTTCAGCCTCGACCAGTATCGTGTTCAGGCGATTCTGGGCCGCGGCGGGATGGGGGTCGTGTATCGCGCCGTGCATGCGACGAGTCGGATGGTGGTTGCGATCAAGCTGCTACGACCCGAGGCGCTCTCCTCTCAGAGCCGGCATCGGTTTGTGCTTGAAACGGAGATCCTGCGAAACCTCAAGCATCCGGGGGTCGCGCGGATTCTCTTTGCGGGTGTCGGACGGATTCCGCGCCGTGATGGTCGGCGAATGCGCATTCGCGAGCATCCCTACTTTGTTATGGAGTTCATCGACGGTCTGCCGCTGACGCAGTACGCCGAGTCGCAGGCGCTGACCCTCGGCGACCGGTTGGCGTTGTTTGGGCAGGTGTGCGACGCTGTCGAGTTTGCCCACCGTCGGGGCATCATTCATCGCGATTTGAAGCCCGACAACATCATGGTCGATGGCATGGGTGTGGTGAAGGTGCTCGATTTTGGTGTAGCCCGGCTGCTGGATCTGGACGTACCGTTGTTTCAGGCGGAGAACGGAACGTTCGTCGGCACGCCGGCGTATGCGAGTCCCGAGCAGTTCTCCGGGCAGATGGAATCGTTGAACGCGCGATCGGATGTGTACTCGCTGACGCTAATCTTGCACGAGCTGCTTACGGGACGGCGCCCCGAACTCGTCAAGGGGCGTCTGGCAATCTATCCCTCGCGCGTACAGCAGCGTTTCGCGCTGGACGAGAACGCGCGCGAGGTGGAGTATCTCGTTCGTGAGGTCTTGACACGCGGGTTGTCGCGCGACCCGAAGAACCGTTACGCGTCGGCTGGAGCACTCCATGAGGCGGTGGCTCCGTTGATGGAGTTGGCGCTACCGTCGCCGAACTGGATCCAGCGCGTCTGGGGTCAGCTGCAATCGTTCTTCAGCACGGGCACCGAGAGCAGTTCGGCGGCCGGGCTGCTGCGAACGGTCTTGCGGGCGCGGATTGAGATGTCGGTGCCGGTGCAGCTCCCCCGTGAGCGGGTCGAGCCTGCGGTCGTTTCCGGCGACACCACCGAGTATATCGTCAGTTCCTGACGCTCGGCGATCTTGGCCCACTGACACTGGTTTCCGTGCGAGTATTCGCGCCGGTTCGCTCCTGGGCGGGCGAGACCGCTCGGATCCGCCCGTCTCTCCCGCCCATCACGCGCTGCATGATTCGGGACGCCTACCATTGACCGGACTCGTTCGTTCAGTGGAGGTTGCTCATGGCCGGCGGAATTGGCACACGTCACACCGAGTTTTTCGGACCCGACTTTGCGCGCGGACCGTTCAGCGGGGATCCGCTGCAAATCGCAACGGCGCTGGCGCAGCTGCGGATGCCGCTGCTGCGGTCCGACAGCGAACTCGAGAGTCATGCCGAGTTCATCAGTACGCTCGCGGAGAAGCTGGCACCTGACCAAGCGTCCATGGTTCGCACCGACGTCGGCAACGAAACAGCGAACGCGATCGACACGTCGATCCGCGTCGATGCTTCGCGACACTACTTGCTGCACTGCTGGCTCACCGACACGACCGGCGGCGGCGCGACGACGGTGTCTCCCGATACAGTGACGTGGAACACAGGGGTCGTGCTTAGCGAGGAGGTCACCAAGAGACGGTTCCTGATCGTCACGTCCGCGACCGGCGTCGCAAATGTCACGGTCCAATACACCGGCATCAAGGTCTGGCGTTGGGCCGTCGCGCTCGTCGGCCGCGTGTTCTACTCGTCACAGCTGTTTTTTGACTAGTGCAACGGATCTAGCGGACGACGTCCGCTGGGGTCGGTTCATGCCTTGCGCGTCGCCTTGATGAAGATGCCCCAGCTTTGCGTGCGGATCAGCGGGATGTTCGAGAGCACCGCGTCCGTCGCCATCAGCGCTCTGGCCGCGATCGGCTTGAACGGCACGAACCGGAACACGCGGACCATGTCCGGGAAGCCCATCAATGGGTACGCGATGTAGCCGAAGTACTCGATCTCGTCGATCGTGAAGTGCGGCGTCAGATACCCCTCGAGCATGCGACGGTTAAGGTTCTTGTGATCGTCCGAGAAGTGGTCGCCGCTGTACGCGATCCGTCGCGGGAGCGTCGAGAGCAGCGACGCGTTGGTGTCCGCCAACACGATCTGGCCATTCGGTCGCAAGACACGGTGCATCTCGCGGACCGCGGTTTCGGGCTCGGGCAGGTGGTGCAGCAGACTGCGACAGAACGCGACGTCGAACGAGCCGTCGCGAAACGGCAACTCCTGACTGTTGCCGAGCACGAGGTTGTCATAGGTTTGCCGGGCTCGCGTCAGCATCTCGCTCGAGATGTCGAGTCCGACCAGCCGATCGGCGGAGATTTGCTCCGCGAGCAGACCCAAGCCACAGCCGTTGTCGAGGATCCGCCCGTCGAGCGACACCTTCGACGTCATGCGGTCAGTCCACCACGCGTGGTACCGTTGAGCGTACTCGTCTTTATAACGTTTGGACTCGTACTCCAACGCGACGCGATCCTGGACCGCAATCTCTTCCGCAAAGCGCGACATCTCTTCGCCGAGCATCGTGGGAATTCCGGCGTCAGTTGGGTAGACCCGTCCACAGGCCGCGCAACGGAGACCGTCATCCTGGGCCGCGAGGTCCGCCTGGCATTTCAGGCAGACCAACTCGGGCATGCGCTGCAGGATCGAGGCGGAAGTGTCCGCAACCGCGGTTTCGCTCATGAACGTCGTTCTCCAATCAGCGGGCATCCGAGACGCCTCTATCTTGCAGGATAGCGCGGATGGTCAAGGCGGACAAGCCGTGCGTGCCATCCTCATCAGGCGACCCCACGTGCAAGGGGGGGGCCGTCAACGGTTCGCGCCGGGCGTCCCGGTCCGGCGCCTTCGTCAATACGAGCCGGAGCGCAAGCGACGGGTCCAGGTCTGGCGTGTTGACCGCTCGCTGGCGCTCGCGGCTCGTGTTGTTCCGACAACCTTCTCGTCTAGTGCTTGCGCTTGGACGGTCGGCGATGCTGGGACTTCGGTTTCCAGGTGGCGTCGTTGCCGCGCTTACCGGACGTCTTGGCGGGCCGCGCGTCGGCGGCTGCAACCTTGAGGGTCGGCGCCTCCTTGAGCTTGCGAATATGGTCGCGTAGCGAAGCGGCCTTCTCGAAATCGAGCTCTTCCGCGGCCTGGAGCATCTCTTTTTCCAGTTCCGCGACCAATTCATCGCGGTCGTACTCGCCTTCGTTCGCGTGGACCGCCTCGCGTACGCGGCGCATTGCGGCGACTTCGTTCATCAGCCCGGCGCGGATCGCCTTTTTGACCGTGTCGGGGGTGATGTTGTTGACCCGGTTGTATTCGAGCTGGATCTCACGACGGCGGTTGGTCTCGTCCATCGCCCGCTGCATTGCGACGGTAACTTTATCGCCGTACAGGATGACCCGCGCGTTCACGTTACGTGCGCAACGGCCGATCATCTGGATCAGCGAGGTCTCGCTTCGGAGGAAGCCTTCCTTGTCCGCGTCGAGGATCGCGACCAGCGATACCTCGGGCAGGTCAAGGCCCTCGCGGAGCAGGTTGACGCCGATGAGGACGTCGAAGTTGCCGAGCCGCAGCTCGCGGAGGATCTCGACGCGTTCGAGCGTATCGATCTCGCTATGGAGGTAGCGGCCGCGGTAGCCGGCCTGCTGGATGTACTCCGAGAGGTCTTCGGCGAGCCGTTTGGTGAGCGTGGTGACGAGTACACGCTCGCCTGCAGCGACGCGCTGCGCGACCCGTTCGAGCAGATCCGGAACCTGACCGCGCGCCGGTTGGACCTCGATCTGCGGGTCGACGAGGCCGGTGGGGCGGATGATCTGCTCGACTACTTCGCCGCCGGTTTTGCGCAGCTCGTACTCACCCGGCGTGGCACTGACGAACATCGCCTGATTCCACATGGCCTCGAACTCTTCGAAGCGCATCGGACGATTGTCGAGGCAGCTTGGCAGGCGGAAACCGTGTTCGACGAGAACGGTTTTGCGCGCTCGATCGCCGTTGAACATCGCACCGATCTGCGGAACGGTTTGGTGGGACTCGTCGATGATCAGCAGGTAGTCGTCGGGGAAGTAGTCGACGAGGGTATAGGGTTTTGCGCCCGGCTCGGTCTTGTTGAGATGTCGCGTATAGTTTTCGATCCCGCTGCAGTATCCGACCTGCTGGAGCATCTCGATGTCGTATTTGGTGCGAGCGAGCAGCCGCTGGGCTTCGAGCAGCTTTCCCTGGTGGCGCAGCTGCATGACCCGTTCGTCGAGTTCCTTGCGGATCGCTCGGACGGCATCTTCGAGGGACTCTTCGGGCAAGACGTAGTGCACCGCGGGGTAGATATAGACGGAATCACGCTCTTGGAGGGTCTCGCCGGTCAGCGGGTTGATGTATGAGACGCGGTCGACCTCATCGCCGAAGAGCTCGATCCGGATGCCGAACTCCTCGTGGGCCGGGTGCAGTTCGATGACGTCGCCGCGGACACGGAAGGCGCCGCGGGTGAGCTCGGTGTTGTTCCGGTCGTACTGCAGGCGGACGAATTTTCGGAGCAGTTCGTCGCGATCGACGATCTGGCCACGCTGGACGGCGACGACGCTGGCCTTGTATTCGTCCGGCGATCCGAGGCCGAAGATGCACGAGACGCTGGCGACGACGACGACATCGCGTCGCGAGACGACGGAACTGGTGGCGGCCAGGCGCAGGCGGTCGAGGTCGTCGTTTCGGCTGGCGTCCTTCTCAATGTAGATATCCCGTTGGGGGATGTACGCTTCGGGCTGGTAGTAGTCGTAGTAGCTGACGAAGAACTCGACGGCGTTCTCGGGCAGGATCTCGCGGAATTCCTCGTAGAGCTGGGCGGCGAGAGTTTTGTTGTGAGAGATGATGAGTGTCGGTTTTGCGAGCCGGGCGATAACGTGGGCCATTGTGAACGTTTTGCCCGAGCCGGTGACGCCGAGCAGGGTCTGGGTGCCCCGACCGTTCTGGAAGCCCGCGGCGAGGGCGTCGATGGCCTGTGGTTGATCGCCAGCGGGCTGAAAGTCGCTGACGATCCGAAACTGGCTCATGATGATGGTGCTCCGTTCCGTGTTCTGGGTATTTTAGCAGCTTTCATCATAGGGCAAACTGGGGGGTTGTTGTGGGTTCAGATGACCCGACGGAAGCGACGGGGATCCGATAATGTTGACTCTTGAAGCACGTCGCAGCCGGATGTCGGGAGCGGTGCCGGAGCGTCTTCCGGGTAGGACGTGGTGCGTGGTGAATATCAGACGTGCTTCGCCTAAATTTTTCGCCAAAAGAGGGTTGCATCGATTTCGGCGACCCGGTAGATTGATTTCGTGGGCTTGAAATGGGGTTTGGACCGCCCGCCCGCGTAATGGAGGAGGAGAGGCTCACATCGATTTAGTCACATTCGTTGAGCTTCTTCGTTTATCGCTGGTCAACAACTAAGTGAACTTCGGCATTAGTGGGTGATGGGTCCTGCTGAGGCCGCTTACGCGAGAGGTGCTTCCTGCCCCTTTGGAGAACCGGGCGCAGTTTGCTTTCTTTCAATTTCTCTGTAGGAGGAGATCAGAATGAAGAAGATTTTTGCTTTTGTGTCGACGTTCGCGTTGGCCACCTCGGCCCTCGCCGTCGATTACAACGGTGCGGGCGGCGCGATTCCGGATGGTGCGGGCGCCAACACGCCTGGTCCGGCCTTCACGTCGACCATCAGCGTTCCGGACAGCTTCACGGTTGGTGATGTCGACGTCACGATCGACTTCCAGCACACGTGGGTTGGCGACCTCGAGATCACGCTTGAGAATGGCGCCAACGCGGCGCTGCTGGTCAGCCGTATTGGTTGGTCGGGTGTTGGTGCTGGCGACAACGCCAACTACAATGGCACCTACACCTTCGATAGCGATGGTGGCGATGATGCCTGGGCCGTCGCGGCCTCGGATCCGAGCTCGGCGTTCGACATGCCGTCGGGCACCTACCGCACGTCGGATGCCAACACCGGTGCGGCCAACAGCTCGCTGGACGTCTTCGACGGCCAGAACTCCGCTGGTGACTGGACCCTGCGGATCGTCGACAACTTCAACTTCGACCTCGGCAACGTCAACGGTTGGACGCTCTCGATCGTTCCTGAGCCCACCAGCCTCAGCCTGCTGGCCCTTGGCGCGCTCGGCCTCATCCGCCGCCGCTAGGCCATAACCCTAATTAGGGTTACTCATGACGAGATTAACGGGCTGTCCTCCGGGGCAGCCCGTTTTCTTTTTGCTGTAGAAGTGGGGGGATTGCTCGCTGTCGATCGGGCCACGGTCGGTCGTGACGCGACGACCCGGGGGAGTGGTCCTAGGTCGAGATGCGGGATTCGATCCAGTCGCAGAGCGGGTCGAAGCCTTCGTTCCGCATGGAGCTGACGCCCCATACGCCCCGATCGTCCTCGAGCGCGTCGCGGAGTTGCCGGATGGTGTCGTCGGCCCCGGTGAGGTCGGCTTTGTTGACGACGAACCCGGTGGCGATCTCGACGACGCCGGCTTTCTGGAACTGGACGGAGTCGCCTGCCCCGGGCATGGTCAGCAGCAGTACTTCATCGGCGACGGTACGGACGTGCACATCGTTCTGGCCGGCGCCGACTGTTTCGACGAGGATGACGTCGTAGGCTGCGGCGCGGAGCAGGTGCGTCACGGCCTGGGTATGGGGTGCCAATCCGCCGGCCTGTCCGGAAGAGGACAGGCTTCGCACGAACATGGCTTCGACGGGTACATTTCGCATCATTCGCAGCCGGTCGCCCAAGACACTTCCGCCGGTGATCGGACTGGTCGGGTCGACGGCGACAACGCCGACGCGGTGCTGGCGTTCGACGAGTCGGTCGGCCAGTTTTCCGATGAACGTGCTCTTCCCGACGCCGGGCGCGCCGGTAACGCCGATGCAGACGCTGGGTGTCGTTTGCGCCGGGGTCGGGATCTCGTCGTTGCGCCCTTCGATGATCCAGGTGATGGCGCGGGCGAGGCCGGTTGGTGTCTGGATGTCCGGCGTCGGTTCGGCCTGGCGTGTGGCGCGGCTTTTTTCGCTGAGTGTCTGGATGGAAGCGACGATGTCCTGCATGGCGGTGCCGGGGTTGAAGATCCCATCCACGCCTTTGCCGCGTAGCGGTTCCTTATCGTCTTCGGGGATGATGCCGCCGACGACCAGAGGGACGTCGGGTATCCCGTATTCTCCACAGAGGCGGCGTAGTTCCGGCATGATGGTCATATGGGCGGCTGAGAGCAGGCTGACGCCGATGACATCGACGTCTTCCTGCATGGCGGCGTGCACGGTGGACGCGGGCGTTTGCCAGAGGCCGGTATAGATGACCTCCATGCCGGCGTCGCGCAGGTTGCGAACGATGAGTTTGGCACCGCGATCGTGCCCGTCGAGCCCTATTTTGGAGATGAGCACGCGCACCGGCCGTGGCATGGAGGCTCCTGTATTTAGTATTGAGGATCGGATATTCGCCGCCTGACGGCCTACTGTACAGGGTAGCGCGGGGGATTGACAAGCGGGCGCGGGCCGTTCACATTGGAAGGAACCTGTCAGAGAACGTCGCGCGGGTCGATGAGGCTGCGACGTGGCGGATGGTACCCCTGGATGCGAGCGCGAAAGCCGATCATTGGATTGTGCGGCGGGATTGGTTCGGGGAAGTCGACGGTTGCGGCGGTGTTTGAATCGCTGGGGTGTCTCGTGATCGCTTCCGACGCGCTGAACCACGAGGTGTTGTCGCGCGCCGAAGTCCGGGACGTGATTCGAGGATGGTGGGGGGAGTCCGTTGTGGGAGCTGACGGGGCGCTCGATCGTCGGAAAATGGCGGAAATCGTGTTTTCCGATCCCCGGGAGCGTGAGCGGCTGGAATCTCTGACGCACCCCTTGATCCGGCAACTACAGGTGGATAAGATACGACAGGATAGTCACTCGAAGACCCGAGCTGTCATTCTCGATTCCCCGCTCTTGTTTGAAAGCGATCTTCATCGGTCCTGTGATGTGGTCGTTTTTGTTGATGCGGACCACGATACCCGATTGCAACGCGTATCGCAGACCCGTGGCTGGGGCGAGGATGAGCTCGACCGTCGCGAGCAGTGGCAAAAGCCCCTCTCGTGGAAACGTTCGCGGGCGGATTATGTAATTGCCAACAACGGCGCACGTGCACACCTCGAAACGCAGGCGCGCACGATCCTGGATGACATTGTTTCAAGGGCTCGGTCGCTGGGTTGAAGGGCCGAAGCGATTTTTTGTGTGTGCGTAGCGGCAGCTACCCGATCAGGATGGAGTGTTAGAGTCATGGCGAAAGCGACGCGTTCGCGCGGACGGAAGAAGGCAGCGGAAGCCGAGTCGACCGTCACCACGCAGGAAGCCGACGAGAGCAAGTTTGTCGGCGCTGAGACGGAAGAGGTGGCCGCGAAGCCTGCGCGCAAGAGTTCGAAGCGGTCGGACGACGGCGAAGGCGCCATCGACAAGGCCACGCACGAGAAGTACGAGCGGGTCAAGCGCGGCGACCTGCACATCACCGACCTGCAGAAGATGACGGTCAGTGAGCTGCACGAGGTCGCGAAGCTGGAGGGGATCGACGAGTACGTCGGCCTACAGAAGCAGGACATCATCTTCAAGATTCTCAAGCATCGGATCAACAAGGATGGCTTGTTGTATGGCGAGGGCGTGCTGGAGGTCCTGCCGGACGGGTTCGGCTTCCTGCGCAGTCCCGAGTACAACTACTTGCCCTGCCCGGACGACATTTACGTGAGCCCGTCGCAGATTCGTCGATTCGGATTGCGGAATGGGCATATCGTTGCGGGTCAGATTCGGCCGCCCAAGGAGTCGGAGCGCTATTTCGCGTTGCTGCGGGTCGAGGCGATCAACTACGAGAGTCCCGACTCCGTGACCGAGAAGACCAACTTCGAAGACCTCACACCGCTGCACCCCAATCGACGGATTTTCCTCGAGACGGCGACGAATGAGGTCAACATGCGGATCGTCGATCTTGTGTCGCCGATCGGCTTTGGACAGCGCATGCTGACGGTCGCGCCGCCGCGGACGGGTAAGACTGTGCTGCTCCAGAAGATGGCGAATGCCGTCAGCACGAATCACCCCGAGTCGCGCGTCATCATTCTGCTGATCGACGAACGGCCTGAGGAAGTGACCGAGATGCAGCGCGCCACGTCCGCTGAGGTGATCAGCTCTACGTTTGACGAACCGGCCAGTCGACACGTGCAGGTTGCGGAGATGGTGATCGACAAGGCCAAGCGGATGGTCGAGTACGGTCACGACGTTGTGATCCTGCTGGATTCGATCACGCGTCTGGCTCGGGCGTACAACACTGAGGTCCCGCATTCGGGCAAGATCCTGACGGGTGGTGTCGATGCCAACGCGCTGCAGAAGCCAAAGCGGTTCTTCGGGGCGGCTCGGAACATCGAAGAGGGTGGCAGCCTTACCATTATCGGGACGGCGTTGATCGACACGGGCTCGAAGATGGATGAAGTCATCTTCGAGGAGTTCAAGGGGACGGGTAACAGCGAGCTGCATCTTGACCGTCGGTTGGTGGAGAAGCGCATCTGGCCCGCAATCAACATCCCGTCGTCCGGCACGCGTAAGGAAGAGCTGTTGCTCGACCCACAGGAGCTCGAGAAGGTCTACCTGTTGCGGCGCGTGCTCAGCGACATGAATCCGGTCGAATCGGTCGAGTTGCTGCGCAACCGGCTCTCGAAGACCGACTCGAACGCCGTGTTCTTAATGACGATGAACCTGGCCTAGCGGCTGGCTTTCCAACGGCGCCGCGCAGGTTGCTGCGGCGCCGCACTGCTCACTTCTTGACGGTTCGATCGATGATGGCGCGCACGCGCCGCCTCAGTTTCGGTAGTGCGTCGTTCTCGAACCAGGGGCTTTGTTTCAGCCAGATATTGTTTCGCGGCGAAGGGTGGGGCAGCGCGATCCGGCGCGGTAACAGTCGCTCGTAGGCCCGCACGGCGTCCGTCAGGCCCGCATAGCGCGGCAGATATCGTTCGCACGCGAAGCGGCCTACATAAATCGTCAGTTTGATTGCTGCGAGAACGTCGAAGATCCGTGCGTGCCACAGCGGGGCGCACTCCGGTCGTGGTTGCGCATCGCCGCCGGCGCGTTTTCCGGGGTAGCAGAATCCCATGGGGACGAGTGCGATGAGTGACGCATCGTAGAACTCGGTATCGCTGACCCCAAGCCACGTACGCAGCCGGACGCCGCTGCGGTCGTTCCAGGGGACGTTGGTTTCGTGGGCCGCGGCGCCGGGAGCCTGGCCGATGATGAGAATCCGCGACGTCGCGCAGCCGGCCAACAGCGGACGCGCGCCGAGTGGCAGCGTGTCGGCGCAGACGGTGCATTGCCGCGCTTCCCGGATGATCGGCAGGTCGTGCGTCATCGTTGTAGCCTTTCGTGGACGAGAACGATCGTTGAGTGGCGGAGCCTCGCCACATGTAGCGGCGAGGCTCGATCAGTGCTACGGGTGATCCATAGCGCTAGGATCCGGAGACCTTCCGCCAATGCTCGTCGGCCTTGGCGGTGAGGGTTCGTTCGTTCTCCTTTTGCCACAGTTCGAGCGCATCGACGGTTTCATTCTTCAGGAACAGAAACAACCGGCCGTCAACGATCTTGAAGCGGGTTGGGTCGACGGGAAACTTGTCGCGTACCGCCATCCCGAACGCGCACCAACCGCCGAATGCCGGTTCATAGCGCGCCGGATTCTCCTGGAATTGCTTCATCTGCTCCGCGGACGTGAACAGGTATGTTGCTCCGTTGTGCACTGCCTGGAAGCGCGGATCACCCGGCTCGGCACGACCACTGACGAAGTAGGATACCGGGCTATAGCCTTCGAGGGCGACACCGCTTGCGGGCAGGTTCTGGGCCCCCAGATAAGCGCGGCTTTGGGTCTGCTGTTGCCAGAACCGGTCGGCCTTTCGCTTGATGGTGCCGTAGTCCTCCTTTTCCCAAAGCAGTTTCGTGTCGAGCTGGTCGTTTCGGAGGAACAAATGCGTCCGTCCGGCGATGACTTTGAAGTTGGTCGGATCGGGCGTGAACTTGCCGTCGACGGCGCACCCGTATGCGCAATAGCCGCCGTAAGCCGGCAGATAACGCTCCGGACTGGATCGGAAGCGTTCTGCCTGTTTCGCGGAGGTGAGGAAATAGGTGATGCCGGCGTGCTCGACCGTGAAGCGCGGCGAGCCGGGTTCGGCGCGATTGTCATCCAAATATGAAACGGGACTGTAGCCTTGAAGCCCGATGACGGTCGTCTGACCGGTTTCTGCCACAGCGAGCGAGAGAACGCTCGTGCACAGCATTGCCGAGGCCACTTGCGAGATTCTTCGATTGCTCATGTTATTCCTTTCAGTGTTTGTTCATCTTTGTCGTTCGATGTTCGTGACCGTTTACGATTCGCTCGCGAATGTCAGTCCGTACTCGGCGCAGAGCGCTTCGATGGCGGTTTCGTGGGATCTGTCGATCGCGAGTTCGCGGCTCAGTTCGACGAAGAACTGATCGAGTCGTCCTGGCAGGAGGATCGCGAGCAGGCGCGACGGGCGCTCGCCGCGATTGATGAATCCATGCGGGATGTTGCGTGGGAGCAGTGCACAGGTGCCCTGTCCGACGGTCATCGTCTGGTCGCCGAGCGCGACTTCGATCGTTCCCTCGAGGAGGTAGACCAGTTCATCTTCGCGGGTGTGCGTGTGCAGTCCGACACCTTCGCCGGGTTGTGAGATGAACTCGACGACAGAGAACTCTCCGTCAGTTTGATCGCTGCCGATTCGTCGTCGCAGCGTGGTGCTGCCGAGATCGAGCGCTGTGGCGTCGCTCGCTAGCGAGAGAATCGGCTCGATTGGAGATGTTCGCGGTAGTTGCGACTCCATTTGGTTGTTCCTTTCACGTGCTTCAATGATGTCCGTGTCGGAGCGGCGGCGCGCAGCGCCGCTGGATGTTGCCAGCGACGCAGTCGACGTGCCGCGCCGATGTTCGATCACGACGATTGAAGGGAGCGTGTTAGAACAGGGCGAGGCCGACGCCGTTGAGTGCGGCCTGGAGGGCATCACGCCGATCGCATCGGCGTGAGTGGGAGATTGGCGTATCGTGGCGGGTCATGTCGCTGCGTCTCATTGATGGTCGAGAGTTATGTTCGTGCTCCGGCACCATTCATTGATTCCGGCGTCACATCGTGGGTGAGGTCAAGTGCCTTGTTGAAGGTGTTGTAGGCGCTCATCATCGCCGCGATCTCAAGGGCGCCGGTCACATCCCGTTCGTCGGCGCCTGCTTCGAGGGCCATTGCACGGTGTGCGTGGAGACAGTATCCGCATCCATTGGCGGCGCTGACGGCGACCATGATCAGCTGGCGCGTGGTTTCGGCAAGGTTGTTGCCGGCGGCACGCTCCAGGCGCAGGATCGCATCCAGGTAGTCGCCGCTACGTCCCATGGCCTGGTAGGTCTGCGGCACCATTCCAATCGCTTGCCGAATGCGGTCCTGCGCCCGTAGTGCCTTCTCGTCTCCGTCCTTGTCGTAAAACTTCACGTTTGGCATCAGTTATCGGTTCCTTTTGTAACAGGTTGCTCTTCTGCTTCATTGACGCCGCCCGTTGGGTGATCCTTACGAGCGGTCTTTGTCTTTTTCTGGTGCGTTTTCTCACTGCTCGGGAGTCTTCGACTAGCATCATCCCGATGGAGCCGACGACAATGGAATTTGACAACGCGGCTTGGGTGGCCGGGTTGCAGGCCGGGCGCGATGAGGTGCTCGTCGCGCTGCGTGCTCGGCTGAGGCGGGGACTGGCGGCGGCGCTGCGTGGGCGCTCGGACGTGTGCGATTCCGATCTCGACGATTTCTCGCAGGACGCCGTGTTGCGGATTCTCGATCGGCTGGAATCATTTCGTGGCGAGAGCGGGTTTACGACGTGGGCGATGGCGGTTGCCGTGCGGGTTGCCATGACGGCGCTTCGTCGAAGACCGTGGCAGTCTGTGGAGCCGCTCGATTCGCGGCTTCGGGAGTACGCGGACGTTTCGTCGGGGGCTGGTGCGGTTGGCAGCTCGGGAGAACGGGTCGAGTTGCTGGAGACGCTACGGGCCGCGATTGCCGAGCAATTGACGCCACGCCAGCGTCAGGTGCTGCTGGCGGAGCTGGATGGTGTTCCGCAGGTCGTGTTGGCCGATCGGTTGGGCGCCACTCCCGGCGCCATTTACAAGGTGTCGCACGACGCGCGTCGCAAGCTGCGCCGCGTGCTCGAACGCGCCGGTTACGATGCCGGGAGCGTGCGCGCAGTGTTGGCCGCGAAGGAACGAGAATGAGGATTCAATGAGACCGCGGGACGAACAACTGGATGCGTTAGCGCGGCTTGTCGCGGCGACCGCGTCCGAAGAGATCGACTGCGAAGGGCTCCTGGCACGAATCGCCCCCTACGTTCGGGCCGTGTCCGAGCGCGCCGCGCTGAGCACCCCACTGCAGCAGGTTGCGCAACACCTCGAAGTCTGCCCGGAGTGCAAGGAAGAGTTCGTTGCACTGTTGCGGGCCGAAGGGCTGGATCCGGACAAGATCCTGGGGCCGTAGGGATTGCGGCGCGAGCGAGCGGTAGTGCCGCCCGCGCCGCTTCGTCTTGTGCCACCCGTTTGACGACTAGTTCCATCGAGCGAACAGTTCGTCCGCCGCGTCCATGATTGCCTGTAACGATGGCGCGCAGAACAGCGTCGGCTGCAGTTCGGTCGTATCGAAGGCGGTCGCGAGGACGTGGTCTAACGCGAAGTCGACGATGCGGGCGTCCCCGGACAGGTAGTGCTCGGTCTCGCCGATCGATGAGAGAATCCCGGCGCCGAGCACGCGAACCTCGCCGGCTTCCTCCAACAGTCCGAACTCGATCGTGAACCAGTAGAACCGGACGAGTTCCTCCAACTGGTCAGGCGTCGCGCGTCGGGCGGCTTGGCCGATCAGCTCGATCAGTGACGCGTATTCCGGGTCCATCAGCGGCGGCACATGACCGATCACGTCGTGGATCACGTCCGGTTCGGGTGTGTACTCTGGCTGGTCGTCGTGTCGCAGAAACTGTGTGCACGGCATGATTCGGTCTCCCCAAAGCTCGAAGTAGGTCTTGCCGTGCAACAATCCCTCAGCCGGCACGAGCCGCACCCCGCTACGGGCCAGCAGAATCCGCTCCAATTCCCCCAACTGGGGGACTCTCTCGGATGACAGACCCAGTGCCCGCTTGCCCTCACGGTAGATCGCGGCCGCCGTCTGTACGTGCAGAGCGTCGAGCCGCTCCGATATCTCTCGCCAGAGATGCGTCTCCTGTGGTACGTACGCGATTTGCGGGCTCGGTAGTCCGCGCAGCCGATGGTCGCGGGCAAGGTAGAAGAACATTCGGCGACGGCGCATATAGTCGACGTCCGCGAGTCCTGGGTGATTCTCCGGAAAATGCGGCTCCTCCGGGTCCACCCAGGGAGCGTTGATCTCGGCCATGGAGTCCATGAGTCCGTTCCTTTCGACGGTGCCAGCGACCGGTGGTCGCAGTGGTTCTGCAATTCCAGGGGAGTGGATCCGTCAGAGCGCCAGACTAGGCCGACGACGCCGAACGCACTCCCTGCGGTGTCCGCACACAACGATCAATCTGGATGTAGAAAGGTAATATGCTCCACTCCTCAGAGTGGATAGTCGAACCGGTAGGCATGATGGTTGCGGCTCGTATTCATGACTCATCGACGATAGACAAGTCGCCGCCACGGGTCAAGTGAATCGGGCAAAACGCTGTCCGAAATCGGATCGTCCGATACACTGGCGGCATGAAAGTCGATCTGCATACGCATATCCTTCCGCGGGACTGGCCGGACCTCGAAGCACGCTACGGCTATCCAGGATTCATCCGCCTCGAGCATCTCACACCCTGCCGTGCCCGGATGATGCGTGGCGATACGTTCTTCCGCGAGGTCGAGTCGAACTGCTGGGACCCTCAGAAGCGGATCGAGGAGTGCGACCGGGCGAACGTTACCGTTCAGGTGCTGTCGACCGTGCCGGTGATGTTCAGCTATTGGGCCAAACCGGCTGACGCCCTCGACTTGTCGCGTCTCCTGAACGACCACATCGCCGGCATCGTTCGCGCGTTTCCGACGCGTTTCGTCGGACTCGGAACGGTCCCGCTGCAAGACCCGGAGTTGGCCAGCCGAGAGCTTGAACGCTGTACGCGTGAGCTGGGGCTGGCAGGCGTTCAGATCGGCTCGCATGTCAATGACTGGAACCTGGACGAGCCGGCGCTCTTTCCGTTCTTTCAGGCCGCGGCGTCGCTCGGGGCAGCCGTCTTCGTACACCCTTGGGAAATGATGGGGCAGCAGGCGATGCCCAAGTACTGGCTGCCCTGGCTGGTCGGCATGCCGGCGGAGACGTCGCGGGCGATCTGCTCGATGATCTTCGGCGGCGTCATCGAGCGGCTACCGGAGCTACGGGTCGCCTTCGCGCATGGTGGTGGCTCGTTCCCCGGGACGATCGGGCGGATCGAGCACGGCTTCAACGTTCGGCCCGACCTCTGTGCCGCCGTCAACCCGCATTCGCCGAGATCCTATCTCGATCGGTTCTATGTCGATTCGCTGGTGCACGATCCGGAGGCGCTGCGCTTCCTGTTGCGACTGCTCTCGGCGGACCGGGTCGCGCTTGGCAGCGACTACCCATTCCCACTCGGTGAAGCAGTCCCGGGTACCGTGATCGAGTCCCTGGCGGACCTGTCGGCGAACGAACGTGAGCGGCTGCTGTGGGGGACTGCGCTCGAATTCCTGGGCGTTCCGCGCGGCCAGTTCGAGTAACGACGAGCGGGTCAGGATAAACGCAACCCGGGGCGGGAATGGTGGCGGGCGGACTCGAACCGCCGACCTGCGGGTTATGAATCCGCCGCTCTAAACCAGCTGAGCTACGCCACCGCAAGTATCTAGCCGAGCGAGTATATCACCCGACCGAGAGCCGGTAAAGCGTACTCCGGCGACTCAAGAGATGCGGCCAGTGCCACCCATCCCCTCGCTTGCGCTCGGGGCTCGTTGTGTTGGGTCTCTGGTCCGCGCTGGGGCCTGTGGCGTAAACACGGGCCTCGCAGAGGGAGCTTGCTCCCCTCGCTCGCGATCGCGGCTCGTTGTGTTTGGCGCCTGGTTCGCGTCGAGGCAGGCGGCGTAGACGCCTGTCTCATAGAGGGAGCTTGCTCCCCGGGCGAGACGCCCGCTCCACCCTGTTTTGGTGCACGCTCCGGGGCCGGCGCCTGGTCGATTGTCGCTCACCGGTCTAAGATAAGGGTCTTCCCGCACTTTGGTCGGGGGCGGCGCCCTCCGGCCGACGTACCGGCGGTTACCAGTGGATATCACCATCGAATGGAGAAAACGAATGAACGTACGGATCGCTCATCCGGCCCCTGATTTCAAGGCCCAAGGTGTCGTCGACAAGCAGTTCAAAGAGGTGTCCCTGAGCGACTACCGTGGCCAGTATGTGGTGCTGTTCTTCTGGCCGCTCGACTTCACGTTCGTCTGCCCGACCGAGATCGTGGCGTTCCACGACGCGACTGCCGAGTTCAAGAAGCGTGGCGCTCAGGTCATCGGCATTTCGACCGATAGCCATTTCACGCACCTGGCCTGGCAGAATACCCCGCGCAACAAGGGCGGACTCGGCGATATCGCGTACCCGATGGTCGCGGACCTCAACCACTCGATCTCGCGCGACTACGGCGTCCTGCTCGACGACAAGGGCATTGCGCTGCGCGGCCTGTTCCTGCTGGACAAGGAAGGCGTCGTCCGGCACATGGTCGTCAACGACCTGCCGCTCGGTCGCAGCGTCGACGAGGCCATCCGGATGGTCGACGCGCTCCAGCACTTCGAGGAGCACGGCGAAGTCTGCCCGGCGAACTGGCGACCCGGCGAGAAGACCATCAACACCAGCAAGGCCGGCGAGTTCTTCGAGGAATGGTCGGAGCAGCCGGTCAACGCCTAGCCAGGCGTAGGGAGTAGCCGCGGCAAATGGGCTCGGTCGCATCGAACGACCCGCGAACTGCACCGCGGCTGCTCTGCACGAATTGCTACTACGACCTGCAGGGCGTGCCGGATCCACGCTGTCCGGAGTGCGGCCATGCGTTCTATGAGCCGCACGTACGCTCCTTCTGGGAGTGGCGCTACACCGGTCGGCGAGAGGCGCTGCGAATGCTCCTTTGGCCGCCGATCGTCGGGGGCTTGCTTGTCGGAGGCGGGCTGCTGGTGCCTCCCATGCAGCCCTGCTGTGCCGCGGTGGCTGTGTGCGTGATGTTCTTCGGGGGTCTGCTCAACGACTACATCCTGGCCGATCGGCTGGAATACACCCGGATCCTGCGGAGTCCGGATGGCCGTCGAAGCTACAACGGGCGGCGCGTCATGCTTCGTATGGCGGGGATCGTCGCGATTCAGGTTGTGGCGGTCGGGTTGTTGGTAAGCGTGTTTGCGGGAATAGCCGCGACGCTTCGCTAGCTGCCCTTCTTCGCGATCTTGGCCCACGAATCGCGGAGCGTGACCGTGCGGTTGAAGATGAGCGGCGTTTGTCCGCTGGAGGCGGCTTCGAACGCTTGCGCGGCGCGCTCGCGCGACCAGTGCCGGGCGTCCTCGTCCAGGCAGAAGTAACCTTGGCGCTCGAACTGCACGCGCGGGATCGCGTCCGACCAATCCGTCGAACGGGCGGCATCGCCCCAGTTCGGCTCCAGCAGGCTGTCCTTGAGCACATTCAGTGACTCGGGGTTGAGATTGACGCGGAAGTCGGCGCCGTCGGCCTCTTGATCGGGCGTCAGGTTGTCCGGGGTCGGCGTGTTGAACAAGTGGTCATAGAGTCGAACTTCGACCGGGACTGCTTGCGCCGCGCTGACCCAGTGGAGCGTTCCCTTGACCTTGCGGCCGTCGGGTGCGTCACCGCCGCGGGTTTGCGGGTCGTAGGTGCAGCGCAACTCGACGACTTGGCCGGTATCGTCTTTGATCATTTCGTGGCAGGTAATGAAGTAGCCGTAGCGCAGCCGAACTTCGCGGCCGGGCGCGAGGCGAAAGAACTTCCGCGGCGGGTCCTCTAGAAAATCGTCACGTTCGATGAAGAGTTCGCGCGAGAACGGCACCTGCCGCTCGCCGGCGGTCGCGTCCTCGGGGTTGTTGATCGCAGTGAGCCAGTCGACGTGATCCGCGTCGTTGTGGTCTTCCCAATTGGTGATCACGACGCGTAGCGGATTGAGTACGCACATGACGCGTGGTGCGCGTTTATTGAGGTCTTCGCGCAGGCAGTGTTCGAGGAGCGCAATCTCGTTCACGCCGTCGAACTTCGCGACGCCGACGCGTGCGCAGAAATCCCGGATGGCCTCCGGCGTGTAACCCCGGCGGCGCATCCCGGAGAGCGTCGGCATTCGCGGATCGTCCCAGCCCGCAACCTGCCGCTCCTGGACGAGCGTGAGCAGTTTTCGCTTGCTCATGACCGTGTAATTGAGGTTGAGTCTAGCGAATTCGATTTGCTGCGGGTGGTGGATCGGCTTGCCATCGGGTGTAGTGAGCTGGTCGAGGAACCAGTCGTACAGCGGGCGGTGATTTTCGAACTCCAGCGTGCAGATGCTGTGGGTGATGCCTTCGATCGAGTCTTCGAGTCCGTGGGCCCAATCGTACATCGGATAGATGCACCAGCGATCCGCGGTCCGGTGATGGTCCGCGTGGAGGATGCGGTACATGATCGGGTCGCGGAGGTTGAGGTTGGGGGCAGCCATGTCGATCTTGGCACGGAGCGTTCGGGAGCCGTCCGGAAATGCGCCACGCGCCATCTTTTCGAACAGCTCCAGATTCTCTTCGACGGATCGGTCGCGGTGCGGGCTGTTCTGCCCGGGGGTGGTGAGCGTGCCGCGGTGCTCGCGGATTTGCTCGGGGGTCAGGTCGTCGACATAGGCTTTCCCCGCGCGAATGAGCTGGACGGCGTAGTCGTACATCTGCTGGAAGTAGTCGGACGCGAAGAGCACGCCGGTCTGGGGGGCATCGTCGGCTCCGGACCAGCGGAAGCCCAGCCAGCGGACGTCACGGACGATCGCGTCGACGTATTCCTGTTCCTCTTTGACCGGGTTGGTGTCGTCGAAGCGGAGGTTGCATTCGCCGACGTATTTCTCAGCGAGGCCGAAATTGAGACAGATGCTCTTGGCGTGCCCGATGTGGAGATAGCCGTTCGGTTCCGGTGGGAAGCGCGTCTGGACGCGCCCGGCCCATTTACCCGCGGCGCGGTCCGTTTCGATGATCTCTTCGATGAAGTTGAGCGGGCGGTTTGGAGCGGATTCGGTCATGTCCGGGTACGTTTCCAGTCGCAAGAGTCGGTTTTCGGCCACCACCTCGTAGGGCGGATGATACTGGACGCGCGGCACGGATCGTAGGTCCGTCGTCGACCAAATGTCCCGAATTGTCAGGTCGGCGGCGCGGCGCCCGGCCGGGCGCCTTGGAAAGTTGAGGGCGTGGGCGTCGCACGTCGGCGTCGTTGGGTCGTAAGTCGCGCCGGTCCAATGGGTTCGGCTGAGAAGCGGCGTTGATTTTCGGTCCTGCGGTCCTGCCACCCGAGCGCGGTTTCAGTGTATAACGTGTCATCGTGGGAGGTGGTGCGGCGGTGACGCCGGACTTCGCGAATCCAGCGAGCGAGAGAGCGCTGCTGAGCAACCCTGAGGTGAGATATGCGGTCTGACACACGGAATGGACTCGTGGTCGTTGCGTGGATGCTGGCGGGGATCGGATTGGCGGGTTTGCCTGCCGCCGACGCGAGCAGCGCGACGAAGGGCTATCAACAGCCGCCGGAGGCGCAGAGCGCAGAAGAGACGCAGAAGAGCATCGAGCGCCTGCTCGAATTGCAGCGTCAGGCCGAGGCCGCCGAGAAGGCCAAGGCTGCCAAGGAGGCCGCGGACGGAAAGCCGCAGGCCAAGCCGGCCGCGAAGCCGCCTCAGAACGCTCCAGCGACGCAGCCCACGCCCACGCCGACGCCGAAGGCGAAGCCGGTGGCTCCGCGCCGTGAGGAGGCGGTTGGCCCGCCGGCGTATGTGAAGCCGGAA
>JANQNU010000080.1 GCA_028279405.1 Phycisphaerae bacterium
GTTTCGATCCGGCGGCCGCCCCGCTGCCGCCGCAAGTGTCACAGAAGTCCTGACGGTTGAAACGGAGCGTCTTTTCGCACCCGGTGGCGACGTCGCGCAGCTCGATCTCGACCACCGTCTGGATATCGATGCCGTGCGCCCCGCCGCGTCCGCGCGAACGTCCGCCGCCCAATCCTTCGCCGAAGATGTCGCTGAAGATGCTGAAGATGTCATCGACGCCCATATGCGAGAAATCATGGACGGATGCACCGTTCAGGCCGGCGTGTCCGAAACGGTCATAGCGCGCCCGTTTCTCGGGATCCGAGAGGACCTCGTAGGCCTCAGCCGCACTCTTGAACCGCACTTCGGCGTCGGCACTCTTGTTGCGGTCAGGGTGAAACTCCATCGCTGCCTTGCGATAGGCGCGCTTTATATCCGCAGGGGCCGCATCGCGGCTTACGCCGAGAACCTCGTAGTAATCCTGCTGCGTCGACATAGTCACCGTCTGTCGAGGGTCGGGCTCCCTCGTGAGAAGCCTCCGTGCGGTCCGTGAGCGAAAACAGGGGCGTTACGGCTCGGCCGGCGCCCCTGTCACTTCTCGCCCCAGAATCGGCCGGTGCGCTACCGAGTGGCGCCCTCGATCGGCTTCTTCTCGTCCTTGAACTCGGTGCAGAGAACGTCGGTCGTCAGCATCAGGCCGGCAACGCTGGCCGCGTTCTGCAGCGCGACGCGTACGACCTTGGCCGGATCGATGATGCCGGCGTCGAACATGTCGACATAGGTGTCCTTGCTGGCGTCGTACCCGGTCGTCTTGCTGGTCTGCGAAAGGATCTCCTCCACGACGATGCCGCCGTCCACGCCCGCGTTGGCCGCGATCTGACGGGTCGGGTACTCGAGCGCCTTGGCGACGATCCCGTAGCCGAAGCGTTCCTCGGAGTCGATCTTCTTCTGCGCGTCGAGCACGGGCTTGACCGCCCGCAGCAACGCGACGCCGCCGCCGGGAACGACACCTTCCTCGTGCGCCGCCTTGGTCGCGTGAAACGCATCGTCGACGAGATCCTTGCGTTCCTTGACCTCGATCTCGGTCGCGCCGCCGACCTTGACGACCGCCACGCCGCCCGTGAGCTTCGCGAGTCGCTCCTGAAGCTTCTCACGGTCGTAGTCGCTGGTAGTCTTGTCGATCTGCTTGCGAATCTGATCGATCCGCGCCTCGATGTCCTTTTTCTTCCCGGCGCCTTTGACGATCGTGGTCGCGTCCTTGGTAATCACGACGCGCTTCGCCGTGCCCATCATGCTCAACTCGACGGACTCGAGCTTGAGGCCCTGGTCCTCGCTGATGAACGTGCCGGCCGTGAGCGTAGCAATATCGCCGAGCATGGCCTTGCGCCGATCACCGAAACCGGGCGCCTTGACCGCACATACGTTGATAACGCCGCGCAGCTTGTTGACGACGAGCGCCGCGAGGGCCTCGCCTTCGATGTCCTCAGCGACGATCAACAGCGGCTTGCCCGAGGTAACAAGTTTCTCGAGCAGCGGCAGGAAGTCGCGCAGGTTGCTGATCTTCTTCTCGAAGATCAGGATGTACGGATCCTCTAGGACCGCCTCGAGCGACCCGGGATTCGTGATGAAGTACGGCGAGATGAAGCCCTTGTCGAACTGCATCCCCTCGGTGTGTTCCCAGTCGGTCTCGATGCTCTTCCCTTCCTCGACCTCGATCACGCCGTCGGGGCCGACGGTTTCGATCGCCTCGGCAAGCATCTTGCCCACCGTGGCATCGCCGTTCGCGCTGATCGTACCGACCTTGCTGATGTCGTCCTTACCGCGGACCTTGACCGACTGCGACCCGATGCTCTTGACCGCGATCTCGACGGCCGCTTCGATCCCGCGCTTCAGCGCCATCGGGGCGACACCAGCGGTGAGGTGCTTGAGCCCCTCGCTGAAGATCGCCTCCGCGAGCACCGTTGCGGTCGTCGTACCGTCGCCGGCCACGTCGCTGGTCTTGCTCGCGACCTCGTTGACCAGCTTGGCGCCCATGTTCTGGAACGGATTGGGCAGTTCGACTTCCTTGCTGACCGTGACGCCATCCTTCGTGACGCGCGGGGCGCCCCACGACTTCTGCAGCAGCACATTGCGACCGACCGGGCCGAGCGTGGACTTGACCGTCTTGGCCAGCGCCCGAACGCCGGCGAGAATCTCGCGACGTGCGTTTTCCTCATACATCAACTGTTTGGCGGGCATATCTTGTCTCTCCAGTGACGAGCGACTGCTTCAGGCGTTTGCCTGACGATCGCCTCTTCGAATTTCAGATCCGTCCCCCACCCTGGGGTCTACCGACCCGCGGGCGGGGCACCAATTCGCAAGGCCACGCGCGGCAGCATGCACACGCCACGGGGCCGTATCGGCCGGCCGGCCGTCGGCAACGCTCTACTCGCTGATGGCGAGGATGTCCGACTCACGCAGAATGACGACGTCGTCGCCGTTGATCTCGATCTCGGTGCCGGAGTACTTGCCGTAGAAGACGACATCGCCGACCTTGACCGACATCTCGGCGCGCTCGCCGGTGGTCTCGATCAGCTTGCCGGGACCGGTCGCGACGATCTTGCCCTGCAGCGGCTTCTCACGAGCCGAGTCGGGCAGCACGATACCGCCGGCGGACATCGCTTCCGCCTCGAACGGCTCGACGACCAGACGATCCTCCAACGGACGAATCTTCACCTTCTTCGCGGTTGCGGTAGCCATGTTTCCTACTCTCCTTTGTTCGCAGGCAGCGATCCAAATCGCTGCACCGATCAATCGTCAGTGAACGTATCTCCAAGCCGTCAGGTCGGCCTACATCATGTCCATGTCATCGTGGTCGTGTCCGGCGCCACCATCGTCCTCGTCGGGCTTGCTGGCGATCAGGCACGCGGTGCTCAGCAGCACACGGGCGACGCTGCTGGCGTTCTCGAGGGCACAACGGACGACCTTGGCCGGGTCGATCACGCCCATCTTGAGCAGATCGCCGTAGTCGCCGGTGTCGGCGTTGAAGCCGAAGTTGCCGGTCTTGTCGCTGACGCGCTTGAGCACGACAGCGGCCTCGTAGCCGGCGTTGGAAGCGATCGTACGCAGCGGCGCCGTGATGGCATCGCGAACGATCTGCACGCCGGCCTTCTCGGCATCGCCCTTGATCCGAAGATTCTCAATCGCCGCACGGGCCCGCACGAGCGCCACGCCGCCGCCGGGAACGATCCCCTCTTCGATCGCTGCCCGCGTCGCGTGCAAGGCATCCTCGATGCGCGCCTTCTTCTCCTTGAGTTCGGCTTCACTCGCGGCGCCGACGTTGATCTGTGCCACGCCGCCGGCAAGCTTGGCGAGCCGTTCCTGGAGTTTCTCGCGATCGTAGTCGCTGTCGACCGACTCGATCTCACGCCGAATCATTTCGATCCGGCCCTTGATATCGCCGCTCGAACCCGCGCCCTCGACGAGCGTCGTGTTGTCGGCGTCGATGTGTACCTTCTTGACCTGACCGAGGTCGGCAATCGCGACATTGTCGAGCTCGATGCCGAGATCCTTGAAGATCGGCTTCGCACCCGTCAGGATCGCGATATCCTCGAGCATCGCCTTCCGCCGATCGCCGTACGCCGGCGCCTTCACGGCTGCCACGTTCAGGATCCCGCGAAGTTTGTTGACGACCAGGGTCGCCAATGCCTCACCCTCGACGTCCTCGGCGATGATCAGCAGCGGCTTCTTCGACTGCGCCACCTTCTCAAGTAACGGGACGAGCTTGGTGACACTGCTGATCTTGTCCTCGTAAACCAGCACCAGCGCCTTGTCGAGGACACACTCCATCTCGTCGGGATTGGTCACGAAGTGCGGGCTGAGATACCCGCGGTCGAACTGCATGCCCTCCACGAGGTCGATTTCGGTGTCGAGGCTCTTACCCTCCTCGACCGTGATCACACCATCCTTGCCGACCTTCTGGAAACAGTCGGCCATGATCTCGCCAATCACGCGGTCGTTGTTCGCGGAGATGCTGGCGATGTTGACGATCTCTTCCGGCTTGCGATCCGAGATCGGCTTCGCGAGCGTGCCGAGCTCTTTGACGACCGCCCGAACCGCCGCGTCGATCCCGCGATTGATGCCGTTGGCATCGAGTCCCGCAACCGTCCCCCGCAAACCGGCCCGGTAGATGGCCTCGGCAAGGACCGTAGCGGTCGTCGTTCCGTCGCCGGCAACATCGCTGGTCTTGCTCGCCGCCTCTTTCACGAGCTGGGCACCCATGTTTTCGTACTTGTCGTGCAGCTCGATTTCCTCGGCAACCGTGACGCCGTCCTTGGTCACGTTCGGCCCGCCCCAGCCCTTATCGAGGACGGCGTTGCGACCGCGCGGCCCAAATGTGCTCTTGACCGCAGATGCGAGCTTCTCGACGCCGGCGAGCACCGCCTTCTGCGCCTCCTGATCGAACGCCAGCTGTTTGGCCGCCATGGAAAGGTCTCCTTCGATATTCCGTGCTGGAAACGGTCTAGTTTCACGTCAGTATGGCAGCATCCAGCAGCAACTAGACTCTGCCCGCAAATAGACAAGCAAACCCAATGCCACTGAACCGATTTCCACGAACATCCGTATCTTATTTGTTTGCAGCGAGTTAGGACACGGGCACGTACGAAAGCTTGAAACTGCGACAGGTGTTTATTGTCAGCCGTGTCGAGATCCGTGCCAAAGTGACAGCGCCTTCCGAAGCGCGGCCAACGCCGCCTGCGTGTGCCTGGTCACATGCATACGACCGATAACCATCGGTGGCGATATTGCGAAAAACTGTAACCCATTTCAAAACAAAGGGTTACCGATTTTGACAGCCACCTCGTCGCGGTTACAATCAGGTTGCTGGGATGCGAGGTGGAGAGAGAGCACGCGTGAGTACGATCGGAATGGCTGCGCATTTGCAGACCGGCGAGCCGGCCGCGATGACCGAGGTGGACCAGTGGCTTCGGAACCACGGGGTTCGTACGGTCAATTGGCCGGATGCGTTCGCCGCCTGCACTCATCTGCTGATCCACGCCAACGAGGTCCCGGACCTGGTCCTGATCGGTCTTGAATGGTTGCCGACCGACGAGGTCGACATCGCGCGGTACATCCGCGAGACTTGGCCGGGTGTGGGCATGGTGTTGTACGGGGCCGCTACCGAAAAAACGGTGCTCGATTCCGATGCCCGGATGATACGATGTTCGACGATCGAGGCGTTACAGGAGGTGTTGCGCCGGCGCCCGGACGCGCTGCAGGAGGAATTGAGCGCGGGTGCCCCGCAAACGCTGCGGATGGGGGACCGGGTCGCCGTTCATCCGCGCGACGAGCAGGAAGGAATCCGACCGCGGGACGAACGGCAGCAGAAGCTCCCCTCCGCGAACCTGAGCCGGGAGGAGTGGGAAGCCTTGTTGACCGATCCGGACCGCGAAGAGTCGTCTGAATGATTCAGCGGTTACGAGCAGAAAACGGGACGCAGGTAAGGTCGCACGAGATGCCGCGTTTGATGGTCATCGGCCCCGCCGCACTGCGCGAGCAGATCGCGGTTTTCCTTCCGGAGTATGATTGCACCGGCACCGAGCGTGCGCTGGAAGGGCTTTGGCAGAGCGGTGGCGATTCGTTCGACGGGATCGTGTTCTCGCTCACGGGAGCGGGCAAGGCACTGCGGACATTGCAGTGTCTGCGCGAAGTTTCGCCAGGCATCCCGATTGTCGTCACCTGCGACCCGGTGGACGAACCACGGGCACGTCAGGCGATGGAATGCGGTGCTACCGATTATCTGCTCGAGCCGCTCGACGCCGACGAGTTGAGCACGCTGTTCCCGGCCCGCCGACCGCGCTTCACGGGCCCGGCGTTGCCGGCGTCCGAGCATGACCTGCTGCAATACGCCGAAGTGCTGCGCCAACTCGGGGACGGGCCCGACGAGACCCTCAAGCGGCTTGCGGAAATGTTCCAGCAGACTTTCGAAGCGGTCGGCGTGTCGATCGAGATCGCGCGCCGCTCGGCGCGCGTTGGCCAACTGGATGAGCCGGTGTTGCGAGAGCCGATCCGACGTGACGGGCAAGTGGTTGGCGGCATCACGCTCGGCCGGCGTGCTGCGGGCGTCTACGACAGCGCGACTGCGGAGCGCCTTGGCATCTTCGGTCGGCTGGTCGAACTCACGATCGCGCTCTCCGAGCAGCAGCAGAAGCTGCATGAGATGGCCTGGACCGACGATCTGAGCGGACTGCGCAATCGACGGTACTTCGAACATCGTCTCCGCGGGCTGATCGAACAAGCGGCCCGCGAGCGCCTTCGGATCACCGTCCTGTTGTTCGACATCGACGGCTTCAAGCAATACAACGACGAGTTCGGCCACGGCACCGGCGACGAGCTGATCAAGGAAGTCGCGGTCCTGTTGACGCACGCCTCGCGCGAGACGGACATCATCGCGCGTTACGGTGGCGACGAATTCGGAGTGATCATGTGGGACGCGGAGGCCCCCCGGGTACCCGGCTCGCACCACCCGACCGCCGCCGATGAGTTGGCCGAGCGGTTTCGCCGTGTGATCCACGAACACGAATTCCGCTGTCTCGGTGCAAAAGCTCCGGGCCCGGTCACGATCAGCGGCGGGCTGGCCAGCTTTCCCTGGGACGCGCGCGACGCCGATCAGCTCATTCATCTCGCCGACGAAGCGCTGCTCTGCGCCAAGCGGACCGGCAAGAACCGCATCGTGCTCACCGCCGAGAACCACACGACGCCCCCAGAGAACCGCCCGGACAATAGCCCTACCGAGCGCTCTTCGCACTAGCATGTGCAGCGTGTTGAATTGAGGTGTAGTAAGCCTGCGTGGGCGCAGTGGGAGGTCCGCCGCGCCCAGCCCCCCGCCGACTAGCCGCCGACCGTCACTTCACTGAACGCAACGCCCTGTCCGGCCTGGTTCTGTATCTCGTACAACGTCGAGCGTGGTGGAACGAGGAAGTACAGCGTGAGCAGGGCGTCCTCCTGGCCACGGATCTCGGAGAGTTTCACGTCCTTGAAGTCGAGCATTCCGCGAAAACCCGTGCCCTCAGGGTCCGGCGTAAAGAACATCTCGACGTAGTCCTCGCCGTCGCGCTGGATCTGGACCGAGTAGCCGGCAAGTGGATAGCTGTCGCCGGTCTTGTCGAGGACTCGGAACTGCGACAGCGTGCCGCTGACGAAGTTGAACACTCCGCCGGCCAGTGTCTGCGCCTGTTTCGGCTTGATGGTGATCCGGAAGATGCGCCGGTCGCCGGGCGCGGCCATGTCGCGGATTTCGGGCTGCCCGGGTCGCGCTTTCAAGTCCGAGACGGCGCCTGAGAATCGCCCGGAGACGAACTTATCTCCGGAGATCTCGGCGTTGTCGTTCACCAGTTGCGGCGCGCCGAAGCGGTCCGTCAGTTGCGCAAAATCGCCATAAGATCCCTTGATGGCACCCCGGGCGAACGAGAGCGGTCCAGTGGAGCGCGAACCCCCGCCGGACGACTTGGTATCGCCTTGCGTGGCCGCCAGCCGTTCCGTCGGCGCGCCGTCCTCAGCCTTGCTGCCCGCACGAAGCCCGGCGCGCGCAAATCGGCGATACTCGACGAAACTTGGCTCGAACCGCTCGTCGACCTCGAAGAACGCATCGATGTTGGTCGTTCCGCCGCCGGAAATCGTAAAGTTGCTATCGATGTCGGCGATCCGATAGGCGTCCCCGATGTTCGGATCGACCCCGCCGAGCACGCGGGCGACCGCGTCCATCGGCTTGCCATCGACCGTGCCGACCAGCCGGATCATCGTCGGCCGGAACCGATGCATGGGGCTCTTCGGCGACTCGGCGGACGAACTGTCCAACCCGATGCGCACGCCGATGAGCTTGTACCCGGGCTCGGGCTTGTAAGTAAGCGGCTTGTACGGCGGTTCCGGCTTCTGACGGGTCGGCTTGTCCAGAACGTAGCGGCCCTTGACCTCATCTGCCCGCCACCATTTGTCGACGCTGATGCCGCGCTCGAAGCCGTCCCGGCTCTTACCGCGCTGCGGCGCCGTACTCGACTCGTCCTGCACGGTGTTACCCGTGTAAAACACCCAGTCGGCGAAGTTCGGATAGACGCTCGCGAAGGTGGTCTTCGACTGCAAGCTTCCGCTGCTGAGCATCTTGAACAGACCGGCGGCAAACTCGTCGGGCATCAGCCAGACCGGCTGCTTCTCGAAAACGGCGTAGTTGTCCTCGAAGTCATCCGTGCGCTGGTAGCGCTGATACATGGCCGCCTGGCCGCCGAAGGGCAGCAGCATGAAGGACAGCACCAGCACGCCGACGGAGATCTCGGCGATCAGGAAGCCGCAGATGCCGCCGCCCACCCAATCGACCGACGCCGGCACGCGAACATTGCCGCGAACGAGGTTGTCAGCCGCCGTCCGCAAGATGGTCAGCGAAACCGCGTACAACGCCGCGAGACAGATCGGTGGTGCGTAGGTGGTCGAGAACCCGAACTGTTCGGTGACCACATCGGTGGCAGTCTCGAAGAACCCCAGCGCGATCACCAGCGCGATGATCGAGCAGAAGAGGTTAACGAGCCCGCTGAACAGGCCGTAGATGGTGTTCAGAAACGTAATGCCGAGAATCAACAGCAAACAGATGATGTTCAGCACCATGTCCGTCTCTCCTGTTTCGCGACTCAGCCAGCCTTGCGGCGCGCTTCGCCGCGAATCACGCGCACAACTTCCTGGATGCTGGTCGTGCCGTCCAGCACCTTGTCCAGTGCAAACTTCTGCAGCCCGGCCCCGGCCTTCGCAAGATACGTCTGAATGTCGGCCGTGTTCCCGCCGCGCTGAATGATGTTGCGCAAGGCGTCGTCCACCAGCACGACATCAAAAACGGCCGTGCGCCCGACATAGCCGACGCCTTCGCAGGCCGAGCAGGGAATCGGATTGCCCTGCTTGTCGTACTCGGGCTCGGGGACACGATAGAGCACGGCGTCCTTGGGCAAGTTGAGCTTCTGAAGCAGCGCCGCATCGGGCTTGTAGCCTTCCTTGCAAACCTCGCAAAGCTTCCGGACCAGTCGCTGGTTGAAGACTGCCACGAGCGCATCCGTGAGCATCTTGGGATCGTTGACCAGCTTGGCCCATTTGCGGATCGCTTCGGCCGACTCCACCGCGGGAAGGCAGGTATAAATCTTCTGCTTCTGAATCGCGGCCTTGGCGATAATCGGCGCCGCGGTCGCCTCGCGCAGCTCGGGCAGGACGAGCACGTCCGGGTCGGACCGGATGATCCGTTGCAACTCATCCGTAAAGGTTTTGTTGTCCTGACCGCTGTAGCGTTTCTGGGTGACGTTCGCGATCTCCAACTCGGCCTCGTACTCGAGCATCTGAATATTGAGTAGAAACGCATCGTGCGAGCGCGTCACGCTGTAGATCGTCGTGGTCAGGCCACTGCCCGCCGGACCGCTGAAAATGACCAGACCGCGCTCGGCGTCCAGCACTTCCTGAACGCGCTCCCGCTGCTTGGCGGTGAAACCGAGATCGTCGATCTTGAAGGTCGCCTCGGGGCCGACGACGCGGATCCGCACGGTCTCGCCGGCCGTGGTGCCGGCCGTCGTGATTCGCAACTCGAAACTCTGATCCTCGGTCTTGGCCGTCAGCTTACCACGCTGCGGCTTGCGGCGCTCTTCGATATCATGCCCCAGCGCCTCCTTGAGGAACTGGATCACGCGCTCGCCGTCCTCACGACTGAGCGACTCGCGCGGAATCTTCACGCCGTCGATCTCGTACTGGATCGTTGCCTCCTCAGGCCCGAGCGCCATTTCGACCAGGCCCACACGCCGCAACAGAAACTCGAAGAAAAGGTCCTGTACAAGACTGTACTGGATGCGTTCCTCTTCATCCTCGGAGACGCGGATCTTGCCGCCGGGGCCCTTGAGCGCCACACGCTCGTTGACCTCGACCACGGAGCCCCCTTGCCCGCCGCCCTTCTGAAGCCGCCTCACGTGATGAACGGTGAAGACGGTGTCCGGCGCCTCGACGAGCCCGTTGCGATGGACGATGTACGGCACCATGACGCCGAGCAGCACGACCCAGCACACCAGGTAGCCGATGAGGAAGTTCGGAACGAACAGCGCGCATGAGAACGCGACGATGCCCGCGCCGAGCGTCGAGAAGTTCCAGATCATCGTATAGGTGTTGACCCGAACGGAGTCCTTGTCGACCCACTCGGTAAACTTGACCCAAATCGCGAACGCGACAAAGATCCCCGCGAGCTTGATCGGGTGGGCGTACATCTCGCCCACCGCGAGCAATCCGAGCGCGTAATCGGCCAGCATCGCCACCACCTGAGTCTCCTGGATTCACGCCCGTTCCAAGGACGAGGCGCTCTGCTCGTGATTCGCTCGAGAATCGGACGCGCGGCCCGTATCGCGCTAGCCGCCGAGAATACCTGCTGACGGGGAGCGGATCCCCTTCAACGCCATCTTCAGTTCGTCGGGATTCGGCGCGGCCTCATAGGCCGTCGCGTGGTCAATATACCCGGTATCCACCAGGATACGCAGGTATTCGGTGAAGTCCACCATTCCATCATTGTACGACGCGCGAATCACGTCCACGATCTCGTTGTCGCGCTCTTCGCGGATCAGCTTGCGGATCGCGGGATTGGTCATCATGATCTCGACCGCTGGCACGACCGGTCGGTCGTCACGAACGCACGGCAGCAGCTTCTGGCAAACTACCGCCTTCAGATTGAACTCGAGCGCCTGTCGAACCTGGCGCCGCTCATTGGCAGGGAAGAGGTCGAGGATACGCGAGATCGTCTGGGCCGCACTCGAGGCGTGGATCGTACCGAAAACCAGGTGACCCGTCTCGGCCGCGTGAACGGCGGCGCTGAACGTTTCGATGTCGCGCATCTCACCGACCAGCACCACGTCCGGGTCTTCACGCATCAGGTACTTCAGCGCCATGTGGAAGTCTTTGACGTCGATCCCGACTTCCCGCTGATTGATCGTCGCCTTCTTGTCCGAGAAGATGTACTCGATCGGGTCCTCGATCGTCACCATGTGTACTGGTGAGCGCTCGTTGATCCAGTCGATCATCGCCGCGATCGTGGTACTCTTGCCCGAACCGGTAATGCCCGCGAGCAGCACCATTCCCTGCGTGTACTGCGGGATCTTGTTGATCGACTCCGGAAGATGCAACTGCTCGAAGTTCAGAATCTCCCGCGAGACCCGCCGCGCCGCGACCGACATCTTGCCCCGCTGCTGAAACGCGTTCACGCGAAAGCGGTCAGCATCGCCCTGCGGGCCAACGTCGTACGCGAAGTCGATCGCCCCATGCTCGTTATAGATTTGTCGCTGGCGTTCGGAGAGCAGCTCAAAGATCCCGTCGTGGATCTGCTCGGCCGTCAGCGGGCCGCCGGTCATGGGACGCAGATCGCCTTTCTGGCGGACCATCGGCGGCTTGTCCGCCTTCAGGTGCAGGTCCGAGACCTTCATGCGGATGGTGGCCTTGAAGTAGCGATTGAGGGCGGGCTCTTTCTGTGCCGCTCCCTCGGCCGCGACCGGATCGAAGGCATTCTCGTCGAGTTGCCCTTTGCCTTCCATCGTATCAGCCATCGGGTTGGAACCTCCTGTACTACCGGGTAGCGCCCGGCCGCATCGCACGGCCGGCACGACACCGCATTCGTTCCACGAAACGACCCATGAAGCACGCGCGATTCATTGACACGACCTTCGCGCACCCCACGGCGTGCGATCCGAACACATGGGTGCTCCAACGTGGAGTGCGACTGCGATAACGTAGCTCATAGCCAGATGTTACGCCTGCTGGCGGGTCTTGGCCCAACTTTCACGCGTTCGCTTGCCGAAACGCCGTACGCCGATCTCCGACACGCGGGCATTTGCCCCGCGCATCCGATAAGCGCGCACTATACCCGATTCCCGCAGAAGTGACCAGAAAACTCGTCCTCGTCAACGTCGACCGCGCATCGCGGTTCAGCGCGACCTCGCGCAAAAGTCAGGAACCGTCGGTCAGGGCCGCGACGAACCCGTTGATATCCGCGACGGTCAACTGGCCGTCGTCCGAGAAGTCGCCGTTGAGCAGGTTGCAATCGGGGAACATGACGTCGTAACCGTCCGGATCAACCAGCGCCAGAACGAACGCGTTGATATCGCCGACCGTCACCGCGCCGTCACAGTTCATGTCGCCCAACAGCACGAAGAACTGGGGATCGACGGTCACGCTGCCCGTTACCCGGATCTCCCGCACATCAGCGTTCACGATCCCGAACGGCGGGAACTCGACCATCAGCTGACCGAGGGTCACGTTTGTGAACGACGCCCGGCCGAAACCGGCGCCATCAATCTCGACCCGCAGACTCCCCGTAATCGACGGCGGTTCCGGCGGCTCCGGAAACGCGATCCCTTGATCAACAAGCAGGATCGGCGCCGGACCGGGCAGCACCAACTCGGTCACCAGGAACTCCGGCGGAACCTGGTCGGTCACGTCGACCGTGATCTCGAAGATCGAGAAACCAACCACAATCTCCACCAACGTAATCGTGGTCGTCGTGTCAAACTGGTCGGCGTCCGCCGCCACAGCCGTCGGCGATACCCACACGACATCCGCACCGTCGGTCGACAGGTCGAAATCCCAATCGACCGGCGTTCCGGCCGACGCGGCCGCGACCGCAATCAGCGCTACGATGGACCCAATGAAACACTTTGCAACGGACATGCCGCTCTCCTTTGCTCCTCCAGAGGTGTTGCCTCAGTCTAGCGTCTTCGGCCGGAGTTTTCACGCCAAAGGCCGGCATGGCGCGGGTAGCGCTTTCGCAGAGCGCCGGATCGGACTATCCTATTTTGCGTCGATCATCCCCGCGTTGTTGGGATGATCAAAACCCCGCTTCAAGATCGAGGGACTGCTCATGTTATCGCTCCTGCTCACGACCGCGCTCGCGGCGAGCTTCGTTGCGGACGACGAAATGACCAAACCGGATGCCAAGAGCGATCCACTGCATCCACATGTCCGAATGGTGACCAACCACGGCGAGATCGTTCTCGAACTCGACGCCGAGAAGGCCCCCATCACCGTCGACAACTTCCTCACCTACGCCGAAGAGGACCACTACAAGGGAACGATCTTCCACCGCGTGATGTCCAACTTCATGATCCAAGGCGGCGGCTTCACCCCCGACATGACCCAGAAGCCCACCAAGCACCCGTCGATCCGGAACGAGTGGAACAACGGGCTGAAGAACGTCCGTGGCACGATCGCCATGGCCCGCACCGCCGCCCCGAACTCGGCGACGGCCCAATTCTTCATCAACGTCGTCGACAACGCCAACCTCGACCAGCCCATCAGTGGCGGCGCCGGCTATGCCGTCTTCGGCAAGGTCGTCGAGGGCATGGATGTCGTTGACAAGATCCGCAATACGAAGGTCGCCCGTCATCCGAAGTATCCGTCGCCTACGGCCGTCACGCCCGAAGAACCGGTCGTGATCGAGAAGGTGGGGACGGTTGGTAAGGTGGACCGCGCCAAGATCCGCGCGATGGCCGAGGAAAGGAAGTCGATGAAGCCGGAGAATCCAGTGGACAAGGTCGTCGCCGATTGGGAGTCGAAGAGCGGTGGCAAGTTCACCAAGACGCCGTCGGGCCTCATGATCCTCTCGTTGAAAGACGGCACCGGTAACTCCCCCGAGCCAACCGACCGCGTCGAAGTGCACTACCGCGGCACTCTGCTCAACGGCAGCGAGTTCGACAGCTCCTACAAGCGCGGCAAGTCTGCGGAATTCCCGCTCAACGGCGTCATCGGCGGCTGGACCGAGGGCGTCGGCATGATGAAGGAAGGCGGCAAGGCCGTGCTGATCTGCCCGCCGGATCTGGCCTACGGCTCACGCGGCAGCCGCACCATCCCCCCCAACAGCACCCTTGTGTTCGAGGTCGAACTGATTTCGATCAAGTAGCGCGAAACCGGTACCTCATTTAGAACAATCCAGGTGCGTTCCGTCCGCGGAACGCACCGTCGAGCAGCACGTCCGATGGCGGGAAGGGAACACACCCTACGGACTGCAAAGTGGACCGGGGGGCACCACTGACAATACACACGTGAAGGCGTCCCTCACCCTCGAAGGGTGGGACACCGTACGCTTCGAGTGGGGCACCGCGCTAGAAGGGTGGAACGGGCGTCTCGCTCGGGCAGCAAGCTGCCAGGATGAGGCAGGCGTCTGTACCCGACTGCCCCGGTAAGAACGGTCCCAAGAAACACTGGGTGGGGCGGGCGTCTCGCCCGCCAACATCAGGGCGCTCGCCAGACCCCGGCACGAACCAGACACTCACACACGAGCCCCGAGCGCAAGCGATGGGATCTGGGACGCACGCTTGCCCAGGGATGGGCGCCCTGTCGTCAGGAGGGATTACCGGCGGGACGTTTGGCCGGCACCCATTCGATGCGGCCGATTTCCGTCACCTGAATCAGCGGAACCTTCAGGTCCGCCCCCGTCTGAATCTTCCCCTTCACGCCCACCTCGCGCCCGAGCAACTTCTCCGGCTGAAGTTTCGGCGCACCCGAGAAATCCAGCAACGCAATCATCCGTTTCGAAGCAGGGTTGCGTAACGCGAACGCGGCCCCGGCTCCTTGCGGCGCCCGGATCAGCGTGCCGCGCCCGGCAAGCCCCTTGAGGTCCGCAGCCCCCGAATACGTCACCGTCAGCGATCGCTCGACGGTTCGCGCCGGCAGCGCGCCGCGACTGGCAACACTCGCCGATCGACGGAGAAACTCGACGTCCGCCGCCCGGCGCTTCAGTTCCGGAATCCAGCGTCGGGCGGCAAGCCCGATCGTGTCATTCTCTTCCTGATCTGCCAGCGGCTGCACCACCGCCACCAGCTTTCCCCAATCCCGCGTCATAATCGGCTTGGATGCTTCAAGGGAAATTAACCGCGTCACTTCGTTCCACTTCTCCTGCCAGACGTCCTTTCGCGGCGCCGGTGAAGCAGCCGGCTGCGAGGTTGCCGTCGTCGCCCGGTCAGCGCCTGGGTCGCCCGTAGCATCACCGCCTGACTCAATTGCCGACGCAGGCTCGATCACCGTCGTCTTGACCGACGATGCCCCCCCCTGCTCACGAAGCTCACGGGCGCGGTCCGCGTCGATTCGTTCCACAAACTGCGCCGAAATGTAGCCGTAGACGCCGATCGGCGGCTTGATCCGCAGCCACTCGCCCTCCGCACCGAGGATCTCGACCTGCTCGTCATCGGGCAGCAGTCGTTGCACCTCACACTGCATCGGGTCGAGATCGAACACCGTGCTGCCGACCCGGCAACGCAACTGGCCGTTGACCTTGACGATCCCGCGGTTACCGCCGATCCGCTCGATGAACTCGGCTGCAACGTACGAATACGCACCTTCCGGCGGCACGATCTTATGCCATTCGCCCTGCGCCTCGACGCCGGCCAGGACCGCGTTCTCCGGCACCTGCGTCAGCGGATGGCTGTTCAGGTCGGCCCCCGAACGGACGTAAACCCGGTCGCCGGTGGCGCGCAGCCAATATGTCGGCTTCGCGAACGTCGGCTCGTCAGGCGCCCCTTCCGGTTCCTCGGCGATCGCAAACGGCACAAGCAACAGAATAAAGCATGGCAGCAGCGCTGGTTTCATTACGAATCTCCTGATGACCGCGGGTCGTCGGGACGGTCTGCACGGCAGCGCGGGTCGCGAACGGCCTCCGCCGACACCCCGCGCTGGTCCCGACGGCAGTCGTCGCGGATCACGCCGACGCCCCCCAGGCGCTGCAACCTGCAGGCTATAGACCGAGCGAATACATGTCAATCGGATTCACGCACCCGCGTCCCCATCCGATATCGCTCGTCCGGGATCAGTATGCGCACGTGCCAGCGGTCGGGCAAACACCTCGTCGGTCTGGGGGTCGTTACCGAGTTGGAACGGGTGCCGGCCGACGTGCTCGAACCCCCACTTGCGATAGAAACGCTGTGCGCGGAGGTTGCGGTGCCAAACGCCGAGCCATAACGTGCCGCGACCTTCTCGGAACGCATGTGTTTCGGCCGCCTCCATCAGCGCATGCGCAACCCCTCCGCCATGCCAGGCGAAGTCAACGTATAGCTGTGCGATTTCGAGCGGGTCCGGCCCGGAAACACAAGCGGGGACCGCGCCGTCGCAAAGCTTGATGTAGCCCACCAGCACCGTGGACGTGGTCGCGTCATCAGCGACGCGCTCGGCGACGTAGTAGGTAATCGTCGGATCAACGAGAAAGCGGTCGAGCGCCGGCGGCGAGTGATACTCGGCGAGAAAGAGCTCGATGTCATCGGGCCGGTGGTCAGGGTCGTCGCCAAAGGTTCGGCGAAAGACGCGGGCACCGAGATCAGCGAGCGCGTGCGCGTCGGTCGGGCGAGCGAGTCGAATAGTGGCTGGTTCAGTGGTCATCCGAGCGAGCGTGCGGGCACGTATGCCCGCACCCTGCGGTCCGGTTGTGCACTAAGCGGCACTGATACGGGCATCGAGTACCGCCTTGTACTCCTTCTTCGGCTTCATGCCGGAGAGACGCTCGACTGGTTCGCCGTTCTCGAACAGGATCACCGTCGGGATGGCCTGAACGTTGTAACGCATCGCAGTCTGCTGTGCCGTCTCGACATCGACCTTGCCGACCTTGACCTTGCCCGCGTATTCGTTGGCGATCTCATCGATCGTCGGACCGAGCATCTGGCACGGACCGCACCATTCCGCCCAAAAGTCGACCAACACGGGTTCGTTCGCACCCAGCACTTCGGTCTCGAAGTTCGCATCGTCGAAATTCAACGTGTTGTCGCCAGCCATTTCAGACCTCCAGTCGTCATAGTCTCTCGTTCGCCGATCGGCGAATTCTAGGATCCTCATGTTACCTGTCAATGCAACCGCAACAATCGCCCCTTGGATGCCCACAGTCGCCGCGACGTTTCAGTGGCCCGACAGCGACATTGCGCCGGGCGGCACGACCTACTTCGCACCAACATGGGAATCGAGCGCCGCGATGTATGCAGTCTTCGGCCGCAAACCGGACAGACGCTCAACCGGCTCACCGTTCCTGAACAGAATAACCGTCGGGACCGCAAAGACGCCATATCGCGTTGCTGCCCGCGGCGCGGCTCCAACGTCGACGTTGCCAACTTTGACACGGCCGGCATACTCACCCGCAATCTCGGCGATCGTCGGGGCAAGGATCTGGCACGGGCCACAACCCTGCGACGAAAAGTCGACCAGCACGGGCTGCCCCGCCCCCAATACTTCCGTATCGAAGTTCGCGTCATCGATGGGCACTGTATTGTCGGTGGCCATTTCAACCTCCAATCGCGGGCGTTCCCGCCCGTCACCACACCCCTTCCAATCCTGACTTGGACGAACGAACCATTGGATGCCGGGACGAACTCCACGTTTCAGGCGACCATTGCCGATCGGTGCTGGCGATCGGGCCACCGCTCCAGGGAACAACGAGATTCCGAACGACAAAGCTCACGCGAAACAGCCAATGGCCGATAATCCGCCGCTAACGCACACCCGGTCGATCGGCCCGCTTGCAATCGTTCGGCGAATTCGACTACAACCGTAGCGGTGCACGGGTCGGACGGTGATGGGAAACGCCCGACCCGCATTCGTAACTTGGTGGAAAGGAGCGAGCACCATGCGCTGGGATGTCGCGTGGGGGACCGGTCGCGCTGCGGCCGCATTCATCGGGATCATTGCCTGTACTGGGGGCATCGCCGGGCCGGCACCCGGTGCACCGAACGAATCCACGCCGATCACGACGGCACTGGTCGTCGACGGGCTCTCACGTCCGGTATTCGTCACCACGGCGCCAGGAGACGATCGGCGCCTGTACATTCTGGAGCAGCACGGCACCGACGGGCAGGCGCGAATTCGCATCTTTGATCGGCTGGAGCAGAAGCTGCGGCCCACGCCGTTCTTGACCGTGTCGGTTTCGACCGCCGGCGAACAAGGACTGCTCGGACTCGCGTTCCACCCGAACTTCGTCGCGAACGGCCTGTTCTATGTCGACTACACCGACCCGGCTGGAGATCCGACCGTCGTCGAGTATCGCGTCTCCGACGACCCGGAGATCGCCGACGCCAACAGCGCCCACCCGATCCTGACCATCGATCACCCGAACGGGACCGTGAACCACAACGGCGGGTGGATCGGATTCGGCCCCGACGCCTATCTCTACATCGCGGTTGGCGACGGTGGCGGTATCGGCGACCCGCTGAACAATGCCCTGAATCGCAATCGACTGCTGGGAAAGATCCTGCGACTCGATATCGACCGCGACGATTTTCCGAACGACACGACCCGAAACTACGGCATTCCCGCAGACAACCCTTTCGTCGCCGGGAACGGCGCCGCGGAGATATGGGCCTACGGGCTGCGAAACCCGTGGCGTAACAGCTTCGACCGCGGCACGGGAGACTTCTACATCGCAGACGTCGGACAGTTCGCGTGGGAGGAGATCAACCACCAACTCGCCAGCAGCACCGGAGGTGAGAACTACGGCTGGCGCTGCCGCGAGGGATTCGAATCCTACAACGGCTGCTCCGGAACCAGCCAGATGCGCGACCCGATCCATGCCTACGCACACGGCCCCGAGTGCTCGATCACAGGCGGGTACGTCTATCGCGGAACCGCGATCTGCGACCTTCAGGGGGCCTACTTCTTCGCCGACTATTGCTCCGGAGCGGTGTGGTCGCTGCGCTACGATCCCGTCAACAGGGTGCATGACCTGCAATCGCACGATCTGTCCCCAGCCAGTGGCCCATCGATCGACCGCATCGTCTCGTTCGGCGAGGGCCACGACGGTGAGCTGTATGTTTGCGACCACGATGGCGAGATCTTCGTGATCGTTCCCGACGGGCCGTCCAATCCATGTACTGCCGTCGGTGACCTGGACTGCGACGGGAGCACCGGCGTGGCTGACATCAATCCCTTCGTCCTCGCTCTAACCGATCCCGAAGCCTATGCCCTCGCCCACCCGGACTGCGATCGATTCGCAGCCGATTGCTCCAAGGACGGGCGTATCACCGTGAGCGACGTGAACTGCTTCGTGAAACTCGTCACCGGGCAAGCACCCTAAGGTGCCCGGTTCCGAACGACCGGAAGGCCGCGGCAAAGATCTGCGAGAACACGCGATCGGGGTCGCGGACAAAATTTGGGTTGGCGCGGTCGGAAAGGCGGGATACACTTTCCGACAGGTTGGAACTCGCTCGGACGGCAAAGGCTGTCGATCCGGGCACGTCGGTGCAATGCCGACAGGTGCTGGCACCAGTGGAGTGTGTTTGGCGTGCACGCCCTCAGGAGGTACGTTCGGGAGAAAGCAGTAGTGCCCTCCGTACCCACCCCCAAGGAGATCCCCATGCGATTGTCGTTGCGTACGCGAAGCGGGCTGGCGTTCCTGGTGTTGCTACTGCCGGGGTTATGCCTGGCAAACAGCAACCTGGAAAAGGCCATCGATCTCTATGATCAGCAGCGCTATCAGGACGCGCACGCCGCCCTGCAGAAGGTCGACCGGGAGCAGCTCCCGTCCGCCCAGCAGCGTGAGTACGAGCAGATGTTGCGGCTCGTACCGCGGGCGCTGGAAGGCGTCGAGCAGGCCCGTCGGGACCTGCAGGCCGCACGGAACGCCGCCAACGGTGGCAATCGTTCCAAGGCGGTGACGCTGTTCAACAAGGTAATCGAGAACGACTATGCACCGGCGGCGCTACGGAACGACGCCATCACTGAGCGGTCGAAGGCGCAGCAGCGCCCGCGTCCGGCGGCCAGCCGGCAATCGGGCGGTGGTGGCGGCGGCGCGATGCCGATGCACCCGGTAAACACGTCCGCGGCGCGACCCGCCGAGCGGCCCCCGGCCCGACCGATGCCGAAGGCACCTCAGCAGACCTCGGCTGCGTCCGGCAACGTTCGGCCGGCGGCCGCAGTGACGGTCTCGGACACGGCGGTCAACGAGATGCAGCAGCGGGACAGCCTGCTGTGGCAGCGTGCCGTGGCCAAGATGCAGGAGTTGGCCGGCCAGGCCCGCAGTGCGGCTTCGAACAACGAATATGACCAGGCAATCGAACTGGCCGAGCAGGCGTTGCAGATCATCGAAGGCAACCGAATCTACGCCGAGCCGGTTTCAAGGTACGAGACGGCGCGTGAAGCGGCCACATCGCTCAGGACCGAGCTGCTCGAGCAGAAGGGTCTTTACGAGCAGCAAATGGCGGAAAAAGAACGCCTGGAGATCCAGGGGCGCGTGCTGGCGCGCAAGCGGATTCTCGAGCAGCAGCGCCGTGAGAAAGTCGAGCAGCTCTTCAACACGGCCTCGCAACTGCGCAAGGAGCGGCGTTTCGAAGAAGCGACCGAGATTTATCGCCAGATCCTGTTTATCGATCCGTCGGACGTCGCCGCCCGGCATTTCCTCGAAATCTCGGAGGATTACGCGAGCGTCATCCGCCAGGAGCAGTGGCATGACAACTACGGTCGCGAGTCGCGCGCCGCGTTGACCAGCGCCGAGAATGCGCTGATCCCGTGGGACTACGACGTGCTCTACCCGCGAAACTGGCTCGAGTTGACGTCGCGTCGCGATGTGCTGGGTGCGGGTGTGACCGGTCAGAACATCGAAGATATCGAGTTGAACCGCAAGCTCGACGAGACGCTGCCCCAGATTCTGTTCCAGGAGCAGCCGTTCGAGCAGGTCGTCGACTTTCTCCAGGAGATTACGGAAGTCAACCTCTCGGTGGACTGGGAGGACCTCGAGGCCAACGGCATCGAGCGCGACAAGGCCATCTCACTCAACCTTTCGAACCTCAAGTTCCGCACGGTCCTCGACACGGTCCTCGACCAGATCGGCGGTGACGTGCAGCTGGCGTTTTCGGTCGGCGACAGCCTGTTGCGTGTCGCGACGAAGGAGAAGCTGGATCGCGACAAGTTCGTGCTGGTGTACGACATTCGCGATCTGCTCGTCAACGTGCCCCGCTTTACCAACGCGGCCCAGCTCGACCCCGGTCAGGCGCTTCAGGCAGTAGCGCAGCAGGGTGGCGGTGGACTCGGCGGCGGCGGCGGCGGATTCGGTGGTGGTGGTGGCGGCGGCGGCGGCCAGAACCTCTTCCAGAACACGAACCAGAACAATAACGAAGATAACTTCGACACTGCCGGTTTGGTCGAACGGATCATGGACGTGATCCGCGAGACCGTCGAGCCCGATTCGTGGCGTGAAAGCGGCGGCGGCGACGCCTCGCTCCGCGAGTTGAACGGCCAGCTTATCATCTATAACACGTCGGATGCGCACCGGCAGGTGCAGGACCTGTTGAGCCAGTTGCGCGAGACGCGCGCGTTGCAGATCGCGCTGGAGTCCCGATTCCTGAGCGTGACGTCGAACTTCCTCGAGGAGATCGGGGTCGATATCGACTTCGTCTTCAACAGTGGCAGCGCCGGCTTCGATCGCGCTTTCACTGGTGGCGGTTCGCCGGCGACGATCGTCGATCCGTTCACCGGAGCCGCGGTCCTGATTCCGCGCCAGTTTTCGCAGATCGGCTCGTTTGCATCGGCGCCGGGCTTCGGAACGCCCTTCGCGGCCGGAACGACACCGGCACAGCCGTTCCAGCAGGCGGCCTTCGTACCGGGTGGAACCGGCGTTTCGCCGCACTTCAACGACCTCACGCCGATTACGGCTCAGCAGAGCTCGTTGGCGCTGACCAACCCGGCAAACTACAACACGACCGTCCCCGGCTCGTTTGCGACGCAAGCGGCACTTCAGCCGGCGCTGAACATTGCGGGCTCGTTCCTGGACAACCTACAGGTCGACTTCCTGATTCGGGCGACGCAGGCCAATTCGCGCTCGAGCATCGTCCAGGCACCGCGGTTGCTGCTGTTCAACGGACAGCGATCCAACATTACGGTCGGCCGTGCTCGACAGTATGTTGCGGGCCTGAACCCGGTACTCGCCGAGGGTGCGGTTGGTTTCCAGCCGGTAACCAATGCCGCCCAGAGCGGTGCCACGCTGGACGTCGAGGCGACGATCAGCGCCGACCGCAAGTATGTCACCGTCACGGTTCAGACGCAGCAGTCGGAAGAGCCCTCTTTCGAGCGGTTCGAGGTGCAGCGTGCCAGCGGTAACTCGCCGGGCGCGTTCCTGACCCTGCTCGACCAGCGCTTCGTCACGATCAACACGACCGCATCGATCCCCGATGGCGGAACGATCCTGCTCGGCGGACTGAAGCAGGTCGGCGAGGTCGAGGTCGAGGCCGGCGTTCCGATCCTGAGCAAGATCCCGATCCTCAAGCGGGCGTTCACGAACTCGACAATCATCAAGGACACGCGCACGTTGCTGATCCTGATGAAGGCGAAGATTCTGATCCAGAAGGAAGCCGAAGAAGAGGCGTTCCCGACGTTCAGCGGAAGCGTCAACTAGCGGTAACGCGCGGTAGCGGTGTCTCACGCACGGCGGGGAGCGTCGTGGCACCGCGCGCGGCTTCGCGTCTCTCGGGTTAGTGATCCACCGCGAGTGTTTCTTCGCTTCATCCCTCGCTGATAGCCCCCCCTGCCCGCTTTTGCGCGCCGACCTTGTCGCCGACAAGAGCGCTGTCTACACTTCGTTTTTGATCGTCATGGATGCGGCTTTGGGCCGCGCAACCATTGGCGGGTTCGATCCCCTACCGTTCCAGGAGCTTGCGGGTTATGCCGTTTACCCTTCCCGACCGGATCAAGGCGTTACCGCCGTACCTCTTCGTCGACATCGACCGCAAGAAACAGGCGGCGATCGACGCGGGTAAGGATGTCATCACGTTCGGCATCGGCGATCCGGACTTGCCGACATATGCGTTCATCGTCGATCGGATGCAGGAAGCAACGCGCAAGGCCGAGTATCACCGCTATCCGCACGATCAGGGAGCGACGGCGTTTCGCAAGGCCGCAGCGGGTTTCCTGGAGCGAAGGTATGGCGTGGCGCTCGATCCGGACCGTGAAATCCTCGCGGTCATCGGCTCGAAAGAGGGGCTGGGGCATTTGCCGCTGGCAGTGCTCAACCCCGGCGATGGCGCCCTGATCCCCTCCCCTTCCTACCCGGTGTACAACGCGACAACGCTATTCGTCGGCGGCGTTCCGATCCCGGTTCCACTACTGGAGGTGAACGGATGGCTGCCGGACTTTGGCGCGATCGACAGTGACGCAGTCCGTTCGGCGAAACTGCTGTATCTCAACTATCCGAACAACCCGACGGGCGCGGTCGCGACGCGTGAGTTCTTTGAAGAGGCGGTCGCGTTCGCCCGCAGTCACGATCTGATCATCGCCAGCGACGCCGCCTACAGTGAGATGTACTACGGCGACTACCGTCCGCCGAGCGTGCTGGAAGTAGCGGGTGGCAAGGATGTCGCAGTCGAGTTTCACTCGCTCTCAAAAACATTCAATATGACCGGCTGGCGAATCGGGTTCGCGGCGGGGAACGCGGACGTCGTGGGGGCCCTAGCCAAGATCAAGTCCAACCTCGACAGTTGCCAGTTCACCGCGATCCAGGATGCGGCAACGGTCGCGCTCGAAGGCTACGACCGTCCGGAGATCGAGCAACAGCGCGCGGTGTATGCGGAGCGAGCGGAGACGCTCGTGCCCGGGCTGCGGGAGCTTGGATTTCAGGTGGAGATGCCCAAGGCGACCTTCTTCGTCTGGTGCGGCGTTCCTGACGGCTACACGTCGATGGATCTGGTCGCGAAGGTGCTGGACGAAGCGGGCGTCGTCTGCGTCCCGGGCGCGGGCTTCGGGCCGACCGGCGAAGGGTACGTCCGCTTCGCGCTGACGGTTTCGGTCGAACGCACCCGCGAAGCGTTGGAGCGCATGCGCAAGCTGCAATGGTAGCTGCACCGATTGATGCCCAGCTGGAAGGGATCTATGTGGCGTTTGGCGCCAATCTCGGCGACCGTGCCGCCAACATCGAGCGTGCCGCAGGCCGCTTGACGGAATCCGAAGAGATACGAATTACACGGATGTCGACCGTGATCGAGACGCCGGCCGAAGGCGGGCCGCCGCAACCTGACTATTTGAATGCGGTGGCAAGGGTGGAGACGCGCTTGCGCCCCCGTGCGCTGCTGCAACGCCTGCTGGCGGTGGAACGTGACCTGGGTCGGCAACGGACGGTGCGGAACGGTCCACGACCGATCGATCTCGACTTGCTGCTCTATGATGCGGTGACGATGGAGACGCCGCAATCGGGCGAGCGCTCCGCCGAAGGCCCGGACCTGATTCTGCCACATCCGCGGATGCTCGATCGCGTCTTTGTGCTGGAACCCTTGCTGGAAGTGGCTTCGGCGAGCGTACGGGCGTGGATTCGGGCGCACCGTCGCGATCGGTAAGATTGCCGGCGCATAGGCAGGCGGCGGTGCGGCAGACCCAACGGGGGTCCGAAGTTGTAACGGGGTGCGGGCGTCGATTACGAATAGTATGATAATGCCTGTGGTGGCGGTCCGTTCACGTTGAAGGAACTGATGAGCACAAGACCCTCGGCAACCAAGCCAACGGCCGAGCGTGAGGAGTTGCTTACGCCGGAGTTCATGCACAAGCTGGACACGCTCCAGGTGTTGTCGCGCAAGATCTTTCGCGGCTCGATCAAGGGGGAGCGTCGCAGCAAGCGTATGGGGGAAAGCGTCGAGTTTGCCGACTATCGCAACTACGTCGTTGGCGACGACTTGCGGTTCATCGACTGGAACATCTACGCCCGACTCGAGCGGCTGCTGCTGAAGTTGTTCCTCGAAGAGGAGGATCTGAACGTCACGGTACTGTTCGACATGTCGGCGAGCATGGATTGGGGCAAGCCGAACAAGGGGCTGTACATCAAGCGTGTCGCGGCCGCGCTCGGGTATATCGCGCTGGTGAGCATGGATCGGCTCAGCCTGTACGGCTACAACAGCACGCTGGTGCATGAGATGGCGGGTGTACGCGGGCGGCGCTCCACGGCACAGATGATCAATTTTCTGAAGGCGATCGAGTTTGAGGGCACGTCGGATTTCGCCACTGCGGCGCGGCGGTTCACGTCACGTCACAAGGGGCGGGGAGTGGTTCTGGTCCTGAGTGACTTCTTCGACAAGGGTGGCTATGCAGACGGCATTCGCTATCTGCTGGGGCGCGACTGTGACCTCTACGTCATTCAAGTACTGTCGCCGGACGAGGTCGAGCCGGAGTTGGCCGGTGACTTGAAGCTGCTGGACATCGAGGACGAGGATGTCGCGGAGGTAACGATCAGCAAGCCATTGCTCGATAAGTACCGGTCGAATCTACAATCCTATTGCATGGAGCTGAAGGACCATTGTGTTCGCCGCGGCATCAGCTATCTGTTCACGAACACGCGCGTTTCGTTTGACGTTCTGGTGATGTCGTACCTGCGGCAGCGGGGACTGCTGCGATGAGTTTTCTCAACCTGTGGGCCCTGTGGATCGCGGCGGGCGTCGTTCCGGTGCTGCTGCTGCTCTATTTTCTGAAGCTCCGTCGGCGCTCGGAGACCGTGTCGTCGACGTTTCTCTGGAAGCGGGCCGTACAGGACCTGCAGGTCAACGCACCGTTTCAGAAGCTGCGGAAGAACCTGTTGTTGCTGCTGCAGTTACTGGTGTTGGCGGCGGCGATCATCGCCCTGATGCGACCGATCGTTTCGGGGCTCGAAGCCCAAGCGGAGCGGGTCGTGATGCTGATCGACCAATCGGCGTCGATGAACACACGTGAGGAAGGCGGCCAGACGCGGCTCGAGATTGCCAAGGAACAGGCGATTCGGCGCGTGCGTGCGTATAACCGTCGGGGCAGCAGTTGGCTGAGTTTCTGGGGGGCCGAGCCGAAGACGCAGATTATGGTGGTCGCGTTCGCGGACCGCGCCAGTGTGATCACGCCGTTCACGTCGACGGTCAGCGAGGTGGTGCAGCAGATCGAGCGGATTGAGCCGACCGATGCACAGACGGACATGAGCGAAGCGATGAACCTCGCAGAAGCGTATATGGCGCCGCCTTCGATGATCACACAGGGAATGGAGGACACGCCGACGTCGAGCGAAAAGCCGGCGGAAGTACTGATCTTCTCGGATGGTGCCGTGCCCGATGCGGCGGAACTGGTTACGAAGACCGAGCAGATCGAGTGGATTCCGATTGGCACGGCACGGGACAACGTCGGCATTACGACGTTGCGTACGTATCGTAATCACGAGCAGCCGGATCTACTGGAGACCT